>JAFGAC010000013.1 GCA_016933835.1 Clostridiales bacterium
ATAAATATATTGTAAATTTGACAAAAAAATAAGCCCCTGTAAGACTTTCAGCGATTTTTCTTTTATGCAAGTGTCAAAGACCCGAGTATATTCTGATTTGATGTGCTATAATGAAGAGTGAAATAAATAATTTAATAATAATGCAAATTATGTTGACGCATCTACGCATCTATGATACCATTTTATAATGCGAATAGTATGCGATTTTATTTTTTTGTAAAAAAATTTAGTAGTAAATTGGTTAATTGTTGCATAGTTAATCTATTTTTATAAGGGGTGAAGAGAAATGCCACATCCTGTACAACTAGGAAGAACTCAAAGGATGAGCTTTTCCAAGATTGATCAATTAATCCAATTGCCAAACTTGATTGAAATCCAGGAAAAATCTTATGAATGGTTTTTAAAGGAAGGTCTATTAGAAGCATTTAATGACATTTCGCCCATCGAAGGTTATGCTGGAAATTTGGTGTTGGAATTTATTGATTATGAATTGGAAAAAGAACCGAAGTACGACGTAGAAGAATGTAAAGAAAGAGATGTAACTTACTGTGTTCCTTTGAAAGTAAAAGTTAGATTTATTAATCGTGAATCTGGTGAAATCAAGGAACAAAAAGTTTTCATGGGAGATTTTCCTTTGATGACTTACAAGGGAACGTTTATAATCAACGGTGCTGAAAGAGTAATTGTCAGCCAGTTAGTTCGTTCGCCAGGACCATATTACGGAAGAAAAATCGACAAGAACGGAAATCATTTATTTTCTACTCAAGTAATTCCTAATCGAGGAGCTTGGCTAGAGTATGAAACAGATTCGAATGACATTCTCTATGTTAGAATTGACCGAACAAGAAAAATGCCTTTGACAGTTTTGATCAGAGCGCTAGGTTATTCAACTGATCATGAAATCATCTCGCTATTTGGTGAAGATGATAGATTGTATAAAACATTAGAGAAAGATACGACAACTAATAGAGATGAGGCGTTGATTGAAATCTACAAAAGACTTCGACCAGGTGAACCTCCGACAGTAGATAGTGCAACAACACTTATAAGTAATCTGTTTTTCGATGAAAAAAGATATGATCTTGCAAGGGTAGGCCGATACAAGTACAACAAAAAACTAGGGGTTTCCAATAGAATTGATGGATTTGTTACGGTTGAAGACATAATCAATCCTTTAACTGGAGAATTGATTGTTGAAGCAGGTCAAAAAATTTCAAAGAAAAAAGCTAGAATGACAGAAAATGCAGGAATAAAAGAAGTTCTGATTAAAGCTGAATCAGGCAAAACTGTAAAAGTGATTGGCAGCAATTTTGTTGTTATACATGCATTTGTATCGGATATTGGAGATACAGTAATCAATGAAAAAGTATATTTCCCAGTACTGAAAGATATTTTAGAAACATGTGATTCACAAGAAGAAATTATTGAAATGATTGGGAAAAGAAAAAAAGAATTGATAGCAAAACATATAATCATTGATGATATGATAGCGTCAGTAAGTTATTTGTTGAATTTGCCGCATGGTGTTGGTGATATTGACGATATCGACCATTTGGGTAATCGTAGAATTCGTTCGGTAGGAGAACTCCTTCAAAATCAATTCAGAATCGGATTGATGAGAATGGAAAGAGCTGTTAAAGAAAGAATGACGATTCAGCAAGATTTGGAAACAATTACACCACAAGCACTTATAAACATAAGACCAGTAACCGGAGCAATTAAAGAATTCTTTGGAAGTTCACAGTTGTCACAGTTCATGGATCAAACAAATCCGTTAGCTGAATTGACGCATAAAAGAAGATTATCTGCATTGGGACCTGGAGGTCTTTCTAGAGAACGTGCTGGATTTGAAGTGCGTGACGTCCATCATTCTCATTACGGACGTATGTGTCCTATTGAGACTCCTGAGGGACCGAACATCGGATTGATTGGTTCTTTGAGTACCTATGCAAGAATCAATGAGTATGGATTTATTGAATCTCCATATAGAATCGTTGATTCTGAGACTGGTATTGTAACGGACGAAATCGAGTACATCACTGCTGATATTGAAGAAAAAAGTGTTGTTGTGCCAGCGAATGAACCTATTGATGAAGATAATCGATTGATTAAAGAAAATGTAGTAGCCAGAAGAAGAGCAGACATAAAAGAATTTGCAAAAGGCGAAGTAGAGTACATGGAAGTTTCTGCGCAACAAATGGTTTCGGTAGCAACAGCTATGATTCCTTTCCTTGAGAATGATGATGCCAATAGAGCGCTTATGGGCTCTAACATGCAACGTCAGGCAGTGCCGCTAGTAAAAGCGGTTGCACCTATTATAGGAACAGGTATGGAGCACAAAGCCGCTCAAGACTCAGGAGTTGTTCAAATTGCTAAAGCTAATGGTGTTATTACAAGAGTAACAGCAGATGAGATAGTAATCAGAAGAGACGACAATATGGCTTTAGAAAGACATAAATTATTAAAATTCAAACGTTCGAATCAAGGTACTTGTATAAATCAGACACCACTTGTAAACAAAGGTGATCGAGTTGAAGCCGGAGAGATTATTGCGGATGGTCCTTCAACTGACAATGGTGAAATTGCTCTTGGAACAAATCTTCTTGTTGCGTTTATGACGTGGGAAGGTTACAACTTTGAGGATGCGATATTGCTAAGTGAAGAATTGGTTGAAAAAGAAGCTTTGTCATCGATTCATATTGAAAAATACGAATCAGAAGCGAGAGATACAAAACTTGGACCAGAGGAAATTACAAGAGAGATTCCGAACGTAAGTGATGATGCTTTAAGAAATCTAGATGAAAGAGGCATAATTCGCATTGGTGCGGAAGTTGACTCTGGAGATATACTGGTAGGAAAAGTAACGCCTAAAGGGGAAACTGAGTTAACACCTGAAGAAAGATTGCTTCGAGCAATTTTCGGAGAAAAGGCGCGTGAAGTCAGAGATACTTCTTTAAAAGTACCTCATGGAGAAAATGGTATTATTGTAGATGTAAAAGTCTTTACCAGAGAAAACGGAGATGAATTGTCACCGGGAGTCAATGAATTGGTAAGAGTTTACATTGCTAAAAAAAGAAAAATAAACGTTGGAGATAAAATGGCGGGACGTCATGGCAATAAGGGTGTAATTTCTCGAATATTGCCAAAAGAAGATATGCCTTTTATGGAAGACGGAACACCAGTACAAATTGTCCTTAACCCATTGGGAGTTCCTTCTAGGATGAACATTGGACAGGTTTTGGAAATACATCTTGGTTTAGCTGCAAAGAAATTCAATTGGAAAATAGCAACACCTGTATTTGATGGGGCGAAAGAGAATCAGATTATTGATTTGCTTGAAGAAGCTGGTTATCCGAGAGATGGCAAATTATCACTCAGAGACGGCCGAACAGGAGAATTCTTTGATAATCGCGTTACAGTAGGATACATGTATATGCTTAAACTGCATCATTTAGTTGATGATAAATTACATGCTAGAAGCACGGGTCCTTATTCATTGGTAACTCAACAGCCATTAGGCGGTAAAGCTCAGATGGGTGGACAGAGATTTGGTGAGATGGAAGTGTGGGCTCTTGAAGCATATGGAGCGGCACATACATTGCAAGAAATCTTGACAGTGAAATCTGATGATATTGTTGGACGTGTTAAAGCATATGAGGCAATAGTTAAAGGGGAAAGCATTCCTGAACCGGGAATACCTGAATCTTTTAAAGTGCTTATAAAAGAGTTCCAATCCTTGGCGTTAGATGTCAAAGTAATCAATGATTCTGAAGGTGAGATTGAAATCAAAGAAGAAGATGATGATGATTTTGTTGTTTTAGATGCTGAAGAATTAGGAATGATCAACAAAGAATTTGTAGACTATAATGAAGTGCAAGGCGAAGAATTTGAGGAAAACTTTATCATTGATGAAGACGATGAAGAGTAAACTAAGATGAAGGGAGAGAAAGCCCCTTGTTTGAATTTAATAATTTTGATTCTATAAAAATAGGGTTAGCATCACCAGATAAGATCAGACAGTGGTCAAGAGGAGAAGTAAAAAAACCTGAGACAATCAACTACAGAACTTTGAAACCTGAAAAAGAAGGTCTTTTCTGCGAAAAGATTTTTGGGCCAACTAAGGACTGGGAGTGCCATTGTGGTAAATACAAACGCGTGCGATATAAAGGCGTTGTTTGTGATCGCTGTGGAGTTGAGGTTACAAAGGCAAAAGTTCGTCGTGAGAGAATGGGTCACATTGAATTGGCTGCCCCTGTTTCTCATATATGGTACTTTAAAGGAATTCCATCGAAAATGGGTATTCTTTTAGATATGTCACCGAGATCTCTTGAAAAAATTCTTTATTTTGCATCATATGTTGTTACTGATGCAGGAGATACATCTCTTACTTATAAACAACTTCTTTCTGAGGTTGAATATGGTGAATACAAAGATGTATATGGAAATAAATTTAAAGCGCAAATGGGTGCAGAAGCAGTTAAAAAGATTTTACAAGACATCAATTTGGAAGAGCTATCTGCAGAATTGAAAGAAATATTCAAAGATAGTACTGGACAAAAAAGAGTTAAAACAATTCGTCGACTGGACGTTGTTGAATCATTCAGACTTTCTGGTAATAAACCAGAGTGGATGATTCTAGATGTTGTTCCAGTTATTCCACCTGACTTACGACCAATGGTTCAGTTAGATGGAGGACGTTTTGCAACTTCTGATTTAAATGACTTGTATCGAAGAGTCATCAATCGTAACAATCGTTTGAAAAGATTGCTTGATTTAGGAGCGCCTGAAATCATTGTAAAAAATGAAAAAAGAATGCTTCAAGAAGCTGTTGACGCTCTGATTGACAATGGTAGAAGAGGACGTCCGGTTACAGGACCTAGCAATAGACCTTTGAAATCATTGTCTGATATGTTAAAAGGTAAGCAAGGTCGATTCAGACAAAACTTATTGGGTAAAAGGGTCGATTATTCAGGTCGTAGTGTTATTGTAGTTGGACCGGATTTGAAATTCTATCAATGTGGTTTGCCTAAAAAGATGGCGCTTGAATTATTTAAACCTTTTGTTATGAAAAAATTGGTTTCAGAAGGATATGTTCATAATATAAAGAGTGCTAAAAGAATGGTTGACAGAGGTCGCGCTGAAGTATGGGATATTGTTGAAGAAGTAATTAAAGAACATCCTGTTTTACTTAACCGTGCACCTACGCTTCATAGATTGGGAATTCAAGCTTTTGAGCCAGTATTGGTTGAAGGTAAGGCTATAAAATTGCATCCGCTTGTTTGTACAGCATACAATGCAGACTTTGACGGTGACCAAATGGCGGTACACGTTCCCTTATCAGTGGAAGCTCAAGCAGAAGCAAGATTCTTGATGTTGTCAGTCAATAATATATTGGCTCCAAAAGATGGTAAGCCAATAACTACTCCAACTCAGGATATGGTACTTGGAAGTTATTATTTAACACTCGAAATTGAAGGAGAACCTGGCGTCGGCAAAGTTTTTAAAGACTATGATGAAATGATTATGGCGTATGAAAATAAAGCTGTAGGTTTACATTCAAAAGTAATGGTTAAAAGAAAACTGAACAAGGATGACGGAGGTCAACTTGTTGAAAGTACAGTAGGTAGATTTATTTTCAATGAAAACATCCCACAAGATTTGGGATTCATCAATAGAAAAGTAGATCCTTATGGTTTGGAAATTGATTTTCTTTGTGATAAAAAGAATTTAGAAAAAATTGTTGCACAGGCATTCAAAGTAAAAGGAAATACAATTACTGCTGAAATGCTTGATCATATTAAAAACCTTGGATTTAAATTTTCAACAAGAGGTGCAATCACAATCAGTGTTTCGGATATGATTATTCCTCCAAAGAAAAAAGAACTTATTGAAATAACAAGAAAAAAAGTGGAAAAATATCAAAAAGCCTATCGTCGCGGATTGATTTCAGACGAAGAAAGATACAACAGTGTTATCAACACGTGGACTCAAACAACTGAAGAAGTTACAGATGCGCTTATGGACAACTTGGATAGATTGAACAATGTATTTATTATGGCTCACTCGGGTGCAAGGGGTAGTAAGAATCAGATTCGTCAGTTGGCGGGAATGCGTGGTTTGATGGCAAATGCTGTTGGTAAGACTGTTGAGATTCCTATCATTTCAAACTTCAGAGAGGGTTTGTCTGTTCTTGAGTATTTCATATCAACAACAGGTGCCCGTAAAGGTTTGGCGGATACGGCGTTAAGAACTGCTGACTCGGGTTATTTGACAAGAAGGTTAGTAGACGTATCTCAGGATGTTATCGTTCGTGATTTGGATTGTGGGACGACTGAAGGTATAGTAGTCAAAGAATTCAGAGAAGATAAGAGTTTAATTGAAAAGTTCACTGAGAGATTGATTGGACGTTATGCAACAGAAGACGTTATTCATCCAGAAACAGGTGAATTGATTGTGTCAAAAGATGAAATGATTACTGACGATTATGCAGATGATATTGAAAAGGCTGGTTATACTAGCCTCAAAGTAAGGTCGGTATTGACATGTGAACTTAAGCATGGGGTTTGTGCAAAATGTTATGGCAAGAACTTGGCAACTGGTAAATCGGTTAACGTTGGTGAAGCAGTAGGTATTATAGCTGCACAATCAATTGGAGAACCGGGTACACAGCTTACAATGAGAACTTTCCATACAGGTGGTGTTGCTGGAGCCGATATTACACAAGGTTTGCCTAGGGTTGAGGAGCTTTTTGAAGCGAGAAAACCTAAAGGTCTTGCTGTAGTTGCTGAGATTACTGGTAAAATTTCATTTAAGGAGACACCTCGTAAGAAAGAGGTTGTCATTACAGGTCAAGATGGGCAGGAATTCAGCGCTCAGATTATTTATGGTTCTACATTGAGAGTGGAAGAAGGAGATATCGTTGAAGCAGGTGATCTTGTAACTGACGGTTCTGTGAATCCGCATGATATTTTAAGAATTGTAGGAATTGAAGGCGTTCAAAACTACATTGTCAAAGAAGTTCAAAAAGTATATAGACTTCAGGGCGTTGAAATCAATGATAAGCATATTGAAATCATCATCAGACAAATGTTGTTTAAAATAAAAATTGATGAGTCGGGTGATTCTACGCTATTACCTGGAAGCATTATAAGCCATCAAGAATTCTTGAAAATCAATAAAGTCATTGAAGCAGAAAATGGCAATGTTGTTACTGGATCTAGAGCACTCTTGGGAATAACAAAAGCATCGTTGGCAACAGATTCCTTCTTGTCTGCCGCATCATTCCAAGAAACAACAAGAGTCCTTACGGATGCTGCCATAAGAGGAAAAGAAGATATGCTTCTTGGTTTAAAAGAAAATGTAATCATCGGAAAGTTAATACCAGCAGGAACAGGCATCAAGAAATATAAAAGCATTGCTATAGAAACTGCTGAAGATATTAATTTTGATGAAGATATTATTTAATAGGAAATTCATTGACAATAAAATTTCCTGATGTTAAAATATTTGAGGTGCATATTGACGAAACTTTTGAATAAAAAGAGGAGGATGATTATGCCAATCAGTGAATTGATTAATGCCAAAGTTAGAAAAATAGGCATAAAACAATCTACGAGAGCTTTATTGGAAGATCAAGTGGAAAAGGTTTTTATTGCAAAAAATGCTGAACAACATGTTATACGAAGAATAGTAAATTTGGCAACAGAAAAAAATGTTGAAATAGTTTATGTTTCGACGATGCATGAAATAGGATCAGCATGTCAGATTGACGTTGGTGCTGCGACAGCGGTAATAATAAAAGAATAATCAGTAAAGGAGGTGCGTGAATGCCTACAATTAATCAATTAGTAAGAAGTGGTAGAGTTAAAGCGACTACTAAGTCAACTTCTCCAGCTCTTCAAAGAACTTTCAATTCATTAAAAAGAAAATCAGTTACTCAAAGTTCGCCACAGAAGAGAGGCGTGTGTACAGCTGTTAAAACTGTTACACCTAAAAAACCGAACTCTGCGCTTAGAAAAGTTGCGAGAGTTAGACTTACAAACGGTTTAGAAGTAACTGCTTATATCCCTGGTATCGGCCATAACTTGCAAGAGCATAGTGTTGTGTTGATAAGAGGTGGAAGAGTTAAGGATTTACCAGGTGTAAGATACCATATCGTAAGAGGTGTTTTAGATACATCTGGCGTTCAGAACCGTAACCAATCAAGATCTAAATATGGAGCAAAGAGACCTAAGAAAAAATAGTACATTGCCTCTCCTGCAAAGGAGGGGCAACTATAGGTTATCAACTGCACAACGACAATGTAAAAGTTGTTGAGTACCGATGAAAAAATTATTTTAAGGAGGGAAGTACAGTGCCTAGAAAAGGAAATGTGCCAAAAAGAGAAGTTTTACCTGATCCAATTTACGGTAACAAAACTGTAACAAAGTTGATCAATAACATCATGCTTGATGGAAAAAAAGGAACTGCGCAAGCGATTGTTTATGGTGCTTTTGAAATCATCAGAGAAAAAACGGGTAAAGACCCAATTGAGGTTTTCGAAGTAGCTATCAATAATATAATGCCTGTCTTAGAAGTCAAGGCAAGAAGAGTGGGTGGTGCAAACTACCAAGTTCCAATTGAAGTAAGACCTTCAAGAAGACAAACATTAGGACTTAGATGGTTGACAACATATACTCGCAAAAGAGGCGAGAGAACAATGGCTGAAAGATTGGCTAAAGAAATCATGGATGCAGCAAACAATATGGGTGCATCTGTTAAGAAAAAAGAAGATACTCATAAAATGGCTGACGCAAATAAAGCATTCGCTCATTTTAGATGGTAATAAAATATATAGCACAATTGTGTATTGAAAGGAGGTAATCATATGGCAAGAGCCTTTTCGTTAGAAAAAACGCGCAATATTGGTATTATGGCTCATATTGATGCGGGAAAAACAACAACAACTGAAAGGATATTGTTCTATACGGGAATTACTCATAAAATCGGCGAAGTACATGATGGAGCCGCTACAATGGACTGGATGGAACAAGAACAAGAAAGAGGCATTACGATTACTTCAGCAGCTACAACAGCTCAGTGGAAAAATACGAGAATTAATATTATCGATACGCCAGGCCATGTTGACTTTACTGTTGAAGTAGAAAGATCACTTCGTGTCTTAGACGGAGCTGTGGCAGTATTCTGTGCAAAAGGTGGAGTTGAACCTCAATCTGAAACAGTTTGGAGACAAGCTAACAAGTACGGAGTACCAAGACTTGCTTTTGTAAATAAAATGGATATTACAGGAGCTGATTTCTTCAGGGTTGAAGAACAAATGAAAACAAGATTAAAAGCTAATCCTGTTCCAATTCAACTACCTATTGGAGCTGAAGATAAATTCATAGGAATTATTGACCTTGTTGACATGAAAGCTAGAATTTATAAAGATGATTTGGGAAATGATATTGAAATAATTGATATTCCTGAAGATCTATTAGAGCTTGCTGAAGAATATCGCTTCAAATTGATAGAATCTATCGCTGAGACAGATGATGAATTAATGGCTAAGTATTTTGAAGGCGAAGAATTGACAATAGATGAAATAATGGGTGGAATTAGAAAAGCTACAATAAATAACACGATTGTTCCTATGCTATGTGGATCAGCATATAAGAACAAGGGAGTTCAAATTTTATTGGATGCAGTATTAAACTATATGCCATCTCCTTTAGATGTAATAGCGATCAAAGGAATTGATCCAGAGACACAAGAAGAAATAGAAAGACCGGCAGATGATAATGGTCCTTTTGCAGCACTTGCATTTAAGATTATGACTGATCCTTTTGTTGGAAAGCTTTCGTTCTTTAGAGTATATTCTGGCCAATTGGAATCAGGATCTTATGTTTACAACTCAACTAAAGGCAAGAAAGAAAGAATTGGACGTATTCTTCAAATGCATGCCAATAAACGTGAAGAAATCGCTGGCGTTTATTCAGGTGATATTGCAGCGGCTGTAGGACTTAAGTTTACTACAACTGGAGATACGCTATGTAATGAAAAAGAAGCTGTTATACTTGAGTCAATGGTTTTCCCTGATCCAGTTATCAGTGTAGCTATTGAACCAAAAACAAGAGCGGGACAAGAAAAAATGGGTTTTGCTTTAGCTAAACTGGCTGAAGAGGATCCTACTTTTAAAACATATACGGATGAGGAAACTAGCCAGGTTATTATTTCTGGAATGGGTGAGCTTCACTTGGAGATCATAGTCGATAGATTATTGAGAGAATTTAAAGTGGAAGCAAACGTAGGAGCTCCTCAAGTATCATACAAAGAAACGATTAGAAAAGCTGTTGAAGTGGATCATAAATACTCTAAACAATCAGGTGGCCGTGGACAATATGGTCATGTTAAAATTAGAGTTATGCCAAATGAACCTGGTAAAGGTTATGAATTCAAGAATGCTGTAACAGGTGGATCAATTCCAAGAGAATATATTCCAGCTGTTGATCAAGGTATTCAAGAATCATTGGTGAGTGGTATTCTTGGTGGGTATGAAGTAGTCGATGTAAAAGTTGAACTATATGATGGATCTTACCATGATGTTGACTCTTCAGAGATGGCGTTTAAAATTGCTGGTTCTATGGCGATTAAAGATGCACTTAGAAAAGCAGGGGCTGTTTTGTTGGAGCCTTATATGAAAGTTGAAGTAACTGTTCCTGAAGAATATCTTGGCGATGTTATGGGAGACCTTAACTCAAGAAGGGGTAGACTTGAAGGGATGGAAGTCGCTCATGGAGCTCAAGTTGTTAAAGCACAAGTTCCATTGGGTGAAATGTTCGGTTATTCAACTGACTTGAGATCAAAATCTCAAGGTAGAGGAAATTATACAATGTTATTCAGTCACTTTGAAGCAGTACCAAATAGCATTGCTGAAAAATTATTAGGATAATATTTAACTAAGGAGGAAGAAAAATGGCTAAACAAAAATTTGAAAGAAACAAGCCGCATGTTAATATTGGAACAATTGGTCACGTAGACC
>JAFGAC010000149.1 GCA_016933835.1 Clostridiales bacterium
AATAAGAGTGGAGTTGTCAGCGTACAGGTTATAACCAAAGAGAATGGCAAGTCCAAATTGGTGAAGACCATTGGAAGTTCAAGTGATACGAATGTCATTTCTGATCTTGTGAAGCAAGGGCATCAATTTATTGCTTCTTTTGGTGGCCAAAGGGCGTTAGATTTTTCGGATGGATCAAGTCTTTTCAAGTCTGTTTTTCAAAGCATTAGTTCACATACAGAGGTTGGGACTGAACTTTTGTTGGGCAAAATATTTGACAGTGTTGGCTTTCGGGCCGTGGATGACGCTATTTTTCGTCAACTTGTTTTATCTCGTCTTACCAATCCGTCAAGTAAGTTGAAAACAAGTGATTATCTGGACAAATACCATGATATGGACTATCCGGTGCAACAAATTTATCGTTACATGGATAAGTTGCATTCTACTCAAAAGGAACTCATACAACAGATTAGCTATGAGCATACGAAGAAAATCCTGGGAGGAGAGGTAAATGTGGTGTTTTATGATGTAACCACTCTTTATTTTGAGATAGATCAGGAAGATGATCTACGGAAAACAGGTTTTTCAAAAGAAGGCAAACACCAGAACCCGCAAATTGTATTAGGATTATTGGTCAGTAAAAATGGTTATCCGTTAGCGTATGACATTTTTGAGGGCAACAAATTTGAAGGGCACACCATGCTATCAGTAATAGATTCATTCAGAGAAAAATATCGGTTAGAACAATTGGTTATTATTGCCGACTCTGGCCTTTTATCCAACGCCAACATCTATGAACTTCAAATTGGGGGCTACGAGTTTATTCTTGGAGCAAGGATCAAAAAAGAAAAGCGGGTTATTCAAAATAAAATACTGTCATTAAACCTAAATAGCGGAGAAAGCGCTATTGTGAACAAAGACGATTTAAAGCTCATCATAACCTATTCCGACAACAGGGCAAAGAAAGACCGCTTGAACCGTGAAAGAGGGCTCAGGAAAATCGAAAGACAAATAAGAACAGGAAGGTTGACTAAATCCAGTATTAACAACCGGGGGTACAACAAATATCTCAAAATGGATGGTCAGATAAATATATCCATCGATTACAAAAAGTTTGAAGCCGATGCGCAATGGGATGGGTTAAAAGGCTATCTTACAAATGCCAAACTGTCGAAGGATGAAATCATTGAAAACTATGGACATTTATGGCAAATTGAAAAGGCATTCAGGATCTCAAAAACAGACCTTAAAATAAGGCCGATATACCAACGGTTGCAACACCGGATAGAAACTCATATTTGTATCTCGTTTGTAGCTTATAAGGTGTACAAAGAACTGGAACGACAACTCAAAGAGATGCAATCAACCATTAGCCCTGA
>JAFGAC010000014.1 GCA_016933835.1 Clostridiales bacterium
CGCTGATGGTACTTGGTGGGCGACTGCCTGGGAGAGTAAGTAATCGCCGGTTCAAAGAAAAACCAGAATTTATTTTCTGGTTTTTTTTCGTTGAAAAATAGTGAAAGTGCAATAATTATTTAAGTTTATTCTAAAAAAAACATCAAATATACATGGCTTTTTACAAAAAGGTCTGGTACAATATATAGTGCATGAGAGGTTTAGTGATACTACATATAGTTGTTTGGAGGGGTTTTATGTACAAGGTAATTAAGCGAGATGGCAGTATAGCAGAGTTCAATAAGTCTAAAATAGTCAAAGCAATTGAAAATGCAATGCTTGAGACAGAAGCTGGTGTAGATAGTGAAATCAGTTCTGAAATTTCTAACCGTATAGAAAAAATTATTGCGGAAAGTACGGAAAGTATTCAAGTGGATGAAATACAAGATTTGGTTGAGAATGAACTGATGGCGAGTGTTAGAAAAGATGCTGCCAAAAAGTACATCATTTATAGAAATGAAAAAGACCGGACGAGAAATTTACGTAAAAAAGAGAATCGCTTGATTACTGATGAATTTATAAGCAAATACAAGCATATATCAGCGCCAATGAATCAATTGGGAAGTTTTGTTTACTATAGAACCTATTCAAGATGGCTGCCAAGTGAGAAACGTAGAGAGTATTGGTGGGAAACAGTACGAAGAGCTGTAGAATACAATGCATCTTTAGTACCTACAACAAGAGATGAAGCTGAAAGACTATTTGATAATATGTTTTATTTAAGACAATTCCTAAGTGGAAGAACACTATGGGTTGGCAATACTGATGTAGCAAAACATTATCCAATGTCAAACTACAATTGTTCTTTTCAAATAGTAGATTCTTTTGATTCATTCAGAGATATTTTTTACCTGTTGATGATTGGATCAGGTGTGGGTTTGAGAATTTTAAAAGAAGATGTAGAAAAATTACCTAAAGTCAGAACTGATTATGAACTGATTCATAAGGATTATACACCAATCCCAAGAAGTGAAAGAGAAGATAGTACTTCACTAGATTTTTATTTCAACAATACAGTTAAGATTACTGTTGGTGACAGTAAAGAAGGTTGGGTTCAGTCGCTTGATTTCTTCTTCAAATTGATTTATTCCAATGAATACAGAGATATAAAGACGATTATTGTCAACTATGACAATGTAAGACCTAAGGGTGAAAAATTAAGAACTTTTGGTGGAACAGCCAGTGGCCATGAAAGTTTAAAAAATATGTTTGAAAAAATTCACCGTGTTGTAAAAAAAGCAGGCCTCTTGAATAATCAAAAAAGAGTTAAGTTGAGAGCTATTGATTGTTTAGATGTTGCAAACATAATTGGCGAAAATGTTGTAGTTGGAGGAGTTCGAAGAACTGCTGAAATTGTTCTACTAGATTCTGAAGATAAAGAATCTATCGGAGCAAAATCAAGTCTTTATAAACAAATTGATGGTCAGTGGATTGTTGATAAAGAATTGCTTCACAGACAGATGAGCAATAATTCTATCTATTATAAAAAGAAACCTTCAAGAGAGCAATTGCATTGGCAATTGGAGCAAATGAGATACTCTGGAGAACCGGGTTGGGTAAATGCTGAAGCGGGTGCAAAAAAAAGACCGAATTTCCAAGGTGTCAATCCTTGTGCTGAAATACTCTTGGATAACAGAGGCCTCTGTAATTTAACGACTATCAACGTTTTTGCATATGTCGATGAAAATAACAATCTTGATTTGAACGGACTTCTAAATGCACAAAGATTGTCGGCAAGAGCCGGTTACAGAATGACAATGGTAGAACTTGAATTGCCGCTTTGGAATGCTGTTCATGAACGAGATAAATTGATTGGCTGTTCATTGACTGGATGGCAAGACATGGTCAATGCTGTCAAATATACTAGAGAAGATGAAAAAGAATTACTGCAAAAACTGAGATCTGTTGCTCAAAAAGAAGCTGAAATGTATGCAATGGAGATAGGCAGCGGCGTGCCTTTACTTGTTACTACAGTTAAACCTGAGGGAACTTTATCGCAATTGCCGACAGTTTCAAGTGGTGTGCATTATTCTCATTCACCCTACTATATACGTCGTGTCAGAATCAATGCGCATGATCCGCTGGTTAAAGTATGTGAGGAATTGGGATACCCTGTATTCCCTGAAGTTGGTCAAGATATGGAAACTTGTACGACAAAAGTTGTGGAGTTCCCTGAAAAATCACCTGAGGGAATCACAAAGTACGATGTATCAGCAATCTATCAGTTGGAAAATTACAAGATGTTCATGGAACATTATGTAGATCATAATGCATCTGTGACCATTCATGTCAGAGAGCATGAGTGGCAAGAAGTAGAAGAATGGGTATGGGAAAACTGGGATGAAATTATAGCAATATCTTTCTTGTCACTGGATGATAATTTCTATGAAATGTTGCCTTATGAGTTTATAACAAAAGAAGAGTATGATGAAAGAGTTGCTTTGATGAAACCTTTTAGACCTTCACTTATAGCTAAATATGAAAAAGAAGAAGTAATATTTGATATTGGTGATGAAGGCTGTGACACAGGTGTTTGTCCAGTAAGATAGGATTAATAGCGCATGATTTTTAAACGTAAAATAGAGTTGATTAACAAGACCAATAGTTTCAGAAATTACTTTAAGAGAAATGAAACACGATATTTTAAGTCGTGTTTCATTTTTTTTACAATTTATGCAATAATATTCTTGAAAGTAAATATTTAAGTAAATATAAATGCTTATGCAAGGGGTAAAAGCTTTTAATAATTATGACAATCACAAAAAAACTATTTACCTGTTAAATACAGAAAAAAGGAATGAGGGTTATATGACTGAAAAGGAAATTCGAAAATTAATTAAATATAATAATGCAAAAAAAATATATACTATTTTAATAGCGGTACTATTTTTTCTTGTACCTACTGCAATAATCTTAAGTTTTGTAATCAATATCAATTTTATACAACCCTTTTTAGTTAAATATATTTTACCTCCATTAGGTGTAATATTTCTGTTGTTAATATTATATCTAAATTATAAAGCCTATTTTTGTCCAATTTGTGGTAATTTATTTGGTTTACCTGGATGATTTAAATTTTTTCCAAACAAGTGTGAAAGTTGTGGTTCAGATTTAAGAATATCAGATGAGATCATCATGAAATATAAAAAAACGCATAAACATTAGTGTTGACATTCCAAGTTATTAAATTGCAAACCTGATACATGGGTTTGTTTTTTTATTACTGTCGAATAAAAAAACATTGCTGAAACGTGAAAGTGTATGGGGGAGATATCGGTGTTGACATATATCGAGTATCGTTATAAACTATATCTATACTCGATATAGGAGGATGATATGGCAAGAAAGCAATTTCAGACACTCTCAGAACCCATGTTTTATATATTATTATGTTTGACAGAGCCTCTCCATGGTTATGCTGTCATGCAGCGTATAGAGGAATTGACGGCTGGAAGAGTTGCAGTTGGCCCTGGAACGCTGTATGCCCTAGTCTCGAGATTTGAGAAAGAGGGTATTGTGAGCAGGATTCCTTCAGATGAAGGGAAAAAAGTTTATTGTATAACAGAAAAGGGCAAACAGTTGCTTGATGATGAGTTAGATCGTCTTAAAAACATGATCAATGATAGCAGCAGCGTCTTAAGGGGATGAAAACATTGAAGAAAAAGAGATTTACACAAGAAGCCTATGAATACAAGCAGATAGAAGGTAAACTTGAGCAGATGGCAGCCAAGGGTTGGATGCTTGTTGAGATTAAGAATAATACTTGGTATTTCGAAAAGATCGAGCCAAAGCAACTTCAATTCAATATATCATTTCACGGTGAAGAAGGAATATTTGACTATCCTCAAGGTGATGAGAAAAAATCATTGCGTGAGCTTTGTGAAGAGTCAGGTTGGATTTTTGCAGCTGAAAATATGATCTATCAAGTATTCTATAGCGAAAAGAATTCTGAAATTCAGCCAATTTATACAGATGATCAAGTGACATTTCCCATTATGGAGAAGATTATCAAAAGGAATCAGCTAATCATGTTAGGAATGATCTTTATCTTCCTTTTTCATGTTATGAGAGATCTTTCTAACTATCATATTCTTAAGGATGTTTTGAAACGTCCATCAGCAGAATTGCCATGGTCTTTTTTAGCGGTAATATCTATTTTGATCTTACTGGCCTTTTCTGAATATTGGTTGTCTAAGAACTGGCAAAATATCAGAGTAGGGAGGCCTATGTTTTTCTACACGCAAACACAAATATGGATAAGAAATACATTATCCTACGGTCTAGTCGGTCTTTATATGTTCAATACTCTATCCAAGTTATTTGATTATCCAGAGAATATTAAATTGACAGTTTCAATTCTAGTGATTTTAGGAATTCAAATTGTTGTCTTACGGTGGGTTATTTTAAATTTTAAAAGGGTTAAACGGTCAAAGAATAAAAACATCGCAATCTATATAGGAAGCGGAGTTCTTCTATGGATAGTGGGTGTATTTGTGATTTTTAATCTTATTGTATCAGGAATTTCGTAAATATTCATAGACGCGCGCTCAGTATGACTGCAACAATCCTTGACTATTTATGGCTATTTAAGCATAATTGACGAGGGTAAGCAAGGACAGTAAAAAGGAGAGAAGGATTCATATGAACAAGAGATTTTAAATGTATTTACTAGCAAGTATAGTTATTTTATCTATGGTAGGATGCAGTAATAATATAAGTACTGAGGATATAAATAAAACTGAAGACGAGTTTGTTTCTGAGTCGGTTAATGAAGATGAAGAATCGAGTGTTCAGGAAACGGATCAAGAGAGCATTGAGACAAGGTCTCCTGAAGCTACAGAGTTTTATAATTCAATGTTTGTGCTGAATGCAAATATTTTTCTTAGAATGAATCAGATTCCAATGGTAGAAGATAGCAATCTATTATTGGAAATGAAAAGTGAAATAAAAGGATTTGAAAAGGAATTTGATGACTTGCTATCGAATGGCAAGATAGAAGAAGAGATAGAAGAAAGTGCGAATAATTTCAGAAAATTGATTGTTTTATCTTATGAAGCCATAGATTTATCTGAGAAGAAATTGAATGGCGAGGATATCAAGATATTTGCAATTCTTGATAAAATCACTGAGGGACAAATTATTTATCTTGATTTTGGAAAATGGATAGACAGTAAAGGCTTTGAACTAAGTCAAGATACAATTGATCGAATAGGGGCTGTAACAAAAGAAATTATAGAAAAATATTAGAATGATGATTGAAAAAGAAAGTAGAATTTCGATTCTACTTTCTTTTGCGTTAATAATGGCTCAAAGGCGTGAGAATCTTAGAGAAAAACAGAAAAAATAGAAAATAATGTTAATAACTAGTGTACAAATGAATAGTTTGTTATACTGAATTTATGAAATATTAATTAAATGATTGAAAGTGGAAATATGAAGAAGAGTCATTAGATTGCAGGTTTGCTGTTTATCAGAGTGGAAATATTGAAATGATCATCAAAGAAGGCAAAGTTCGAGTCACTGAAACAAAGGAAAATAGCAAGTCGACCACAAGAAATCCAACAGTTAACCGATTGTTGATAAGAGAGGAAAGTATGATGAAGAATAGAATATTGCTATCGATAGTCATTCTGATCATCTGTTTGTCTAGTATGGCTTTTGCGAATAGTGCGGCTCCCTTGGCTGCTGATGAGATGCTGATTGTATTTGATGACCAGACAGGTATCGAATTGATAGAAGAACATCTGGAGATTATCGTGGATTCTTCATACGAATTCACGGATTACTCCGTTGAATATCTCATCAGGAATACCAATGATTTTTCAATTGAAAGAGAAATCTGGTTTATTTCGCCTTATGATGACAATGAGTCATTTCTCGCCTATCAAAGTGGAGAGGAATTATTGACTGTAAAACAGGAAATTTCTGTAGATGTATTAGAGGATTTGAATGAGAAAGACGTTGTATTCGTATTGCCAGATGAACTCGGTAAGAACAATGAAAGTGCAAATTTTTATTATGGCGGTTATCACAACGACTATTATGTAGAAGCCTTTGTATTGAAAATGTCACCTGGAGAAACCGTACAATTGAATTTTAATTATCAATCGCAAAATGGTGAAATTTGGACCCGTGACTATATCAGAGATTTAAGGAATCAGATTTACTTGCTATCACCGGCTGCTTCCTTTGAAGGGGATAAGCATGTGATGATCGAGTTAAAACTCCCGTCCAACGCCATCATGGGATCCAATCTTGATTTTGAGAAAATTGAGGATGGGCAATATTACTGGGAAGGCAGCATTGATAAAAATACTGATTTGTATTTGACATTCGGAATCAGATGGGTCTACTGGATTCCTAAAATAGTGTATCAAGTGATCATCGGAATCATCATGATCATTATCATTGGATTGAAATTCAAGTATAGAAAATCAGAAAAAATTGGGGTACTGACTTTGATCAGCCTCCCAACTATGCTCTATATTCTGTTGATCATCGGCTCCTATGGTGAACAGTTCATCGGAGCAGCCATACTATATTTCACCTGGCCCATATGGCTGGCCATCTTTGCTTATCAGGTGTACAAGAAGAAGAATCCCTTATCCTATAGGTTGTTTTATGCGCTATTGATACTTTTAATATTATGGCTGGTCAGTAAAATGTTTTTCAATTTCTAGACAACTGAGAATACAAAAGTAAGGAGACAACAGTGATGAAAGAAAAATTGGTATTATGCAATAAATGCGGGAGAATGATTGAAAGCAGAGAAGATTTGGTGACAGCGGTGAATTTTGTGTTCGTCGAGCCCTATCACACAAAATGTTATTCCAGAGGGGTGAAATCCCTGAATACAGTTTTCTTAAGCAATACCCCGATTAACGGCTTTATGGGGAATGTCTCTGCAGTTTTTTCAGCCATTTTGAGTTTTGGCTTTCTTTTCAGCAGTGATATGAGAATTTTCAGCTTGATATTTTTTATTCCTGTACTTTTGAGAGCACTATCCTATTTCAATTATGAACGCTATCTGAAGTGACAAGATATAAAGAAACAAAGAATCTATTGACTAAAAAAGAATATCGGGGGATGAAATGAAAAAACTCTATCAAACAATCAAACAGAATTTGCTACAAAGAATACTCCTTTATAGTCTTCCTCTGCTTTTATTGATTTTTAAAATTCAAATCTATGACAGGCATCGACTGGATCCTTGGTTTGGACGAACGGGACTCATTGAGCATACTGTGAAATTGGAGTTTTTATCCTATTTGCTGTTCATGGTCCTTTTGTTTTTAACGGTTATCACCTATCAAAAATACTTGCTGAATGGTGACCGCTTGACCAGTGCCATCCGCTTTTCTCTAAAGAAGGGACTGAGATTGATGTTTTCGACAGTGCTTTATTTTCTCTTGTTTTTATTTGTCATGTCATCCATCGGTCTATTTCTAATTCCACTTGGGGGCGCTTTCTCTGTCATACTCAATATGGCTATGACTGTATTGGTGGGCTTCTCTTTGATTGTCCATTTATTTGCGAAAATGGATAGTACTGAACAATACAAAAATCCCTTCAATGTGTTGATGGGAATCAAATATGAAACCTTTAAGGAATTGGTGATCTTGGTATTGATCTATGGTCTTGCTTCTACAGGAGTATCTATGGTATTTGATGGTTTGCTACCCTTTAAATATACAGTCATCAAAAACAGTCATTTGGCTATCATAACACATGGATTGACATTTCTGCTGTTGATTGCAGTTCTAAATTATGGCATGCTCTATTATCGAAATAGCAGAACTGAGTGGAATAAATCCTAAGAGGAAAGAGGGATTACGATGGAAATTCGAAAAATGAAAGGCCTAAAGTTAGTCCTTGGAATATTATTTGTTTTGATGATTTTGTATATATTTAATCAAAGTAGTAAAATCAACAAACTTGAATCAGAGATTGATCAAATGAGACTTGAATTCATTGCCTTTGAAGGGGAACAAGATGAACGTAAAAGTGAGCTTGAAGATGAATGGACAGCTCAAATCGAGACTTTGAGCAATCAACTTGAAATAAGAGAAAATGAAAACATGGAGTTGGAGAGATACCTTGAAAACAAGGAACATTTAATAAAAACGCTGGCTGAATTGATGCTTCGAGATGACTACGATTTTTTGCTACGGTTATATGATTTGAATCACACTGGTCTTGAAAAAGAGCTGGTTGCATTTTCGCCGGCTTTTTTAGGTGAAGAAAATCTGGAACTCAATTTGAAATTGATTGCCTATTCTCTTCAGGAGTATTTTTTCAATGGCTACTTTAGAGGTTCAGTGATTGAAGTTGTCGGCATTGAAGAAATCGAGGGCAAGAGAGTGGCTGTCATCAATCTAAAGGAAAATAAAAGTAATAATCTATCATGGAAAGGCAATTATTTTCAGGGAAGTTTGGGAGCCATGGAGACTGAGACGCGTTTGATCAACAGTTTTCTTCAACCAGAAATCGACTTGGAGGATTGGATCGACGGTGTTCGATTCACCTACGAGGATGAAGAAATTTCCATTGGTCATGTCGAACAGTTGATGTCAGGGGTTATTTGGCGAACCCTTGAAACAAAAATTGATAAGGAGACAAGAATTGTCGATCCGATTGCACATGGTGACAAGATCGTCTATGAATCGAGAGAACTCGGGATACAAATGACCGCTGATAAAAATTTTCTTGATGATGGCCTGTTGGTCAGAGTGGATGAACCTTCGATTTTAGTTCTGTATTATGTTTTTCCAAACGGCGAGCGATATGATTTTGGGTTTTATTCAATAGATGATGACAATCACTTGGATTATCATCCAACCCTGGATGTTTGGTTCGAGAATCATGAAAATTATGTCTATTATCATGAGCTTTATAAAGAAAATATTCATACAAAATATGGGATAGAAGCACAAATGATTGACTAGGAGAGGATAGAATGAAAAAGTGGTTAATAAAGAAAAAGATACTTGTAGGAAGTTATGTTTTGGCTTTGGGAGTCAATCTTTTGCCATCCATCTCTTTTCCTGATTTTAATATGGACCTGTGGTGGATAGATGCGGGATTGTTTTTTTCGATTGTTATTGTGGCCTTGATGGGTTGGCATATAGTTAATTCTGAAGGTCTTTGGTCTGAGTGGCTAGCCACATTGGGAGCGTTAGCAAGTCTCTTCAATGGCTTTGCATATACTCACATACAATTGAGAGCAATCGCAACACCCTTATATATTGGATTTGTCACACCCTTATTTGGATTCAATAAATTCTTAGAATGGCGGTATGGAAAATTCTCCAATCTGATGGCTATCGGCTATGTCTTGCTCTTGATGATAAGACTCATTGTGAGAAGAAAAAGAGAAAAACAGGCAGTTGAATCTGATAGTTGTTAAGTTGTTGACTGATAGAATGATTGAGGAGGTCTTCATGAAAAAGAGAATGGTCATTGGGCTATGGATGATATCATTTTTGATCATCGGCTATCTGAGGAGTCAAATGGTTGCAATTGACTGGGTGATTGGGACCAGCTGGACTAGACAATTTCGCTGGATCTACCTCGCTTTGGAGAATGTTATTCCCAATAGTCTTCTGGCGACGTTTGCTACAATGATTGCTATCGGAATCAGACTAATGTACAAGAAGCAAGGCAATTGATGATGGGTTTCCTGTCCCTGAAGATGTAGAATCAAGTGATGACAGGATATGAAAGGATGATGTTATGACAGCGCTGAAGACCTTAACAGGGATCAATAATCTGCTGTATCTTCTAGTGGTTGCTTTTCCCGTAATTTTAATGGTCTCAAGGACAGACCGATGGGGGAAAAAATACGGTAAAAGTTTTAAATTCGCACCATATGCAATGACAATATTAGTGCTGATGAATTTGATGTGGATTTGGGATCTAGACAGAACAACATTGACCTTTATATATGTATTGCTATCATTGTTTCCGCTGTTCTTGCTGTTTGATTACCAAAAGAAAGAGTATGAACCAGAATTTCGATGGAGTGAATATCTAAAGAGCCATAAATATGTGCTTGTGATTTTTGTGCTTTTGATTATTGCCCAGCTGCCCTTGAATCGTCTCATTGCAAAGGAATTATTGCAAGCGCATCATGTTTGGGTTGGGGAGAGTCTGGAAATAAAGGATTCTTTTAGCTCTTACAACGAGGCCATGTTGTCAAACTACGAGGGAGAACAAAGAGAATACCTGGAAAATTATGATGAAAGCAAGATGAGAATCGCTGTGGCTGGATCTGAAGCAATCATATTTGATGAAGAATGGAATGGCTATCATGTCTCCATCCACTATGAACTCGAGAGAGGGCATTGGTATATCAAGCACATATTCATGATCAATTCAGAGGATTTTGATGTTGGGATGTGATTGGAGTAAAGTGTCGAATAGACAGGGGATTTTGAATTGTTTTTTATGGTCGGGGGATTTCTGGCACTGAGAGATGAGGTCCTATATGATTTGCAAGATGTCATCGGGTAAATACTTCACTTGTGTTCTTCTAGAATCGGAAATTAAACTACTTTCTGAATCTTCTAATATAGTAGACGGTAATATGGGAATCAAGGATGTTGCTATCTTTTCTTATGAATAATCTATGAAAATCCAAAGTAGCCAGAAAGCCTGAAAAACGATTAGCAAAGATTTGAGAGATTTGCATAGAAAGCATTCGTGAAAACAAGCGATAGGGATTGACGACCTACGAGTGAAAAATATGATGAAGAGCTACAATTTAGCTAAGAAAAATCTCTGAGGTATTATGCTCGCATCCAGATAAATAGTGGAGTACAATTCGCGGTTGTATGGCAGAGAGCTGATTATTGAATCATCCAATTATGGGAGTTCCAAGCTATGTTCGGAATGTGGTTGCAAGAACCCTGAGGTCAAGAACATGAATGTGAAGTACCTTACTGTGGGGTGATTCACAATAGAGTTATAAATATAGCAAAACCATTGGTATTAATCATATATTTTTGGTACTATCAAGGTCTGTGAGATCGTTTGAACCTAGGTAAAGTTGTCATGCAAAGAAATATTGACAAGGAAGCTCCTATTTCCATAAGTGGGAGTAGTTCATGAAATCAAGTATAATTTGTTTGAAATAAAAAATTTGATATGAGGTAAAGATTGTGAAATTTGAATTTAAAATTCTTGAGTATGGAGATCTTATAGAAATAGAAGCTTGGAGATATGAAGGCGTAGTTGAATTTATTGACGTGGATATATATTTTGAAAATTATAAGAAAAAGAACGTGTTGAAAGGACCTAAAGGAAGTCATGGCTATGCTGTTTATTTAGGTGAAAAATTGGTCGGTATCTTTGAGTATTACACTGTCGATAAGGTGATGGAGATTGCGCTGGCTTTGAATCCAGAACTAGTGGGTAAAGGATTGGGTAAAGAATTTCTGCTTCAAGGTATTGAATTTGGAATCAATCAATTTAAATATGAAAAAGAATTCATAAAGCTAGAAGTTGATGAAGATAATACAAGCGCCATAAAAACATATTTAGGTGCCGGTTTCTCCGAATATAAAAGAAAGCACAAAAATATATATATGAAAAAATATCTTAAATGAATCTAGTGTTGATATTAGATTCTATTTTTATGCAAAAAATGGGTAGAAATTGAATACAGTAAATTAACAGTATTCGATTTCATGAAAAGATGGGTTTCGAAAGAAACGGCTTGCAAGTCAAATATGCTATGAAACCAATAAATGGATAGATATGAGTTATTGGCAAAAAATATGGATTAAATGTTTTTTTCTTAATATGTTTAACAGCAGCTTAACAAAAGATTAACTTTTGTATAAAATAAAAGATATAAAATAAAAATACATGGAGGCATAAATGAACACAAGACAATTGATGGACATCGCTTTGAATATGGCAGGACTTGAAAAAGAACCTTTTGATACAGGTATTATTGTTGAAGGTGAAAATATCAAGAAGTTGATTATGGGAATAGATATGGAAACTGAAGAACTGATGCTTGGCAGAGAATTGGGAATGGATCTGGTTGTAAGCCATCATCCAAAAACAGGAACACCGAAGACTGATTTTGCGAAAGTCATGGCAATTCAGATTGATAAAATGGTAGAGTTTGGCATTCCAATAAACAAAGCACAAAAGGCATTGGAAAAGAAAATAAATTCAGTAGATATAGGAACTCATGTATCAAACTATGATCGTGTCGGATCAGCGGCAGTTTTATTGAAAATGCCCTATATGAATGTCCATATGCCAGCAGATTTGATAACAGAGAGATTTGTTCAAGGTTATCTGGATGAAAAATTCACGGACAGACCGAAAGCCACATTGGGTGATATCTGTGATGTGCTCAATGAACTTAGAGAGTACAAAGAAGCACTTGTCAAACCTGTTATTAGAGTGGGAAGCAAAGACTCTTACGCAGGGAAAATAGCTGTTTTGATGGCAGGTGGAACAAATGGTGGAAGTGAAGTATACAACGCTTACTTTGAAGCGGGTGTTGGAACAATAGTCTGCATGCATGTTCCAGAAGATGTAATAAAGTCCACCAAGGAGCAAAATATTGGAAATGTAATAGTAGCGGGCCATATGCCATCGGATTCCATCGGAATCAATATGATTATAAAAGAGTGGGAAAAAGCAGGAGTAGAGGTTATTAAAATGTCAGGAATTGTTTAAAATGTTGACTTCCTTAAAGATGAAGATACTCGATGAAAAAGATGGTTTCTTTCAGATAAAAATCATGGGAGAAGAAGTGGCTGTCTTGGCATTCAATCCTATTACAAAAGAGTTGAATTTCAAGACTGAAAACAACCTTAGTGATTTGTTGCGAGCCAATGAATATCAACTGAGAAAATTATTGCACAATAAAAGACCGGAGACGTACTATAAGGGATTTGAGTTGAAATTTTCAATTATTGACGGTAAGGATGTTGAAAAATTCAATGACAGACAAAATATTCTTGTCGTAGATCACGGTGAAATTAGTGTGAAAGCTGAGAATGAAAAGAAAAATGTGATAGAGGTTTATACGGATGGCAGTTTCAATGATAAAAGAAATTTAGGTGCTTATACGATATTAATTAAAGCCTTGGATGGATGTTATGAAGAAAAATCTTTTTTATCAAAGAGTAAAAGCAGTTCTTTGATTGAACTGGAAGCAGTCATACGGGCGATGGAAATAACTGATGAAGATATCAGAATCATAACAGATTCCCAATATGTAAGAAAAGGGATTACGGAATGGATTGTCCATTGGAAAGAAAATGAATGGATGACAGCAAATGGCACAAAGGCTAAAAACATTGAAGTTTGGAAGTATTTCGATAAACTTTGCCAGAATCGTTATATTGAGTTGGAGTGGGTCAAGGCGCATAGCAATCATTTCGAGAATGACTGGTGTGATATTAAATCTCGTGAAATGACAAAAAAGATTTAGGAGGAAAGTTTTGAATAAAAAAATTGTTGCATTTGTATGTACTCATAATTCATGCCGATCACAAATGGCTGAAGGATGGGCGAAGGCACTGGGTGAAGATATTCTAGAAGTATATTCTGGTGGCACTGAAGAATATCCCGAAGTCAAACCGAAAGCAGTTGAGGTTATGAAAGAAGAGGGAATTGATATCAGCCATAACAAACCAAGTCTAGTTGGGGATATTCCAGTAAAGGTAGATTATCTCATAACCATGGGATGTGGTGTTGTATGTCCTTTTTTACCGAATCAACACGAAGAAGATTGGGGACTGGATGATCCTTCTGGTGGTCCTATAGAAGCTTTTAGGATAACGAGAGACTTGATAAAAGAAAAAGTGGTTGATTTGATTGAAAGAATTAAATCAGAAGAAATATAGTTATGCTTTTAGCATGGCTATTTTTTTGATATAATAATAATTAGAATATTCAAAAAATAAAAGGGTTCAATGATTTTATACAGAATACTCTTAATTACAAGCTAAATGAAATTACTATATGAGGAGGAACATAATGAATACTTACAAATTCGACAAAATAAGAAATGTTGCATTGCTTGGACATGGCGGTAGTGGAAAGACAACTATGATTGAATCAATTCTCAATATTTTAGGTCATACAAATAGAATGGGAAAGGTTACAGATGGCAATACTGTATCGGATTTTGATAAAGAAGAAATTTCAAGAGGATTCTCTATAGGAACATCAGTTATTCCAGTTGAGTGGAATGGCTCAAAATATAATCTGTTGGATACACCAGGATATTTTGATTTTGTGGGTGATGTATTTGGCGCATTAAGAGTTGCAGGTGGAGCAGTAGTTTTAGTGGATGCTACTTCTGGAATAGAAGTTGGGACTGAAAAAGCTTGGACTTATTGTGAAAAAAGAAATATGCCACGAATAATCTTTATAAATAAGATGGATAAAGATAATGTTAATTATGTAAAAATAATTCGAGATCTTAAAGATAAATTTGGAAAAAAAGTAGCACCGTTTGTAATACCTATGGGAGAGAGTGATGATTTTAAAGGATTTGTAAATGTTGTTGATATGGTAGCTAGAGTCGCATCAAATAATACTTGTATTGATGGACCGATTCCAGCTGATATGGATGCTAAAATCAAACCAGTGAGAGATATGCTGATTGAATCAGTTGCTGAAAGCGATGAAGCGTTGATGGAAAAATTCTTTGAAGGTGAAGAATTTACTATGGAAGAAATACATAATGGTTTGAGAAGGGGTGTGATTTCAGGTGAAATCGTTCCTGTATTAATAGGATCAGCAGAAAAATCTATAGGAATTCATACTTTGCTAAATATGATCTATGATTATATGCCAACACCTAAAGATATGAATAATGGTGAATATGAGGGAATCGATCCTAAAACAGATGAACCGACTTCAAGAAAAGTTGATGAAAACGAACCTTTTAGTGCATTGATTTTCAAAACTATCGTGGACCCATTTGTGGGAAAAATATCACTCTTTAAAGTGTATTCAGGTAAATTAAGAAAAGATATGGAAGTTTATAATCCAGGAAAAGATGAATACGAAAAAATTTCCAACGTCTTCTTATTAAGAGGAAAAACACAGCTAGAGGTTGATGAAATTGATGCTGGAGATATCGGTGCAACAGCAAAGCTTCAATATGCATCTACAGGAGATACATTATGTGATAAAAATAATCAAATCTTATATCCTGGAATTAAATTTCCAGCACCTGCATTATTCAAAGCGATTGAGCCAAAATCACAAGGAGATGAAGAGAAGATCGGGACTTCGCTTCACAAATTGAATGATGAGGATCCATCATTCGTGATTGAAAGAAACAAAGAAACAAAACAATTATTGGTTGGTGGTCAGGGAACAATACAAATTGATGTGCTGATTAACAAACTTAAAAAGAATTATGGTGTAGAAGTAACGCTGGATAACCTAAAAATTGCTTATAGAGAAACAATAAAAGGAACGGTTACTGTACAGGGCAAGCACAAGAAGCAATCAGGTGGAGCTGGTCAATTTGGTGATGTTCATATCAGATTCGAACCATCTACAGAACCTTTTATCTTTGAAGAGAAAGTTGTTGGAGGGTCAGTTCCAAGAAACTACATTCCAGCAGTTCAAAAGGGATTGGAAGATTCACTTGATAAAGGTGTTTTAGCTGGTTTTCATGTTGTTAATTTAAAAGCAACTCTGCTAGATGGATCATATCATCCAGTGGATTCAAGTGAGATGGCGTTTAAAATGGCTGCATCGCTTGCTTTTAAAAAAGGCATGAAAGAAGCACAGCCAATTTTATTGGAGCCGGTTATGCATCTTGAAATTGTTATCCCTGATGAATTCATGGGAGACATCATGGGAGATATGAATAAGAGACGCGGTCGAATCTTAGGTATGGAGCAAGATGAAAAAGGATACCAAAAGGTTATTGCTGAAGCGCCACAATCAGAAATCTTATCATATTCTACGGATTTAAGATCAATGACGCAAGCCAAGGGCTTCTTTAAAATGGATTTTGAGAGATATGATGAAGTGCCAATGCAGTTGGCAATCAAGATTATTGAAAATGCTAAAGCTGAAGATTAAAATAATTGGAACCATTCTTTGAATGGTTCTTATTTTTTGGTAGAATAAGATATCAAATAGATAAGTGGTGATTCAATGGCTAAGAAGAAAACAATGTTTGTCTGTCAAAACTGTGGAAATACAAGTGTGAAATGGATAGGTAAGTGTCCTGAATGCAATGAATGGGATAGTTTCGTAGAAGAATTTGATGAAAAAGTCAAGCAGGCACCTGTAGGTAAAATTAATTTGATGAAATTGACTGAAATCGATTTGTCCTACGAGAATAGAATTAAATCGGATATTGTTGAAATGGACAATGTTTTAGGCGGAGGTATCGTTAAAGGATCATTGATTTTAGTGGGTGGTGATCCTGGGATAGGAAAATCTACGCTTTTGCTGCAAACAACAAAAAAAATTTCAGCGGATATGAATGTCCTTTATGTTTCTGGTGAAGAATCTATGAGGCAAATTAAACTTAGAGCCAAACGACTTGATATCGAAGGAGAAAATATATTTCTTCTTTCAGAAACCAATCTTTCTAATATTTTGGCTGCTATTGATATGGCAAAACCGGAAGTTTTAATAATCGACTCAATTCAAACGGTTTCAAGTGATGAGATAACATCAGCAGCCGGAAGTGTTTCACAAGTAAGAGAAGTGACAAATGTCTTGATGCGAATTGCAAAAGAAAGAGGGATTGCAACGTTTATTGTAGGTCATGTCACCAAAAGTGGTGCTATTGCGGGACCCAAAGTGCTTGAACATATCGTAGACACAGTACTTTATTTTGAGGGAGAAAAAAACAGTTTATACAGAATTCTCAGAAGTGTTAAAAATAGATTTGGTTCAACCAATGAAGTGGGTTTATTTGAAATGACATCTAAAGGTTTGATGGAAGTAAGCAATCCTTCTGAAATATTTTTGCAGAATTCAAATATGAATGAACCAGGAAGTGTAATTTTTCCAAGTGTAGAAGGAACAAGACCGTTATTGATAGAAATTCAAAGTTTGGTTTCCAATTCAGGATTTGCCTCTCCAAGACGTATGGGAGTAGGATTTGATTATAACAAACTCGTTATGATTATCGCAGTTTTAGAGAAAAAACTGGGAATGGTATTTTCAAATGAAGACGTTTACGTCAATATTGTAGGTGGAATTCAAATTGGTGAACCTGCTATGGATTTAGCAATTGCGTCAAGTATTGCATCTAGTTTGCTTAATAAAAACATTAGCAAAGAATGGGTTATTATTGGAGAAGTGGGTCTTTTAGGAGAAATAAGGGTTACGCCTCAAATTGAAAAAAGATTGATGGAATCCAAACGAATGGGCTTTGTTAAAGCATTGATTCCTAAAAATTCTTTAGAAGACAGAAGTGCTGTTAAAGGTATGGATATTTATGAAGTGAATAGCTTAAGAGAAGCGTTCAAATATCTTTTTAATAGATAAGAGCCTGAATTTTCAGGCTCTTGAGTAGCGTTTAGTATAAACTGAATTTTCCAAGTGTCGTAATGTTATTATATTCTTTAAGTAAAACATCATAAATATTTAAATCGAGTTTATTACAAAGAGCTGCAATGTAAAAGAAAGTATTGCCGAGTTCGGCTTCAATAGCATCTTGGCAATTTTTACACAAGGTACCTTCGATATGATCATGTTTAAAGTTTTTAATCTCATCTAATGTAATATCAGTTGGTATTTCAGTTTTTTTAGTGTTAAGAGAGATACAACCGCAACTTGTAATAGATTTTACGACGGCGCGATTTGAATCGGCAGTTGATTGATGAAGTTTCGTAATAATATCCAATAGTGTAGAATGTCTTATAGTTACATCTTGTACGGCATTTTGAAATTCGTCATAGATTAAATCTTTCATAAAATCACTTCTCCTTATTTTCTATTTTAATTTTATCATAGATTATTTTAAATGAGAAGGAATATGAATATATGAAATTTCCTGTTTTGCAAAAAATAGTGTATAATTATATATATATGAGGTGATATTATGTACAGCATTGGCGATCGAATTGTTTATCCTATGCATGGCGCAGGTATCGTGGAAATGATTGAAGAAATCAATTTGCTCGGCGAGATCATGGATTACTATGTAATGAAAATTGCATTCAAAGATATGAAAGTAAAAATTCCAGTAAAAAAAGCGGATGAGTTAAATGTCAGACCACTTTCGACAGTTGATTTAATTAGAGAGTCTTTTATTGAAGCAAGTAAAAAAGAGTTTGAAAATTATCCCAATTGGAATACTAGGTATCGTATTAATATGGAGAAAATTAAAAATGGTGATATTGAAAACATGACTGAAGTAATAAGTATGTTGAATGCTTTGGACCGTGAAAAAGGATTATCAACAGGTGAAAAGCAATTACTCAATAATTCGAAAGAAATTTTAGCGAGTGAAGTTAAAATGATTGAGAATGTTGAATTTTCTCAAGCAATTAAAATAATTAATGAATTAATTATTTAGTTGGAGTATGAAAAAATCATATTTATAGAGGGAGGTGAGTGTGTGGTAAAGAGATTCATGAAATACATTTTTGCGGTTTTAGGAATCGTATTCGGTATGGGTATAGGTGTATATATACTTAGTCTGGGTATTTTTGATTTGGGGACTAATATTACTTCGGCAACAATATTGATTGTTTCAATATTTTCTATAGTTACAGGATTTCTATTTTATTTTGTTTCACCTTTAATTATTCGATTGATTCATAAAGCGATAGATTACACAGAAATGGAACTTTCTAAAATTCCAACATTTCAAATTATTACAGGAGCTTTTGGATTAATCATCGGACTTATAATTGCTTATTTTATCAGCAATATTTTCAAACTTTTTCAGATTCCAATTTTAAGTGTGATTTTTACAATTATTACGTATATATTTTTTGCATATTTGGGAATCAATGTATCGACAAGAAAATTTACTGATGTAACCAAAATTACGGAAATATTCAAGAAACCTCCGACAAAGGATTCAGAGAATTACGGAGGACTCAATCCTAAAATTTTAGATACGAGTGTTATTATTGATGGCCGTATTGCAGATATAGTGAGAACTGGTTTTATAGAAGGTCCAATAATTATTCCAGAGTTTATTTTGGAAGAGTTGAGACACATTGCTGATTCTTCTGATAGTTTAAAAAGAACTAAAGGGAGAAGAGGATTGGACATTTTAAAATTTATTCAAAGTGAAATGGATATTGAAGTCAGAATTGTTAATATTGATTTTGATGATGTAGCAGAAGTGGACATCAAACTTTTGAAATTGGCACAAAAGATGCATGGCAGCGTTGTTACTAATGATTTCAATTTGAATAAGGTAGCAGAGCTTCAAGGCGTGAAAGTCTTGAACATCAATGAACTGTCTAATGCGGTAAAACCAAATGCTATTCCTGGGGAAGAGATGGATGTATTTGTAATTAAAGAGGGTAAGGAAAATGATCAAGGAATTGCTTATCTTGATGATGGCACAATGATTGTTGTTGAAGGTGGAAAGTATTTGATGGGAAAATCGCTGAAAGTGGTTGTCACCAGTGTTTTACAAACTTCAGCAGGAAGAATGATTTTTGCTAAACCAAATTAAAAGGACCTTTAGGGTCCTTTTTTAGGAGAGTTAATGGCATGTATAAAAATTTAAAAGTTACTGTTGTTATACCGGCAGCAGGCAGTGGAACAAGAATGAAAAATAACATGAATAAATTACTTATTGAGATTGATCAAGAAAGCATTATGGAAAAAACACTGAATGCTTTTGAAAATCATAAGCTTATCGATGCTGTTATTTTAGTGACAAAAAATAATGATATAGTAAAAATAGGAAAAACCTTTTCAAAAGTCAAAAAAATTGTCAGCGGTGGTGAATCCAGACAAGATTCTGTAAGTTCAGGAATTGATTCTATCGAAGAGACGGAAGGTATTGTTTTGATACATGACGCAGCAAGACCATTTGTCACAGAAGAATTAATCAATCGTGTTATAGAAAAAACATTCTTAAAGAAGGCATGTATTCCTGCAGTTCGAATGAAAGATACTGTTAAGAGAATTGATGGAGAGGTAGTAGCAGAGACTCTTGTTCGCGATGAATTGATAAGTGTTCAGACACCACAGGGATTTCTTCTTAGTATCATGAAGAAAGCTGTTTTTCAAAAGGATATTTTGCGTGTGACAGATGATTCCAGTCTGGTTGAGGCGTTGGGTATACCTGTTTATGTTGTTGAAGGTGATTATGAAAATATTAAAATTACAACGGTTGAAGATCTAGCAAGATCAAAGGAACTTAAAGGAATGAATCAGATGAAAATAGGAATTGGTTATGATGTCCATAAATTGGTTGAAGAAAGAGAATTGATACTAGGCGGTGTGAAAATAGACTACGAGAGAGGATTGTTGGGTCATTCTGATGCAGACGTGCTTCTCCACGCTATTATGGATGCAATTCTTGGTGCTATAGGCAAGGGTGATATTGGAAAAGTATTTCCTGATACAGATGATTCATATAAAGGCATCTCAAGTCTTATACTGCTTGAAAAGGTAAAGAAAATTATTGAAAATGAGGGCTATAACATATCAAATATTGATGCGGTAGTTATTGCTCAGAAACCTAAAATAGCACCTTATGTGCCTGAAATGATCAAGAATATTGCTAGAGTTTTGAGCATTGATGAATCACTGGTCAATATTAAAGGAACTACTACTGAAAAGTTGGGTTTTGAAGGAAGAGGCGAGGGGATTTCCTCTCAAGCGATTGTCATGGTTGACAAAAAATGATTAATTGTTTATTATAAATACAAATATTATGTAAATGCATTGAAGAGGAATAGTATTCAAGAACACTTTTCAGAGAGAGGAAGATTTTGCTGTGAATTCCTTAAGTTGGTGATTGATGAACCTACCTCTGAGCACGCAGTGAAAACTGTGCGGTCGGACCCGATATCGTCTTTTAAGTGAGCAATTTGCTAATTAGAGTGGTACCGCGGACCTTCGTCTCTAGAAATGAGAAGAAGGTTTTTTTATGCAAAAAAAAGGAGTGAAAGATATGTCAAACGATAATAAAGAGTTCGTAAAAGAGATAACAAAAATGGAAGATGATTTTGCACAGTGGTATACTGACGTCATCAGAAAAACAGATTTAATTGACTATTCCCCTGTAAAAGGTTTCTTTGTGCTGAAACCTTATGGTTATGCACTTTGGGAAAATATTCAAATGTTTCTAGATAAAAGATTTAAAGATACTGGGCATGAAAATGTGTATTTTCCAATGTTGATTCCAGAAAGTCTACTTAACAAGGAAAAAGATCATGTAGAAGGTTTTGCACCTGAAGTGGCGTGGGTTACAATTGGTGGGAAAGAAGAATTGCCAGAAAAACTTTGCATCCGACCGACATCTGAAACTATAATATGTGAAATGTATTCTAAATGGCTTAAATCATATAGAGAATTGCCTTATTTATATAATCAATGGACATCTGTTGTCAGATGGGAAAAGGAAACGCGTCCATTTTTAAGACATCGCGAATTTTTATGGCAGGAAGGTCATACTCTTCATGAAACAGCTGAAGAAGCACAAGTTGAAACACTTCAGATGCTTGACATCTATAAAGAACTTGCGGAAGACTTTTTGGCAATACCAGTTATTTCTGGAATTAAAAGTGAGAAAGAAAAATTTGCAGGAGCAGAAGCAACGTATACAATTGAAGCTTTGATGCATGATGGCAAAGCCCTTCAATCAGGAACTAGCCATAACTTGGCAAAACATTTTGCAAAAGCTTTTGATATAACATATCTTGATAGAAATGGAAAACTGCAACATCCATATCATACATCTTGGGGAGCTTCTACACGTCTCATTGGTGCAGTTATTATGGCGCATGGTGACAACAGAGGACTGGTTCTTCCACCAAGATTAGCGCCAATTCAAGTAGTTATTGTACCTGTTATGCAGAAAAAAGAAGGCGTTTTAGAAAAAGCGAATGAGTTGAAAATTAGATTAGAAGCGAAGGGTTTAAGAGTGAAACTCGATGATTCGGATAATTATTCACCTGGATGGAAATTCAATGAATATGAAATGAAAGGAGTACCTGTTAGAATAGAGATAGGGCCTAGAGATATTAAAAACAATGTTGTTATGGTCGCTAGAAGAGATACGTTAGAAAAAGAAACTTTTGATTTAGATACAATTGAAGAGTTGATTTCAAATCTTTTAGATGATATTCAAAAGTCGATGTTCAATCGTGCGCTCGAAGAAAGAGAAAAGAAAACATATACTGCCTCGAATTTAGAAGAATTGAAGACGCAAATGGAGACTTCTCCAGGGTTTGTTAAAATGATGTGGTGTGGAGAACGGGAATGTGAAGATAAAATAAAAGAAGAAATGTCCGCCACCATAAGATGTATTCCATTTGAAGAAGAAAATCTTGGGGAAACATGTGCTATATGTGGTGAAAAAGCTAAGCATATGGTTTATGTAGCAAAAGCATATTAGGAGGTTATCAACATGTCTGAAAATTATAAATTTGTTCAGAATAGCAATTGTGAGTATTTTCCATGCCATAAGGGATTAGAAAAAGAAAAATTCAATTGTCTTTTTTGCTTCTGTCCACTCTATATGCTTGGTGATCAGTGTGGAGGTAACTTCACGTATACACATGGCATTAAAGACTGCAGCAATTGTACACTGCCACATGGAGAAAATGGATATGAACATATAATGAGCAAAATGGATTTAGTCATTGAAATAGGAAGCAAAAAATAATGGAATTCATTAAGAAAAATATGCAATTGATTGCTGTATCAGTGGGACATTTTACAAATGATTTTTACATGGCTTTAATACCTCCGATTCTTTTTCTTTTCACTGAGGAATTATCTTTAAGTTTGACACAGCAAGCTGTAATTGCATCAGCTATAACATTAAGTGGAACTTTTCTGCAACCGATAATTGGATATTTTCTTGACCGTGTGGGGAAAACATCTCTTTTGATATTTGGTATTGTATGGGTTTCCATAGGAATGAGTATTACCGGATTTATCACGAATTTCTATTTGCTAGTGATTGTTATCAGTGTTGCAGGAATTGCTTCAAGTGTATATCATCCGCTGGGAAGTGCTGTTGCAGCAAGTTTGTCGGAAGGATCGCAAGGGAAAAGCCTGTCTATTTTTATGACCATTGGAGGATTTGCAACAACATTCACTCCGTTGATAGCAGTTCCGCTTGCAACTCAATATGGATTAAGATCATTGGCGTTTTTAATGATTCCAGGAATTTTTATTGCATATTTTCTTAAAAAATCAAAAATAGATGAAATCAAGTATCTATCAAAGAAGAATGAACTAGATAAAAAATTGAAAGTCAAACTTCAAAAAAATAATATCATCTGGCTTTCTTTGGTAGTTGGAATTGCAGTCGTGAAGATTCTAGTAACAAGAGTCATGTTGGTATTCGGAGTACAAATACTGAATTTAAAAGGTATAGAACTTATTACAGCAGGAATTATTCTGTCGGTTCATTTGTTTGTCAGATCTGTTGGAACATTTACAGGCGGTTATTTAAGTGATCGCTATGGTGAAAAGAAAATCATGGTTGTATTCAATGCGCTGACGTTGATAGCATTTTTGTGTGTCACATTTACATCAGGAATTGTATCAGTGATAGGATTTGTATTGATGGGATATACACTGAATGCCACTTCAACAGCAAATATTACCATGACACATAAAATTGTGCCAGAGAATATTACTTTTGGGAATGGCATGATCATGGGATTTGCAAGTACAGTGGCAGGACTTTTGATACTGCTTTTTGGTAAAATTGCAGATAATATTGGACTATTAGATGCTTCACGATTTTTTAATGTGTTGATGATTTTAGTAATTATAGTAAGTGTCTTATTGCCTAAAAAATTTTCCGATTAAGCATTGAATTATCATTTGTTATATATAGTTAAATTTACAGTCAGGTATGTTGTCTGAAAGATGATTGTACCTGATTTATTTATATACATATCTCGCAGCAGGCCTAAAATTCAATTCGTATCTTCTTGAATAATTACATGTTGTGCGTTATTATAAAAGTATGATTTAAGGAGGAGATAACATGTCTGTTAGAGTCAGATTTGCACCAAGTCCTACAGGATTCGTACATATCGGGAGCTTGCGTACAGCTTTATATAATTATTTATTTGCAAAACAAAATAATGGAAAATACATCATTCGCGTTGAAGATACTGATCAGACTCGTTTGGTTGAAGATGCTGTTGAGGGAATGATCAGATCAATGGAATGGGCTGGAATTCTTCATGATGAAGGGCCTTTTATAGAAAATCATAAAATTGTTCAAAAAGGAGAGTATGGTCCATATATTCAATCAGAAAGACTGTCTATATATTCAAAATATGTTGATCAGTTGATTGATTCTGGAAATGCTTACTACTGTTTTTGTTCAAGAGAAAGATTGGATGATCTGAGGGAAACTCAAAGATCAAGAGGTGAAACAAGCCGTTATGATGGACATTGCAGAAACTTGGATATAAATGAAGCGAAAAAAAGAGTGGAAGAAGGAGAAGAACATGTTGTCCGATTGAAGCTTCCTGAAAATAAAGATATCACTTTTGAGGATGTAGTTAGAGGAACAGTGACTTTCAACACTTCAGATTTGGATGATCAAGTATTGATAAAGACAGATGGGTATCCAACCTATCACTTTGCTGTAATAATTGATGATCACTTAATGGAAATTACACACATCATAAGAGGCGAGGAGTGGCTTTCTTCAACACCTAAACATGTTAACCTATATGAAGCCTTTGGATGGGAAGCACCGAAGTATGTGCATCTGCCAAATATTTTAAATTCTGAAAAGAAAAAATTGTCAAAAAGGCAAGGTGATGTCGCTGTTGAAGACTTCAATAGAAAAGGATATTTGCCCGAAGCTTTGGTAAATTATATTACTTTATTAGGATGGTCGCCTGATGATGAAAGAGAAATTTTCAACATGTCCGAGTTGATTGAACATTTTCATTTAGAAAGAGTGTCTAAAAGTGGTGGAGTTTTTGATGTGCAAAAGCTCAACTGGATGAATAATCACTATATAAAAGAAGCCGATGATGATCGATTGACGCAATTGGCTATGAAATATGTGATTGGAAGTGGTATCATTAATGATGAAGACGAGAAGAATAAATATGATTGGGTTAAGAGTATTGTAGTGTTAGTAAAAGAAAAACTAGATTACATGATGCAGATAACACAATATGTACAGGAATTTATTAATGATGAAATTGAAGTTCTGGAAGATGAAGCGAAAGAAATGATTGCGATGGAACATGTCAAAGTTTTGCTGACAGAGTTTGACGCAAGGTTGAAGGATTTAGAGAAGTTTGATGCTGAATCAATAAAACAAGTGATAAAATCTCTGCAGAAGGATCTTGGAATTAAAGGTAAAAACTTGTTTATGCCAATTAGAGTCGGTGTAACAGGGACTGTACATGGATCAGATCTAGTTGAAACCATAAAAATATTGGGAAAAGAAAAAACAAGTAAGAGATTGAATAGTATTATCATTAAATTGTAGATTGAGAATAGTAGCTGTTGTCATAGTCCGCAGAGAAAACTACCAAGGCTGAAAGTAGTTGATGAAAAGACAATGGGGAATGCCCTCATGAGAGTCGCGATGAACATTAGTAGTCGTGGACGGGTGGTCGCGTTATAGACTTCAAGTAGAAAACAACAAAGTGGAACAGCGAGACCTCGCCTTTGTATAGGGAGAGGTCTTTTTTATTTTTGGAGGTGGATTATGAAACTTTATAATACTTTAACGGGTAAAAAGGAAGAATTCAAGACAATCAATGAAGGTGTTGTGAATATGTATGTCTGTGGGCCAACTGTTTATAACTTTTTTCATATTGGCAATGCGAGACCTTTTATGATGTTTGATGTATTGAGAAGATATTTTGAATACAGAGGCTATAAAGTAAACTATATTCAAAATTTTACAGATGTTGATGATAAAATAATAAACAAAGCTAAAGAGGAAAAAGTAGATTCAAATGTGATAAGCGAAAAGTATATTGAGGAATATTTTAAGGATGCAGACCATTTAGGGATTCATCGAGCGACACATCATCCGAAAGTGACTGAAAATATTGACTCGATTATTGGGTTTATAGAAGTTCTCATTGAAAAAGGATTTGCGTATGTCATCGATAATGGAGATGTATACTTTAATACACATTCATTTGAGGGGTATGGAAAACTGTCGGGTCAGAGTATTGACGATCTTGAATCAGGTGCGCGAGTAGAGGTGAATCTCAACAAAAAAAATCCAACCGATTTTGCTTTGTGGAAAAGCAAGAAAGAAGGAGAACCTTTCTGGGAAAGTCCATGGGGAGAAGGCCGGCCGGGTTGGCATATTGAATGTTCGGTAATGAGCACGAAGTTTTTATCAGAAACGATTGATATCCATGCAGGTGGACATGATTTGATTTTTCCGCATCACGAAAATGAAATTGCTCAAAGCGAAGCTTATTCAGGTAAACCTTTTGCTAAATATTGGCTGCATAATGGCTATATAAACATAGATAATCAAAAAATGTCTAAATCTAAAGGAAATTTCTTTACAGTGAGAGAAATTCTGGAAGAGTATGACCCAGAGGTTGTCAGATTTTTCATGATTGGCGCTCATTACAGAAGCCCTGTCAATTTTAGCCGAGATTTAGTAGTTGCCGCTGCCAATGGACTTGAAAGAATGTATACAGCTAAAGAAAATCTAGAATTTTTAATTGGCAAAAATTTAAAAAGTAAAGTTACAGAGGAAGAGCTTCAAAAAAATGCTGAGATGATGGAATTCAGAAATCGGTTCATTGAAGCGATGGATGATGATTTTAACACAGCTGATGCAGTTTCTGTCATTTTTGAATTGGTGAGATTTATCAATACAAATGTAAATGAGGAAAGTTCAGAAGAATTTATGAAGAAAGCTTTAGAATTGTTGAAAGAACTAACGGGCATATTGGGGATTCTCACTCAAGAAAAGCAATTGCTTGATTTAGATATTGAAAAAATGATCGAGGAGAGGCAAGAAGCAAGAAAAAATAAAAACTTTAAAAGATCAGATGAAATTAGAGATTTATTGATTAAAAAAGGAATAAAATTAGAAGATACTCCTCAAGGAGTAAAATGGAGTTATGTGAAATAATATGGAGATTTTTTTTGAAAGCTTGGATTTAAATGTATTGGCAGAAAATGAATTAAGAAGCATGTCTTCTCAAAAATTCGCTTATATCGGAGACGTCGTATACGAACTGTATATTAGGAATTATGCACTTGTTGTCAACAAGCATAAAATAAATGAAATCAATCGCTTTGTTGTCAAATATGTGAAGGCATCTTCTCAAGCTCATGCTATTTTAAATATGAAAGAGTATCTGACAGAAGAAGAGTGGGAAATTGTCAAGTGGGGAAGAAATCAAAAAACGACGTCTTCTCCCAAAAATGCTGTGATATCAGAGTATAAATATGCTACAGGATTTGAAACATTGGTGGGTTCGCTTTATTTAAGACAGGATAAAAAGCGACTTGAAGAGATTGTTTCTCAGGCAATTACACTGATTAATCAATTAGGAGCATAATATGAGAAAAATCACTTCAACGGAAAAAATATATTTAGTATTAGTTATAGTGTTGTTTCTGTTATTGCTGATTAAATCATTATGGATTGATGGATATCATCCTAAAAATGATTTGGAAAATGCCGTGTATAATGAATACAAAACAGAAGAATTAAATAATCAAAATATTTTAAGATATAAGAGAATCATTAAATTATATAAATTATCAGATGAGGAAATAGATGCTTTGGATTTCATTCTGGAATATGAATATAAAATAAAATTGAGAGTTTATCTCTTTGGAGTGATTCCTTATATGGAAGAAAGCGACTATATAGTACAGTAAAGGGAGGCTTTTATGAAAGTTGAATTGATAGCGCATACAATGCAACCTGAAAAGATTGTTGCGGCAGCTGCAAAATTATGTTACTCAAAAACGAATGCAAGTGAAATAATGATGAATTTGGATGATAATTCAGTGAATAAATTTATCAATCATCTTATGGATCTCGGACATGAAAGTCCTATTGAACATATTTCATTCACATTTGCGATTGAAGGTGTCAGCAGAACGTTGACGCATCAATTGGTAAGACATCGGATAGCTTCATATTCACAGCAGTCTCAGCGGTATGTGAAATTGGACCAGTTTTCATATATTGTTCCCCCTGCGATTGAAGAAAATGAAGAAGCAAAGAGAATTTTCATTGAGGCGATGGATAAAAATCAAAAAGATTATGATCGGTTGACAGAAATTTTAAGTAAAAAAGCGTATGAAGATTTCTTAGAAAAAGGGTATTCTGAGATAAAAGCTAGAAGTGCTGCAGAAAAGAAGGCAATTGAAGACGCCAGATATGTTTTCCCCAATGCTGCAGAAACGAAAATAGTTGTGACGATGAATGCGAGAAGTCTCAAGAATTTCTTTTTACATCGAACTTGTGAAAGAGCGCAGTGGGAAATCAGAGAATTGGCGACTGAAATGTTATCTATTGTAAGAAAAATTGCACCGACTATTTTTAAGGATGCAGGACCTGGTTGTTTGACGGGACCATGTCCTGAAGGTAAAATGACTTGTGGAAATATTGTTCAGGTTAGGGAGAAATTTAAAAATTTAGGGTGATGAAATGGAAGATTTGATATTTGGTAAAAACGCGGTAAAAGAAGCTTTGCTAGAAGATGTTGAAATCAACAAGATGCTAGTTCAAAAAGAAGGAAATGTAAGTGGCCTTGGTGAATTGATAAGGATTGCAAAGGATAAAAAAATAGTAGTTCAGGATGTAAATAAAAGAAAATTAGATGAATTAAGTGAAGGCGAAAACCACCAAGGGGTTATAATAATGGTATCTCCTTATAAATATGTTGAAGTTGAAGATATGATAAAAGGAAAGACAAATCCGCTGATTGTTGTTCTTGATGGGATACAAGACCCGCATAATTTAGGAGCGATTATCAGAACTGCGTACGCTGCAGGGGTTGATGGTGTCATTATTCCAAAAAGAAGAGCAGCAGCTGTCAATGGTACGGTTATAAAGACAAGTGCAGGTTATGCTATGCACATGGCAATAGCAAGAGTAACAAATATATCTCAGACAATAGAATATCTTAAGGAAAATAATGTTTGGGTTGCTGGTGCGGATATGGATGGAAATTCAACACTCTTCAATGCGGATTTCAAAGGTGCGCTTGCAATTGTAATGGGCAGTGAGGGAAATGGAATTTCCAGATTAGTGAGAGACAAATGTGATTATATTGTCAGCGTACCGATGAAAAATAAGGTGGAATCGTTAAATGCTTCTGTTGCAGCTTCATTATTGATTTATGAAGCCTATAGGCAAAGAGGTTGAAAATGTTAAAAAGGAGAATCAATAGATTTTTAATTATTGATGCTTATAATGTTATCAATGCAATTGAAGAATTAAAAAGAGGTATTGATCACGATTTTGAAAAAGTGCGAGAAGATTTCATTTACAAGATGATTGAACTTGGGCACTATTCTAAAGAAAAAGTGATTGTGGTATTTGATGCTTATACGATTAAAAGCAAAAAAGAAAAAATTGAAACAAGAGATGGTGTGGATATTGTTTTCACAAAATACACACAAACTGCGGATTCATATATTGAAAAATTGGTTTCAGAATTGAGTGAGAATATCAATAATGAAATCAGAGTGGTAACTAAAGATTTAGCAGAACAGCAGTTTGTCATGGGTAAAGGCGCTATGAGAGTTTTGCCGCAAGAACTTTATTATGAATATCAATTTATGAGCCTCAGCATAAAAAAGAAATACAATCGAAAAGAAATAGCTGTATCAGATTCTATCGAAAATAGATTAGATATTAAATCACAAGAAGCTCTCAATAAATTAAGTAATAAAGAATGATGGATGTTGACTTGAAAATAAATGATAATGTATAATGGATTTGATTAGTCATAATTGAGAGATGGTGAAATGTTTGCAATATAGTCAATCAGCTAATAAAATATTTTTTGATGGCTTACTTGAAGAGAATACTGTTGATTTAGCCAAAAAAGGAAATGACAGAGCCGAAGAATACTTGATTAAGAAATACAAAAATTTTGTTCGAGCTAAAGCCAGAAGTTACTATTTGATTGGAGCAGATAAAGAAGATATTATTCAAGAAGGAATGATTGGACTTTTTAAAGCAATAAGAGATTATGATGTTGATAAGGCAGCTTCCTTCAAAGTTTTTGCTGAATTGTGTATAACACGGCAAATGATAACTGCTATTAAATCTGCAACGCGACAAAAACATATCCCTTTAAATTCATATATTTCACTAAATAAACCAGTTTTTGATGAAGAAAGTGATCGCACTTTACTGGATATTTTAGCGGGAGATTCGATTTCAAATCCAGAAGATTTAATGATTTCTAAAGAGGAACTAAATATGATGGAATTGCAAATCGAACAAAATTTAAGTTCTTTTGAAATGAAAGTACTCAATTATTATCTTCAAGGAAAAACGTACAGCAATATCTCCTTACAGATGGACAAACCTATTAAATCGATTGATAACGCGTTACAACGGATTAAAAGGAAATTGGAAAAATCAATCCAGACGACAAAATATAAGTAAGATCTGTTTGCCCATGTAGCTCAGGAGGTTAGAGTGTCGCCTTGGTAAGGCGGAGGTCGGCGGTTCAAATCCGCTTGTGGGCTCCAAATAAAAAATAAATTAACTAAGGAGGAAGAAAAATGGCTAAACAAAAATTTGAAAGAAACAAGCCGCATGTTAATATTGGAACAATTGGTCACGTAGACC
>JAFGAC010000150.1 GCA_016933835.1 Clostridiales bacterium
AACGTTACGTATATGAAAAGTAGGCGTTTGCGTTGCACTCAACTTTCAAAATACACAAAGGTCGAAGCGGGCTACACCCTTGAACTTACTACTAAACCGCCTATTTTTTATATACATTGTTATGGGCTGGGCTTTTTTAATTATCGTAAATTTCTTTATTTTTATTTTTTCTATTTTTTCTTATCACTTACTCGCTCAATCAGCGGACCTTTATTGAAACGTGAGATACATGAAACATTGAAAGTTTCGCCTGGAGTCAAAGAAAATGAAAAGGTGTCACTCCAAAACAACCAACCTTTAACCTGAATACGAATCGTGTGATCTCCTGAGTAAGAATCAATTTTGCACGTTTGACCGTTTTTTAGTTCAAGCTCCTTTTTATCATCAACGTAAACATCAAAAATATCAAATGAACCTCTTGTTTTAGGAAGTCTAGTGATATTTATTATACTATTACCCTCTTGTTTATTAATCTGTTGAATCTTTATACTGTTGTCCTCTGGTTGATTAACCGGTTGATTCCTTTGCTCTTTTTCAAGAGTGATGCTTGTATTGATTTCAGATGGTTTCAATTTTGCATCAATAATTTCCTTAACAATAGATAGTTCTTGTTCATTTAAACTTTGAGTATTGAATTTATAAAGATTGTGAGTATTTGCACTTAAATATACAAGTATAGGTAGTATACCTTTCTCCCAGGTTGAGGTAGGGCAAAAAAACTCTAAAAAAGTCGAGTCGCCCATTCGCATCATTGCCCAAATACCTTGTCCTTTGAACCCCATCCTCTTAATTGATGTTGCTAAAAGGCTACCTATAATTATACCACCAAGTAATCCTTTATCAACTTTACCAATAATTAATCCAATAATTAATCCAACAATAATTGGTATCCCTAAATAAATCGTTTTGCTTAAAATCCAATTTAATATTGGATCCATTCCATCAATTAAGGCTGAATTGCATTTATTACAATTAAGTAGACCAGGTTTGATTTCATTGCCGCATTCCTTACAGACAAACTCAATGGAAATGTTTGCTGGATTCGAAACAGGTAAAATTGAGTCTGAAGCTTTTGGTTTAATCATAATTCCTCCTTTTTAAAAAATTTATATATTATACTCAAGTTATAAATCTATCGTAAATAAGCGGATTTTCAAATCCCGCACGACACCATACCATCAAACGTTATGGGCAATTGATGGCAACGAGAGAGTTCAATAGTGATTAAAAACCTTTAAATTACGTTGATTTATAACAAAATATAAAACACAAATTATTATGATATTTCTAAAAAGGATTTTTATATTTTTTTTCTTAGTCATATTGATGCTGTCCTGTAATGCTCAAAATAAGCAGCAAAAATGGATTGAGGATATTGAATATATTCAAGAGGAATTACCTCAAAAGCAAAAGGACTTTTATAAATTAATTGATAGTACTGATTTTACTCATAACATCGAGACGCTAAAAACAAATCTTGATAAATTAAAAGATTATGAAATTCTATTTGAACTGCAGCGAATAATTGCCGGAATGAACGTGGCTCACAACACATTGCGATTTCCTTACACGAAATATCTTTCAAGATTACCCATTGAGGTTGCAATTTTCGACGATGGAGTTTTTATTACCAATGCAAAAAAAGGACTGAAGAAAAATATCGGTCAAAAAGTTATTTCTATAAATAATATCCCCATTGATACAATCAATAATAAATTAAGTTGCTTGATTCCTCATGAGAATGATTATTGGCTAAATCACAAACTACCTGAACTAATTAAAAATCCTTTTGCTTTGGACTATATGAATATTGGTGATCATGATGACACCTTTAATTTTCACTTCGACAATGGAGTAGATTTGAGCGTTAAAAAAAGATTTTTCCCAATCAAAAAAGAAAAGCCGAAAAAAACTCCCATATATTTAAAGAATACGCTTGATAACTATTGGTTCGAAATGGTTAATGATAGTTTGTTTTTCATACAATATAATCATTGCAGAGAATTGAAAAAGTATTCTATAGTTGAATTTGTTAAAGACATATCCGAAGTATTAGAGATAAGCAATCCATCTACGTTAATTATTGATTTACGTCATAACTCAGGAGGGAATTCAGGAGTTATAAAACCTTTAATTGAATACTTAATCAGTAATGATTTTTTTAATTCAAAAAAGATATATGCATGTATTGGTCGTAATACCTTTTCATCTGGAAAAATCAATGCTCTGAATTTTTGTCGAAATGGAGCTATTCTTATTGGAGAACCAACTGGAGGCAGTCCTATTTCATACGGAGAAGTTGCCAATTTTAAGTTGCCAAACTCAAAAAGTCGAGTTCAATATTCTATAAAATTTTTTAATCTTAGAAATTGTGAAAATAAATATTTCAAAAATGGGACGAATACGATTGAGCCACATATAAGAATACCTGTTTATTCAACGGATTATTTTGATGATAAAGACAAGATTTTAGAATATATTATTAATGACAATTAACAACTGCCCATAACAGCAAAATATAATTAATTGCGGTTTCGGTGCGGATAATAAAGTTTTACAGCTCGCATCAGTCTCGGTGCTTTTCGACAGGAAAGTGCCACGCATTCCGCAACTAATCATATTTGCGAACCGTTAGCGGCAAAACTTCATCACTATGAAACAAATCAATTTATTATTTTTAGTATTAGTAAATCTTAATTTATCAGCGCAGGAGATAAAATTTGATTTTGATTATTTTGGACAATCACCTCCTGATACTGTAGTTAAAGAGTTCATTATTCCCTCTTTCATAAAGAGAAATTATAATTATATAGGTGCAATTTCATTTTCACCATCCGGAAATGCGATTGTATGTGATATTACAGATTCTATTTGGAGTACAAGTAAAATTGCCTATTCGGACAAGAATAATGGAATTTGGTCTGTATTTGATACTCTACCTTACTGCAAAAGGGGAATAAATACAAATCCTATTTTTTATAATGATGAAGAAATTTACTTTTCTTCATGGTTAAACGATGATATTGTTCCAACAACCGATTTTGATATATTTAAAACAGTGAAAAAAAAGGGTAAATGGAATATTCCAGAAAAAGTTTTGGAGTTAAGTCAAGATACATGCAGGGAATTTATGGGAACATTTTCTAAAAATGGTGAAATATATTTTGTCCGACTGGAAAAACTCAAGAAACCTGATAGAACAAATACATTGAATAACGAAATATATAGCGCTACTTTAAAAAAAGGCAAATTCACTGAAATTAAAAATCTTGGAAAACCTGTAAATACTATTGGTGGAGAAGTATGTCCATTTATTGATCCTTCGGGAAAATATTTACTATTTGGATCAAGCAGAGATGGTGGCTACGGTCTTGTTGATACATACATCAGTTTTCGAAAACAAAATGGTACCTGGACATATCCTCAAAATGTAAAAGAGATAAATACTCCTGAATTTGATGCCAACGCAATAGTCACACCAGATGGGAAATATTTGATCTTTATTAGACGAGAAGATTTTAAATGTACTATTCCAAACAGGATTTATTGGGTGAGCGCTAAGATATTGGAAAAATATAGTAAATGATTATATTACGGCAGCTAACACGCGGTCATAAAACATGCCGGTTTCAGTGGGTTATCGGGCGTTCCGTCCCGCCTCAAGCTTTTGCAACAGTGGATAAGGACGCAGCCCCGCAATCCGGCACGTTTCATACCGCCAAACGTTAGCGAAAATGCTGATACCCATCATAAAACCTATAGCAAAATGAAAAAATTAGCAGTTAGTTTATTGATTTTGTTGATGTTTTCATGCGATAAGGACGATACCAACCCTATCAATAATGACAATGAATTTAAAACTGATACTATTGAAATTGTTCAAGATCAGAATTCCCCAACAATTAATAAAGGATTCTATGGTTATATTTTTAAATGGGAAGGTGACTTTATGCCCGGAATGGATAGTAATGAAATGGGGACAATCCAACCTGTTCAAATGAATTTATATGTTTATCATAAATTAACCTTTGACAGTATTAAAAATGCGCGAACTGAACCATATTCATTATTTTGGTATTAAAAATAAAACATAAACAGTGAAATGAATAAATACCTATATACAAATAAATTATCCCGATAAAGAATAGTAAACAATAACACTTTAGCTATAACTAAATTGAGTAATTTAATTATAATTTAAAATCATATAAACTATGAAAACCTTTAACCTTTTATTCTTGTATTTTACCCTGACCTTTTTCCTTTTTTCCTGTGAAAAGGAAGGTAGCGACGACAACAATAATAAAGATAACCCGGAATCACCTTCAGTGGAATTTAACTGGCAACAGGCAGAAATTTCAGGGACAGAACATGACTGGCGGGGTATCACATCCTCATCAGACGGCACAAAGATGGCTGCCGTGGAAATGTCGGGTTATGTTTATACATCAGCCAATAGTGGTGAATCATGGACAAGAAACTGGGATTCATATGGAAAATGGATGGGTATCACATCATCTTCCGACGGAACCAGACTTGCAGCCGTTGTTCACGAATATTACATATACACTTCCGCTGATGGCGGTGACACATGGACCAGAACAGATGAAAGAAGTAATAATAGGTACTGGTCAAGCATAGCATCATCCTTAAATGGCATGAAACTGGCCTGTGCCAGCCATAATGGATATATTTATACCTCAACGAATGGTGGTTCTTCATGGACAGAACAGACCGACTCTGGTGACAGAGAATGGGAAGACATCGCATCATCATCAGACGGCACCAAACTGGCTGCTGTTGCCGGTGCTTACGCTACGGTCTTATCCCCGTTTTATGTGTTTGAATACGACTATATATATACCTCTTCCAATGGAGGGGCTACTTGGACAAAAAGAAGTAGTGCCGGAAGCCAAGACTGGAAAAGCATCACATCCTCGTCTGACGGAACTAAGCTTGCAGCTACCGCCAGTACCTATTTATATGATGAGGGTTACGTTCTTTCTTCTATTGATGGTTATATCTATACTTCCTCCGACGGAGGGATTACATGGACTAAACGTACATCAGCAGGAAGCAGGGCATGGAAGTGCATCACATCCTCGTCTGATGGTAATATACTTGCTGCTGTTGTTTGTGGTGGTTATATATATACTTCTGTCGATGGCGGTTCTTCATGGATAGAAGAAACCGATATAGGAAGCAGGGATTGGACAGGCATTACATGCTCCTCAGATGGCTCTATACTTGCTGCAGTTGCTAAAGATGAAAATAAAATTTTTATTGGTAGATATAATATAGAAGAAAATTAAAGAGTATTTATGATTATTATGTTCCCTCTTTAATTTCTATTGAACAAATATTTTATTTTGCATTAGATATTAAATTACTTGTAACGATAAATGACAGCACGTTTGCTAACACACAATATAGCCAATAAGGGTTTCAGTGATTTACGAAGGTATGTAACCCGCTTCAATTTTTCATGTACCTTGATAGGAAATCGCCCGCAATCCCTTACTGGCCATATTGCCAACCGTTAGCAAACATATTATCAAATCCACTTAACTACTTAAAAACTAGATAAAATGAGAAATTTAATAATTACATCCGTTTTGTTGAT
>JAFGAC010000151.1 GCA_016933835.1 Clostridiales bacterium
AACCGTCAGCCTGTGAAAAAACCTCTTCAAATTGTTAATAACCAATATCCCTTGTTTTAGGTAAAGTACCTGGTATTAAATAACTTGTATACCATATCAAACGCACTATTTATGCAACACAAACAAGGAGAAAACAGAGACCAAATGTTCATGTTGAGCCTGGAGAGTGCTATAGCTGCAGATGCCTTTGTTAGGGTGGTAGATATCTTTGTCGATGTGATCGATCTTAAAAGCTTTGGATTTGCCCATGTTGAATGCATGGAAGAAGGACGTCCGCCGTATCATCCATCGGTATTAATGAAGCTTTACTTATATGGTTATCATTACGGTCTTCGTACTACAAGGAAACTGGAACGCGAAGCACAGACCAACATTGAAGCTATGTGGTTACTTTCGGGCTTACGACCTAAGTATAAAACAATTGCAGATTTTCGTAAAAATCATTCAAAAGCTTTCCGGGAAGTCTTTCGCAGGTTTGTATGCCTGTTAAAGGAATGGAACCTGATAGAAGGTGAAACCGTTGCCATTGACTCCTTCAAGATACGGGGAAACAATTCATTGAAGAATAACTTTAATGAAAGTAAACTCAAACGCCACCTTGACTACATTGAAAACCAAATAAAGGAATATGAAGCGTTGTTAGACGCCAATGACCAGGAAGAGGATAAAAAGGAAGTGGAGAAAAAGATAGAAGAACGAAAAGAGAAACAAGCAAAATACGAACAAGTACAAAAAGATCTTGAAGAAAGCGGAGAAGAACAGATATCACTGACCGACCCGGATGCCCGGTCTGTAATACTACACAAGAACATAATCAATGTAGGTTATAATATCCAGGCATCATCTGATGAAAAACATAAATTGCTGGTAGAGTTTGATACGGGGGATGTTAACGACACTCATGCTCTGGCTCCTATGGCCATACAAACCAAAGAAATACTTGGAGTGGAGAGTTTGACGGTACTTGCCGACAAAGGTTATCATACCGGAGAAGAGTTAGAGAAATGTAAGAAAAACGACATTACAACCTATGTTTCCCCCAAAGCGCCTTCAACCAAGGATATAGGCTTATATCCCATTACAAGTTTTATTTACGATAAAGAACAAGACATTTATGTTTGCCCACAAGGCAATGCCATGCATACAAACGGAACCTGGCACCAGTATAGCGACAACAGGAAATCCGGCAAAGGAGCATATCGTTTTCAACGATATAACACTCCGGCATGTAAAACTTGCAAGAGCAGGTATTTATGCACACAAAGCAAAACCAACGGAAGATATATCGACCGAAGTGAGTATGCTGAGGTTATTGAAGCCAATGCCAGGAGGGTAAATGATAATCCGGATTATTACCGCAAGCGACAGCAGATAACAGAACATATGTTTGGCACCTTAAAACGACAACGGGGATTTACACACACCAATGTCAGCGGCAAGGATAAAGTGCTCGGTGAGGTTGGCCTGATGTTTATAGGGTACAATCTGACCAGGTGTGTCTCAATTTTAGGCGTTAATAAACTCATTAAACTCCTCAGGGAGTGTTATTTACTCATTAATTTGAGCATAAAATGGCTTATTTTAAGCTGCTTTAACGAACTTAAATTTTCCGGATTAAAACTCTCTGCCTGTAAAATGCAAGATTTTAATCGTCTCAGAATTCATCTAAGTGGCTTTTATGCCTAATTTTGTTTTATAAAAACAGGTTCTTGCACAAACTCCCGTTGTGTTAAATTTTTAAAAAACATATTGCTATGAAAAATTTGATTTTAAAAATCTCATTAAAATATGGAATAATATTCGGGGGATTTTCTTTTATTTATAAAATTCTCTCATTAATTATGTTTCCTCCTGTCCCTGAAAGTATCGCAAAAGTACCTTTTGTTATACCTTATTGGTATTGGGTTTATCCATTATTTTTCATAATTGTATGTTCATTTATTGCACTTTCTACATATGATGATAGAGCTACAACAAATCTATCTTTTAACAAATCAATTATCATAATAATAATGTTCGTATTATTAATTATTATAATTGAATCTATATTGAATATTATTATACATGGTGTATGGTTTATTTGCCTGATTACTGCTATGGCTCATTATGAATTTAATAAAAAAAATATGAATTATATCTCATTTAAAAATGCAATTATTATTGGACTAATAATCATAGCTTTTTTTACTCTTGAAAAAATATATGATCTTGTATATAAAGGTTTTATAATAAAACTTGAGTATGGGGAAGAATATTGGTATAAAAAAACTGATTTTTCTATAAATAGATTGATTTTTAATCATGTGGGAAAACTTTTACGAGAAGTTTGCATTCTATTTATGCTTATCACAGTTGAATCCTACTGGAAAATATTCAAAAAAGCCGGTAAAAAAGGCTGGACCTCAATTATTCCGATATACAATACTATTTTGCTGCTAGATATTGTAAAAAGGCCTAGATGGAAAGTTGTGTTTTTATTTATCCCGGTTTTAAACATTATATACGCAATTAAGATAACCAATCTAATCTCTAAGCGATTTAATAAAAATAAAGGATTTACACTGGGGCTATTATTTCTTCCTTTTATATTTTATCCTCTTTTAGGTATGAGTATAATAAACTACCTCGCAGCAGAGCTACGAGGTATTAAAACAACTTGAGTTGTTGTGAATATAATTTTTCATATTCTTCATGCTTG
>JAFGAC010000152.1 GCA_016933835.1 Clostridiales bacterium
CATCGCAAGAAAACAAGGCAATAATACCTATTATATTTACCAAGAAACTTATCGTGAAAAAGTAAATAAAAAAGATTCCGGAACTACTCGGGGATCAGGAAAAAGTAGAGTTCGTACCCGCGCAATATATCTTGGAACTGCTGAGAAAATTCTGGAATGTGTTAAAGAAAAACGAAATCCGGTTAAAGTCAAAACACGAAATTTCGGTCTTATCGCGGCGGCATATCAGACCGCTTTGAAAATTGGATTGCCTCAAATTCTAGAAAAAAACATTCAGGGTAAGCGGTTTGATACGAAGTTGTGGATCTATTTCTTCGTCACCATCATTAATCGTTTAGATCATGCAACCAGCAAAGAAAAAATGTGCCGGTGGTTAAAAAAAACTATCCTTGCTGAATTGATGAATATCGATCCTAATAATTTTACCGGTAAAAAATTTTGGTATGCAACCGACGATGTCATATCTGAAAAAAAGCTCCAAGAGCAAAGAAAGGAAAAAAAAGAGGACGATGATCCTTTTGAAAGTCTTGACGACTCTGTTTTCACCGCTATTGAAACCGAACTCTTTTACCGCATCGATCAGCTGATCGGCCTTTCTCCCAATGCCGTTTGTTATGATACGACCAATTTTTTCACTTATATTGAAGAACCCAAACGTTCAAAACTGGCTAATACCTGCCATAGTAAAGATTCAAAACACCACCTCAGGCATGTCGGCCTGCTTATGGCGGTTGAAAAATCACACGGCATACCGTTGATCAGCCGTATTTATCGGGCAAACTGCCATGATAGTAAACTGTTTTCTTTTATTTTGACGGATTTGATTATTTCACTGAAAAAGATTTGCGGACAAGACTCCGATTTAGTGCTTATCCTTGACAAAGGTAACAACAGCAAGGAAAACTTTTCTATGATGGAAGGGAAAATAAAATGGGTCGGGGCACTGGTCCCTTCACACTATGAAGATCTCATTGACATGGAGCTTGATAAATACCACGGGATCTGGAAGGATCGGCGCTATTATCGGTGCAGAAAAAAGGTGATGGATATCGACTGCGTTATTGTTCTTACCTTTTACGCTCCCACAAAACGCAAGCAGATGCATTCATTGAAAAGAGGTATTGAAAAGTTAAAGGACGAGATCGTTAAAAAGTGGGACAGTTACAAAAAGATCCCCGAATGCGTTACCCCCGGAATTAACACGATGAAGGAAAAAAGCAGATATGGGGCATGCATTGAAGTATCCGTGCGTGATAAAAGGCTGCATTTTGAAGAAAATACGGAAGAAATTAAAAAAAGAGAAAAAAGATTCGGTAAAAATCTTATTTTTTCAAATATATTGGAAGCTGAAACGGGATATCTAATTGATACCTATAATGAAAAAAATATGATTGAAGATGATTTCCAATTACTCAAAGACAACACGATCATACGTTTTCAACCCATCCGGCATTGGACGGATTCTAAAATTCGTGCATATGCGTTTTGTTGTGTCGTTTCGATGATTCTCATGAGAGTGATGCAATGGATGACGGAACAACAGGGATACAAAATGAGTGCCAATGTTTTTAAAGATGAACTGACCGATATTCAAGAGGTTATTATGGTTTATAGTGCTTCGGAAGCCGAACGTAAAATTACCGAAAGAAGTGCCGTGCAGGATAAACTTTGGAGGATTTTTAAATTGGAAGAAATCGAAAAAAATGTTACTAAATTTCACTACACTAATTAAATTATTTTTTTAATTGTTTTCAATAGGTTATGAATGGGAAAATGACCTAAA
>JAFGAC010000153.1 GCA_016933835.1 Clostridiales bacterium
TGTAATCTTCCCCTAAGTAGCTACATTTAAAACTAAAGTATTCCAATTGCTGTTGTTGTTTATGTCCTGTTGAAATGTGGGAAACTCCTTTTCGAGTTTTCCATATTTCAACAGGAATTCTATCGGTGTTAAATATCCTAGTGCCGAATGAGGTCTTTCATTATTATACATCCATACCCATGCATTAGCATATTTTCTTGCTTGTGTTAAGCTTTCAAACATATAACTATCAAGTACGTCCTCCCGAAAGGTTCTATTGAACCGCTCAACCAAGCTGTTTTGCGTTGGCTTGCCTGGTTGAATATGTGTCCATTCAATTTCATTTTTGATGCACCATTCGCTTATGGCTTGTGCGATAAATTCAGGGCCATTATCTGAACGGATTTTCTCTGGTTTACCTCGCCATTCAAGCAGTTTGTCCAGCTCACGTATAACTCTTTGTGCCGGAAGGCTGGTATCAACAATTATTGATAGGGCTTCACGATTAAAATCGTCGATAACATTCAATGTTCTTATGGTTTTGCCATTTTGAAGCGTATCGTGCATAAAATCCAGACTCCATGTTATATTGGGCTGAATAGGACATAACAATGGTTCTTTAACCCTTGCCGGTAGTCGTTTCTTCCTTTTGTTTCTTAAATTTAAACGCATAGCAGTATAAACTCGATAAACTCGTTTGTGGTTCCAGTGATATTGTAAGTTCCGCAGCCGGTTAAACATCATCCAAAAACCCCATTGCTGATGAAGATTAGCCAATAATGACAATTGTTCAATTATCTCATTATCATTTTTTCGTTTAGGACTATAATAATAAACTGATGTACTAATGCAAAATAGCACGCAGGCCTGCCGAAGACTCATTTGAAAGGTTGTACGGGTATAGTCTACCAAATCTCTTTTTTCAGCAGGCCCTAAAGCTTTTTTTCAATAACATCTTTAAGTACGGTGTTCTGTAATGTGAGTTCTGCTACAATCTTCTTATACTGTGCTAAATCACGTTCCATTTCTTTTAGCTGCTTTAGCTGTGATACATCCATGCCAGAGTATTTACTCTTCCAGTTGTAAAACGTGGCCTGACTTATTCCTTGCTCTCGGCAGATATCAGATACTGTTCTTCCATTCGACTGGGAGGCCAAAATCCTGATGATTTGGCTCTCGCTTAAATTGCTTTTTTTCATCTTCCTAAAAGTATTAATTTCTACAATATAAATCGTAGCTGTTTTTAGGGAAGATTACA
>JAFGAC010000154.1 GCA_016933835.1 Clostridiales bacterium
AGGCAAACCTGTTGTGAAGCAGGGGCGCAAAGTCAGAGTCTCAAGAAGATCGATCGACTGCCACAGGTGTGGCGGTCTATTTTTATATATAGAAAAAGTTTATAGATATGTTATTTTTGTTAAATTTCACTATAAGTGAATTTATTTCGAGGGTTATTATTAAATTTAACCTTCATTTGAGTTAAGTTGACAATTATTGCTGCGCTAAGGAAGGTTAATATAAATATTCAGGTTTCGAATTTAAAAAGGCTTATTATTCCAAATCCAATGAGATGAGGTAGTTAGAAAAAAATGGAGGTGGTTAATTAAAAATCACATGGTGTTTTATATATTTTAGAACAAAATTATGGGGAGGGTATTATTATGAGTAAGAACAGAGTATTTGTAATGACATTGATATTGGTATTTATAATATCGACAATGTTATCGCCTTTTGCCTCATTTTCAGCCAGCACAATATATGAACATTCAGAGGATGGCGGATTTGAGCCAATTACGGTTTCAGGTGCATCATTTTATCCATTGCCGTCAGATTTGGATTATGATGCAGGACCGGGTAAGTTTGTAACAGATTTATTGATTAGATCAGGAGAAAATATTGGACTAGATGAATCATTCATTAGAATTGGGGAAGCAGGAATATGGAATGGAAGAGAGGATATTTTTGCAAGCATTCATACAGAAGATGGATGGCTAATTTCTCAAGTCTACATTTATATTGGATATGATCCGGTGCCAGTTGTAGAAAGTGGGGATACATTAGTGCCTACATCTTCAAGAGGCACATTGAAAATCGGAGAATTTCCATATATTGAAAATCTTGCTAATCCAACTGATTATTATGAGTTGGCATTGAACCTTGAAGAAGAATTTGAATTTACGTGGGGTAAATGGGATCGAGAGAATAGAGTATGGAATGTTGCCATTTATGCAAAAGTGGTTAAAGACATTGAGACTGACCATGGAAAATCTATGGTACATGAAGATGCATCTGCTTTTGGAGTCAATGCAACAGCGTCAAAATGGGGCTGGTGGACTCGGTATTTAGTAGAACATCCTGAAACAGGCCATTTTATTGATGCACCAGTAGCAGGTGTGGATTTTGATACATCTTCAAATAAAGGGAAGACAGACACAAATGGTGCATTTGACTATATCCCTGGGGAAACTGTTACTTTAAGTATAGGAGATTTGATTTTAGGAAATGCTCTTGCTATGCATAAGATTACACCAATGGATTTAGTTGGAACTGAAAATTTAAATGATGTGAAAGCAATCAATATGGCTAGAATATTGCAGAGTCTAGATAATGACCAAGATCCAAAAAGAGGTATTTTTATTACACAAGAAGCAACTGACAGCTTGAATGATGCTATGGAGGAACTCGATATTAAAGCATTTGATTTTGAAAATTCTGATTTGACAGATACTTTGATAAATCTTGCAGTGAAAAAGCACAATGAAATGAATAATACATTACTTCGAGTTGTTTCAATGGAAGAGGCAAAAGACAATTTAGAAAAAGGAACTGAGAGTGATTTATTTAGAAAGAACATTTCAAAGACACCTGAGTTATTGACAGAAAAGGCTAAACTTGAATTGATGATGAAATATGTGCCAGCTAGAAAAGCAAACGGAGATTCAGTTATTCTTGAATATTATGATGAAAATGAAGTCTTGATTGGTACACGAGATATGGCAACACCTCTTGTAACTGCTTTTGCGGATGAAGTTGCAGGAACTGGCGGTGCGCAAGATGTATTTGTATCCATTTCAAGAGATGATGGTAACACATGGTTGACAACTAATGTATCAAAATCTGCTGGGAGATCATCATTTACATTGCAAGATGGAACTGAATATCCTGGAGATGCTAAAAAACCTCAAATAAAAGTAAGGGGAAATTATATTTTTGTCGCATGGACAAGCACTTTTGCTAGAAGTGGAAAACCGACATACGCAATTGATCCTAATGATGATTATACCTATGACGATCCATATTATGAAGAGGATATATTTGGTGTAGCAGGTCCTCAGCGATCTATTGATTATACAGATGAAGGTTACCCTGAAGTAGGAGAGATTCCATACAGTGTGATTTGGACTGCAAGAGGCGTTATTGATGAAACTACCGGCGATATCACATGGTTTAAAGCGGAACGCCTTACATCCGGCAGACGTGATGCCAACCAAGTATTTATGGGCGGATTTGAAGATGCGGGATTTGCACTGGTATGGCAGGAGGATCCAGAAGGTTTAAGACCGGGGGAAGAAGCTGGTCCTGGTGAAGGATGGAGTGGTGCAACCACAAACCATAAAACGGATATTTGGTATTCTTATATCAAATGGGATGATTTTGCTATTATTGATGAAAATTTTATTTCAGGAGGCGTATCTAATCACGCTGATGATGAATTATTTGAAGCAGGAAGACAAAAGGCGTTGGTTCCTATGTCTATGCCTGTCAGAATTTCTGACAACGATGTTGTCAATATGGATAATGTAAAAGGCGATTATAATGAATCAACAGGAGAATGGTCGCTTGAAAGAGATGACCAAGGAAGGTATCTTGGAACACACTCATATGGTGCACTTGTACCTGGACTGTATGATGGTCTGTATACAAAAATAAATAATCAAGATGCAGTGAAAGAAGTATTTATTACTGAAGATGGCAGACTTCTAGATGGTGATACTGGAGCATCAAGACCTAATATCATGATGCAGAAATATACTAAAACTGATGGTTCTACAAGTGCCTTTGCGGTAGTAATCTATGAAGAAACAAAAGGCGTGGGCGCAGGACCTCCTGAGAACACAGAATCATCAGGAACTATGGATGGAGAAAAAGGAACCGGCGAAGGCGAAGGTGAAGGTGATAATCGTTATTATCCTGACATGGGCAAAAATGTTATTTACCACACTTTTGATTTTACTACGCCTGATTTAGTCAGTGCGGGGGAAATACTGAATCCGCAAAGCACAGACGCAGATGGGAATCCATTATGGTTAGTTGATGAAGAAGGTAATGAAATCTTGGATTGGCAGGGAAACCTTATTGCAGCTTACGAAAATGCCAGAAGGCCGAGATTGATTATTCAATCTAAAAATGCAGCAACATCTAATGGCACAAAACCTGGAACTGTACTTGTCTGTGTATTTAAAATGGGAGAGGAAGGAAAAGGAAGACCATCTGACATTTTCATGAGAAGATGGGTAGTTGCACCAACTGATAAGGGAAATCCTTATCAGACTAAATACATGACATCTGATATTAAAAATATCAGCAGTGTCGATATCGTAGAAACAGCAATCAACTTGAGCAGTACTAGTGTTGAAGATGATAAAGGCAATCGAGAGCCAATTAAAGTCATCGAATGGGAACAGACCGTTGATAATCTGAATGATTTGTCTTCTGATAATCCATATGATGATGCACGTGCACATAGGGGATTCATAAAAGGTGATTTCCTTGCAATAGCTTATGATTGGACGCCGAACTGGGCACCGGCAAGAAATGGAAATGACCATTATGATTTGTATGTAAGAAGGTCATTCAATGGCGGTGAAACATTCACAACTGATCCAAAGGGAACTGGCGTTGAATATGAGACAATCAATACACGTAAAGATCCTAACAGCCAAGAAACAGGTATTTCAGCTGAAAAGGTGACAGTATCCTATGGAATAGGTGAATTTGAACCGGCGAGAAATCTTTCAATGTTGCCTAACCACAAGGAAAGTGTTATCGAACCGAGACTTGTAGGTGTACCTGGTACATTTACGGGAATAGATGATGATTTGACGGCAATGATTGATATTCAAAATCCTAAAGCATTCTGGGTCACTTATGGAACAGAGTCAAATCCTCAAAAGCAATCCAATGAAATGGGAGAGCCTTTGGATATTTATTATTCATACAGTACAGATAGAGGTGAGACATATTTCATGGTTGAACATGTAATCAATCCTGAAAGTGCTGGTAATCATGGTGGAGAAACAGTGGAAAGATGGGATTGGTTGGCAAAAGACACAGGTCAGAAAGTTGCTGCGCAAGCTGAAACACAAATTAGAATGTCACCAAGTGGAAGTGTATTTTATGCTGTTTGGAATGAAACAGGACTTGATGGCAGCGATGCCATATTCAGAAAAATAATGAGGGATGGCGGAGAAATAATTTCAGTTGATGCAGAAGAAGCAGCAGATCTTACATTACCTCAAATTACTATTTTAGGTGTAACTGATGGTGAAGTGACAGGTGATGATCTATTCATTAAAATAACACTCAGTGAAGCAGGTGATTACTATGTTGAATTAACTAAAAACGATGTTCTTTATGATACATTTGAATCACCATTTGAAGACTATTATGTAATAAAAGCTGAAGAAAATACAGATAAATATCACTTGGAAGTTTTTGCTGAAGATCTGGCAGGAAATAGAAATAGGAAAGGAATCAATTTTACTGTCGATAAACGTATTCCAATTATTGATATTTCAGGTGTAAGTGATGGTGATGTAAGCAATGAGAGCTTTACAATCAATATCAATGTAACGGGTGATGAAACGAATATTTTGTTATTGAAAGATGAACAGGAAGTCATTGAATTTGAATCTGGCAGTACTGTTTCTAAAGAGGGCGCTTATGAATTATCTGTTGTGAGCATAAGCATGAATAGTGGATTTACATCAGAAGAGCATATTGGTTTTATCATTGATAAAACACCACCGAGTATAGTGATTGAGGGTATTGAGAACGACAGCACTTATTACCCAGATGCAACACCAGTCATTTCTATTGAAGACAACTTCAGTTATGGCAATGACTTGATGACTGAGATACTGTTGAATGACGATATCTTTGCTTCAGGTACAATAATAAAACTGATTGGAAGATATACACTCAATGTGACTGCGAGTGACCAAGCGGGGAATACAAGTGAAGCGAATGTTGAATTTAAAATTATGAGACCATCTTCAAATACTTCATCTACAAATGCAAATACTGATCCGTATTTAGTATTAGTAAGTGATGAAATGGATGTTCCATTGGGAAATTTAAATGAACTCGTAATTGAATTGAATGAGGATATATTGGATGGTGACTACTTTGAAGTTGTTGTTATTGAAAATCAATTTATAATTTATGTACCTAGAGAATTTATAAACAACATCATTACAATTTATTCTTTGCCATTCAACGAAATGAACAATCCAATAAATGGAAATATAAAACTTTGTGATGAAATGTACTTCATCGAGATATTGGATCCAGAAGGTAATCCAATCACAGAATTTGAAAAAGATTTAATCTTCAAATATACCTATTGTGAAGACATGGAAGATGAAATCAATGAAATGAGTAATTTTGTATGTTACATGGATGAAATTGTAGATGATTGGGTTGCATTGCCAACAGAAATTGATCTGGAGACAAATACAATTACAGCATACACTGACCATCTATCAGCATATACTTTCATGAACTTGAACAGTATGCCATTATTGGAAGATATTAATGGTCACTGGGCTGAAGAATATATTTTGAGATTGGCAAGTTTAGGATTGGTCAAGGGCGATCCTAACGGAAAATTTAGACCAGATGATAATATGACAAGAGAAGAATTCACTAAATTATTGATGGAAGTTTCTGGATTAGAAGGGATAGATCAATACATTGTTGGATTCAAGGATGAAGCAGAGATATCAGACTGGGCAAGGACGTATGTCAATAAAGCTGTAGAATACAGTGTTGTAAATGGTTATTTGGATAATACGTTGAGACCAAAAGCATATATAACTAAAGCAGAAACAGCAACAATGATAACTAGAATGTTCGATAAGAAGAATTATCAACTATTGGAGGACAAATATCACGGATTCAGTGATGTGCCTGATTGGGCAGTGAGATATGTTTCTTTTACAGTCAATGAAGGAATCATGAATAAAATTTCTGGGGATGCAATTGGTGCCTATGATTTTATGACAAGAGCACAAGTTGCTGAAATGTTGAATAGATATTTGGAACATTACTATTTATTGCCTTAAATTCAATCGAAATGAGGAGGGATTGAAGTGAAGAAAATGATTTTAGTATTCATGCTTATTTTGATGATGGTTTCTTATTCAGTTTTAACCTATGCAGATGTAGAGCCACCAATTGAAAGTGAGCAGCCAGCAGACGAAGAAGAGGCACCAGCAGACGAAGAAGAGGTACCGGCAGGCGAAGAAGAGCCACCGGCAGGCGAAGAAGAGCCACCGGCAGACGAAGAAGAGCCACCGGCAGACGAAGAAGAGCCACCGGCAGACGAAGAAGAGCCACCG
>JAFGAC010000155.1 GCA_016933835.1 Clostridiales bacterium
CAATCTGACAATCGCAGCTGAAACAAGACAAAAACAGATACGAGACCGCTTGACAAATGCATACAATCAAGCTTATTTGGAAGAGATAATTGAGAAAAGATTGAGAGATCATGAACAGTTTCATTTGATTTTTTTTAACATCATTGATTTTAAATCAATCAACAGTACCCACGGGCGTGAAGTGGGAGATGAGGTGTTAAAACATTTTACAGGATTTCTTCAAAAATTAGTAAGCTCTAGTGATAAAGTCTTTCGATATGAAGGAAATGAATTTTGTGTTTTAATTGAACTGAAAAATCATGGATCAGAAGCAATAAACAAATTGGAAAAACCAAGAAAAATAATGTATGAATCCTTTCAAAATGGCATCATTAAATATCATTATGCCATAGGTGCATATCACTATGAAGGATTAGAAAATATTACCTTCAGTGAAATAATGAATATAGCAGATCAAAAAATATATTGCAGTAAATTTACTTAGAAGAAGGGAGACCTTCTTTTTTTTTATTATTTTTTGGGTATCAATAATAAAATGAAGGAGGCTACATCATGTCGGAATTCATAAATAATCGTTCTGAAAGGATCAATAAATTATTTGATTTTATTACAAGATTCATTGAAGGAAAAGATGGTAAAATGCTCTATGAAAATTCATTGGCACGTTTGAAGTGAGTCAAGAAGTCAGTGATATTAAAGACCTCAAAGGCGAAAGAAGATTGTTGGAATGGGATTGATTTTTTATGGATGGCTGTTGTCTTATAGGTGGAGGTATGCTATCATAAATGATAAATACATATGTACGCCATAGATGGACAAGTGGAGGATGATAAAATGAAAAAGCAAAATATTGGAATTCTAGGAATGGGAATTGTTGCAACTGGATTTTGCCAAACATATTTCTTGAATCAAGGTGAAATCGATAAAAAGATGGGGACGACTTTTGAATTCAAGAAAGTACTTGTTAAAAATAAAGATAAGAAACGAATATCTGAATTGCCACAAAGCATTTATGTAGATGATTTTGATCAATTCGACCTGAAAGAGTTGGACATCGTCGTAGAGTTGATGGGTGGCGTTTCACCTGCCTGTGAATATATAAAAAAGGCACTTGAAGCAGGATGCCATGTTGTGACAGCCAATAAAGAATTGATGGCTAAAAAAGGAAAAGAATTGATTCAAATTGCTCATAAAAACAATGTGCTTCTAAGGTATGAAGCAAGCGTAGGTGGTGGAATACCACTGATTGGAACAATTAATGATTCTCTTACATCAAATAAAATTGTTAAATTGATGGGAATATTGAATGGAACAACCAACTATATTTTGACTAAAATGACTAAAGAGAAGATTGAATTTGATGCCGCTTTAAAGCGAGCTCAAACCCTTGGATTTGCTGAATCCAATCCAACTGCGGATGTAGATGGTTTTGACGCAGCCTATAAACTGGCAATATTATCAAAAGATGCTTTTGGTGTTATTCCAGATCCCGAAGAGATTTCAAAGCAAGGCATCAGAAATATCAGTATCGAAGACATAGAATATGGCTTAGAACTGGGCTATAAGATAAAGTTGTTGGCTATCGGAGAGCGAAGCAACGCGCATGTAGAGCTCAGCGTTCAACCGACCTTTATCCCTATAGATCATCCGATTGCATCAGTCAACAATGAGTATAACGCTTTATATATTGAAGGAAATTCAGTAGGTGAAATCATGCTATATGGAAAAGGTGCGGGTGCCATGCCGACAGGAAGCGCTGTTTTATCTGATGTAGTTGACATAGTTGTCAAGAAATCAGATTATATAGGAAGCTGTATGGCACAGAATATAGTTGTTAAAAATATTGGATTCAGTGCATATTATGTTAGAATGGAAGTGCTGGATCTTCCCGGTGTCCTAGGTCAAATTGCAGTCGCTTTCGGTGATTATGGCATTAGTCTTGATTCAGTTGTTCAAAGAGCAAGAGGTGGACAATTTGCACCCCTTGTTTTCATAACACATGATGTTGAACGGATGAAATTGAATGATGCGCTGAGAACAATCGCAAGTAAAGAATACGTCAATGAAATACAGTCAATAATAAAGGTAGTCAAATAAAGCGAGGGATTTTATTGAAATATATTAACACAAGAAATAGTATGGATAAAATTGAATCATCAGATGCTATTTTAAAAGGATTAGCTGATGATGGAGGACTTTTTGTGCCTGAGTTTATTCCTAAAATTCAAATAGAACATCTGATAGGTAAAAAATACAATGAAATGGCATTTGAAATTTTCAAATTGTACCTGACGGATTTTGAAGATGAGAGATTGAAGGAAATGATAAACAAAGCCTATTCAGATCAATTTGATTCAGATGAGAAAGTTGTTCTAAAAAAGATAGGCGATCAATTTATCTTGGAACTCTTTCATGGCTCTACATTGGCATTCAAAGATATGGCTTTGTCTATTCTTCCTTATTTCATGGTAGAAGCAAAACGAATAAAGGAAAACAATGAAAAAACTATTATTTTGACTGCAACATCAGGTGATACAGGAAAAGCTGCGCTGGAAGGATTCAAAGACATTGATGGGATTGAAATCATCGTGTTTTATCCTGAAGAGGGTGTCAGTGAAATTCAAAAGCTGCAAATGGTGACACAGGTTGGAGACAATACGCATGTAGTAGCAATCAAAGGTAATTTTGACGATGCACAAAAGGCTGTCAAAAATGCCTTTTCAAATATCGAATTAAGAAAACTGCTGAAAGAAAGTGGCTATGAGTTTTCTTCAGCCAATTCAATCAATGTAGGACGACTGATTCCACAAATGGTTTATTATTTTTACGCTTACATGGAAATGGTGAAAATGGATGCCATTAAGTTGGGAGAAGCAATCAAGGTTTCAGTGCCGACAGGAAATTTTGGCAATATTCTAGCAGCTTACTACGCAAAAAAAATGGGTCTTCCTATTGAAGCTCTAATATGTGCATCCAATGAAAACAATATTCTGACAGATTTCATCAATACAGGTGTTTATGATACGGATAGAGAATTTATAAAAACCATGTCTCCTTCAATGGATATTCTTGTTTCATCTAATTTAGAGCGGTTTTTATTTGAGATTTCCGGAAGAAATCATCAGTTGATCAATGAAATGATGTTAGAGTTGAAAAATAATAAGCAGTTCAGTGTAGATAAAGAATTAAATAAAAAAATTAAAGAAGTGATGATTGCAGGCTATTCAAGTGAAATAGAAACAAAGGATGCGATTGTGTCATGCCATAAAGAAACAGGATATCTATTAGATCCACATACAGCAGTTGCCTATCATGTAGCAAAGAAACAGGGAAATGAAATTTTGACTGTATCAACAGCAAGTCCGTACAAGTTTGGAATTTCTATTTTAAATAGTTTCAATGAAAATACTGAAAAAATGACTTTAGATGAGGTTAATGAAAAAATTTCTTTACTAAGTCATGTAGGGATTCCGAAAAGTTTGGAGAATATAAGTTATAATAAGATAAAGCACGACAAAGTATGTCGTGTAGAAGAGATAGAGAAAATAATCAAAGAAATATTAAAGGTGGAATGCTAAATGTTTAAAGTTAAAGTACCGGCAACAAGTGCCAATATTGGACCAGGGTTTGATACATTGGGAATGGCGCTTAGCATCAACAATGTAATTACTTTTAAAGAAAATAAATCAGGGGTCATTTTTGAAGACGTCGAAGATGAATATTCAAATGAAAACAATTTGATTTACCAATCGATGCTCAAGACCTGGGAATACTTGAATGAGCCTAAAAAAGGTGTGGTTATCAGCGTAGAAGAAAATATTCCAATATCAAGAGGACTAGGTTCAAGTGCAGCCTGCATCATCGGTGGAATACTCGGCGCATTGACTATGTCAGAAAGAACCCTTTCAAACGAAGAGATACTTAAAATAGCCATGAGTTTAGAGGGACATCCTGATAATATCACGCCTGCTTTAATAGGAAGTGTTACAATTGCTACTACAGTCGAAGATGATATTGAATACATGAAATTGGATATCAAGGACCAGTATGATTTTTATTTGTTTATTCCTCCAGTAGGAATATCCACTGAAGAATCAAGAAAAGTTCTTCCTGAGACGATTTCCATGAAGGATGCTGTCTATAATGTATCGCGTGCAGCGATGCTGGTTGCGACATTGCTTTCGGGAAAGCAGGAATTCTTGACATTGGCACTTGGAGACAAATTGCATCAACAATTTAGAAGCAAGTTGATTGACGGATACGATGAACTGATCGAATACATGGGCACACTGAATTTCCTGGGTAATTTTATCAGCGGTGCAGGACCGGCAGTTGTTGGAGTTGCTGAAAGAGGACGTTATATGGGAGAACTTCAGTTTAAAGATTGGCGAATTGAAAAACTGAACATTGATAATGAAGGTGCGAAAATAATTAGATAAATGTTAGGAGGCTTTCATGGACAAAGTTGGATATGTCATTGGTGAAAGAAATGGAAGAGTAATTCTAGATGTAAAAAAAACAGGGTCTTGTGGAGAAAAGTGCGTTACTTGTCAATCTCATTGTGAGGTGCCGAGTGTACGTGTTGAATTGGATAATAATCTAATGGCAAAAAGAGGCGACTTTGTTGAATTGGGCATGAATCCAAGAAACCTTGTCAAATCAACATTTATCATGTATACAATACCAGTGGTCATGTTTATTGCTGGACTCAGTATTGCTATAAAATATTTTGAAGCCAGAGGTTTTGAAAATTATGAACTTTATGGTTTGATTGTCGGCTTTGTTGTTTTAGCATTGACATTTGTCCTCATCAGAGTGATTACAGATAAACTGAACAAAGACAAGCCTTCTATTTTGGAGATGAAACAAATTCTATAACTAGCAATTGAATTTGCTAGTTTTTTTAGAATTTATACGGGTAAGAATCAAAAGAGGTGATACCAATGTATCGTTTTGAATTGATCAACGAAGAGTATTTCGATCAGATAATCCAGTGGAAATATCCTGATGAATTTGTCTGCTATGATATGGAAGACAAGTTGACAACCATCAATCAATTATTTGATAAAGAAGGTTATGATTTTTTTGTCGGCATCAATCTATTTGATGAAATAGTAGGTTATATGGAATGTTTCTTCAAAGATGATATGCTTGAGGTCGGTCAAGGATTGAACCCAGTAATGATCGGCCAAGGGCTCAGTTATGACTTCATTTCCGAGAGTATTGAATATGCGGTGGAATACTATGGCTATACAGGGGATGCTATCAGAATATTAGTGGAACCTTTCAATAAAAGAGCCATGAGAGTGTATTTGAGAGTAGGTTTTGTCGTTGTAGAAAAAACGGATGAATTCATAATGATGGAGTTGGAAAGATAAGAATCATTGAAATTCATTTATTTGCATGGATTTTAGAAAATTGGAAATTCAATATTAAAAGTGTATAATTAATTTATACAAAATAATATGTCAATCAATAAAAAAAATGAATCAATCTGAAAAAATTGTGATATTCTTGTAGAAAGCAATAAAAATAAAGAATGTATATAATAAAAACAAAGTTTTTCAATTTGTTTTTTATTTATAAATATACATTCAACTTTTTATTTTTACATTATATTCATTATTGCTTAACTGATATCTTGAAATTTGAATTTATTTTAAAACAATGGAATCAAAAGGTCAAATCAATATAAAAATTATAGGTATTGATAGATGAAAATGTTACAATAACTTTATATAATAAATTAAGGTGTTGTAGGATGCTTGATGAATTTATATTCGACGTCATGAATCTAGCAGAATAGCATTTTAGTGGGGGACTGATATGAGAGTAAAATATTCAAGACTTGGTGATGAATTAGTTGCTCGAGGCATGATTACTACAAAACAATTGGAAGAAGCCTTAGTAATTCAAAAAAAAGAAAATAGAAAAATTGGAGAGATTTTGATTACCATGGGCTACATCAATGATGATCAACTCATGGGAATTCTTGAAGAGCAAATGGGAATCAATCACATTGATTTGAAAAAGGTGACCATTAATAGGGATATACCGAGTCTCATTGGTGAAAAAATGGCGAGAAGGCATTATATTATTCCTTTTGCGATTGAAGGCAATTTGTTAAAACTGGCCATGGTCGATCCTTTAAATATTATCGCAATCAAAGATGTTAAATTGGCAACTAGTATGGAAGTTGAACCTTATATTGCTACTTTCAAGGAAATTACGGCGGCTATCGATCAATATTACAATACAGTTGTGTCGAGTGATGTCTATGATGCCATGGCAAATGAATTCGATTTCAAAGACATAGAAATGATTGATGAAGAATTATTGGCTGAAATCAACAATGCACCTGCAGTTAAAATGGTCAACAATATCATAGAAGTAGCAGTCAAGTTGAGAGCCAGTGATATTCACATTGAACCATATGAAAATGAGTTGCGCGTAAGATATCGAGTCGACGGTGAGTTGAGTGAAGGCTCAAAACCTCCAAAACTCTTTCATTCAGCAATCGTAACACGGATAAAGATAATGGCAACTTTGAATATCGCCGAAAGACGTATTCCTCAGGATGGACGTGTGGAAATTGAAATCAATAATCGAATAGTTGATCTCCGTGTATCTATTTTACCAACCATCTATGGTGAAAAAATTGTTATACGGATACTAGATAGAAGCGCCAATGTCATGTCGAAAAAAGAATTGGGATTTTCCCACGAAAATCTTGAGAATTTTGATAAGATCATCAGGAGTCCCTATGGTATTTTTTTAGTTACAGGACCTACAGGCAGTGGTAAAACGACAACGCTGTATGCAGCCTTGACTGAACTCAATGATGAATCAAAGAATATCATTACTGTAGAGGATCCAGTCGAGTATAGGATGAGAGGTGTAAATCAAACACAAGTCAATGTGAAAGCAGGACTTACTTTTGCATCAGGACTTCGATCGATTTTGAGACAGGACCCAGACATTATTATGATTGGAGAAATACGGGATGCTGAGACAGCACAGATAGCAGTCCGAGCGGCTATTACCGGTCACTTGGTTCTCAGCACTGTGCATACAAATGATACAGCATCAACGATTGCGAGAATGGTGGATATGGGCATAGAACCTTTTCTCTTGTCCAGTTCCCTTGTAGGAATTCTTGCCCAACGGCTTGTAAAGAAAATTTGCACCAATTGCAAAGAATCTTATCCTGTAGGCCTTGATGAAGCACTTCTTTTAGGGATTGAAGAAGGAACGCTTCTTCATAGAGGAACAGGATGCAACTATTGCAACAATACGGGATATAAAGGCAGAACAGCGATTCATGAAATTTTGCCAGTAACGCGTACAATAAAAGTGCATATCGACAAGGAAGAAAATGCAGATGTCATAAAAAGAACAGCAATGAACGAAGGAATGAAGACTTTGAGAGACAGCGCAAGAGAATTGGTTCTCAGTGGTGTCACAACAGTTGATGAATTGCTGAGACTCACATATAGTATCGACTAGCCTATTAGTAAAATTTATGAAGGGAAAAGGATGATTGGATGATAATAATTGATTTATTGAGACAAGCACTTGAAGCAAGAGCTTCAGACCTTCACTTGACAGTGAAAGTCCCACCGTTGATCAGAGTTGATGGGGATTTAATTCCGATGCCGGGCAGGGAAACTTTAGAAACAGAGAACATCAAAGAAATCGTTGATGAAATGATGAGTGCTGAACAAAAAGAAAAATTCGAAAGATTGGGTGAAATTGATATTTCCTATTCTCAGCATGGTGTAGGTAGATTTCGAGTAAATATCTATCGTCAACGCGGCAGCATAGGAGCGGCCATGAGGGTTGTCAACAGTAAGATTCCAACACTTGAAGAGTTAGGTCTTCCTGAAGTAGTAAGAGATTTGACTCAGAAAAGAAGAGGTTTGATTCTGGTGACAGGACCGACTGGAAGTGGAAAGTCTACGACACTGGCATCTATGATCGACATCATAAATTCTGAACGCAGTGAACATATTCTAACATTGGAAGACCCGATTGAATATCTCCATAAACATAAGAGTTCAATGGTAAACCAAAGAGAGATTGGCGCGGATTCTCAATCCTATGCCAATGCTCTGAGAGCTGCTTTGCGGCAAGATCCTGATGTTATTCTTGTCGGCGAGATGCGTGACTTGGAAACTATTGCGACAGCAATAACTGCAGCTGAGACAGGCCATTTGGTCTTAAGTACATTACATACCTTGGGAGCTGGAAAAACCATTGATAGGATTGTTGACGTCTTTCCACCATATCAACAAGAACAGATAAGAGTTCAATTGGCTTCAGTTTTAGAAGGTATCATTTCTCAACAATTGATTGTAAATAGTGCATGTAATGGTAGAGTTGGCGCTTTTGAGGTACTTACAGTCAATAGTGCCGTCAGAAACATGATACGAGAAGGAAAGACATATCAGATTCCAAGTGTTATTCAAACAGGAGCGAAATTTGGCATGGTATCTATGGATAAAGCTCTTGAGCATCTTTATAAGAATGCTGAAATAACAAAAGAAAAAGCACTTTTTTATGCATTTGATCAGGATAGTTTGAAAAAGATGCTTTACTAGTAAAGGAGGAAGAATATGTCAAAGTATATATATAAAGCCATGAGAGCAGATGGTACTTCCTTTACTGCAGAAATGACGGCCAAATCAACGCGTGAAGTCGTGGATTACCTGAATGAAAAGCAATATTATCCGGTTACTATAAAAAAAGCTGAAGAAGCAAAAGGTGTTCAAATCAATCTTCAGAGAAGGACAAAAGCGAAAGATCTTGCTGTATTCTGCAAGCAGCTGAGTGCCATGATGGAAGCTGGGATGCCGATAATAAACTCGATTGATATCATGATGACCCAAGCGACCAACAAAGTCCTCAAGAAAACAGTTCATGATATGTATGAAGATCTCAATAAAGGGAGTTCCTTTTCAGATTCACTCAAAAAACATCCTCTGGTTTTTCCTGAACTGATGCTTCACATGGTAGAGTCAGGGGAAATAAGTGGAAATATTGATGATGTCCTAAAAAAATTGGCCATCCATTATGAAAAAGATGCCAAAATCATGCGGAAAGTCAAAGGCGCAATGATTTATCCAGTCATTCTAGCTTTTGCAGCAACAGTTATGGTGATCTTCATGCTGACATTCATCTTTCCTACATTCGTTGCCATGTTTGAGAGCACCGGAGTCGAATTACCTGGCATAACAATGTTTGTTATGGGGATAAGTGACAGTATCAGAAAGATGTGGTATATTTATATAATAATAATTGGTGGGATTATTGCTTTTTACAGATTTTTCAGTAAATCGCCTGGAGGCAGAAAAACCATCGATAAAACGAAGCTAAAAATACCTTTGGTGAATCGATTGATTCGAATGATTGCAACAACTCGTTTCACAAGAACACTAGCGACACTACTATACAGTGGTGTTCCTTTGTTGCAAGCCCTAGAGAACGTTTCACAAGTTGTCGGCAATGTAATATTTGAGGAAGGCATCATAAAGGTTAGAGACGAAGTGCGAAGAGGACAGGAGTTGGCTGTTCAGGTGAAACGCTTGGAATTATTTCCACCCATGGTGGACAACATGATCAGAATAGGGGAAGAATCAGGTACCCTTGATGATATATTAGAAAAAACTGCTGACTATTTCGATGAAGAATTAGAAGCGACCATTCAGCAATTGACGACAATGTTTGAACCATTGCTAATTTTGATTATGGGGGTGGTAATCGGATTTATAGTTATTGCGATGGCATTGCCTCTGTTCGACGTCATGAAGACAGTAGGATAGTACACAATAAAATTAAAATTTAGGGAGGAAAAAAGATGAATTTTTTTAGAAAAAGAATGAACAAAAAAGGTTTTACATTGATTGAATTGATCATCGTTATTGCTATTTTAGGTATTTTGGCAGCATTGGCTATACCAAGATTTTTAGGATTTACTGATAAAGCCAAGATTCAAGCTGATCAACAGTATGCTGCATTAGTGGGTAATGCATTAGTAGTATCTTGGGCAGCAGGTGATATTGCTCCAGCTGGTGGTGACACTTTTTCGATAGCAGTTGCTGATGGAAAGGTTACGTATACTGGAACTACTACTGCTGCTGCAACAGTTGGTTTCGATCAAACGGAATTTGAGAAGTTAGTTGCTCCACAAAAACTTGTGTATTATGCATCAGCAATGACAATTACGTTAATTACAGATGGTGGATATACTATAACTGCTCAATAGGATTTTTTTTAAGCCTGCCCTTACAGGCAGGCTTTCACCTCTTTTTTTTATCAATTTTAAACATATCTAATCGGTAGGGGTTA
>JAFGAC010000156.1 GCA_016933835.1 Clostridiales bacterium
GTATTTAATCACTCCGATTTATATTATACAATATAAATATGCAATTTAAAAATTTTTTTGGAGGAAACTATGAAATACTATTTTAAAATTATTGGGTTGACTGGATATTACTATGCCAATGAATTCAAGAAGACTAAAGATCAGCATAAGAATAAAATTCGGGAAATGAATGAAGAAACGGTCGCAAAAAACTTCAAAGATGGAAAGGCCGGTGTAATCGTTATTTTTGAAGAAACAGACACTGAAATGACTTTGGATTCTTTTTCTGATCAAGAGCAGATTAAAAAATATCTAGGTAAAAAATTTCTATAAATAAACATAGAAAAACCCGAATTTTGAATTCGGGTTATTTTTTTACTAAATAACTTTCTCTTTTAAATTTTCAGGTAAATCTTCAACTTCATAAGCAAGAGTAATTACAAAACTTATATCATAATTTTCACACATATTTTCCATTTTTTCTATATAATCTGATAATTCATCATATGATAAATCTATTATTTTAACTAATCCATCAATATAAATAGTCTCGATATCATAATCTGTTGATGCTATACCACATATAAATCCAAAAAACTCATCTGAATTTTTAATTGAAAACTCTTCCATATTCATTAAACGAATATCATGATGGATGTCAAATGAGTGTCTCATATCATCATCAATAAAAACAACATGACCAGTTGTGCTCTCTACTTGTTCATTAGCCATTTCTATAATTCTTTTAGTTTTACCGGCACCTTTTCCTCCAACTATTAATTGAACCATAACAATCACTCTCCTTATTATTATTAATTCTACTCAAAGGGTGAAAATCCTCTATAGTTTTTTAATAATTTCAATCTTTGTCAGATTGTAATTATTCCTCAGTTGCCCACATGCAGCATTGATGTCACTACCGAGTTCCCTTCTTATTGTTACATTTATACCCGATTTTTCTAAAATATTCTTAAATTTATAAATTTGTTTTTCATCACTTGGATAAAAATCATTTTCTTCAACTTTATTAATAGGTATCAAGTTCACATGAACTAATTTTCCTTTGAGCAATTTCGCTAAAACATTGGCTTCCTCATCACTGTCGTTTAAATCTTTAATCATGGCGTATTCAAAAGTTATTCTTCTGTTTGTAGTCTCAATATAGTAATCTACAGCCTTCATAAGCTCCTCTATTGGATATTTCCTATTGATCGGCATCAACTTGTTCCTTGTTTCATTTCGTGCTCCATGAAGAGATATAGCCAATGTGATTTGGAAATTTTCATCTGCCAATTTTCTTATTTGAGGCACTAATCCGCACGTAGAAATTGTAATGTTTCTTAAACTTAAATAATATCCTTGCGGATCATTAATCATTTTCAAAAATTTAATCACTTCATCTAAATTCTCTAACGGTTCACCGCTTCCCATTAAAACGATGTGATTGATATTCTTTTGTAAATACTTATTGGATTCATATACTTGCCCCAACATTTCACCAACTGTAATATTCCTCTTTAATCCACCTATTGTAGATGCACAAAATTTACATCCCATTCGGCATCCGACTTGTGTTGATATACATACACTATTTCCATATTTGTATTGCATAACGACAGTTTCAACAACTTCATCGTCACTTAATTTAAAAAGCAGTTTTTTTGTACCATCATTATCAGATTCAGAAATTCTTTCAACCGTCATATTTCTTAATATATAATTTTCTTTAAGCTTATTTATCAGGGTATTTGGCAGATTTGTCATCTCATCAAATTCTTCAGCCCCCTTTTGATGAATCCATTGAAAGATCTGTTTAGCTCTAAATTTTTTTTCGTTTAAATTTATTATTATTTTTTCTAACTCTTTAATTGATAACTCTCTAATCGAATCCATTCAATAACTTTCCCTTTCTTTTCAAAAAAGCAATCATACTCTCGGCAGTTGAATTTATGATGTTTTTTTCTGGTATTTTATACTTCTCAATCAATTTCATGGCATTCGTAAAATTTCCAAGATCATACCTGATATGTGCATCACTTGAAATACAAAATAAGACATCATGTTCAATTCCCAATGAAATTAACTCCTCACAATTTTTTTCGCTTCCACTTCTTGAAGGTGTTGTAAATGTTGCGTTATTTATCTCTATTGCTACATCGTATAATTTTGCCGCTTTAATTAATGCAACAATATCAATTTTCACCTGTAAATTACCTGGATGACCAATTATTTGAACCCGTCCTTTTTTCATCATTTCAATATACGCTTTAGTGTTTTCAGATTTAGTTCCAGTTGGAAAACATATCGGATGAAAACTGCCGATCACCAGATCCAATCGTTCAAACAATCTCTCTTCCACATCGATATTTCCATCAAAATCAATGATATTAGCTTCAATGCCTCGCAAAATTTTCACACCTTCAACTTCTCTTGGTATTACAACTTGATTATAGAAGTAAAAAGGATCTGCAGTTCCAGGCATAGCTTGAGCATGGTCAGTAAAAGCAATCATTTCCAATCTTTTTAATTTTGCTTCTTCAATATAATCATTTATTGTACTGTAAGCATGTCCGCTTGCGATTGTATGAACATGCGCATCAACTAAAATTTTCATCAATATCCTCTTTTCACATCAACTTCGTTGATTATATTTTCATTATTAATAAATCTCCTTAAATTTTCATATATCAGATCGAATCTTCTTGTATTTCTCATTTCTGATATCCAAGAGTTGTGTGGGCTGATAAGTAGATTTGGAATGTCCCACAAGGGACTTGTAACCTCTAAAGGTTCTTCTTCAAAAACATCCAATGCAATTCCCAAGAATTTTTCATAATTATTCATTAGTGCTTTTTCATCCAATACTTTTCCTCTGGCCACATTAATCAATACAGAAGCATATTTCATAGCTTTCATATATTTTTCATTAAAAAAATGATATGTTTCTGATGTATGAGGTAATGTCAATATAACTACATCAAATAACGCTGCCATATTTTCAAATTCCTCTATTTTGTAAACCTCATTGAAAAAGTCTTTTCTCTTGCCTGATTTGCTGAATCCAATAATATTAGTTTCAAAACCTTGTAATCTTTTAGCAGATTCAGTCGCAACAGTACCAGTTCCTAAAAAAGCGATTTGTTTGCCCTTTAACTCTAATAAGTTGCCATTCAATTTCCATTTTTTATTTTCTTGTAGTTTGTAAAAATATTTTGTGTTTTTATAAATTTCTAGAATTTTAAGTACCACCCACTCGCCAATTGGTATACTGTAGCCACCATGATTATTGGCAATCAGAATCCCTGTTTCAATATTTTGTGGAATTTGATCGACTCCCGTACTAGACAATTGAATAAATTTTAAATTTTTCATTATATGAATATTTAAAGTTTGAAATGGATTATAGCATACTAGGACATCAACATCATCATATTCTTGGTTATTAGTTATTGTTTTCTCAGAATCTATATATATTTCATAACCTAAATCCGCGATACTTGTCATGTTTTCTTTTCCATAACCATAGGTGAACAATACTTTCAAATTCATCACTCCTTATTCCGTATACATGTTGTTAACTTCTTTTATCTCTTCTATGTTTTCCATAAAGACATCCACGATTTCTGGGTCAAACATTTTCCCTTTGTTTTCTAAAATATAAGCAACAACAGCATCATGATTCCATGCTTCTTTATAAATTCTTTTATGAGAAAGGGCATCATAAACATCAATCAAAGAAACGATTCTAGAAAACATATCGATTTCTTCACCCTTCAATCCAATTGGATACCCTTTTCCATCCCATCTTTCATGATGAAATCTAGCAATATTGGCAGCAACCATTAAAATTTCTTCCTCGGTATCTCTCAATATTTCATATCCAATCTCAGAATGTTTTTTTACTTCTTCGTATTCCAAAAATGACAATTTCCCAGTTTTATTTAAAATTTCATCACGGATTCCTATCTTTCCAATATCATGAATAGCAGATGTAATTTTAAGTAATTTTGATCTTTTTTCATTTATTCCAAGCTTGAGTGCTAGAATTTCAGACAAATGGGCAACTCTAGTTGTATGATTTGCAGTTTCAACAGATCGTGTTTCAATCACATCACCTAATGTATATAGTAATTCCTCCTGTGTTTCATTCATTTCATACCTCGATAAAAAACTTTTTAAAATCAATCTCAAATTTGATTCTAAAATCCAAAACAATTGTCTTTCAATTTCATTGAATTCTTCAAAATTCATAACATAAATATGTATACAGTCATTGTCATATTTAAAATTCATTTGAACAGTATTTCCATCAATTATTAAATTATGCTCACATTGGAATACTTTTTTTACTTCACTCTCACCAATAATAGAACTTGCATCATCTATATTTATTTCCCTAAAGTTTCTATCAATATCCATAAAAAACAATGTTTTCAAATGACTTTCATCATATATCATATATTTAACATTCTTATTATTTATAATTTTTGTAACAAGTTCTAGAATATTTTGATATAATTCAGATTTTGTTTCATAATATAAAAAATCATTTGTATGATCTAATATTAACTTGAATCCATTTTCATACATAAAGAATTGGTTGCTCTCATCAAAGGATTTTAATGCTGCCATAATGATATTATGCAAATGTTCTACTGTGACTTGAGTATTTGTAGTGTATTCATTGATATCATATTCAAATACTTTTTTATTTTTTTCTAAAATGACAGGATTTTTTGAGCGTACAATAATTCTAATCTTATAATTATTAAGAAAATCTCTTATAAAAGCTACAATGTCGGTGATTGATTGCAAACCATGTAAATTTTCATCCAATAAAACTACTGCAAGATCTTCGTTGTCAGAAAGCATTCTTTTTGCCTCATCAGCATTTTTAGCATGAAAAAATTGTGTTTTCTTGCCACAATACTGAAAATCTTCAAAAACCATTTCAAATATTTTAAATTCCTCATTCGAATCATCAGCCAACAGAATTTTCCATTCTTTCACATTTCTCACCACACTTTTTTATATAATCTTATTCTATAATTAAATATGATTAATTACAAAAAAAAAGACTAAATTCATTAGTCTTTTTTTCATATTTTTTAGAATAAACCAATAATCTCGCCATCATCAAGAATATCCATGTTATTTGCTGCAGGAATCTTTGGAAGTCCTGGCATCGTCATGATATCACCTGTCAGTGCAACTAAGAACCCTGCCCCTGCTGAAGCTCTTATCGAACTGATAGTGATTTTAAATCCTCTTGGACGACCTAATTTTTTAGGATCATCTGATAATGAATACTGCGTTTTAGCCATACAAATTGGCATTTTATCTAAATCAAATTTCTTGTATTTTTCAATTTCTTTCAATGCTGAAGAAGTGAATTCTACTCCATCAGCTCCGTATATTTCTTTAGCAATTGTTTCTATTTTTTCTTGGATAGACATATTCACATCATAAAGGAATTTGAAATTATTTTCTTTAGTTTCAATCAATTCAACCACTTTATGAGCGAGTGCCTCTCCGCCTTCTCCGCCTTTAGCCCAAACATCTGAAAGAACCATATCTACACCTAACTCATTGCATCTGTCTTGAACAAATTTCAATTCGTTTTCAGTATCAGTAGGGAAAATATTCAATGCAACAACAGAAGGAACTCCGAATAATCTAACATTTTCAACTTGTTTTTCAAGATTTTCAAAGCCTTTTGCCAGTGCCTCTATATTTTCTAAACCTAAGTCCGCTTTCTTCACACCACCATGATTTTTCAAAGCTCTTACAGTAGCAACAATTACAACAGCGTTTGGTTTGAATTCTCCAAATCTTGAAGTGATATTAAAGAACTTCTCTGCACCTAAATCAGCACCGAAACCAGCTTCAGTTACACAGTAATCAGCCAATTTCATAGCAGTCTTTGTAGCGACTACAGAGTTTGCACCATGAGCGATATTGGCAAATGGACCGCCGTGAATGATTGCAGGTGTATTCTCTAGTGTCTGCACAAGATTAGGTTTGATTGCATCTTTAAGCAACAACGCCAAAGAACCTGTAGCTTCAAGCTGTCCTGCTGTTATTGGTTCATTGTTGTAGTTGTATCCAATAATCATTTTTGACAATCTTGCCTTTAAATCTTGCATATCTAGAGCTAGACAAAGAATAGCCATGATTTCAGATGCGACAGAAATATCGAATCCATCAACTCTTGCAACGCCATTGCCTTTTGGACCTAAACCAACAGTAATATCTCTGAGTGCACGATCGTTCATATCAAGTGCACGTCTCCAAGTAATTCTCTTTGGGTCAATATTAAGTTTGTTTCCTTGGTGCAAATGATTATCTATCAAAGCTGCCAATAAGTTATTTGAAGTTGTAACCGCATGAATGTCACCTGTAAAGTGAAGATTGATATCATCCATTGGTACGACTTGTGCGTAACCTCCGCCTGCTGCTCCACCTTTAACCCCAAAACATGGTCCTAAAGAAGGTTCTCTTAAAGTTGTTATCGCTTTCTTTCCAATTCTATTCAGGGCCATGCTTAAGCCAACATTCGTTGTTGTCTTTCCTTCACCGGCTGCAGTAGGATTGATTGCTGTAACAAGAATCAATTTTCCATCAGGCTGGTCTTTCATGTTTTTTAAAACATCTAAACTTATTTTCGCTTTGTATTTTCCATATAATTCTAAGTTATCTTCGTCAATGCCTAAATTTTTAGCTATTTCGACAATTGGTAACATTTTAGCTTCTTGAGCTATTTGAACATCTGTTTTCATTAAATAAGCCCTCCTTTTCTTTTAGCACTTTCTACTGTATTGTACATCAACATTGCTATAGTCATTGGGCCTACTCCACCTGGAACTGGTGTTATACGTGATGCTTTATCTTTAACTGATTCAAAATCAACATCTCCAACAAGTTTACCATTCACTCTGTTTATGCCTACGTCAATAACAATCGCACCTTCTTTAACCATTTCTGCTGTTACAAAATTAGGAATTCCAACTGCAGCGACAATGATGTCGGCGCAGTTGGTGATTTTCAACAAATCTTGTGTTTTAGAATGGCATACAGTGACAGTTGCATCTTTTTCCAATAATAAAGTTGCCATAGGTTTCCCTACAATATTACTTCTTCCTATAATGACTGCATGCTTCCCTCGTAAGTCGATATTTTCATATTCCAGTAACTTCATGACTCCATTTGGTGTGCATGGAAGAAATGCATCATCACCTATAATCATTTTACCAATGTTTTCAGGATGGAATCCATCAACATCTTTTAATACTGAAATACTGTTCAATACTTTTTTAGAATCAATATGATCTGGTAAAGGGAGTTGTACTAAAATACCATGAATTTGAGGATCTGCATTCATATTCTCAATCAAGTCAAGCAGTTCATCTTCAGTAACAGTCTCATCCAATTGATGTTTCACTGAATAAAATCCAAGTTTTTTTGCATTGCTTTCTTTACTGTTCACATAAGTTCTTGAAGCAGGATCATCCCCAACTATGACTACCGCCAAACCAGGTACTATTCCATGCTTCGCAAGTTTTTCAACTTCTACAGCCAATTCTTCTTTTATTTTTGCAGATACTAATTTTCCGTCAATAATTTTCACCTGTGACACCTCCAGAAATTATAATGAGTCTTTATACTTCAGAATCAATTGTTTTGCTGCTAGAACCTCATTAACTCTTCTAACTGGTGTATTGTAAGGTGCGTTTTTAAGTAGTGAAGGATCTTCCTTAGCTTCTTTAGCAACTTTAATCATTGCCTCTATAAATTCATCAAGTGTTTCTTTTGATTCAGTTTCAGTCGGTTCAATCATGATTGATTGATGCACTATCAATGGGAAGTAAATTGTAGGCGGATGATAGCCATAATCCAGAAGTCGTTTTGCAACATCTAATGTTGATACTTCTGACAACGCATCTTGAATCAATCCATCAAGGACAAATTCATGCTTACATACTTGATCCATTGGCAATTTATAGTATTCTTTCAAAATGTTCATCATGTAATTTGCATTAAGGACAGCAGTCTCTGATGCATTTTTCAATCCATCGCGGCCCATTGTCATAATATAAGTATACGCTCTCACTAAAATGCCGTAATTACCATAATATCCTTTTACTTTACCGATTGAATTCGGTCTGTCATAATCAAATGCATACTTGTCGTCTTTTTTGACAACCATCGGTGTTGGAAGAAACTCAGCTAAATGTGCTTTTACTGCAACTGGTCCACTTCCAGGTCCACCACCACCATGAGGTGTAGAAAATGTCTTATGCAAATTGTAATGCATAACGTCAAATCCCATATCTCCTGGTCTTGTTTTTCCCATGATTGCATTCATATTTGCGCCGTCATAATAAAGTAGTCCACCATTGTCATGAATCAATGAGGCAATCTCTGAAATTTGTGTTTCAAACAATCCCAATGTACTTGGGTTTGTCAACATCAAACCAGCTAAATTATCATCAATTGCTTCTTTCAATGCTTCCAGATCAACTGACCCATCTGCTTTAGATTTTATTTCAACTAATTCAAATCCTGCTGTTGCAACAGTTGCAGGGTTAGTACCATGAGATGAATCAGGTGTTATAATTTTAGTTCTATGAAAATCTCCGTTTTTTTGGTGATACGCTTTAATGATCATTATTCCAGTCAATTCACCATGTGCACCAGCGGCAGGTTGTACAGTAGTTTCATCCATTCCACCAATTTCTGCTAAAGCCGTTTGAAGATTGTACATGATCTCAAGCGATCCTTGAACTGTTTCTTCAGGTTGATATGGATGAAGTGCAGATAAACCAGTCATTGCTGCAACGTCTTCATTGATTTTCGGATTATATTTCATTGTACATGAACCCAGTGGATAGAAACCTGTGTCCAAACCATAATTCTTGTTTGATAGATTTGTATAATGTCTTACAACATCTACTTCACTCACTTCTGGTAATCCCAATTCTTCTTTTCTTAAGAATTCAGAAGGTATCATTGATTCAATTGCTACTTCTTCAACATCTAAATCTGTTAAGTTAATAGCCTTTCTACCAGGCTTTGAGATTTCAAATATAACTTTTTCATATTTTCTCATTTATAACACCTCCAGTTTAGATACCAAAGTATCAATCTCTTCTTTTGTTCTTTTTTCAGTAACAGCAAACATGATACCGTTATCAAGACCAAATTCTTTAGAAAGATCATATCCACCTAAAATGTTGGCTTTTAAAAGTGCTTCATTGACAACTTCAGCAGATTTTTCTCCAACTACAACAAATTCTTTGAAGAAAGGTGCATCAAAAGCTGGTTTGAATTTTCCAGTTCCTATGATTTGATTATATGCATAATGAGCTTTTTGAACACTTTGAAGCGCTGCTTCTCTTAGTCCCACTTTACCCATTGTGCTCATATAAACTGCTGCCATCAAAGCATTTAATCCTTGATTTGAACAGATGTTAGATGTAGCTTTGTATCTTCTGATATGTTGCTCTCTAGTTGCCAATGTTAAAGCCCATGCACGTTTTCCATCCACATCTTCTGTTTGCCCGATAATACGGCCAGGCAGTTTTCTTACCAGTTTATTATTAGATGCCATGAATCCCAAGTATGGTCCTCCAAAATTAGTGCCATTACCTAAAGATTGTCCATCACCTATAGCAATATCAACTCCCATTTCTCCAGGATTTTTCAATACTGCCAAAGAAATCGGATCTACATATGCAATTGACAAAGCTTTGTTTGCATGTGCCATTTCAGTCATTTTCTCAACTTCTTCAATCAATCCATAGAAGTTAGGATTTTGAACAAAGACACCAGCTACTTCTTTATCTAATTTAGATTCTAAATCTGTCATATCTACAAGACCATTCTTTTCAGCTAAATAGACAATTTCAATATCTCTAAATTTCATATATGTTTCAATTACTTTTTTAATTTCAGGGCTAATTGCATTTCCAACTAAAATTTTATTTCTCTTAGTTTGGGTAGCAGCCAATAAAAATGCTTCTGCTGCTGCAGTTGGTCCATCGTACAATGACGCATTGCTGACATCAAGGCCTGTCAATTCACAAATCATGCTTTGATATTCAAATATGACCTGCAAAGTACCTTGACTGATTTCAGGCTGATAAGGTGTGTAAGCAGTATAAAATTCAGATCTGGAAGCTAAATGTTTTATAACTGAAGGCACAAAATGATCATAGACACCTGCTCCTAAAAATGAAGTCAATTGTGATAAATCTTGATTTTTATTAGCCATATCACTCATGTATTTCATAACTTCTTGCTCTGATTTGGCCAAATCAAGGTTTAATTCTCCCTTGAATTTCAATTCTTCAGGAATATCTATAAACAACTCTTCAATATCATTGATTCCCATGCTCTCAAGCATTGCTTTGCGATCATCGTCTCCATTGGGAATATATCTAAACATATTATTCCTCCTTATTGCAAAATTCTTCGTATTCGCTCGCATTCATCAATTCTTCTAATTCTGATTCGTCTTTTAATTCAACTGCTATCATCCAGTTTTCAAATGCATCAGCATTCAATAATTCAGGTTCATCTTCTAGAGCTTCATTGATTTCTACAACAGTTCCACTAACTGGCATGTAAGAATCTGAAGCAGCTTTAACCGATTCAATAACTCCGAAAGTATCGCCTTTTGCTAGTTCAGCATCAACTTCAGGAAGTTCAACAAAAACGATATCTCCCAATTGATGTGAAGCAAAATCTGTAATTCCTACGTATGCTTTTTCTCCTTCAACTTTTACCCATTCATGTTCTTCTGTGTAATAAAGACCTTCAACTATTTTCATTATTAAACCCTCCATTATTTTTTTATTGTTTTTACTATTTTTTATATTGTTTTTGATAAAATCTCTTGCTGACTACTTTTGCTAAAGACATCTTATTTCTAATTTGAATTTCAAACTCTTCATCCATCTTAGAATATTCAGCGTCTACTAAAGCCAATCCAATTGTTCTGTCTAAAGTTGGTGATTTATAACCTGTTGTTACGACACCAATTTCTTTTCCATCTTTAAATACCAAGTACTCATGACGTGGAATTCCTTTTCCTATCATTTCAAATCCAACAACTTTTCTCTTTAAACCTTCTGCTTTTTGCTTTACTAATGCATCTTTACCAATAAAATCATCTGTATCCAATTTAACGAAATAACCAAGTCCTGCTTCAAGAGGAGAAATATCTTTGTCGATTTCTTGACCATATAGTGGCAATGTTGCTTCAAATCTTAAAGTATCTCTTGCTCCTAAACCAACTGGCTTAACTCCTAAATCTTTTCCAATATTTAAAATACTATCCCACATTTTCGGAGCATCTTCATGGCTTATGTAAATCTCAAATCCATCTTCACCTGTATAACCTGTTCTTGAAATCAAGCAGTTTATACCATCAATATTGACATCTCTTTTCAAGAAGAAAAATCCAACTTCATCTAAATTTGTATCTGTTAATTTTTGTAAAATTTCTTGTGCTTTAGGTCCTTGTAGTGCAAGCTCTGAATAATCAGGACTTAAATTCACTAACGCCACATCAAATTTAGCAGCAACTTCTACCATCCAAGCATAATCCTTATCGACATTGCTTGCATTGATAACTAGGAAGTACTCGTCATTGTCAAATTTATAAACTAATAAATCATCAACGACACCTCCATTTTCATAACACATTTGAGCATATATAACTTGATTGTCAGCCATGACTTTAACGTCATTTGTAACCAAGTATTGAACAAATGCTGTTGCTTCTTTTCCTTTTACAGAAACTTCACCCATGTGTGAAACATCAAATAGACCTGCATTGTTTCTTACTGCGTGGTGTTCAGGCACAAGACCCTCGTACTGTACAGGCAATTCCCATCCAGCAAATCCAATAATCTTTCCGCCCCATTTTAAGTGTGAATCATATAGAGCCGTTCTTTTTAAATCAGCCATAATAAAATCCTCCTTTCAAAAAATTAATAAGGGATATTGGCACGACAATTAAGCCGCCCAATATCCCTGTTCTTTTGCCTGAGAGCTTAAATCCCCTTCGGCGCCATTATAACTAATGGTCTCTTCAGAGCCTCATCAAATACCGCTATTTTTGCCTGAAAGTTTCTAAGATCAATTGGCTAAACTAATCTCATTGCCTCTTCGGCTATCACTTAAGATATCTCGCAGCATTGTCATCTGATTGATATAATTTCCATCGATATTATCGTATCTCAAATGGTAATCAATATCAAGATTTGTTATCTCTTTAACAGCCTTTTTTATTTATAGCCATTTGACATAACGAGCAAAATCTCTCTAACCACTTTTACAGCCACTGCACTCGATATCCCTGAGTGATCATAATGCGGTGAGAGCTCAACAACATCAGCGCCTACAATATTAAGTCCTTTAAGTTTTTGTGAAAATTCTATAAATTCTTTGAAATTCACACCGCCAGGTTCAGGTGTGCCTGTTCCAGGAAAAACTGAAGGATCGAAAACATCCAGATCTATGGTTAAATAGATTGGATATTTTAAAAGTTCTTCAATATATTGATCGATTTGTCTTAAACTATACCTGTTCATATGAGTATGATTTTTTGCGAATTCAAACTCTTCTTTAGTCCCTGATCGAATGCCAAATTGAAAAATTCTATGGTCTCCAAGAAAATCCCAAATTCTTCTTAAAACAGTTGCATGCGAAAATTTTTCATCCATATAGTCAGCTCTTAAATCTGCATGTGCGTCAAGATGGATTACTCTTAAATCCGGATACTTTTCAAATACGGCTTTTACAGGAGAATAAGTGACTAAATGCTCCCCACCAAACATAAACGGTTTTTTATTATCTTCAAGAATTTCTTTTGTCTGGCTATAAATCATTTCCAAGACACGTTCTTTATTGCCAAAGGGCAAATCCAGATCGCCAATATCACTATATGAATAATCTTCCATATCTCTATCCAAGTAGGGGCTATATGTTTCAATACCATAAGATTCCTGTCTCATCACCGGGGGAGCAAATCGAGTTCCCGGTCTAAAAGATACCGTTCCATCGAAAGGTGCTCCGAAAATTACAATTTCAGAATCTTCATAATCACAGTCACAAGCCATAAAAGTTACAATATTATTTTTCATTCAAAAGCTCCTTTACATAATTGGGAATCATAAACGCGCCAACATGTAAATCAGTATTGTAGTATTTTGTTTTTAATCCCAAAGCGTTCCATGCATCTTTATTCAAATCCTCAATTGGATTTAAACCCTTTGATGAGAAACCAAACAACCAATGTCCTGATGGATAAGACGGCATATGATATTGATATGTCATATGCAATGGAAATATTTCTTTCAATTTATCATGGGAACGTTTCATTTCACGTGCATTATGAGCATAATAAGGACTTTCCTTTTGATTGACTAAAATACCATCTCCACTCAAAGCGTTAAAGCAATTAGTGTAAAATTCAGTTGTAAATAGTCCCTCTCCAGGTCCAATTGGATCTGTTGAATCTACAATAATCAAATCATATTCATTTTTTAATCCCTTGACAAATTCTATACCATCTTCATAAAAAAGATTGACTCTTTCATCAGATAATTTATTTGCTGTATAATCCAAATATTTGATTGATGCTTTGACTACCAACTCATCGATTTCCACCATGTCTATTTTCTCGATCGTTTCATATCGCGTAAGTTCCCTTACAGTACCCCCGTCGCCACCGCCAATAACCAGTACTCTTTTGATATTAGGATTTGTTGCCATTGACACATGTACAATCATATCGTGATAAATGAATTCGTCCTTTTCATTAACCATCATCAAACCATCCAAAGTCATTACTTTACCAAATTCATTTGTTTCAAAAATATCAATTTTTTGAAAAACACTTTGATCAGTGTAAATCGTCTTATTTACCTTAATAGACCATTTTACTTCATCCGTATGAACCTCTGTATACCACATTTCCATTTTTTTATCCTCCTACATTCCTAAAACTTTTATATATTTTACATCTGGGTCTTCTGGCCCAGTTATAACCGTGTCTTGTAACTTCAAGAATTCAATATACTCGATTATGCTACTGCTAATTCTTTCTCCAGGCGTTATAATTGGAATTCCAGGAGGATAGACCATTACTGACTCTCCACTTATTTCTCCAACAGCATTTTCAAGTAAAATTGTTTTCTTAGTTGAATAATAGGCATTTCTAGGAGAAACGATTATTTCTGGATTTGTCAACGTCTTACTGAAATTTAAACTACTTCCACCTTGGAATTCTTCGCCGATTTCTTTTAGTGCTTCATATAAAGCTTTCAATGATGATTCATCATCCCCAAGACTGATGATAAACAAAACATTCTTAACATCAGCGAGTTCAGCTTGAATATGATATTTATCTCTAAGCAAATCATAGACTTGATAGCCTGTCAATTTAAGATTTGAAACATTGACCGATAGTTTAGTTTCATCAAAATCATAAACACCAATATCATCAATCAGTTCTTTTCCAAAAGCATATATATCAGGGATTTCATTGATTAAATCCCTATATTTTCTCGTAACAGTCAATATTTCTTTCAGTAATTTGTCACCCTCAAGTGCTAATTTTCTTCTTGCAAAGTCAATACTGGCCATCAAAAAATATGAAGCGCTTGTTGTCAAAGTTAAATTTATTGTGTTTCGCACATGATTATATTCGACATATTTATTTTCTTTCATAAGAAGCGCAGAACTTTGAGTCAATGACCCTCCTGTTTTGTGAAGAGACACTGCCGACATATCACATCCTATCCTCATTGCACTGTCAGGAAGCTCTGAATTGAATGCAAAATGAGCACCATGTGCTTCGTCAGCCAACACAATCATATCATTTTCATGTGCCAGTTCTACTATGGCTTTCAAATCAGATGTAATACCGTAATATGTTGGATTAATAATAAAAATCGCTTTCGCATCAGGATTATTCAAAATTGCTTTTTTAACATTCTTTATTGTAACGCCCATGGCAATTCCAATTTTTTCATCAATTTCCGGTTGTATATACACAGGAATAGCACCACTCAATATCAGTCCATTGATGGCAGACTTATGTGCATTTCTCGGCAGAATAATTTTTTCTCCAGGATTGACACTGCTCATGATCATTGCTTGAACAGCTGCTGTTGTTCCACCCACCATATAAAAACCATAGTCAGCTCCATAGGCATCCGCCAATAGTCCTTCCGCTTCCTTGATGACAGACTTTGGACTACTGATAATATCAAGAGATTTCATTGAGTTTACATCTAATTCCATTCCATATTTTCTTAAAAATTGATCGTATTCTTTAAGCCCTTTTCCATGTTTATGTCCAGGTACATCAAATGGAATTACTTGCTCTTTATAATAAGATTCCAATGCCTCTATCAATGGCAATGCATTTTGCTTCATCATCCTTTTGTCTCCTCCCGTTAACACAGTTTTTAATTGCTGATTTATTATAAACAGTTAATAATAATAATACAATATTTTTTAGTATTTAAGAGGCTTTATCACCATTTTTACTCCTATTTTACTAAAATAATTTTGATGATATTCTTCAGCTTCAACAAATTCTCTTATTTTTTCTAAAGTTGTAACAATTTCCCTTTTAAACACACTGCTATTATTCAACATTTCTATTATATCACTTGCAACTTTTTTTTGCCTCTCATCAATAAAAAAAATTGCACTTCTATACTGACTGCCAATATCCATTCCTTGCTTATTTAAAGTTGTTGGATCATGAAAAGAAAAAAAATATTTTACCAATTTTTCATATGTTATTGTGTTTTCATCATAAATCAATTCAACCACTTCTACATAACTTGCCGAATCTGAGTAATTATCCTCACTATCAAAACTTTTTGCCAAATCACCCATATAACCTGACCTAACTTTTACAACTCCTTTTAGCTGTCTGAATTGATTTTCAATCCCCCAGAAGCAGCCTCCCCCAAAATATGCCTTCTCCAATTTCCCACCTCCAAAAAAAACAAAGCAGCTCAGCTGCTTCTAAAGAGTTATGATTTCATATCCTTCATCCATATATCTTGCAATCGACGGATGGCCATAAACTTCACCAAGCAACTGCAATGCTTGTAATTCCGCTTCATCTAAAGTTCCCATCTTGCTTGCGCAAGCTTTACAAACTCCTTCAATCAATCCTTTTTCTTTTACTTGTACATAAAACTTATGAAACATATTTGTCTCATCATTCAATTCACGAATAAGTTTAGTAGCACTGCCTTCAATAATAAGTTTCACTTCATGACCTTTTTCATCCATGTCAAGCGCATTGAGCAGACCATGTGCAAAGCACATAATGTCACCATTAAAAGCAAATATCGCAATTTTTTTCATTTCTAATACACTCCTTTATAAGAACACTTTTATATATTATACTCCTATCATTTTTACCTTTCATTATTTATTACATTAATCTATATACCATCATAACTCATAATAAAACAAATATTCAATGATATTTCATTGTATTTATGGGGTATAAGCATGAAATGGAGGTAATGATTATGACTATAAATGGAAACGACCTATATTTTTCAATTATCACCGGGTCACAAAAAGTAATCAGCATCAAAAAAAATTTGAATGATATAAATGTTTTTCCTGTTCCTGATGGAGATACAGGAACAAATTTATCTTATACAATGAGCAGTATTATCAACAAATCTGTCAATCACTTTTCTGTCGAAGAAACCTTGCAGTCTATCTCGAAAAGTGCTATTGAAGGTGCTAGAGGAAACTCAGGCGTCATCATGGCTGAGTATTTAAATGGTTTATACCTTCACTCAAGAAATTTTATCACTCTAACAGAGAAAGAATTTTTTCTGTTATTTTCACATGCCTATAAAGCTGCACTAAATGCAGTCGAAAAGCCTGTGGACGGAAGCATTTTAACTGTCATGAAAGATTTTTCAGATTGTCTTCTCCATAATATCAATCATGAAAGGCATTTTATACAATCTTTTGATAAAGCTTACCATCAGGCTTTGAAATCGCTAAAAGAAACTCAAGAAAAAATGAAAGTTCTCAAAGATGCAGGAGTAGTTGATTCAGGTGCAAAAGGATTTGTATCCTTTATAGAAGGTATTTATGAATACTTTAAAAACGGGAAAAAATATTTTGAGGTTTCCACAAAAATCATTCCATCAATTGATGATCATCATACTAATAATTATGTTGAATCAACTATCGAATACCGTTATTGTTTTGAATTGCTGTTCGAACCTGCAATCAATTTTGATAAAACTCAGTTGAATAAATTTGGAGATTCCATTATCGTCGCGGGTAATGATTCCTTGACCAAAGTTCACATACATACAAATAACGCTAAAGAAGTTGTATCATTTATCGCAAGTCATGGTCTTATTCTTGAACAAAAAATTGATGATATGATTATTCAACAGAATGCTATCCTCAGAGATAAAAATGAGATCGCTATTGTAACTGATTCGATTGCAGATCTCCCAAAATCTTTTGTTGATGAGCATAATATCTTTGTTATTCCATTAAATTTAACAATCGACAACATTGAATTCATTGATAGACTGACAATTGATACAAAGCGTTTTTTTGAATTGGCTGATCTGTCAGAAACATTTCCACGCAGTTCAATGCCAAAAATAAAAGATTTAGAAAGACTTTTTACTTTTATCAGTCAAAATTACAAGAAAACAATTATTCTTACAGTTTCATCTCAACTCAGCGGAACTTATAATTTAGTCAATAAAGTTCTGAAAGAAAATCAAAATTTCGGAATGGAAGCACATCTTATCGATACGAAATTGAATAGCGGTGCGCAAGGCCTTCTTGTTATGAAAGCCGCCAAACTGATCAACGCAGAATCACCTTTAGATGAAATTTTATCAGAAATTATTGAAACAATTGATAATACTAGAATCTATGTTAGTGTCAATGATTTTTCATATATGGTACGAGGCGGAAGAGTAAGCCCTCTTAAAGGAAAAATGGCGAAAATCCTAAATTTAAAGCCAATTGTCTCACTTGACTCAAAGGGTAAAGGAAAAGCCTTTGCCAATGCATTCAGTCAAAAACAAAACTTTAAGAAAATGCAATCCATCATCAAATCAGATTTACAGACACACACGATTGAAAGTTATTGTATTGTTCATGGTAACAATGAAATTGATGCAATAAAATATAAAGATGCGTTCACATCAATAATTAAAAAAGAACCTGAATACATTGAAGAAATATCATCAATCGTTGGCATCAGCACTGGTAAAGGCGCTGTCTCAATTTCCTATATTATGAAAGAAGGGATTATATGATCACACTTTTATTCGAGAGCTTCGTCGTTATAATTAGCTATTTCATTATTTTCTTCATTTGGGCAACTATTATTAAAAACAACTCAATTGTTGATTTTGGTTGGGGTCTCGGCTTTGTTATCATTGCCATTTATTCTTATTTGAGGAGTGCTTCTTATAATTTGAGTGCTACCCTTGTCACTTTATTGATTGCTATTTGGGGAATAAGGTTAACTTATCATATTTTTAAACGCAACTGGGGGAAGGCAGAAGATTTTCGATATGCAAATTGGCGAAAAGAATGGGGTAAATATGTATTGATTCGTGGATTTTTTCAAATTTTCATTTTACAAGGACTATTGATGTTCTCAATTGTTTTTCCTGCGATCATTTTGAATTCATATGCTGATCCAAATCTTAATTCATTTGGCATTTTAGGCTTACTCGTATGGATAATCGGTTATTTATTTGAATCCATTGGAGATTCACAAATGAGAAACTTCAAAAAAAACCCAGACAATAAAGGCAAAATAATTCGAACTGGACTTTGGAAATACACCCGTCATCCTAATTATTTCGGTGAAGCAACAATGTGGTGGGGAATTTTTATCATCGTATTTTCCTCAACACAAAATTTAATTACAATAGCAAGTCCAATATTAATTACTTTTTTACTTTTATACGTTTCAGGCGTTCCTTTATTAGAGAAAAAATACAAAAACAATCCAGATTTCCAAGCTTATGCAAAAATAACAAGTAAATTCATACCATTGCCACCAAAGAAAGGATAACCATTTATGAAAACAGCAAAAATTCTCACATTGATTGCAACTCTAGTCATGGGTTTTTTAATTCCCTATGGACTTATAACTAGCAGCTTTACACAAGAAGGCGCGTTGATTACCTCGATTTTATGGGGAAAAATTACTTTAGTTGATATATATATATTTCATTTTTTCTTTTTTCAGGTTGGGTAATTTACAGAGAAAAATCGATTTTAAAAAGTTCCTTTATTATTTTACTGATTATTGTCTTAGGGAGCTTCACAATGTCACTCTATACTTTTATCGCATTAGTGAAATCAAACAATGACTGGAATGAATTTTGGCAGCCAAAGAAAAATATCAAATAAAATACCATTTTAGAAAAAGGATTGACCCCATTCTTCATCTAGGTCAATCCTTTTTTAAAGTGTTCAATAAAAATCTTTCTTTGCAGCTTATGATCTACCATTTCATCAACTATTTCTTTTATGAATTGTTTCGAATATTCTTCATTTTTGTCAAATTTCTCGAGTTGTGTTACGGGATTCATCACTCTAAAATACGGTTGGCTTAAAATACCTGTTCCCGCTATCCATTGCCAATTGCCAACATTCAATGCTTTATCCGCATCTATAAGCTGTTCATAAAAATATCTCTCGCCTTTTCTCCAATCGATGTGCAAGTCCTTGACTAGAAAAGAAGCTGCTATCATTCTTAATCTTCCATTAATCCAGCCTTCCTCTTTCAACTGCGTCATAGCTGCATCCACTATTTTGAATCCAGTTTTTCCCTGCTTCCATTTATTAAAATCATCTTCGCTATCGTTCCATTGAAAATATATTCTATTATGATTTTCTTTTAAACTTTTTGGATAAAAAAACATCCAATGATAATAATAATCTCTCCAAGCAAGTTGCCGGATAAAAGCCTCCGATTCATGTCCTTTATTAAAAATTTCTTTAACTGAAATGCCACCATTGTTTAGAAATTTCGATACTTTAGAAGTGTTGTCTAAATTTGGGAAATCTGAAAATTCTTCGTACTTTTGCAATCGATTATTAAAGAATTCATCTAAATATGTGAATTCGATTTTACCATAATTCTCAGCAAGTTTCCATTTTTCAGGATTTATACTTTTCAAATTACTTATGTCATAGTTGACATCAAACGAAACATTCAGGCGTTTAAGCCATTTTTCAAAATAAGGTCTGAAAACTCGATACATAGTGCCATCATCTTTTAATCCTTTTTCAGGTGGCAGCATCAAATACTCATCAACAACAACCTGTTCAATATCGATATTCTTAATTTCTTTTTCGATTTCTACTTCCCATGGTTCATACTGTCTTTGATAGATTAGAATATCAATTCCATTTTCTATGATAATCTTATTTAAAATTTCTTCTGATCGTCCTTTTTCATATCGTATTGAACCACCCAAACTCTGATTCATTTTACTTAAAAGTGCCATTCTTACTGTTTTTCCTCTACTTGCTTGAATTGGGTCTCGAATATCATCAACATATAAAAAATATGTTTCAAGATCATTTTCAATCAAATATCGAATAGCAGAATTATCCTCCACCCTGATATCTTTTCTTATTAAATATAATGCCTTCATCTTTCATTCTCCTTCACAAAAATAGGAGATGATCCAAAAGAAAATCCTTTATTATAAAATTCCATTTCCAATCGACTTAACTCTTTTGCCAATATTATTGGGTTTCGCGGCGTTAATGGATCTTCTATACCATCCACTACAAATCCGTACTTTTTTCTAAAAAAAGAATAATTTTTCCACATCCACTGCAGTATTTTTTTATTGGAAGAAGTTGTTTTTAAAATATCCAAGAAACTATCTTTTATATCTGTAATTTCTTCAACTGTTAAAATTTCAGGCAGATTAGCAAGTTCTTTTCCAAAATTCCTAGCTCTGATTTCATCTACTTCTTGACAAATAAATTTAATTTGATGCCATACTTCGTAAATATTTTTTTTGTTAGTTATTTCAAAGTCATCCACCCACACAAATGCAAGCATTCTTCTTCTAATATCCCACAATTTAATAGGATTTTTAAGGTCTTGAACTGAAATTAAAAACACGCCTTCTTCCAATAATTTTCTCTTTAAAAGCTCTGATGATTTCTTTAAACCATTTCCTGCGACACATCTTTCCCCATTTGCCATATATACAAAAACACGAATATTTTCTTTCCTAACCCTTTTAATCATAACATCAATCGAATTTTTAATTTTTGTCGATTTAATTCCTTTGCCATTCAGATAGACTTCTGCATTATTTATCCAAAATTTTGGATATATAGAACTTTCTGATCTAATCAAACGTGGTGATTTTGAAAACTCTCTTTTCATTACAGGGTAAAATACATGCAATGAAAACAATTCATTTTCACGAAAAATATCAGTTATAAATCCCGATTTTTTTAAAAAATCACTCCTGTTATATCTATAAGCAGAATGGCTAACACCGATTTTAATTTTATTTTCATATTCCATAACTACACCTCAAAAGTAAAATAATTATATATCAATGTTATAATAACAATTTATTTAAAGCAAGTCTTGGAATAATCATGTGCATCAAGTATTCATTAAATCCATCAATATTTCCATCTCTTCATTTGTCAATGTAAGACCCTTACTCATCTTTTCTCCATCAGGCGCCCAATCACGGATATCATATTTCGCTGGTCTTTCATTCCATGATACAATGTTAATTTCTCTTTGCCACCCTGCATCATTCTTTGAAAGAACACCTATTTTTTGAACAATTTCATATTTTATTTTACTCATTTTATCTCCTCCTTGATATCATTATCAAATAATATCAAAAAAATAAAAATAGCAATTACAAATTATTCCAAATAGAAAACGTTAAATTTTTACACTCTTAATAATAAAACTTAATCACTCATCAATATTTCTTCTAATTCTCTTATTATTTTTTCATTGCCTGCAATCAATATTTTTTTACCTCTAATGTTATTTATATACTTATAGTATCCACCTGCTTCAGTGATAATAAGAAGTCCCGCTTCAACGTCCCATGGTTTCAATCCCATTTCCCAATAACCATCAAAACTGCCTTCAGCAATCAAACACAAATCATAAGCAGCTGCTCCCATTCTTCTAAACCCTTTAACCTGCGGAATGACTTTGGCTGCATAGTTAACATTGTTGTCAACCGCAGTTTTTCTGTCATAGGGAAATCCAGACGCGACAACCGAATTAGATAAATCAGCTATCGAATTGTTGCCTATTCTAGAGCCATTGAGAAATGCGCCTTCACCTTTCACAGCATGATAGACATCTTTGAAATAAGGCACATACACTACTCCTAAGAACCTTTCATCATTTTTATGAAGTGCAATTGAGACAGCAAATACAGGTATTCCTTTTGAATAATTTGTCGTTCCATCCAAAGGATCTATAATCCATGTGTATTCAGAATTCTTTTCTATTCTTCCCGCTTCTTCTGAAATAATTCGATGTTCTGGGTAGTTTTTCTGAATCCATTCAATTATCATTTTCTCTGAGTGAATGTCAATTTCAGTAACCATATCAATATTTGTTGTTTTACTTCTCACTTGGTAATCATGTTTTTTGAAATGTGCCATTTGATAAGCACCCACTTCTTTAGCCAGTTCAATAATCAACTTTATCATTTAAAAGTGCTCCCTTTTGTAATAATAATTTCTTTTTTCCAATTCGTGAAAGTATATGTCCATTTCCTCAATAGCATTATCATTTAAAATATCATTGATTATATTGGCAACTTGATCTTGAACATCAAGATCTCTTTTGAACCAATAAATATCTATGAAAGGGTAATCACCTGTCAAGAATTCATTCGTATTGATTTCTATTGTGAAATCATCCCTACTTGTATTAGTAGTTTTTGACAACTTTTCAACCATTTCATTTCTAAAAATCTTCACTGTTTTGAGATTAATATTGCTGAATACTAACTTTGGCATTTCTTATCGCTCCTCGTTATTATTTTATCTTGAATTGTTCCTTCATTGATGATATGTTATCATATACAAAGTTATCTTAAAAGGGAGGTTCTCACTTGCTTAAAAAGATTATTACGAAAAGAAAAATAATTCAATTCATTGTTGGCTTTGGGGTTTATACTGCGGTCTTCAAATATGGTATCAACCCATTCTATGTAATTGCCGGCGCAATAATTTTAGGTAGTTTAATGGGCAAAACTTTCTGTAGATGGATGTGCCCAGTTGGTTTTTTAATGGAAGCATTCAATACAGCGATGGGTAAAGATGAAAAGACACATCTTTATAACTATCATAAAGTAGGTTGCCCCATTGCTTGGATTCAAGGTTATCTCAACAAAATGAGTTTCTTTAAAATTAAAAGAGATTTATCTACTTGCACCAGTTGTGGTTTATGCGATAAGACATGTTATATAACAGCACTCAATAAAGATTTCAGTTTATATAAACAATTGAAAAAAGACCCAGCTATCGCGTACAAATGCTCCAAATGTTTAGACTGCATTGCTGTCTGTCCAACTGACAGTTTGTCACTTAAATTTGAAAAATAGCATCTTTAAGCTGTTTTTCTTTTTTTATGGGTATAAATCAGGCGAGGTGAATTTATGAATCAACAGACAAAAAAGAAACTAGTTCAACCATTAAAAAACATTTTAAGCAACTTGCCTATCATGTTGAGCATCATTTTAATACTTGGTCTTGTTAAAAACTTTATCAGCTTTGACAATATCGCAAAACTTTTTTCAGGAAACCCTATATATGATACTTTCTTGGGATCGATTCTCGGTTCAATCATGGCTGGAAACAGTATCAACAGCTATATCATAGGTACTGAAATGCTTCATTCCAACATATCCATATATGCAATCATCGCATTCCTTGCATCTTGGGTGACTGTAGGATTTATTCAAATCCCTGCAGAAATATCTTATTTTGGTAAAAAATTTACTTTCATAAGAAATGTTTTAAGTGTTTTTTTATCTATGCTAACTGGTATTATTGTCGGTTCACTTTTGGGGGTGCTTTAGATGAAAGATAAAAAGACATCGAGCAATAAAAGATTCTACATTATCGGACTTGTTATTATCACCTATTTAATATTATTTTACTTTAATAAAGTTAAAACAATTGATTCGTTTACTTATGCCTGGGGAATCTTCATTGAAATCATACCAATCTTAGGATTGATTTATATTTTTATGGTTATTTTCAATTTTATCCCAGAGAAAAAATTAAGAGCCTATATGCAAAAAACTTCAGGATTTTATCAATACTTGATTCTTTCCTTACTTGGAATGATCAGCCATGGACCTATCTATGCATGGTACCCAATCCTGAGTGATTTAAAAACAAGAGGGCTCACATACGGTTCTATTGGTGCCTATTTGTTCTCAAAAGGAATTAAATTGACTCTTATTCCTTTGATGATTTATTATTTTGGAGCTAAATTAACAGTGCTTTTTTCAGCAACACTTTTTTCTCTCTCATTTATTCAAGCTTTTTTGATAGATTTATTTATGAATGAAAAAAAATCTGCTACACCAGTTGAATAAATCGCTATTTCGAAATCATCTCTAGAAATAATATCAGGGATGATTTTTTTGTTGATTTTCTCACAAGCCAATAACCTAATATATATGAGATTAATTGACAGATTGATTTCTCAGAGATATACTATGACCAATAAGTCATATGACCGATCAGTCATCAAGAAAGGTGATAATAATGCCAAAAGATACATTTTTAAACTTACCTGATGGGAAAAAAAATAAAATCATCACTGCAGCCGTCGACGAGTTCGGACGCAAACCATATGAAAAAGCCAGCATTAACCAGATTGTTAAAAAATCTGGAATATCAAAAGGAAGTATCTATCAGTATTTTGACAATAAAGAAGATTTGTACAGATACATTATCAATCTCATGATTTCCGAAAAAACAAATTTCATTTCTTCTAAAGCAGACATCACTAAAGATAGTGATTTTTTTTCCAAGATACGAGAATTGTATAAATCAGGACTTGAATTTGCCTCAGCTAATCCAGCCTATATCAACATCGTAAATATGTTGCTTAAAGACAGTCACTCCCCATTGTTCAATGAAATTGTTCAAGAAAATATTCACATGTCTTATGAAACTTTTGAATTTATCCTGCGACAAGGCATTGAAAATGGCGAAATCCGAGACGATATCAATTTGAAAATTATTTCTCATATTTTTTCAGAAATGAACATGTGGATACTCGATTACTACAGAAAAAACATATCAAACGAATCGGATGATGAAATCTTAACAATTCTTGATGATTTCCTAGACTTCTTGAGAAATGGAATCATTAAAAATGCAGAAAAAATTTAAATAATGATTAATCTTCAGGGTGAAATTGTTATTATTCAATAGAAATAATAAACAGACTCTTACCAAAATGTCGCCGAAAAGCCCCTCGCTTTAGCTGAGACTGCTGAAAAAGTCTCATTTATTCGTGGGAGTTGTCAAGATTGTCGTATTTAAGTTGAAAATGGGTATTAACTATACAAATGAGATAGTATATCAGTTGACTTTATTGCTTAGATAGAAGAATTAAAAAATGATAGATAGGAGGAATATTATGAATGGTTTAGCTTTATTAGGCATATTTTTAATTATTTATTCTGCAGCAGTAGTTTTCATTGCAGTTACCAAACCGAAATCTATTTGGAAAATGGGTAAAATTCAGTTTTTTATTAAGGTGATGGGTGAAAAAGGTACTGTTATCTTCTTTTATTTCTTTGCGATTCTTGCTCTCGGATTTGGTGTTTGGTTATTAATTAAATAGTTTGAGTTAAAGAAAATCACTGGATTGAATTTTCAACCAGTGATTTTTATAATTTTATTGACTTCCAGTCTTTTTTCTTTTCAATAATTATAATGATAATGGCTTCAATCAATACAGATATTGATATCGCCCACCATACGCCGGAAACCCCAAATCCGAAAGACCGAGTCAGCAAATAGGCAATCGGCACTTTAAAAAACACATTTGCTGTAACAGAGGCCAACATAGGTCCATATGTGTATCCTGCGCCTTTTAAAGCTCCACCGTACACAATAGGGAAGATTACAAATAAAATGCCTATATACACTATTTTAAGGTATAACACGCCATTCTCAATCACATTCATATCATCTGTAAATATATTATAAATCCACTTTGGAAAAACAAGATAAGGTATTGAAAACAGAAGCATATTGACAGCTGCTACTTTAAAAGATAATTTAAGTATTTCATCTATTTCATTTTTTTTCCCTTCACCCAGTTTCTGACCAATCAGTATTGAAATCGCAACTGAAAGACCTGTTAAAAAAATAAATGTATAACCAAAAAGTTGACCACCTATTCCAAAAGCTGCAGTTGCAACATCTTTGCCTGCATAATACACAATTCTGAACATCAAAATAGCCGTAAAAGGTCGTGCAATCTGTTGAATCGAATCCCAGACACCAATACGTAGAATTTGTGAGGAAATAGCATTGTTGCAGGTGAAAAAATCTTTTACATTGACTTTTCCATTAATTTTGATAAATCCAAAGTAAATTGCAAGAACAGTTGATATAATAAGAGAAATACCCGTCGCAAGAGCGGCACCCTTAATTCCCATCTTCAAGTTAAAAATAAATATAGGATCCAATATTATATTTACAATATTTGAAATTCCAAAAATTATCAGAGGCACAAATGTATTTCCCATGGCATGCATCGAACTCCTCAATGATCCATTGATAAAAACAAATGGTATGAATATTAAAATAATTCTTAAATAATCCACAATATAAGCAGTTGTAATAATATCTGTTTTATACAATAATTCTACTAATGATGCTTCTCTTCCCAAAAAAATAATCAGCATGATAACTCCTAAGCCGATAGATAATTTTATTCCTACTATTGAAATTGTCTTGATTTCATCAAATTTTCCTTCGCCGAATCTTCTTGCACTCAAAGAAAGAACACCCGTACTGACAAGCGTTGCAAATACATTGATGATCATAAAAGTGTTCGCACCTATAGACAGCGCTGATGTATGCACTGTTCCCAATTTAGAAATAAAATACAAATCAACTGTACCTAAAAAAGATTGTAAAATCATACCAATCATCACAGGCCAAGACAGTTGAATCATTTTATTCAAATAATCATGCTTCTTCTTTTTCATATTTTTCCTTTTTCGATAAAATAAATGAGTATATTTCTCTCAAATCTTCTACATATAAATAATTGCAGTTTATTAATTCATCTGTGATATCATTGATCAATTCATATGTAGCTATATTATCATTTGAATCATCGAAAATGCAAGGTATTTCATTTAAAATAAGAGCAGGATTGAAACTTAATACTTCAGAGAGATCTATTAATTTAGATAACGATATGCAATTTCTCCCATTTTCAATTTCAGATAAATGCGAAATCGATATTCCAACTTTAGAAGCAACCTCTTTTAAAGTCATTTTTTTTAATTTTCGAATTTTTCTAATTCTAGCACCAATATCCATATATATACCTTTTGTTCATAACGTATTATTTTATATATATTTTACCATATTTTCAAATTAAGTATACCCTATAAATTTATTACATTTTTGATGTAATAAATGAATTAATAAAAAAAACGATTACACTTACAGTGAAATTGTGATAAAATTATTAAAAAGATATGAGTATTTAAAAGGAGTGTTTGACGTGTTTGAACTAGGAAATCGCATCAGGTCTTTAAGAATTCAAAATAATTTGAAGCAATATGAACTCAGTAAAAAAGCAGATATTTCAAATACCTATTTATCAGACATTGAAGTAGGTAGAACTACACCTTCTCTAAGGACACTTAAAAGAATTGCAGAATCTCTCAATACAACTGTGGCAGAATTGCTTGACGAAGAGATTATTTAATCTTTAAAATCACTTTTGTACTTATTTGAATTTTAATTTATTTAAAAAAGGACTGCATTTATAAAGATGCAATCCTTTTTTTATTATTCTATAATTGACTTTGCCATCGATAGCCCATTATGATATTGTTGAGTTAATTATAAAAAAAATGGAGAATTTGATGAATATAGATATCCTTTATGAAAACAAAGAAATTATAGCTGTATGCAAACCACAAAACATTCCAGTTCAGAAAGATCAAAGTCATAATCAGGATTTACTTTCTTCTGTAGAGTTTTATTTGAAATTAAATAATCGTTTGAATCCGAAAGAACATTTACATCTTATAAATCGATTGGATCGACCAGTCGGAGGAATTGTACTTATGGCTAAGAATTCAAAAGCAGCCAAAATCTATACAGAAATTCTTCAAAAAAACAAAATCACAAAAGAATATTTAGCTGTTACTGACAACATTCCAAATAATATATCAGGAAATTTCACAGATTTCATATTAAAAAACTCTGGCAAAAATATCTCTGAAATAGTAGATGAATATACTGGTAAAAAAGCAATTTTAGAGTATATCCTAGTAGAATCAATCGAAAATATCTCTTTGCTAAAAATTCATTTAATTACAGGCAGGCATCATCAAATCAGATCCCAGCTATCTCATCATAATCTTCCTATATGGGGAGATACAAAATATAATTGCAGATTCAGTAAATCTACACAAGTAAACATAGCTCTTTGGTCATACCACATTCAATTTATCAACCCATTCGATAATGATGAACCTATTGAAATTTTCTCGTTTCCTGATCGAGAAATTGAACCTTGGAATTTATTTCAACTTGAATAGAAAATCTTTTCTATTCAAGTTCAGCTATTCGTTAAATTAAATTAATTACTTTAACAGGTGTCATTCTGAGCAATATCTCTTTTGTAAAATGATAATACTCATTTTTCAGCAAATTTTTAATTTTACTTTTATCTACTTTGTAAAGCAAAATCTCATTCTCTTTTCCTATAGGATAATTGGCACCTATAACGATAAAAAATTCATCAGGCACTGAATAAGGTATTTCTATGTCTCTTCCATGGGGGCAATTACTTGAAAAAAACACTTTGTCATCAGGTATGAATTCTTTGGTCAAAGATTTTAGAACATCATCAAGATAATTTTTAGAATTAATTACACCATCGTCATTCAACTTTTTTATTATTTTAAAAAAATCCAAATAATTTTTATTCATAATATTTCCTTGTATACTAAATTCAATTGAATTCAATATACTCTCCTTCCTTTTTATTTGTTATTTTTTTGTTTCTTATCAGTATATATACCACAATATCCCTATCCCTAAGAATATTTTTAAATGAAGATAAATTATATATATTTTTTTATAAAAAAATATATAATTTATTGAAATATACTGTATTAACATCAATCTGTCACATATTTGTCATATTCAAAAGTTAATCTATAAACAGAATAAATCAATGGAGATGATAAGATGTTAAAAAATAAAAATATATTAATAATGTTAATGCTAATCGCCTTGCTTGTATCAGGCTGTTCAACTACTGCTACTCTTCCAACAAATTCCGATGAGAATCTCATTGTAACTGAAGAATCACCTATTGTTGATTCAACTATTGATACAGAAACATCTGAAACCGAAGAAGTTATTGATGAACCTAGTGATTTAGAAGCTTCTGACTCAGATGAAAATGATTACGGTTCTTATGGTGCTTTAGAGGATACAGATTATACAATTGAAGAAATGCTGATTTATGCTATTCAAGATGAATATCTGGCGAAAGCTGAATACGAACTGATAGTTGTAGAATTTGGAATCACTCAACCCTTTGAAAATATTATCAAGGCTGAAGAAAATCATATCAGTATTTTAATTCCACTGTTTGAATCTTACAATATTGAAGTTCCGGAAAATACTGCTGCAGATCATATTGTACTTCCAGAAACTCTGAAAGAAATATTTGAAGTGGGTGTTGAAGCAGAAGTAAACAATATCGCAATGTATGAAATGTTTCTTACTGAAGATTTACCTGATGATCTAATATCAGCATTTACATTCCTCCGAGATGGTTCAGAAAGCCATTTGCGAGCTTTCCAAAACAATTTAGAGAAATATCAATAAACACCAAAAAGAGACACGGATTAATCAGCATTCCTTGTCTCTTTTTTTATAACCAATATATATTTCCTTCATCGCAATTTTATACTGTCATTTTAATCCATATGTCACTTTCTTAGCCACATACTGTGAACTGGAAGCAAAAAGCATTGCGCTGTAATACAAATCAAATGACAATGTATCACCTATCTGGATATCATTTTGAACATCCGTTACATCAACAATAAGATGATCAGAACTACTGCCAATAATTTTGATATTTTCATCTATTGGAATAAGTTTTGTGTGATCTCCGAAATCTTGCCTTCCAATTCCTAAAATAGCTTTTTTTCTATTTCCAATATCCTCATATTCTGTAATATTCCCAAAAGCATCAATAAATATTTCTCCAACTGGATATGATGGTTTTTCTTTAAGTTCAATTATTTCTGCTGTTAGCACAAAGTTATTATTATACATATTGTTAAATTTACACCCCCAAAACTCCTCCAAATCCCTATTCAATATAATTGCTTCTCCTATTCTCAAATGATTTATTCGCTTTGGCATCAAATTTTCTTGAACCAAGGTCAATGACGAAGTTGCTCCTCCTGAAATGATTTCCAATTTTCTTCCTATAGCATCCTCTACTAATTCTGCAACTTCAATCAATCTTTCCATGTTTTTAGGTGTAGGTCTAATAGAACCGTAGCATCCTACATTTGTTCCTACTCCAAGCAATTTGATATATTTTAATGATTCTTCAATATGCTTTGCCGCTTTTACTATTTCCATATCTTTAAAATAGCCTTCTCTGATATCACCAACATCAAACATTAAAATAACACTATGTGTTTTATTGTATTTTTTGCAAAAATCATTAATTCCTTCAATTACTTTCATTTCTGAATTCAAACTAATATCAGCATACTTCACTATACTTTCTAATTCACTGTACATCGGTATTCTAATCATCATAGTCTCAATACTTGTATCAATTTCTTTCATTGCTTTCAATTGTTCAATTCTTGAACTTCCAATATTTTTGCAGCCATTTTTAGTAAAAGTTTTTGAAATCTCCGGAATACCATTATATCCTTTGATTACTCCTGTCACTTCAATTTCATTTATTTTACATAATTTAACTATTTCAGAAATATTATTCTCTATTTGTGTTATTTTAATTTCTAATTGAGGATATATTCTATTCATTCTGCTTCTCCTTTTTTACTATTTATTAATATTATAGAATATAAAATAAAAAAAAGTAACCATAGGTTACTTTTTATTTTGATAACGACTGATTATCTTAATCATCTCATCTTTTTTCTCTTTTAATTGTTTTATTTCATTTTTCATCAAACCATCTTTTAGATGGTCCTTTTCAATAAAGTAGAATGAAATTGCTCCTAATCCAACATGTGCACCAACCGCTACACCCATTTGCATGATATATATCTTGCCTTCATAATCAGTTTCTTTCAAAACTTTATTCATGAGATTCTCAGCAATGATTCTATCTGACGTATAGCCAATGATGACAAAATCAGTTATATTTAGATCCACTCTTTCTCTAAACTCTCGAACATAATGTTCTAGGACTCTCTTCCTGCCTCTTTCTTTTGCAACAATGACACCCTTTTTATTCTTCATTGACATAATCGGTTTTATTTTCAATAATTTTCCTATAAAAGCACTCGCATTTGTCAATCGGCCACTCTTGATCAAATGATCCAAGTCATCAACTGATAGAAAATGTTTCATATTAAACTTATAAGTTTCTACAAAATCTGTAATTTCTTCGTAAGTTGCACCTTTTTCTAAAAGTCTAGCACTCTTCAACAATAGCCATCCAGTCCCATGGCTCATTGATACGGAATCAATTACCCTAATTTTTATTTCGCTATCTGGAAATTCTTCATAAAATAACTCTTTTCCAATTTTCGCTGATTGATATGAACCACTCGTTCCACTAGACATGTTGATGCATATTATTTCATTATAACCATCATCAACGGCTTTTTTCATTTCAGTTAAAAATGCTTCAGGGCTAGGATTGGCAGTAGTAATATTTCCTTCGATTTCTTCAATTATACCAAACAAATCATCTGGCATAATCGTGACTCTGTCTTGATAGGTTTTCCCTTCAATAGTTATAGATAAAGGTACAAGAGTAATATTATACCGCTCTAAAATTTCATCACTGAGGTCGCAAGTTGAATCTGCTATTAATTTAATCATAAAATCCCTCCCGATTTAACGTATAGCTTCATTATATCTCTATTTGATGTTGATTACGAATATTATCTTTTCTTTAACGAAAGATATCAAATAATTAACATGATTATACTCTCCGCATATCCAATTATGGTAAAATCGTTATAGAGTTGTGACATTTCTATGCAAACATTAAATTAATAGATATTCGAGGAGATTAATTATGAAAAGAAAAATATTAATTGCAGATGATGAAAGTCGCATGAGAAGACTTATTTCAGATTTCTTAAAAAGAGAAAACTATGAAATTATCGAGGCATCTGATGGTGATGAAGCGATAGATTTATTTTTAAGCAACAAAAATATTGACCTAGTCATATTAGATGTCATGATGCCTGGAAGTGACGGATGGGAAGTATGTGAATATATACGAGAACTTAGCAACATTCCTATTATCATGCTGACTGCTAAAGTGACAGAGAATGACGAGCTTCATGGATTCACTTCAGGAGCAGATGAATATATAACAAAACCCTTCAGTCCCCTCATTCTTGTTGCGAGAGTAAACGCTTTGATCAAGAGAACTTATGGAAATGAATCAATTATCGTAAGAGGTATTCTGACTTTAGATTTAGAGGCAAAAACGATTATAATAAACAATAAAATTACAAATCTCAGTTCTACAGAGCTAAAACTTTTGGAATTTCTTATCAAAAATGAAAGTAAAGTCATATCAAGAGAAATTCTTTTAGACAATATATGGGGATTTGATTATGATGGTACTGCAAGAACAGTAGATACTCATATGAACCGTTTGAGAATCAAACTTGCTGAAGCAGGTGATTACTTGGTAACTGCACGCGGCTACGGCTATAAATTCGAGGTGGTTTGATGAAAATTTCCATACGTAAAAAACTTTTTTTTCAAATATTTGTTATCATCTCAATAATAATTCTGCCACTTATTGTTATCAATACATGGTTTCTTGAAAAATTTTATATAGATACCTTAAAAGATCAACTTGAAAATCATTACAGTATTATTAATGCAATTCAAGATGACAACTATTACGATTCCTTGGATGAAATCATTAAAATTGAGGATGATTCAAATGTAGATATAATAATATACGATGAAAACAAAGAAATTGTCTATGCTTCAAAATCTTATCTATTCAATGAAAAATCAAATGCTCATTTTAAAGAATCTCCGCTTATGAATAATTTTAATACTGATTCATCCATGGGACTCAATGTTCTTGAGTACGAAGCTATAGGTGACAGCACAAGCTTTGTCTGGACTGAAAATGAAATGTCGAATTTTAAAGATATTCACCTAATAGGCACTTTAAACAATGGAAATATGATTGATTTAAAATTGCATATTTCATCAATCAACGCAAGTGTCGAAATATTCAATCGGTTTTTGCTTATAATTGGTTTTTTGACGCTTATTCTGTCTTCAATCACTGCATACTTATTATCCAATCATTTTACTAAACCCATTATCAATATAAGCCGTATGACGAATCAAATGAAAAAACTGAATTTTGAATCTCGATGTGAAGTCATCACAAATGATGAATTAGGAGAACTAGCCAAGAATATAAATGATTTATCTGATGAATTGAAAAGAACAATTGCAAACCTTAATGATGAAATAACTGCAAAAAATAATATAGACCAAAAGAGAAGGCAGCTTTTATCAAATGTTTCTCATGAATTAAAAACGCCTTTGGCTTTGATTCAAGGATATTCTGAAGGACTCAAATACAGCATTTACAAATCAAAGGAAGATGCTGACTTTTATCTAGAAGTCATACTCGATGAAACTCATAAAATGAATACATTGGTCCATACTCTTCTCGATATTAATCAAATTGAATTCGGTGATATCAGTATCCACAAAACATCTTTCAATCTTTCAGAATTTATGGAACAAAGCACGAGAAAGTTTCTTCAAATTTTTAGTGATAAACAAATAAAATTTTCAATTGGCGAGATTGGCACAACAATTGTATTTGCTGATATCAATAAAATAGACCAAATACTCAATAATTTCATTACTAATGCAATAAATCATGTTGATGAAAATAAAATCATCACCATTTCTTTTCATCAGTTGGATGAGCACATGCGTATCAATATTTTCAACAGTGGCCCTAATATCCATGAATATGATTTGGATAAACTGTGGGACGAATTTTATAAAGCAGATAAGGCGAGATCCCGTGAAAAAGGCGGACATGGTTTAGGTTTATCTATCGTTCGAATTTTGCAAGAACTGGACAATAATAAATACGGTATTGAAAACAAAATTAATGGTGTTAATTTCTGGTTTGAAATAGACATGATTAAAGAAGAGTGACCATATAGTCACTCTTCTTTAATTATTTACTTCACTTTAACCAGCATTTTAAAATACGTGCTGCCATATTCAAATGTATCCCCACTAGCTGATATGCTATATGATAAATTCATTGTGATAAATTTGATTGTTGCTTTATCGAATTCAAATGTATTTGTCATTTCTTCAATTGTTCGAGGCTGAATTCCACCTCGTCTTTCATCGAAATCTTTAAAAAACTGCTTCATATCAATTTCAGCCAATTTTTCACCCTCAATAGAGATAGACATTTTCTTATCATTGAACTGGTAAATAGCTTTCAAGTGATCATCTTCAACTCGTGAATCCATATTTATATCAATGAAAACATCTGCCAAATAATCATATCCCGATACATTGAGTATCATCATATCTTTATTCAAATAGTAATTGACATCATTTTTATCTTCATGATAATAGTAGTAGAAATAATCGAATCCAAAAACTTCTTTCATTTGATCATAAGTGAAATCTTCAGGCAACACTCTCACGCTTTCAAAATTATGATTACGCTCGAAATATTGAACAAACTCATTTATCTTTAATTGTTCTTCCGATGTCAAATTTTTATTTGGTATAATTTTGTGATTTTCAAGCATTTTATAATCATTCAATAAAGTCTCAAATCTATTATTTTGATTGCTTAATGAAAGATTGAATGCGCTCTGAGGTCCATAGGCAGATGCAAGAAGTACAATAACTGCCGTTATCACCAATACCGATGATTTAAATGATTTTGAAAAGAAAATATAAAGCATATTTCCTAAAATCCAAAGTCCAGAAATCACCACAAAATACCTAGGAGGCGTTATTCCAAAATCAATTATCCGACTTCCGATTGCCATGAACAACATCGCAAGAGGCAACATGATTACTATTGGAAAAAATCTGTAAAATTTTTCAGCATACAGATTGCTTGATTTTATTCTGTTTATAAAAAACAAAATGAATACACTAATCAATCCATACCAAACAACTAAGTGTCCCAATATATTGATTGGAAACTCTCTAAGAATCAAGAGCCTTATAAAATAAGCATATAAGATGACTGTGTACATAGAAAGCAGTGGCAATACAATGTAGATAAATAGAATTCTCCAAACTGGTGGAAAATAGTCATCTTCAATATCTTGTTCGATCTGAGGTAGATTTCCTAAAAAGTGAGTGATAGCAAATAGACCTGCTACTGTAATATAAATATCCAAGTAAATATCACTGTTGAAATTTAATTCAAACAATTTCTCGACTGTAAATATGATTGCACTTATGCCCCCGTAAATTACCATTGAAAATAGAATTGTAATGAAAAAGTTTGTAACTAATTTCAATACATATCTCGAATAATTTACACGACTTAGAAAATATGGCACTAAACTAAAAATAAGATAAAAACTTATATTAAGCAATACATATTTAACAATAAAATCGCTATAATAAGTTTCAGGAATAAAATAATCGAATACAGCTAAAAAAAGCGCACTTATCAAATCAATACCTAATCGAAAACTCAATTTCAATTTAAATCTTTCTATCAATAGCTTCACAGCTGAAAATAAAGGAAGTCCCAAAATTAGCGTCATCAAAATTTTTCTTAAATTTTCAATAACTTGCGTATCATTGTAATTTGTATGATTCAATATAATTCCTAAAGTAACAATACCTATTGCCACTAAAAGTGTTTCAGGAAAACGTTTGCTGCTATTCTTCAAACTTTGGATTAACTTCAATATTTCTCCCATTAATTTTTTAAACATGGTAATTCTCCTTCGAATCAAATTTTATTTGACAATTTTCTCAATTTCATGGTTTGTTTCCATCTGTGCTTCAGTCTTCTTGTAAAAGTCGTATCTCAATTTGCCATCATCTCCATCATCCCAAGTAGCATCAGCATAAAAATAGCCATCACTAAATTTAATTAAATTCCAGGCATGACCTTCATCATTCGCCTGACCTATAACTATGTCAGATTCAATACCTAATCTATTAAGTAAAAGATTCAAAGCATCCGTATATCCGTCGCAAACTGCTTTCCCAAGGACAATTGCGCCATATGCCGAGTGGGATTCATTAGATATGTTTTCTGATTGATAACCTTCGTTGTCATAAGTAACATTTAAAATCAAATAATCATAAATAGCTTTAATTTTTTCATTAGTTGTCATTTCTGATGTGATATTCTGACTTATAATTTCATTAACCTTTGTTTCAAATTCATTTTGATCAGAATAATTGTAGTACATTGTAAATTCATCAGCATCCATTTCTTCATTATTGAATGTACCAAAATAAGTCAATCCATTTTGATAAGAATAACTGCCAATAAAATCTTTTTTACCATCGTTGAAATAACCAATATAATAGTCTCCATTTGGATAATATTGTTTTCCTAAACCATTGACTGAGCCGTCCAAATACTCTCCATTAAATGAAAATCCATCATTCCATTTGACCATTCCAGAGCCTGTCATATCACCATTGAGAAAATCTCCTGTATAAACAGCATCATCAAACAACATGACACCTACTCCTTGTCTTGTGCCATTCTCTAATTGACCAATGTATTCATTAACTTGCCAATTAAAATAACCTTGATTTCCATATTCACCATCACTAATTTCACCTATGAATATATCTCCATTATACCAAATATAAACATCAATTTCACCAACAGCTGAATCGTATAAAACATCTCCATTATCAAATAGATATGGCTCATACTCAAAACCCTTATCATACAAATCTAGATAATAACTTCTTAAATTCATATAATAATCATTCAATTCCATTAATTGCGCTTCTTGATTCAATAAATAATCCGTATCAACCCTTCTGTCTTCTCTTATCATTCTAACAAGCATTGTACTGGCTTCAGCACGGCTAGCATTCTTATCTGGATAAAAGTAGCCATCAGGATAACCAGTTATAATGCCAAAGTAAAATGCCTTCAAAACATCTAGATCTTGAAACTCAATAAAATCTTTCATATAAAAACTGTATTCATACATTTTATTGGTATATTCTTCATTTAGAGCATGCACAATTATTTTAGCCATTTCTCCTCTAGTTATTGGACGATTATAATTGGAAAAAGTATCCTCCTCAATTAAATTTAATGCAATAGCTTGATCAATAAATGGTTGCGCCCAATAAATCTCCCCATTCTTAAAATTATGCCCCAAAGAAGTAATTATCATCTTAATAAATTGATCAACATTGACAGAATCTTTCGGTTTAAATGTACCATCCTCAAACCCGTTTACAATTCCCCTATTTACAAGATCCATCACATCAACATAAAACCAGTCTTTTGAACCAACATCACTGAATGTCAAAGAAAAACTGGCAGAGGAAAACAATAATACCAATACCAAAAGAATTATTATATTTTTTTTCATATTCATCACCTATTATCCTTTATACCCTCATCCATGAAAAATTAATCCTCACATAATCCTTCCAATTTCTGATATACTTATATCGTAATTATTATAAAGGAGTGTTCCAAATGAATAAAGTTATTTTAGTAGATTCATGTTGTAATCTTCCATCTTCATTCTACCATGAAAACAAGGATTTTCTTCATATGATTAGTATGCCTATTCATTTAGGAAATCGCGATTTTCTTGATGAACACGGGAAAACTATTACTTATAAAGAATTCTATGATGAATTAAGAAACGGTGTTGTTCCAAGCACTTCACAGATTACACCTATTAATTTCTTTGATAAATTCAAAGAATTCTACGATGCTGAAAAAGAAATGCTCTACATAGCTTTTTCTTCAGGTATGAGTGGTACTCATAATAATGCTATAATTGCAAAAGAAATGTTTCTGGAAGAATATCCTAATGCGAAAATCACAATTGTAGATTCTTTTTCAGCTTCAGCCGGTTATGGAGTAATAGTAAAAAAAGCAGTTGAAATGATACATATACACGAGATTTCTGATATAGCAAAATTTATCGAAGACAACCGACTTAATATAAATCATATTTTTTCTGTGCAGGACTTGATGTTTTTGAAAAATGGTGGCAGGATTCCACCTGCATTAGCAGCTGTAGGAACTCTTCTGAATTTAAAGCCGATTATGGATGTCGATACAGAAGGAAAACTTCGTCAAAAAGAAAAAGTGCGAGGCAAAAAGAAAGTTTACCATACTTTTTTAACTGCTATAAAAGCAAACTATATACCTGAAATGTCTTCGATCATTATTGGCCACGGGAATTGCGAAGAAGACGCAATCGAACTTAAATCTATGATTGAAATTGAGCTTGGATATAAAGATATCATCATCAGTGAAGAATCACCTACAATTGGATCCCATGTGGGTCCTGGATTACTTGTAATCGGTTATATGGGAAATGAGAGAAGATAATCTTCTCTCATTTACTTTTTTACGAAAATGTAATATAATACATCTAATTATCAAAAGGAAGGTGACCGTATGCATCAAAAAATAGGTTTTATCGGAGCAGGAAATATGTCAAAAGCAATGATTGCAGGTATGCTATCGTCTAATGAATATGATCCTAACCTCATTAAAGTCAGTAATCGAAGTTTCAGTAAACTTGAAGAAGTTCGTGAAAAATACCGTGTAAGAGTATCAACAAGCAATCGAAAAGTAGCTGAATTTGCAGATATCATTATCTTAGCTGTTAAACCAAAACATATTTCTACTGCGATAAAAGAAATAAAGGACATTATTGAAGAAAAGGATATTCTGATCATCTCGATTGCAGCCGGGATTACAATTAAATTTTTAGAAGAACAATTTGATCAACCTGTAAAAATCATAAGAACCATGCCTAATACACCAGCTATAGTTGAAGAAGCAATGACTGCTATCAGCCATAATTCACATATATCTGAAGATGAATTAAACCTTGTACAAGCTATTTTTCACTCTTTTGGAAGAACTGAAATCATTCCTGAAGACTTGATGGATGTTGTGACCGCCATTTCAGGATCATCTCCAGCCATTGTCTATATGTTCATAGAAGCTTTAGCAGATGGTGCTGTTTTAAAAGGATTGCCCAGAGATGTCGCTTATCGAATGGTTTCTCAAGCACTGCTTGGTTCTGCTAAACTAGTAAGGGATTCAAAAATACATCCTGGTAAATTAAAAGACAATGTTACTTCTGCAGGAGGAACCGCCATCGAAGCACTCTACTCTTTAGAAAAAAATGGATTCCGGGGTATTGTTATGGAAGCAGTAGAGAAATGTACTGAAAAATCAGAAACAATTTCACGCGAATATGAAAATAAAGATAGTTGATTGTTTCTGAATCAACTATCTTTTTATTTACATCATTTCAATAATTTTAATTATTTTAGCACAATAAAAAAATGTTGATATATAATTATATAAAGCAATGGAGGGATTTTCGTGAAAAAATATATTTTAGCACTTGACCAAGGTACAACAAGTTCTCGTGCAATTCTTTTCAATCATGATGGCAATATCGTAAATACTGCACAAAAAGAATTGACTCAAATTTATCCAAAAGCTGGATGGGTCGAACACGATCCAATGGAAATTTGGGCAACTCAATCAGGTATCATGCGTGAAGTTATAGAACTTTCAGGAATAAATGCAGAAGAAATAGCATCTATCGGTATAACTAATCAACGAGAAACAACAATAGTATGGAATAAAACAACTGGAAAACCAATCTACAATGCAATCGTCTGGCAGTGCAGAAGAACAGCTAATATATGCAGTGAAATAATAAATGATGGCTTTGAACCTTACATAAAAGATTCAACTGGCTTAGTAGTTGATGCCTATTTTTCTGCTACAAAAATAAAATGGATTCTAGACAACGTAGCAGATGCAAGAATCCTTGCTGAAAAAGGCGAATTGTTGTTCGGAACTATTGATACGTGGCTTATATGGAACCTCACAAGGAAAAAATTTCATGTCACCGATTATTCCAATGCGTCCCGAACAATGTTATTTGATATAGAAAATCTCAAATGGGATGATAAAATTTTAAAATATTTAGATATTCCTAAAACTATGCTCCCAACAGTTCGATCTTCATCTGAAATTTACGGATATACTTCACCTAATATACTTGGTATTGAAATACCTATTTCAGGAATTGCGGGAGATCAGCAAGCAGCTCTTTTTGGACAAGGATGTTTCTTTGAAGGCATGGCAAAAAACACTTATGGAACAGGCTGCTTTATTCTTATGAATACAGGCGATAAAATTGTCACTTCGAAAAATGGTCTTCTCACAACTATTGCATGGGGATTAAATGGAAGAGTGGAATACGCACTGGAAGGTAGTGTTTTTATGGGTGGTGCGACGATTCAATGGCTTAGAGATGAGTTGAATCTTATCGCAGATTCTGAAGACAGCGAATATTTTGCTTCAAAAGTGGATGATACAAATGGTGTCTATCTAGTCCCGGCTTTCGCAGGACTAGGAGCTCCTCACTGGGATATGTATGCAAGAGGTATTCTTATTGGTCTTACTCGAGGTGTCAATAAAAATCACATTATAAGAGCGGCACTTGAATCTATCGCTTATCAATCAAAAGAAGTCATTCATGCCATGGAGGAAGATTCAGGCATAAAACTTGCCACATTGAAAGTCGATGGCGGTGCAACTCAAAATAATCTTCTGATGCAATTTCAATCTGACTTGCTGCAAGCTAGAATTGAAAGGCCAAAAGTAACAGAAACAACGGCTTTAGGCGCCGCCTATCTGGCAGGACTTGCAGTTGGATTCTGGAAATCAAAAGATGAAATACTCGAAAAATGGGAAACTGATAAATCGTATCTCCCTGAATTGAATCCTAAAACTGTAGATGCAATGTTTTCTACATGGCTCCGTGCAGTTGAAAGATCCAAAGGATGGGAAAATATCGTATAATGTATACAAAAATATTGACTCAGAAATATTCCTCTGTTATTCTATACAGGATGTTTTAAATTATAGGTTACTTCAGGAGGAATATATATGAATGCAAACGAACGACAAATCACAACAGCAGATCCATCAGCACTTGGATTATTCGGACTATCTATGGTTACTTTAGTAGCCTCATCACAAAAATTGGGTTTAACAACAGGTACTGCCTACATTATTCCCTGGGCAATATTCTTAGGTGCTATTGCACAATTATTTGCAGCTGCTTCAGATTCAAAGAAAAATAACGTTTTTGGCACTACTGCTTTTGCAGGTTATGGATTGTTTTGGCTTGGTGTTGCAGCGTCATGGATGATCAGCAATGGCATGTTTGGTGAAACAATGGCTGCCAATGCAGATGTGAAACAGCTTGGCGTCGCATTTATCGGATATCTCATATTTTCATTAGTTATGACAGTCGCTTCGATGGAAACTAACAAAATGCTATTTACCATATTTGTTTTGATTGATTTCCTTTTTCTAGGTCTTGCGTTAAGTGTAATTTGGGGAATTGAAGTTGGGCATACGCTTGCTGCATACTCCGAATTACTTATTTCACTTGTAGGTTTCTATGGCTTTGCAGCCAATATCTTGAATTCTCATTTTGGAAAAGTAACATTGCCAGTTGGAAAACCTTTCGGAATCTTTAAAAAATAAATTTAAGAAGAATCTATGCAAAAGCAAAACAAGACGAGATTATTCCCGTCTTGTTTTTTTATGGCACTAATATGGCGATTATTGTGCACTTCCTACTGCATTTAGTATATTGCATCGTATTGAGATTGAAAAGTATATAAACTCATTTGTCATTTTTAAAAAGTTGACATTTTATTGACACTGTGAGAACATTTAAATATAGAAAGGAGTAATTTTTTATGCCTAATCGATATAAAAGCAATCTTGATTATATGATGCATCTTCTAAATATCAGTGGAAAAGAAATGTCAGACGCCATTTATGTGGATGTCTCTTTAATCAGCAAATGGCGAAATAAAAAAAGAAAACTCAATAGCAAATCTCCTTATTTTGATCAACTAGTCTTGTATATATTGAATGTGGACAAAGAGAATCAGTATTTGAAACTCAGGAATTTCTTCTCAAATGAAGATCTTGAAATTAAAACTGTCATTGACTTAAAGTCATATTTGGAATTATTTTTGATGAACGATACCTCAAATATCGAAAATTCACCTTTGAGTATAACTTTGACTTCAGATCAAGAAAGCGATATCTATGATTACAAAATTAGAGTCTATAAAGACAATTTTGGCAGGAGAGAAGCAGTTATAAAATTTCTGGACAACATCTTGTCCATGAATACACCTCAGGAATTATTGCTTATCAGCCAAGAAGACATGACATGGATGCTTGAGGATACTGAATTCTTGAAAGAATGGAATGAAAAATTTTCTAAAATAATCAATAGAAAACACCATATAAAAATTATACACTTTGTCGACAGAGATGTGCAGGATATCTCCTCCATCATCAAATACTGGGTTCCTCTCTATTCAAATAGAAATATTGATTCCTACTACTATTCAAAATTCAATGACGAAAACATTAAGACGACACTTTTTATTATAAAGGACAAATTGGCTGTATTCGGCATCAATTACAAAAACAATCAGGCTAAAAGATATACCGCACTTTATGGTGACAGCGCAAGCCTTGAACTCTATGAGAACATGTTCAACAATTACCTTATAGATTCAAAACCTCTCGTCATGAAATTTGCTTCAAACAAAATAAGTGAATTCCTTCTTGCACTCAATAAAGAATATAAAAAACTTTCCTCAATCAATTATTTTTCTCATATGCCTACAATGATGCACATGACGCCAAATCATTTAAAAGAAATATTAGAATCTAATCAGGTTGACAAAAATAAAATTGATGAAATAATGGCATTTCATCAAAATTTCAGAGATGTTAAATTCAAGTCCACACGCATTATCTACAATATGTCTTCTATGAACCATTTATTGACATCAAAAACTATAATTCACAATGAATTGAGTTTTCTAGCTGAAAAAGAAATTTATATAGGCATAGAAATGAATTTAGAATTGTTAGAGGAATTTTCCAATACTTTAAATAATGATACTTCGATTGAAATGGTATTTGTAGATTTTCATGAATCGCATTTAAATCTACCCATTAATTTTGCTGTTTCACAAGATAACTTTTCCATATCCTACAGTCCTATGAATATGCAAGAATTGAACTTTGCTGAGGAAGCTACAACGGTTGCCGCATTTGAACATTTTTTCGAAAGCATCTGGTCTTCCATTCCAAGAATAAAAAAAGATAAAAACCAGACCATAAAAACGATCAATGCTGTTATGAATTCAATTAAATAATTGACATGCCCCATGGCTAAATCGAGTTGACACTCCCCACAAAAAAATGAGACTGCTGAAACAAGGGACTTTTCGGCGAAATTTGGTAATATACAGAAACAGTTCGGCCTAAAATAATAAGTTTAATTGTTTTTTTTATCATTCAATATGGGTATATATTCAATGCCAATTTATCATTTTATCAGGGAGAGGATGTTATGAAAAAAACGTTGATTATACTTTTGATATTCACAATAGCAATGAGTATGACGGCTTGTGAAAAGGTAAGCTATCTGCTTGGTTTTGATGAACCGCCGCCACCTGCTTGGGCTGGAGGGATGGATGATCCCGGCCCTATAATGGACCCATCACCTATTGCACCTTCAAACGAGGATGATGGTATGAACACTGATGAAGGAGATAATGCAATTGTTGAATCGAACAATGATCAACAAAATATGAATTTGTGGGAATTGGTCTCTACAGAAGAAATCATTCCACAAACCTATACAACAGGTGACAGCAATGATTCCAGACTTTATACATTTGAGTATTCTGGGAATGCAATTGATTGCCACTATGAACGCACAGTATATGATGGCATAAAAAAACAGTATTTATCTGAACTGATAGACACTTCCGGTTCATGGACTTTATCAAATGAGGATGGCGCTTTTTTACCTGAAGAAAATGTTACTGTAATTCTTGGAACTCAAATTTCAAATTTCGAACGCATCAGCACCAATTACACCGGTGTATCGTCTTGGGCTTATATTGACGAAGCAACAGCAGCTTTTGGAAATGCTTCAGGGACTATTTTAAAAAGTAAAGATGGCATTTCAATGAGCAAATCAGAAATCATCGATGGCGTGATTACAATCCCAAGCAATAGCCTTGAAGTAACTGCCCAAATGGGCACAGGTACTCTTGGACAACAAAAAGCACTTTTCGTTGTCATAAGCAATCAAGGAAAAATTGGTGGCATCAAATACATCTATGAATGGCAATAAATCAAATGAGTCTGCTTATAAAGCAGACTCACAATTTTTTCATAATCAATCAATACCATTTCTTTATCTTGAAATAACTCAACATACCTACCGCGATAACAATACACGAAACAATAAAAAAATAATATCCTAATTGAAAATCAAGTACAGGCATGTTAGTGAAATTCATTCCGAATACCCCTGATAAAAAAGACAAAGGAATAAAAACTGCTGAAAAAATAGTCAAAGTTGTCATAATCTTATTCATATTATTACTCATGTTGGAACTATTCGTCTCAGATAAACTCGATGCCATCTCACGGTACATGATTACAGAATCGGTAACTTGATTTAAATGGTCCTTGATATCTTCAAAATATATTTTAACCTCTTCTGAGATAAATTTTTGATTGCTTCCGAGAAAATTATGAAAAACATCTTTAATCGGAATAACAGCACTTTTAATCAGCAATAACTCTTTTCTAAGTGAATAAATAGCTTCCATAGAAATATTTTCTTCCTCAATAATTTGTTCTTCCAACTCATCTAAGCCGATTGATAAAAACAAAAGTATATCAAAATACTGATCAACCAAAGCATCAACCAATGCATAGTAAAGATAATCTACCTTCATCTCTCTGATATTACCTTTTTTTTCTCTAATTCTTTCTCTGATTGGGTCAAAAACATCTCCTTGTTCTTCTTGAAAAGTAATCAGCAGATTGTCCATCAATATCATGGAAAGGTGTTCATGAATGATTTTTTCACTTTTTAAATAAACCATTTTAAAGACAGAAAAAAGATAATGTTCATGTATTTCTATTTTACTTCTATGAGAAACATGAACAATGTCTTCCAAAACCAATGGATTGATTTTAAATTTCTCACCTATTTCTTTTATAAACTCTGTTCGATTCAGCCCAATCACATTTAACCATTTTAGCTTCTGGTCTTTCTTTATTTCATCTATACTATCAATAATGTTAAATTCAAAATCCTCTTCATCATAAACAAGCAATTCCAATTTATGCGGTGTTCGCTTGTACTCTCCTGTATAAATAAGCATTCCAGGCGGTTGATTCAAGTTATGTCTATGGCTGTTTGATAACATCATCATTCCCTCTCAATCATTACATTTTCTTTCAAGTATATCATCATTTGTTTTACTTTGCTAATTATGAAAAATGCCTGCATTTATAAATACAGACATTTTTTCTATCTTAAAATTTTAGAGAACTCATTTACCTTTTGAGCAAATTCTTCTTCATTTATGTTTTTGAATTTTCCATCTTTAAACACTATTTCTCCGCCTACCATAGTCATGGCAACAGGTTCATTGATTCCAACAACACCGGGCATAGCAGCAGGATCATCATGGCAGCCTGAATAATTCATTTTGCTTGAGTCTATAAAGAACATGTCAGCACATTTTCCGACTTCAAGACTTCCTATATCATCTCTACCCAAAATTCTTGCACTGCCTCTTGTGGCGATCTTTAAAATCTCGCTTGCATCAGGAGATTTTTCTTTGTATTGCAATCTTTGAAGCAGATATGCTGTCCTAATTTCAGCCAATAAATTTGAATTGTCATTTGATGCACTTCCATCAACCGCCAAGCCTACTGGTATATCCATTTCCAGCATTTCACTGACTCTTGCAATGCCTGATGAAAGTTTCATGTTTGATACTGGACAATGGGCCACCCCAGTTTTAGTCTCTGCCAAACGTTTCATTTCATCATCATTGAAAAATATGCCGTGTGCATAAAAAACATCTGACCCTATCCAATCAACACTTTCCATGTAGGCAAGGGGTCTCAACCCAAAAGTCTTTTCACAAAATTCAACTTCGTCTTCTGTTTCAGAAAGATGTGTATGCAACCGCACACCATATTTTCTTGCAAGTTTTGCACTGTCTCTCATAATCCCGCTGTCAACTGAAAACGGTGAACAAGGTGCCAATACAATTTGACTGAAAGAACCATGATTTTTATCATGATACTTCTTGATTAATCTTTCACTGTCCTCAAGAATTTCTTCGGACGTCTGAACAAGGTCATCCGGCGGTAATCCGCCATCAGACTTTCCTAAAGACATGCTGCCACGACTTGCATGGAGTCTGACACCTAATTCTCTTGCGGCATCAAATTGCACATCAATCAGATTCTCTTGATTTTTAGGAAAAACATAATGATGGTCAAGGATTGTTGTACACCCGTATTTTACAAGCTCACCCATAGCTGTCATACTTGCTGCATAAAGCATGTCTGTCGTCAGAAAACGCCATCTTTCATAGAGCCATAGAAGCCAGTCAAACAATTCCAATTTTTGAATCTCTGGAATGTTTCTAGTAAGCACTTGATAGAAATGATGATGTGTATTGATTAAACCTGGATATACAAAATACTTTGTACCGTCAATAATTTCAGCGTCAGGTTCAACAATATCAATATCTATTTTTTCAATATTTGAGTCTACAATTAAAATATCGCAATTAAATAATTGTCGATCATTGTCATCACAAGTGACAATTGCTTTGCAGTTTTTAATCAGAATTTTATTCATAATATCTTCTCCTATCTTTCTTCCCTGTCATAGGATTTACCTAATGCCTCGGGCTCTCCTATATGTTTATGTTGAGTATTGATTGTGACAATAATTAGTACAATTATTGTCAGCAGATAAGGCATCATGTTCAAAAAGAAAGGTGATACTGTCACTCCTATCGCTTGCATCCTATAGCCAAGCGCCTCTACTCCTCCAAACAAATAAGCGCCAAAAACAGCCCGTGCAGGATTCCATACTGCAAAAATAACCAAGGCTACTGCAAGCCAGCCTCTTCCTCCAGACATGTTTTCAACCCAACTAGGTGCTGATGCTAAAGAAAGATATGCACCGCCAATACCGGCAAGCATTCCTCCAATTACAGTGTATAAATATCTCAATCTAAATACATTGACTCCTAAAGAATCAGCTGCACCGGGATTTTCTCCAGTTGCACGCAAATTCAACCCTTGTCGTGTTCTATAAATATAAAACCAAAGAACAAATATTAGAATATATGAAAAATAAACTAATAGATTATGGTTGAAAAATATAGTCCCAATAACAGGTATCTTCGATAAGATTGGAATAGGAACGATTTCAAATTTTACAGGAGCCGGCATACCTATATAAGGTTTGCCTAAATACCCTGATAACCCTGTTCCAAAAATAGTCAGTGCAAGTCCACTTACTACTTGATTGGCTTTCAATGTAATTGTTATAAAGCTATGAATCAAGGCAAGAATCCCTCCACCCAAAGCCGCTACAAGTACTGCCAAGAACAAATTATGTGTCAAATATCCCATCATGAAGCCACTCACTGCTCCGACTAACATCATACCTTCTAATCCTAAATTTTGCACTCCTGATTTCTCAGTAACAATCTCTCCAAGCGCTGCAAAGAGGATTGGTGTTCCAGAAGTGATCGCTGCTGCCAATATAGCTATAAGCATGTTGAATGTCATCTAAAACCCTCCTCTATTTGATTATTCTAATTTTATATCTTGCAAATATATCTCCACCTAGAACAAAAAACAAGATTGCGCCTTGAAGCATTGTTGCAGTTGCTGCAGGTATGCCATGCATTTGGATGGAAAAACCACCATTGATCAAACCTCCAAATAAAATTGAAACAACTACAATCACAAACGGATTTAATTTTGAAAGCCACGCAACAATAATTGCTGAATAACCAAGTCCAATAGATAAATGTGGATCCAATTTATGAACGACCCCAGATACCTCCGTCATTCCACCAAGACCTGCTAGAGCACCTGATACCATCATTACAAGAATAATATTCTTTTTGATATCCATTCCTGAGTAACGTGCTACATTTCTACTTTCACCAATCACTTTTACTTCATATCCCCATCTTGTTTTATTTAAAACAAAGTATAAAATAATTGCTGTTAGCAATGCAAAAATAATTCCTAGATGAACTCTAGTCGAAGCAAAGGTTGGAAGCCATGCATTTCTCACAAAAGTTTCAGTCTCTGGAAAATTTGAACCGTATGGATTTTTCAATGGCCCATAGACAAAATAATCGATAATATTGATAGCCACATAATTCAGCATAAGTGATGTTATAACTTCATTTACATTCCAATATGATTTTGCAAGCCCCGGAATCAAAGCCCATAATCCACCTGCAATCATTGCAGCAATCATCATTAAAACAATCAAGGGTATTGATGGTAAATTTGGAAAAGAAAGTGCAATCACCGAAGCTGCCAAGGCACCCAATAAAAGTTGCCCTTCTGCACCTATATTCCATATAACCATTTTAAACGCCATCGCTATTCCAAAACTTGCCATCATCAAGGGTATCGCTTTTACTAATGTTTCAGAAAATCCATAACTGCTTCCAAAAGCACTTTTGAACATTACACGATAAACTTCAAATGGATTTTGACCAGTCATTTGTAAAAAAACAGAACTGAAAATCAATGCTGCAAATACAGATACTACAGTAACCAGCAATCCTATCCACTTTGGTGTTTGCAGCCTTTTTTCCAAAATTATTTTTCTTTTATTCTGATTAGACATTGGAATCACCTTCTCTCACATCTGTTCCTGACATCATCAATCCAACAACTTCAAGTTTCGCCTCTTCTACTGGCAATACTCCCATTAATCGGCCTTCATATATAACTGCTATTCGATCAGCCATTTTATAAATTTCATCTAAATCTTCAGAAATTAAAAGTACAGCAGCTCCTTCATTTTTTTCTTTTATAAGTATTTCATGAACAAAATCTGTTGCACCAATATCAAGCCCTCTAATTGGATATACAGCAACAATCAATTTTGGATCAATATCTGTTTCTCTCGCCAATAATAATTTTTGTAGATTCCCACCTGACATCATTTTAACCGGTGAATCAACAGTGGGTATTTTTACATCAAATTTTTCAACAAGTTCGATCGCTTTAGCTCTTGTTGTATTTGAATTCAAGAAATTAATTCCGTATTTCTTGTTTCGATAATCTTTCAGCAAAACATTGTCAATAACACTTAAATTTGCAGCCAAACCCATACCATAGCGATCCTCTGGTACAAAAGCGACTCCTTTATCTATAATCTCTCTGATTGATTGATTTGATAAATCTTCACCGTAAAGAATTATTTTCCCATTGGTCAATTCTCTCAATCCTGTAATCGCTTCAGATAAAATTCTCTGTCCATTTCCAGCAACACCTGCTATCGCAAGTATTTCGCCACTATGCACTTCTAATGTAAATTTATCCAGTGCCAACAATCCCTTATCATTTAATGCTGACACATTTTCAAGTTTAAGAGCAACTTCACCTATTGTTTTATTCGTATTTTTTCTTCCTCTAGCAATTTCCCTTCCTACCATCAAATTTGCAAGTTCACTTGTATCTGTATCAATCTTCATCATTGACTTGACACTCAGTCCTGCTCTTAAAACAGTGATACGATCTGCAAAATCCATAACTTCATGCATTTTATGTGTTATAAATACAATGGCTTTCCCTTCATTTGCCATATTTCTGAGTATTTTGAATAAATCATTGACTTCTTGAGGTGTAAGAACTGCCGTTGGCTCATCCAAAATCAAAATATCTGCCCCTTTATAGAGCATTTTTATGATTTCAACCCTCTGTTGTTCACCAATAGAAAGTTGCCAAATTTTTGCTTTTGGATGAACTTCCAAACCAAATCTGTGGGATATACCTTTTATTCTAGCTTCAGTTTCTTCAATATTTAGAATGCTGCTACCTTTTTGGCCAAGCATAACATTTTCAATAACAGAAAAAGGTTTTACCAAGCGAAAATTTTGATGCACCATTCCAACGCCTGCTTGAATTGCATCTTTAGGAGACTTAAAATCAACATGAACATCATCCAGAAAAATTTCACCTTTATCCGGTTTATATAGCCCTGTGAGAATGTTCATTAAAGTACTTTTGCCTGCACCATTTTCTCCAAGAAGTGCATGGATTTCCCCTTTAAAAATTTCTAAGTTCACCTGATCATTAGCAATTACTCCAGGAAACGTTTTTCTTATGCCAACCATTTTTACAGCGATTTCTGACATAATATCCCCCTTTAATTGAAAAGGCTGGTTTTACCCAGCCTTTAATACTAGTTTATTTTGGAATGACACCTTCAACGCCTTCTACAAACCAATCCATTGAAAGTAATTCACCATCAGTCATGCTTGAGCCTTCAGCCACTTTAATATTTCCATCTTGGTCTTTTATAGGTCCAGCAAAAACATCAAATGAACCATCTATTATTGCTGCTTTTTTAGCTTCTACTTGAGCAACCATATCAGCTGGAACTTTATCACTGATAGGCGCGATATCTACTATACCATCTTCAAGTCCACCCCAATATTGAGTTGACACAAAAGTGCCATCTATCACAGATTTTACAGCATTAACATAATATGGACCCCAATTCCAAACTGCAGATGTCAAATTTGCTTCAGGAGCAAATGCTCTCATGTTTGTATTGTAACCGACTGCATAGACCCCTGCTTCTTCAGCAGCTTGTTGAGGTCCAGGTGTGTCTTGATGTTGGGCAATTACATCTACGCCAGAATCAAGTAAACCCTGTGCCGCTTCTTTTTCTTTTGCAGGATCATACCAAGTATTTGTCCATACTACTTTGACTACAGCATCAGCATTTGCTTCTTTAACACCTAGAGTAAATGCATTGATTCCTCTGATTACTTCAGGTATTGGATGTGCTGCAACATAACCGATTTCATTAGTTTCAGTCATAGCACCCGCTATCATTCCAGTCAAATATCTCGCTTGATAAATACGTCCAAAATAAGTACTCATGTTTTCTTCTGTTTTATATCCAGAACAATGAAAAAATTTTACATCTGGATACTTTAACGCCACATTATCCATATAATCCATGTAACCAAAACTAGTAGCAAAAACAACTGTACATCCTTCTTCAACAAGTTCAGTCATAACTCTCTCCGCATCTGAAGATTCAGGCACAGATTCTACAAAAAGAACTTCAACATTTGGATATTGTTCTTCTAAAAATTGTCTTCCCTGATCATGTGCATAAGTCCATCCAGCATCTCCCGGTGGTCCTATATAAATCATTCCTACTTTGACAACTTCATCTGCAATAACTGCATCATCGACGACTTCAGCAGTTTTACTGCTGCAACCAGCAACTGACACTACCAATACTAACAGCATTAGCACTACAAGAACTTTTGTGATATTTTTCATTGCTTCCTCCTTTTGGCCTCAGCCATGTATTAAGAAATTTCTTGTTCAGAAATTTCTTATCTATTTTTAAGCTGAATTAATCAGCGTTAAAACACAAAAGCAACTTTAAAAACCATATATTAACATATAATACCATTCATCCCACGACTAAAGTCACGGGTGTTCTGGCATTAATTATAAAATTAACTGCAAATATAGGAACAGATGTAATTGATACATTATCGTAATATTCTATAAATTCTGAATATATCCTTTATTTAATTATTCAATAGAAACATTTTTATAAAGACTATACAAATATACCTACTGTATATTAGTATACTTATAACATCATGAATCATTTGCTATAATAATAGTATCCATACTAGGGAGGTAAATATTATGAATGAACTTCTATTAAAAGAAACATATAGAAATGCCACATACCATTTTCTAGGTCACGGTCCTAGAAACATAAAGGTTTTACTTGATTCATTTGAAAACACTGATCCCCTGACTGAATCTGATATTTATGGTGAAGGTTCGATTATCAGTGAATTTGAAAATGAAATCGCTACTTTGCTAGGTAAAGAAAAAGCAGTCTTTTTTCCAAGTGGTACAATGGCACAACAAATTGCTCTAAGAATTTGGTGTGATGATATGAAAATATATAATATAGCCTATCATCCTTTAGCTCATTTAGAAATACACGAACAAGACGGCCTTAAAAAATTACATCATATACATCCAATTCTCTTAGGCGAAAAACACAGATTGTTCACACTTGATGATTTGAAGAATATAGAATATTCTCTCTCAACTGTTCTCATTGAATTGCCTCAAAGAGAAATTGGTGGACAATTGCCCTCTTTAGATGAGTTGCATAAAATAGTAGATTATTGCAAATCTAAAAACATAAAAGTTCATTTAGACGGTGCAAGACTTTTTGAAATCCTTCCTTATTACAATACATCTCCAAAAGAAATTGCTGATCTGTTTGACAGCGTTTATGTTTCTTTTTATAAAGGAATTGGTGGAATTGCAGGAGCAATATTAGCAGGTGATTCCAGTTTTATTGAAAAAGCTAAAATATGGAAAAGACGCCATGGTGGAGACCTCATCAGTTTATATCCCTATATAATAAGCGCAAAACACAACTTTGATTTAAAGTACAATAAAATGTCACAATACTATCAAGATGCAAAAGAACTTGCAGCTTTATTCAATTCTTTGCAATACGCTCACACATTTCCACATATACCAGTTTCAAATATGTTCCATGTCCATTTCAGCAAATCAAAAGAAACGGTTGAAAACTTATTGTTGGAAGCAACATTAAAATTTGATTTCGGCATAGCTACTCGAATAACTGAAATCAATCCAAACAATTGCAGATATGAAATCAGTATTGGTGATGAATACGCTAAAATACCCAAAGAATTATTAAACAAGCTATTTGATTATCTTAAAATAATTTAGCAAGGAATATAGAATGAACCCCCACTTCAGTAAGTGAGGGTTCATTCTTCATCAGAGATTCTATTCTGAATTTACTGCATATTGATAATCGAATTCAAAACAATCATTTTATCTTTCTTAAACAAATCTAAAACTCTACTTATATATGTATCATGATGTTCAATGACTTTTGAAAACGCTTGAATAAAATCTACAACTATCTCATCATTTATTGACCCAATGGATTTAGAAAGACCCGTCAAATAGAATTGTATCAATCCTAATTTTAAAGTCATTATTAAGAAAGTAATCATTGCTGATTCAGGAAATGTAAATGGATATAAATTCTTGAACATGTCATTGATCAAGTAATTTTCAAAAATATATTTATGATTTTCTAAGTACTCCGCTATATATTCATCATGAATTTTATTATATGGTTCATTGTATATCCCTTGTCTAAATTTCTTGTCGTAATTCTTGAACTTCTCATGATCGACACTATTTTCAATATCCATCAATTCAATAAATTTCATAAGTTGTTCATAAAATTCTTCAGGGATCCGATTATCCTTCAAGTTCACATTTTCATTTGTAATTCTATTTCTATATTCATCTATAATTTTCGGAATTTTTTCATATTCTTTTTTGACAATAACATCATCTAATGATTCATGAAAAATACCTAGCAGTCTTATTTTTTCCCAAATCGATCCATTATTCTGTTTTATTGCCCAAATACCAAAATCTCTAAGTTCTTTTAAATATACAATTTCTGAATTCTTATATGGCTTTCTATCTGTCCATACATCTGAAGTAATAATCAACTTATCCAAACTTTCATATACTGTTTCAAATTCAAGTCCTTTGTCTTCCAGAAGAATCAATCTTGCAGCCTCAGGACAAGATACCGTCATTGAGCGTTCAAAAATACCGTCAATTCTATTGATTACGCGTGGATATAAAGAACATACATTTGATAGAGCTTCTTCACCAAATGAAATTTGAATATCACAAAGCCCTTCATCATTTAAAAAAGGACATTTTTTATTCTCTCTTAGTTCAATTTTGCAATAGTCTATATCAGGTGAAAAATAATCTTCATTAAAGTACACGTGTTGTTTCACACGGTTTGCGATAGGATGTTTCTTGATACGAGTCAATTTTTCACAAGTCCTATAATCAACATCAACAGCCCATCCGACACAGCAACTATCGCTGCAGCTTCCACCTATACAATGAAACTTTTTATAAATTGAAATTTGTTTGATATCACTCTTTTTTTTATTCATAATAGCCTCTGTCTTTTAATATTTATAAAAAAACATCCAATCTCAGCACTATCATTCGATTGGATGTTTCTCTAACTTACTTTAATAATTTCAATATCCAATAATCTCTTAATATCATTCAGGTGCATTCTAGCTGCATCTTCACCAAGCTTAACAAAATTATCCATTTTGGAAACAGAATAAAATCTGAATATCTCTTTCCAGTTTTTAAAATTGAATTCTTGATGGTCAAACACTTTAATAATAATATCCGAATTTTCTTCTATTATTTTTTCTCTATTGTTGATCAACGGAATATACACCGCTCTGTAAATCATACTGAAGATATTGATACTTTCAATTTTCTTGCTTAAATATCCATCTAAAGAAACTGAAATAACAATGCCGTTTTCTCCAACAAAATCCCTGCAAATATCTGCCGGAATACTGTCCAACAAACCTCCATCTACATAATATTCTTCTCCAATTTTAACTGGTTTATACATACCAGGAAAAGCTGATGATGCTGTAACCGCATCTTTTAAATTTCCTTCTGAAAAAGCATGTAATTTACCAGTGTGCAAATTAGTAGTTACTATTTTGATTGGTATCAAAGACTCTTCAATATTAATATCCCCACATAAATCTGTTATGATATTTTGAAAATTTCTTTGAGAAAGAATTGCTTTTTTACTGATGGTAGGTCTGAACCATGTAACTCTTTTCAATATCTCACTGAATTTTTTCATTATCGATTCTTTAGGAACATCATTCGCAATCAAAGCACCAATTAAAGACCCTGCACTGCAGGTTGCAAGAAAATCTATCGGAATATTATTTTCTCTTAAAACATTGACAACTCCCAAATGTGCAAAACTTTTCGCACCACCGCCTCCAAATGCAAGGCTGACTTTTTTTCTTTTATTTATATTTATACTGCTATTCACTTTTTCACCTTAATCCTTCTTATTAAACCACGTTTACAACTATGTCAATAGTACAACCACCTTCGTCAAAGGTCAATCAAAACATTTAACTTACCACGAACCGCCGCCACCTCCACCGCCGCCGCCTCCTACAGACCCGCCACCAAAAGATGAGGATGAACTTTGAGGTTTTGATGACATTTGTGTAAAAGATCGATTCATACTGCTCATCATGAGGTAAGTGCTGAATGGTCTATTGGAAATATACCAGTCGGGTCCCTCTAATGCAAGACGTTGAATATTACTATCCCATATTTTCGTCAAATCAAAGATCATGACATACGGCAACATATCATAAAAATATGAAGGTTGTTCTTTGTATAGCATTTCCAACCGGTCCAATTTTGCAGTTTCAAGAAATTCTTTAAATCCATAAATATTATCTAGCATGGTTCTGCCATATTCAGAATATCTTTTTACTTTTCCAATGACAACAATAGATGCAATATATAACACAACTGAAAAACTCATGAGCATTGTCAATGAGTTGAATTCAATGTTTTTTAAATCAATGGATTGAACAACTGATTGAATCACCAAAAATCCTCTTGAAAATATAAAAATCAACACACCATATTTCAGTATGCTTTTATACCAATTTTTCTTCTTTTTCTTTCTAAAAGAAAGCGCGACTGAAATAATCCAAAATATAAATAAAAATATGAATGACATGATGAAGGCACTTAAATAGTCAACACCTGAGAGAATTTTAAAATAATTCGCAAAGATCCCTGCAGTTATAAGCAATATTAAAAAGTTGACAATATAAATACCATATTGGTACTTGTTTTCAAGTATTTCTTTTTTATCCCTATAAATATCCCTGACAAAACCCCTCGCTGCATCCAAATCTGCATAAAACTGATTTTCAAGGTTTTCTATCGATACAGTATTGCCAATTCCCTTTGAAAAAAGATCTTCAAACAAATTTCTTTCATAAAGTGATTCAATAATATTAGAGTCAACTATTTTCTCAAAACTGAGTTCGCTTTTTTTAAACAAGCCACTTTTTTCTTCCTCAATTATTTTTAAATATCCTTTTGATGCCCAATAGATGATAATAGATGAGACATCTTGGTTACTTAATTTCTCTTCATTAAATATATAAGCCATCTCTGCTGGATTCAATCCTTGAGGTGGGTAAAAATTCAATACAGGAGTCAATTTATTTCTTCTGTAATTGCTATTTCTAATATAAATGGCTCCCGCAAGAGACATCAATAAAAATACAATTAAAAAATAAAGCGCCATCAATGAATAGGGTTTTGAAACATCAGTAAAATAGCCTTCATCAAGATTAAGAGCAACCGTTATACCTTCATAAGGAAGTAAATCAGATGCAAATCCCACTATTTTAAGATTATCCACATCCCATGCAACTTTTTCTGAACTCGTGCTGCCGTATGCACCTGATGTGATATTCAAACGTGATACATCAAAAGATTTTGGCATGCTGATTTCAAAATTCACTTCATCAATTGTTGTGTTCCATTCTGTTCCCAAAATATTGAAATAAAATTCATCATACGCTTTGATCAAATCATCAGATCCATCATATGTATAATTGATCTGATAGGCTTTTTTCCCTGAAACATAAGTGTTTGCATCGCCAATTTTTATATCTAGATTCGCACCTTGATTTGAGACTTCAAATTTGTATGGTTCATTAGTAGAGGGATCTACAACACTTATATTGGAAATATCGTGTGAATAACCATAATAATTCACAGGAATATCTCTGAATATGCCGTGCCTTTGTGTCTTGAAATTGACATAAATTGTTTCTTCAATATTGTAAACATTGCTCTCGCTGACTTCAATTGATATATCATATCTTTCGATATTGTAGAACTCGTCTGCAAAAGCAAAAGATTGGAATATCGACAATATCATTATCAACACTATCAGTATTTTTATATTTTTATTCATAAATTATCACACCTAAAATTTGACAGAAATATTTTCTCTCTCTGCCTCTTCAATTTCAAAAAATGGTTTCTTAGAAAATCCCAACATATTTGCAAAGATGAAATTTGGAAATATGGCAATTTCTTTATTGTAAACTTTTGTTGCCCCATTGAAATAAAGTCTTGAATTTGAAATATCTTCTTCGATTTTAGTCAATTGATTTTGAAGGTTTAGAAATCCTTGATTAGCCTTCAAATCCGGGTAACCTTCAGCTAAAGCAAATATTGATTTCAACCCCATAGAAATATCCTTGTTTGCATTTATGACATCTTCTGGATTAGAAGCTGACAATGCACTATTTCTAGCCTGTATCACTCTCTCAAGCGTTTCTTTTTCATGAGTTGCATAACCCTTTACTGTTTCAACTAAATTTGGTATTAAATCATACCTCTTTTTCAAGAACACATCCATTGATGAAAAAGCTTCCTCCACGTTGATATTCAATTTAATTAATTTGTTATAAATTGAAATTGCGAATAAAACCAACAATACTATAATTCCTAGAACTACATATAAAAAAAACATAATTACATCTCCTTTCAATTTTTATATTTAATAATTACCAATTATTGATCGCCATAAGCAAATTACTTAGATTTATATATACCTGCCGATCCTCATTTCTGATATCTTAGGCATAATCAATACAATTTTAATTTTCAGACTCAATTAGCAATTTCTCCAACTTTTATAAATATTTCAATCCCAACCCACTGCCTCCAGAAGTGACAATTGTCCACATTTTTCTCACCTACCAAATTTACCTTTCTTATATAATAACATAATTTAATGCATTTTTATTTTGTTCTTATATAGTATAATTTATACAGAATGGAGAAATGTTAATGAAGACACGAATAATTTCTTTTAATTATCAACTAGGTTATGGGATTGGCAACTATGGATATGGTTTGATTTCTCAAATGGTATCATCCTATTTAATATTTTACGGTACCGTCATTCTCAAAATTCCAGGCAGCTTAATTGGACTTGTCGTATCTTTGAGTATTTTATGGGATGCAATAAGCGATCCCTTGATGGGTTATTTTTCTGATAACACTAAATCATTTATGGGTAGACGACATATCTATATACTTATTGGTACCATACTCATGGCTGCGACGAATTATTTTTTATGGACAGTTACACCCGGTATTTCAGTATATTCAAAGTTCATTTGGATATTTACCAGTGTTATGCTATTAAAAACATTCATCACTATTTTTATTACACCTTACAATGCATTAGGTGCTGAACTCATCAGTGACTACGATGGCCGTTCAACAATTCAAGCTGTTAAAACAGTATTCTTTCTGGCGTCAATCTTATCTGTGACAGCAATCAGCATGTTTGTATTTTTTAGACCTACTGTTCAATATCCTGTTGGTCAATTAAATCCAGATGCCTATAAATATATGGCAATCACAATTTCGACATTGATACTTATAACAGGACTCATAACATTTTTTTCTACCTATAAATTCAGAGGATCTTCAACCACCAATTTAAATATCGGATTTAAAGAATTTTTAAGAAGCATCAAAATTGCTTTTAAAAGCAATGATTACAGATCTGTCGCACTTGGTTATTTATACACCAATCTGGCATCAGCACTAATAGGTACTATTGGACTTCATGTTTTTACTTATACTTTCTATATGAACAATTATAAAATAGGCATTATCTTTGGATTCCAATTCATTGTCAGCATGATTTCACAGCCTTTCTGGATCAAATTATCAAAAAAACTGGATAAAAAAGATACGATTATGCTCGGTTTAAAAATATCAATAATTGGCAGCTTCATTATGCTGGCTCTAGTTGGTTTTAGAGATATCGTTAAGCTCCATTATGAAATTATGCTTATTTATGCATTGGTAGTAGGATTTGGAACATCCGGTTTATTTTCGTTGCCGCTGTCAATGCTAGCTGATACAGTCGATCTCGAAGAATTCAATCATGGTATGAGAAATGAAGGTGTTTATTATGGCCTTTTGAATTTCGCCTATAAAATTTCACAATCGCTTGCAATTTTATTATTTGGGATTGTCTTGGATTTAATCGGATTCGACGCAAATTTATCAGTTCAAAACAACTATACTTTAGTTGTTTTAGGCATTCTTCTTCCTTTTGGAAGTATTATCTCTTTCCTTCTTGCAAAAAAAGCATACACGAATTATAGCCTTAACAGAGAAATTCTTCTTGAGATCCAAAACAAATTAAAATCAAGCAGATAATTTATTGATTTGAAATAATCTGCTTGATTCATCACTTAATTTTTCATTTTATTTTGTTTCTTTGTCTTTTTTTTATTTTTCTTTTTATAAAACTCAATTTCTTTTTTCATTTTAAAATAGTTTTTCAATCTTTCTTCTTTAAGAATTCCACTGTCAATCGCATTCATGACTGCACAACTTGGTTCATTTGTATGTGTGCAGTCTGAAAATTTACATGATTTTGCTATTTCTTCTACATCTTCAAAGGTCTGAATCAATCCTTCTTCATTGTCAAGCAATTGAAGTTCTCTCATACCAGGCGTATCTATTACTATTACTCCTTCATCTGACAAATACAGGTTTCTGCTAGTCGTTGTATGTTTTCCCTTACTGTCATTTCGAATTTCCGCTGTTTTTACAATTTCATTGCCCAAAATATAATTTACAATCGTAGATTTCCCTACACCAGATGAGCCTACAAAAGCAACTGTTTTTCCTTTTTTCAAAGCATTGGCCTTGAAATTTAAGATCGATTTTTCATCAAAAATGCTTAAAACATACAATTCAAGCCCTAGAGCTATTTCTTCTATCTGAATAATTCTGGCCTCAAGATCATTGCACAAATCAGATTTTGTTAAAATAATGCACGGAATGGCACTACTTTCCCATGCCAAGGTCAAATATCTTTCAAGTCTTTTTATATTGAAATCTTCATTCAAAGACATGACAATAAAAATTTTATCTATGTTAGTTGCAATAATTTGTTCATCAATAACATTCCCTGCAATTTTTCTTGAAAATTTGCTATACCTTGGAAGTACCTTCTTGATTAATACTTTATCTCCATTCATAGCTTCCTCAAGCACAATCCAGTCCCCTACAGATGGAAAATCACTTCTGCTATCAGTGCTTTTTCTGAATTTTTCAGTAACAACACCCCAATAAAAGCCATCATCGGCCACTATTTTATAATGCCCTTTTTCTTCTTCCAATACTCTTCCTATTTTTTCATTTTCAATCATATGGGAGGGATGATATAATCCCCAATCTTTCAGTACATGTTCTTTCACTTATTGACCTCCTCATTTTGGGCATAATAATGCCCTGAATCATATCACTTCAGGGCTCAATAAGACAAATTTTACTTATGTACAATCAACTTTGAGCCGAAGTGGTATTTGAATACAATTTTGAATCACTCTGTTTTTTCATAGTAACCACTCCCTTTCAAAAGAATTTTATTATTTAATCCATGATATGATTAGATTATCATATGTTCAATATTTTTTTAATTATTGTCATTAAAAATTAATAATTGGATTTTCTTTATTCACAAGAAAACTCTCGCAAGTTCCATGGAATCTTTCTGATATCAATTTTTCCAACGCCTTCATTGCATTCTCAAGTTTATAATAATTTTCACCCTCAAAACCTACCAATTGAAAAAATATCTGTGAACTTTCTTCTGATATTTTACCTAGCTCACTTTGTCTCCACAACCACTGACGCGTCTGAACTTTATTGCCACTTGTAAATACGAGTTCACCTGGCAATACTTCTTCAAATTCTTCTTCTCCAAAAGGCAAAAATATATCACCTTCTTCGGATATTCTAACTGACAGATCTTCATCAATATCGACCAAATCATGGGCCCCGAGTGAAATTACTTCAGTCAGCGCAATAGCATTGCACAAATCTACTAATGCATTTATTCTTGGCAAAGAACCTCCTTTTAAAACTCTTTTCCCCATAGCTTCAACTGAATTCATATATTTATTTGGATTGATTCCTGCATTTTTCAATGCATCTCTATATATTGCTATGTGCTCGTTCGCCTTCAAATCCTCTATTGAAATTCGTTCTTTGAATAGATTTTCAGCTATCTTCAAAATATTCGAATCCTCTTCACTTGTCGAAGTGTTTTTAAGATCATTTCCTATAATTACACCAAAAACCACATTTGAATTTTTATCAAACACCCCTTGTTCTACAGAATACTTCATATTGTTCCTCCTCCTAATATTCGCTTTTTTAATTCCCTCTACACTTGTCGAATTCATTCCTGCTTCCCTCAAGATGCTAGTGATGAATTCAGTCTTTCCCTCAACATACCTATCCATATCATAAGGAAATTTCTTTGCTAAAGCTATTTTCAATCGGCTGTATTTTTTTGCTGAATCTCGATCTTTTCTCAAAAAATCCCTTAGCATCAAATGATTCTTCAACGCATCTGAATCTTTTTCAACTACATATAAGTGATGATCACACCAAGTTTGATTATTATTGTAAGGTACTTTTTCTGATTTTCTCGAAAACGCCTCTCGTCCTTTTAATCCCAAGTTTCCTCTATTAATATATCCAATCTCTTCGAGTTGTTTGATCATTTTTTTCTTCTGAATAGCATCACTGAATATGATATCTATATCAATAACAGGTTTTGCCCACATACCCTTCACTGCTGTGCTTCCGACATGTTCTATCACATAAGTACCACAACCGCTTAAACATTTCTTATACACACCTTTTAAGGCTTCATATTCCATTTCCCAACGAGGGTTGTATTCTGAAATTTCTATTTTCTTCAAATAATCACCAATTTCATATTTGTTTTTATTAAAGTCAGGTTTTTTATTGATTGACATATCTATAGACATCTTCTCTCAAGTGGAAACCGGAATCAATTATGATTTGATCTAAATTATCTTTCGTTACAATCGAAAAAGGCAATTTTTTATAGGCAACCATATTCTTATTATTGTCTATATAATCTATATCCTCCAAGGAAATAGATTTTAATATTTTGGGAATCAATTCAACCGTTTGTAGCGCCAAATCATTGATTGGTTTGTAGATTGTAGCCAATTGTGTACCTTCTGCAATTCTTTGACAGGCAGACAATTCTGCATCTTGACTTGCAACAGGTATAATAGATTCAAGTTTATATTCAATCAACACTTTAATTGCAGCTTCAGCAAGCATATCATTGGATGCTATAATCCCGTCTATTCGAACGTCATTTTTCAGCAAATCATTTATTGCTTCCTGAGAAAATTGTTCTCTCCAATCTATCGCCCATACTTCATTGATAATATTTATTTTTTCAAGTCTTTTATCGATCACATTATAGTAACCTGTATTCAACATTTTGCTATTATAATCTTGCGGATTCCCGTTTATAATCACAAGATTGTATTCATCTTTTTCTTCTGATACCATTTTTTCAATGACTGTCGTTGCTATAGCCTCTCCAATACCAATGTTGTCAAAAGAAATATACAAATCAATATTGCTGTTGAGCATCAATCGATCATATGAAATTACTTTGATTCCTTTTTTTTGAGCTCGCTCGACAACACCATTGAGCATATTGATGTCTTTTGGAAGAACCACCAGAATATCAACATTTTCATCAATCAAATATTGAATCTGTTTTATTTGCTCATTGACATCTTCATTTGCAACTTGAACTATAACTTCCATATTATTCTCATTGGCATAAGATACAAAAGTTTCCATGTCTCTTTTCCATCTTTCAACAACCAAACTATCGAATGACAAACCTACAATAATTTTATCATCCACAGTCACTAGCTCTTTATCAGAAAAAATAAAATACGCTGTTGCCACAGCCCCTAAGATAATCAAGATTGCAATAAACATTATCCATCTATTTATTTTCATTTTTATTCACCCTTTGGTATTCACCAGGTGTAATCCCAGTATGTTTTTTAAAAGATTTTATAAAATAATTGACTTCAGAATATCCAATATCATCACTTGCTTCACTAATGGAATATCCACCTTTCAACAATTCCTTAGCAAGACTGATTTTAACATCAACTACATATTCTTTAAAATTAAACCCTGTTTCATCTTTGAAAATCTTGCTTAAATACTGCGATGTTACAAACAGCTCTTTCGCAACATCATCCAATGAAAAGCTTAATTTTTTATTTTTATCAATATATTTTAGTGCTTTGTTTACAAGTTTAGAGTAATCCCTTTGATACAAATTATGATATTTGAAAAATGCAGTTGTCAATTTTTCATAAAATATATCTAAATTGGAATCATCAAATTTCACAAGAGAAAGTACATTGCTTTGATCATTGATATGAAAATTCAAAATATTCAATATCTTATCAATTCCCTCCGATGCAATTAATTCTCTTTCAACCATTGTCATTTTTTTTATTTTATTTATCAGTATTTCCAATGTCTGAGTAAGTTTAAGTGAATTTGGCAATAAAAATTCTCTCGCAATGCCATATAACTCTTGAATGTCTAATTCATTTGTCTGAATATTAGAATACATGAAATCCATTTCTTCATTCGACCATTCCTCTTGTCTATAAATGAATTCTTGAAGTTGTTCTAAGTCACTTATTTTTACTCCTTGAATCACGATTCTAATATGATCTGAATCATCTTGTTCTTTTATCAATTTATTGATTTTATTATGTGTATTTTCAAAATTATCAATACCGCTTATGTACATCATGTACATGCTTTTTTCTGGAATACTATTAATGCATTTATAATCTGAAAAAATCACACTTAATTTTTTGTATAATTTTTTTGCCTGTCGTTCGGAATCAAATTCTTGACTGTCGTATTTCGAAGAAAAAGTCATATTTACCTTGATCAACATACCTTTCAAGAATTTATATTCTAAAATATCTTCATACACTTTCAGCGGCAATCTATCGCTACTCTTATTTGTTAAAAAATGGTCAGCGATAATTTCTTTTGAAACATTGAATTTTTCAACAATCCGAAGTTCATATTCTGTTTGATAACTTTCATCTTCAAGTGTTTTAATGACTTTACTTATTGTATCGTTTAGTTTTTGCTTTGTTATTGGTTTTAGAATATAATCTGAAACACCATATTTCATTGAAATTTTTGCATATTCAAATTGTTCATAAGCAGAAATAAAAATTATCTTGATCTTTGTATTGTTTTTCCTAATCATTTTAACAAGATCAACACCATCAATGCTGGGCATCCTAATATCGGTCAGTATTATATGAGGCCTGAAGTCATCCAGTTTAGTCAATGCTTCTCTACCATTTCGTGCTGTTGCGACAGATAATTCAAATGCACTATTATTTATCATATATTCTAATGATTCTAAAACAATTTTTTCGTCATCAACTATCAAAATTCTATATTTCATCTTTAACTCCCAAATAAACATATATTTTAGTAAAGCAATTGACTTCACTTTCAATTTTCAAAACATTTTTATTGTTAAAATAGTTACTCAATCTACTATAAACATTTTCAAGACCTATTCCAGTTGTATGTCCTGTTGTGCTTTCAGATTTATTAAAATAATTGTCGTTGAGCTGTTGAACAAGATTTTCAGGTATTCCTATACCATTATCTTCTATAACAACACTTACTTCACCATATTTTTCTGAGACTAAAATCCGAATCACACCAGTTTCAGTTTTATCTTTAAAACCATGAATAATGGCATTTTCTATAATCGGCTGCAGTATCAGCGGAGGCATAAATATCTTATCTGTATTGTCAGATTGAATGTCAATACTGAAATCTAGCAAATCATCAAATCTCACTTTCATTAGATGAAAATAACTTTTTACATTTTTCAATTCTTCTTTCAAAGAAACCTCTTTTTCAAGAGATTGAATATTATATCTAAACAGTCGTGATAAATTGTAGATGAATTCCGCTGTGCGTTCTGCATCTTCCAGATTAGCCAATTGTACACCTGCATTCAATGTGTTGAATAAAAAATGTGGATTGATTTGCGATTGCAGAGCTTTCAATTCTGAAATTTTCAGCTGATTCTCCACTCTCAAATTCTCTATTTTTATTTGAGCAAGCTTATTCTCAACTTCAGATTTCTCTTTCAATTCTTCAATATAAATATTGATATTTATTGCCATTTCAACAAAAGTGCTATGCAAAATATTGGCTTCTTTAAAATAACTATTCATATTTGAGTCGATGATATAATTTCCATTTGAAATCTCTTTTGCATGATCAGACAGTGTCTCAATCGGAGTAAGTATATTTTTAGTAAAATCATATATAAATAGGCCTGTCAGCAATAATATAATAATCAATATAATTAGAAAAAGGGAATTGAATTGCACAAGACCTTCTGATAATTTTTGATATTGTTCAAGATTTATCTTTATCATGTATTCATTGAGATCGTTTATATGGACTTTGATTAATCGGGAAATGTCTTTGACTTCATCGAAAGCAAGCAAATAAGCCTCAGTATTTCTAGCTCTTTTTAATTCAATTACGCTATCTGTTGTTTCCAAGTATTTATTGATGATTTGAGTGATATTATACCTTGATTGTTCTGATATATTGAAGCTCAATCCTTTATCCAAACTTCTAACCTTGCTCTCAATACTGCTGTAACTATTTGAATACTCAATAAAACTGTCAGAATCTTTCGTATTGATGTAATCTTCCAGGCTGCTTTCCAATTTATCAAGTTCCTTTGTCAATTCTTCTAATTCCAAATTAATGATAAAAACTTCATTAAAATTTTTAGTAATGCTCGATGTTACATATTGATTGAAAAAGTAGCTTAATATGAAAAATATAATCAATGTAAAAACAAATCTGATTACTTTTGATCTGATTGTATTTTTCTCGAATATTTTTGAAATTTTATCTTTCATATTAATATTCTCCAATATTACTATCATCTATTATTTCTATATTTATAGGAATATACGATGATACTCTTTTTGAATTTGATAGATCTACAACTAGTTTCACAGCTTGTTTAATCCCTTTTTCATAATCAATAAAAATCGATCCATGAACTGTACCTTTTTGAATATATTCGATTATTTCATCTGTTTTTCCGTTAGTGATTACTGAAACATCTGAAATGGCATTCAAATCAATCAAAGTATTGACTACTCTTACAGAATCAACAACATCAGTGCAGATAATAAAATTGACTTTATTGTTGATGATCCAATCCTGTACGATCAATTCAGCTCTCTTTTCTGCTGAATATTCAACCTGAGCTATCCATATATCATCATTTTGATTTGAAAATTCCTGTAAAGCATTTAAATAACTGTTTTGATACGCACCAGTTTTTATTCCATATTCACTTCCAAGAATTACTCCTACAATTTTGTTTTCAACATTTGAACGTTCAATCAATTCAATTGAATTCTTCCCCAATTGGTATTTATTGACTCCAATATAAGTATCGCGATTACTTTCTGGTAAATCATTCCCTATAATTACAATTTTTATCTCTCTGTTTTCACTTTCTATAATGTATTCACTGAGTTCATCAATATTCGACACTTTAATGAGAATTACATCTACATTTGTCATCCAAGCACTCTTGAATGCATATTCGACCGACTCAGAAGATACCACTTCGTAAAAATCTGCAACAATTTCATTTTGCTTGCCTTCTTCAATAAATTCAGACTTAAAGAAATCAAAATTATAGCGATCATTGTCATCATGAAAAAATGCTACATGATATTTAGGTATCAACAACGATTTATCATCACTATTTACTGTCAAGTAAACAGTTCTAAAAACGCCATATGCAAAGAGTACTAAAATTACGATTATTAAAATTATTTCAATATTTCTAGTTTTATTCAATAATATTTTTTTCACATCATCGTCGATAAAAAGAATCGACGTACACCTCGCTTTCAGATTTTACCAAATGCCCCTAGAACACTCATGATAACGTCATAAAAATTTAAATATTTTTCAATTAATTATTTTAAATATAATTATATCATTTTATATTGATGATAATGCAATAAACCCCAAATAATATTTGGGGTTTACACAGAAGGGGGTTAATCTATTTAGATTTATTTCTAGTTGATATGTCAAACCAAACGGCAAGCAACAAGACTAAACCTTTTATAATATATTGATACGAAATATCCAAATTCATAAGTGACATACCATTGTTGATGGATGCCATGACCAATGCCCCAATGATTGCTCCAAATACAGAACCAATACCACCAGAAGCTGATGCGCCACCGATAAAAGAAGCTGCAATGGCATCAAGTTCAAATAAGTTTCCAGCTGATGGTGCTGCTGAATTAAGTCTTGCACTATAAACGATTCCTGAAAGAGCCGCTAAAGTTCCCATGGAAACAAAAACCGTAAAAAGTGTTTTTGCAGTATTTATACCAGATAGTCTTGCTGCCTCTATATTTCCACCGACAGCATAAATGTGTCTTCCTATCGTTGTCTTAGTAGTGATGAATGTGTAAAGCAATACTAATCCTACTACAATGATTACCGTATAAGGAATGCCTTGATACAATGCCATACTCAATATAAAACTCATAATCAATGCAGAAACCAGCACTAATTGAATGATAAACAATCCTACAGGTAAAATTTCAAATTTGTACTTTATTCGTTTCTTTCTTTTGTTGAATTCAAGAACGATATATAATACAACTGATATGATTCCTATGATAACTGAAAGCATATGTACCCCATCAATATGCAGTATATCTTTCAGATATCCTACGCTGATATTATTGAAATTCTCGTCAAAAGGACCAATAGTCTGTCCTTTTGTAATTCCGATGACTGCTCCTCTAAAAATCAGCATACTGGCAAGTGATACAATGAATGCTGGCACTTTCTTGTAAGCAATCCAAAAACCTTGCCATGCGCCGATCAGCATTCCAACTGACAGTGTTATCAATATAGTTGGAACAGTTGGCAATCCCATTTTCACTTGTAAAATCCCTGCAATTGCTCCCGTAAAAGCAGCGACAGAACCAACAGACAGGTCTATATGACCTGCTATGATTACCAAAACCATACCAACTGCAAGCACTGCAATATATCCAGTTTGCAAATATAAATTCGTAAGATTTCTCGGCCTTAAAAATGTACCTTCTGTCAATATATTGAAAATAATCATTATTACGAATAGCGCAATAAACATACCGTACTGTCTTATATTTGATCGGATTAAATTTTTTATAAGGTTGACGCTCTTATTATCTTTACTCATTAGATTTGCCTCCATGTCCAATTGAATGTTTCATTATTGTTTCTTGATTCATGTCATCATTTTCCAATAAAGCGACAATTTGCCCCTCATTCATGACATATACTCTATCACTCATTCCTAATATTTCAGGCATTTCACTTGAAATCATTATGATTGAATTACCTTGAGCAACAAATTCATTCATTATATTATAAATCTCATATTTAGCACCGACGTCTATTCCTCGTGTAGGCTCATCAACAATAAGAATTTGTGGATTCGTTTCCATCCACTTTGACAACGCAATCTTTTGTTGATTTCCGCCGCTGAGTTTACCCACCAATTGTTCGACACTAGGAGTCTTAATTTTCATTTTATCAATATATTCACCAGCATTTTTTATTTCTTCATTCTCATTTATAAGCATTTTTTTTGAAATGTTTTTCAATGCGGCGATTGATATATTTTGTTTTACATCCTCAATTAAAATAAGTCCTTTTTCTTTTCTATCTTCGGTCAAATAGCTTATTCGGTTATCTATCGCTTCTTTAGGTGAATTTAGATCAATTTTATTACCATTGAGAAAAAGTTCTCCACTGATTTTAGATCCAAAACTTTTACCAAAAACGCTCATGGCAAGTTCTGTTCTACCAGATCCCATCAATCCAGAAATACCTACAATTTCACCTTTTTTTAAATTAAAGGAAACATTTTTTATAATTTTCTTGCTTGAATCCGTTTCGCTGAATACATTCCAATTCTTAACTTCAAAAACTACTTCACCGATGTCAGGCACTCGAGAAGGGTATCGATTCGTCATTTCTCTTCCAACCATCATTTTAATGATTTCGTCTTCACTCACAGAATCTTTTTTTACATCCAATGTTTTAATGGTTTGTCCGTCTCTCAATACAGTTATTGAATCCGCAACATGCATAACTTCATTCAATTTATGCGATATTAAAATACTTGTTATTCCTTGATTCTTAAGTTCCTTCAGTATTTTTAAAAGATTTTCAGAATCATCTTCATTCAATGCAGCTGTAGGTTCATCAAGAATCAGAAGTTTTACATCCTTTGCAAGTGCTTTTGCAATTTCAATCAATTGCTGTTTACCAACACCTACTTTATTGATAAGTAAGCTTGGATCATCAGTCAATCCCACCTTTTCAAGTACTTCTTTTGCTTTTACAATTGTTTCATTCCAGTCAATCAAGCCTTTTTTAGAAATCTCATTTCCCAAAAAAATATTTTCATAAATGCTCATGTGCGGTATAAGTGCCAATTCCTGATAAATAATCGCAATAGAAGCTTTTTCACTATCCTTTATATGGTTGAACTTCTGTATAGCATCATTCAACACAATATCTCCTGAATAAGTACCATATGGATATACACCGCTCAATACTTTCATAAGTGTTGATTTGCCAGCACCATTTTCTCCAATTAGACAATGGATTTCACCTTTTTCAACTTTAAAGGTTACATTATCAAGAGCCTTGACTCCTGGAAATTCTTTTGTAATATTTCTCATTTCAAGTATTAGATCTGACATTGTATCCTCCTGTAAAAAAGAGGTGAGCTGAGCTCACCCTTTTCATCTAGTTTAAATCTGATTCCTGGATATAGCCACTGTTAATAAGCATTTCTTGGAAATTACCTTGTGTAACAACTTTAGGCTCTAGTAAAACAGAAGGTACTTCAAATACACCATTGTCAACTAAACCATTTGTAGCTACTGTTTCTCCAGCATAAATGCTGATAGCCATATCAATTGCAGCTTTTGCCAATTCTCTTGTATCTTTGAAGATAGTCATTGACTGGTCTCCACCTTTAATTCTTTTAATTGCTGCTATTTCTGAATCTTGTCCTGTGATTACAGGTAACACAACTTTAGCTGCTTTGAAAGCTTCGATTATTCCGCCAGCTGTTCCATCATTTGGTGCAAGAACGCCAGAAATAGTTGCATCTGGATTAGCTGTCAAAATATTTGATGCTCTATTTTGTGCATTTGCAGGAACCCAGTTATCAGTAGCGACTTGTGTAAAATCAGAACCACCAAGTACTGTGTATGTTCCATCATCAATTTTTGGTTGAATAACACTCATTGCACCTGCAAAGAACAAAGATGCATTATTGTCTGTAGGAGCACCTGCAAACAACATGATATTTCCTGGTTGAGCATTTTCTACAAAGTAATTACCTTGTAATGCGCCAACTTTTTCGTTATCAAATGAAAGATAGTAGTCAAGTAAATGTGTACCAGTTACTAAACGGTCATATGAAATTACTTTAACGCCTTCAGCATTTGCTTTCTTGATTAATTCAGCTGAAGCAGATGCATCATGTGGTGCCAATATTAAAACATCAATACCTTGAGTCAATAAATTTTCAACTTGTTGAGCTTGTTGAGCTTGATCTGCGTCAGCAACTTGAACTTTCAGTTCAATTCCCATTTCAGCAGCATATGCTTCCATCGCTACTTTATCTCTTACCCATCTTTCTTCTCTTTGAGTAGGTAAAGATACTCCAACTACCAATGTTTCAGCAGCAGGTTCTTCAATGACAACATCTTCTTCTACTGGAGCCTCTACTTTCGCAGCACAACCAGCGAACATTGACATAACTAATGCTAATAACAATAAAACTGACAATATTTTTTTCATAATTTCCTCCTAAAATATATTTGTGTTATGTATTGATTTAATACTTAACACATAATTTACTTTAAGTTTACTGTTTAAAAACAATAAAAATAATGGAAAATCTTAATTGATTGAATATTCTATCAGTTTTTTTAAACATTTTTTAATTGCCGTGTATAAAAAGGTAATATTTTAACCTTAAATTTTTACCCTTTTCTTTAATTTGTTTGATTCCATCGCCAGCTCTATTATTTTTATAACATTATAACCGTCTACTGCAGTTATGTTCAGTTTTTCAAGATTGGTAATTGAATTTGCCACATTCATATAAAATCTTCTGTAGTCACCTGGTTCACTTTCAATTCTCTTTGAACTGTTTTCACTGTTTAGAATCAAATAATATTCTTCAGATTCTCTTCCCCAACTACCATCATCATTTGGAATCAAACCTTTTCTTAAATCATCTTCTTGAACATCCAATCCAAATTTCACTATACTGCCATCCTCACCAAGAATAATGTATCTAGGCAAATCTGCACTGACTAAATTACTGGATTTTATAATTGCTTTAAGCCCATTATAATACATAGTCAGTTCAAAACTATCATCAGCCAATGCACCTGTTCTCTGCTTTTGGATATCACAATACACCTCATCAGGCATTCCAAAAAGGCAAAGTGCCTGATCAATCAAATGTGATCCCAAATCATATAAGTAGCCCGATCCAGGAAGATTATCTTCTTTCCATGTACCAAACTTGACTTCCTTACGATATCTATTATAAGATGCCTGATACTCTACCACCCTGCCAATCGCTTTTTCTTCAAGTAGTTTTTTTATAGTAAGAAAATCTGAGTCATATCTTCTATTATGGTAAACGGTCAACATTTTATTTTTCACTTTAGCCAATTCAATCAATTCATTGGCTTCAATCGAAGAGACTGTAAAAGGCTTTTCAATAATGACGTGTTTACCAGCATTCAATGCTTTTTTCCCTATTTCAAAATGAAGTTTGTTTGGCAGTGATATTACAATTACATCGATGACTTCATCATTTAAAACGTCCTCAACATTATCATAAACTTCAATCTCAGGATATTTCGCATTTATTTTTTCTTTTTTTTCTAAACTTCTGGTAAAAACAGATTTTACTTGAAGTCCATCGACAGCATTTATTACAGGAAGATGAAACACTTCTCCTGACAAACCAAACCCAATCAATCCAAAATTCATTACACTACCTCTTTCGTATTTATATTTTTGCTATTTGAAGCATTTTCCCAATTCAACCAGTTCAATAACTGGTTTTTCACCATCTTCGTTCTCAGTTTTATAAATTGAATGTTCTGATGGACAACATGTAAATATCCCAATTATTATAATTAAAATCAACACCATTGAAACTGCAAATTTCACTATGATTCCTCCATGTCTTTATATTTAGATCTAACAATTTTCTCTATATGTCCATAGTTCTCAGGTGTACAAAACAATGCTATTTGTTCAGCCCATCCACCTTTAATCATTATTGTATGGCTTTTAGGTATATATTTTATTTTTTTATTCGCTTCCAGTCAATAAATACTTTTTGTCTAGAATTAGCCAACATACCGGCACCAGCAACAGTATAATTTCTTGAAATCAATCCTAGTGAAATTGTAATCGCATTAATCATTCTATTTTTCTTTCTTTGACCTTCTTGAGTAATACTTTGAATCCCGTGAGTATCCAGAATGTATTTCACGTCATACTTACCTTTCCATAAAATCATAATCAGTAAATAAGTCAACACAAATAGGATAACAATCAATCCAAGTGCATATTTTGCACCTGAAGAATTTCGTGAAGCGACCAATAAAAATAAAATTAATATGCCAAAAGGAATACCGATTGCCATCCCCAGTTGTTTTAGAATAATATTATTTCTGAAGACTGAAACACTGTTCAACCACTCAAATCTTTCACTTAATCTATTTTCATCATTCATCTGAAAATTTCTCCTATTTTTATAATTTCTATTTCAAAAGTGGACAGTGACATCTAAAACAATAATCTTCTTCTATATCATTCAAACTGGCACAGGCATTGCAAAAAATTATTTCGTCTTTTGATTTATCGTACTTTTCAAATGTATTCAGTCCTGCATGATGTCTAACTACATTACCAATTTGATAATAATTATATATAGTATCGTCATCCTCAACAATAATCTCATGTTCTTTACCATTATTTTTTTTTATCAAAACCTTGTATTGTATATAGCTGCTTGCATATCCATCTTTTGATTTTCTGTTTTTCTTTTTAATTTTCTTATCAATTACAATGCCATCCCATGTCTTGCTTCTTTTTCTGCCTATAATTTGGATCATTGCAATAGAAATAAACATTCCAGCAATGCCAAATCCAATAAATAATGCTTGCGGATTATCCATTTCGTTGCTACTTTCACCATATATATAAAAACCAATGATTGCAACTATCCCCAATATAATCGAGAAAATGCCTGACCATCTATTTGAATTTTTCAGATATTTTTTGAACGCCGGATCATTTATTTTATCAGAATAACCGACAAGTTTTATAGAATTTTTATTTTCCGATGAATGTTTCGAGTCAATTACCTGTAATTGACTTGCATCCTTTTTTAACATCACGCTCCCATCCCCCAATAACATTTAAAATGATATACTGCTATTCCTTAATCTTACCCATAATTATAACAAACTATTGCAACTTTTTTGTGAAATCTATTCATTATTCAATGAAAAAACCGCCAAAATAATTAGCGGTTTTTTTATTAGGCACTATATTCAAATTGCGAATTGTAAAGGTTTGCATAAAATCCATTTTTACCAAGCAGCTCTTTATGTGTTCCTTGCTCTACGATATCGCCATGATCCATGACTAAAATCATATCGGCATCTTTTATTGTGGACAAACGATGCGCAATGATAAAACTGGTTCTGTCTTTCATCAACACATCCATGGCTCTTTGAATCTGAACCTCAGTTCTCGTATCAACGGAACTTGTCGCCTCATCAAGAATCAAAATGCTAGGATTGGCCAAAATTGCCCGTGCAATTGTAATCAACTGCTTTTGTCCCTCTGAAACGTTGGTCGCATCCTCATTGAGAATCATATTATAACCATCGGGCAACATTCTCACAAAAGTGTCAACATGAGCTGCTTTTGCAACTTCAATGACTTCTTCATCTGTTGCATCCAAACGTCCGTATCTAATATTCTCCATTATGCTCGCATTATAGAGCCATGTATCTTGAAGTACCATTCCCATTTGCTGTCTCAAATAATTTCTGCTCATGTTCTTTATATTGACACCATCAATTAAAATTTCTCCTGTCTGAATTTCATAATACCTCATCAGAAGCTTGACCATTGTTGTCTTTCCAGCACCAGTTGGACCAACAATGGCAACCTTTTGTCCCGGATTTACATCTGCACTGAAATCCTTGATGATTATGTTGTCATCAGAGTAACCAAAGTGGACATTTCTAAAGCATACTTTTCCTTCAAGATTTTTAATCTCTTCAGGTTTCACTGCTTCGATTTCCTTCTCTTCCTCTTCTAGAAATTCAAATACTCTTTCAGCAGAAGCAACTGTTTGCTGAAGAACATTTGAAATATTAGCAAGTTGCGCCATAGGCTGAGTGAAATTTCTTACATATTGTATAAACGCCTGTATATCACCAATCGAGATTTTACCTGATATTGCCAAGGCTCCACCCATAACAGTAACTGCAACGTATCCGATATTTCCAATTACATTCATCATCGGCATCATCAGACTTGAAAGAAATTGTGATTTCCAGGCACTGTCATAAAGTTCATCGTTCATTTTTTCAAATTCTTCAATCCCTCTTTTTTCACCATTGAAGGCTTTTACGATTAGATGTGCACTGTAATTTTCTTCAATTTGTCCATTTACATGACCAAGATAGTCTTGCTGTTTTTTAAATAATTTCTGGCTTCGCTTTATGACTTTCATTACAATGAACATAGAAAGAGGAAGGATCAAGAGCGATACCAATGTCATAGTAACACTGATACTGAACATCATAATAAGAACACCGATTACAGTTGTCAAAGAAGTAATGATCTGTGACAGGCTCTGACTGAGTGTCTGACTGACAGTATCAACATCATTGGTTATTCTCGATAATACTTCACCGTGATTTGTGCCATCAAAGAATTTGAGTGGTACTCTATTGATTTTTTCAGAGATGTTTTTTCTCATATTATAGCTGACTTGATTCGATATTCCCGCCATTATATATCTTTGAATGTAGTTGAACAAGGCACTCAATCCGTATAAACCCAATAAAATCAGCACAATATTTCCCACATACGCAAAATCTATGCCTGTCGATGTACCTGCAATCATCCCCATGACACCTTCAAAAATCTTTGTCGTTGCTTTTCCTAATATTTTAGGTCCAACAATTCCAAACGTAGCACTTGCAATTGCAAAAATAAATACAATCACAAATTGGACTTTATATACTCTCAAGTATTCAATCAACTTTTTCATTGTGCCCTTGAAATTTTTTGCTTTAGGGCCTACTGCTCCCATAGGTCCGTGACCTCTTCCCATCCCTGGACCCATTTTAGGTGCTTTACTTCTACTCATATCATTGCCATTTCCTAAAGGAGGTGTTTTTCTTGATTTGTCGCTCATTTATAATTCCTCCTTTGAAAATTGTGAACTCGCAATTTCAATATAGGCGTCACATGTTTCCATCAATTCTGAATGTGTTCCTTTACCTACCATTTCACCATCTTCAAGCACAATAATCTGATTCGCATTTTTTATTGTTGAAATTCTTTGTGCGACAATCAAAACAGTTTTATCCGCTGTTGTCTCTTTAAGTGCTTTTCTCAAATTCGAATCTGTTTTAAAATCGAGTGCAGAAAAACTGTCATCAAAAATATATATGTCAGGATCTTTTACTAAAGCCCTTGCAATTGACAATCTTTGTTTCTGTCCACCTGATAAATTTTGTCCGCCTTGTGAAATAACTCTCTGAATGCCTTCTTCAGAATCATCAATCAATACTCTTGCTTGTGCTATATCGATTGCCTCTTCAATTTCATTCTCAGCAGCATGTGGCCTTCCAAATTTAAGATTTGATTCAATTGTGCCACTCATCAACAATGCCTTTTGTGGTACGTACCCTATATGCTCTCTCAATTCTCTTTGCTCAATTTCCTTTATCGGTTCTCCACCAATATATACAATCCCTCTTGTCGTGTCGTAGAATCGAGTAATCAAATTGACTAAAGTCGTTTTACCTGATCCAGTTGCACCTATAATCGCAGTCATTTGGCCTGCTTTTGCTTCAAAAGTGATATCTTTAAGGACATCCTCTTCAGCACCAGGATATCTGAAATAGACATTTTCAAATTGAATAACGCCCTTCATAGAGGTTTTCATTTTTTTTGGATTTTCAACATCCAAAATAGTGATTTCTGTATCCAGTACTTCAGCAATCCTACTTGCTGAAACTGAAGCTCGCGGAATCATTATGAACATCATCGACAACATTAAAAATGACATGATAATCTGCATCGCGTATTGCATGAACGCCATCATATCACCGACTTGCATTGCAGACTCAGCAATTTGATGTGCTCCTACCCAGATGATCAAAACCGTTACACCATTCATTATCAGCATCATGGCTGGAAACAAAAGTGCCATTATACGATTTATGAACAAATTCATATCTGTCAATTCCATATTGGCATTATCAAATCGCTTCTCTTCGAATTTTTGTGTGTTGAATGCTCTGATGACCATCATGCCACTCAAATGCTCTCTAGTTATTAAATTGATTTTATCAACCATTTTTTGAATTTTCTTAAAGCGTGGCATCGCAATTGCAAAAATAACTAAAATAAATCCCAGCAAAACAATGACTGCGACAGCTATAATCCAAGACATGGAATTGCTTTTGTCAAGTGCTCTCATTACGCCTCCAAATCCTAGAATAGGAGCATAAAACATCATTCGGATCATCATGACCAGCAATGATTGTATTTGCGTAATATCATTTGTGCTTCTTGTAATCAAAGATGCAGTTGAAAATTGATCGAATTCACTGCTTGTAAAACTCATAACCTTTGAGAAAACATCTTTTCTCATATTTTTCGCAACACCTGCTGCAATTTTAGATGAAATTAAACCTACTAAAATTGAACTGATTGCACCAATTATTGTAATGAAAATCATCCAGCCGCCAATTTTAAGAATATAGGCGCTTTGTATCTTGCTTTCATCAAACCCTAAAGTATTATAATAATCTTTTACTGCTTTAATTCCCATTTGATTCAACAATTCACTGCTTATGTTTCCAATTGATTTTGAAATACCGTTTACAATAGTCTCCAATTGCTCTGGTGTCTGTTTATCGAGTATCTTAAAGATATCCGTTCCTTTTGGAAATGTCATTCCATTCATTGAAAAATCTTCACCAGAATTTATTTGCGATTGAATATTCATGATCATAATAAAGACAGGTCCCATGGTGTTTTCAAGATTTGCCAGTTCTTCATCAGATATATTTTTTAAAATATAAATGCTCTCACCAAGCTGTAATGAAGAATAATCCTGCTTATGTGATTCAGTCACTTCAACTAATTCATATCCGCCTTTAATAATTTCTTTTTCGTTTTCTGTCGCTAAGAGCGATATATGTTGCATATCTGTTTCTGCTATAACATTTGGAATATTTGTAGTTACACCACTTTGCTGAATGCCTACATTCACAATATCTGACATATAATCTGGCAACGCCAAATCTGTTTGTGCCTGAACATATAGTAATCCAACCGCTAAAACCAGCAACAATAAAAACGGTTTTAGATATTTCCTCAACTTAATCATCATTTTCCTCCGATGCTCTTTCAATTATGTTTTCCAATAATTTAAATCCTGTCAATATTTGATCCATTTCTTCTTCAGTCGCTTTACTCATCAATTGGTTGAAAAATTGGTCCATGTTGTTGAAATGATCTTTTGCTAAATTTTTAAATTGCTCTGTCAACTTAACACTTACAACACGTCTATCTGTTTCACTTCTTATTCTTTCAACGACATTCTGCTTCTCGAGTCTGTCAACAATACCAGAAACTGTACTATTGGACAATCCCATTTTCTCACTTAATTCGCTGATTTTAAGTATTTTACTATGGTGTAATATCCCAACCATCATGCCTTGTGTACCAGTAATATTCAATTCCTTGAATTTGCTTTCGAAATTCTGTTTCATTTCTTCATGCAGTTTCTTGATTGTTCCTAAAATTTCATATCCTCTGTTTTGCAATTCTCAACCTCCTTCGTATACAAATGTTTCGCATACAAACTATTTTAATGCAAAATATTTTATGTGTCAATAAAGATTTTCTCCGCTTAAAACAAAAAAAAGACAGCATTTCCGCTGTCCCTTCAAGTCATTATTTTCAATTCTTTGATGTCATCAAACCAAAGATACTGCCAAGTATGCCTAATATAAAACTTATTGACATGTTCAAGTAGATGGTCATTGCAATCATTTCATTTTTTATCGGTAGCGGCAGAAAAGGAAGCGTCCCCGATATATTGCCGAAAACCATGTTTATTATAAGGATACTTGCTAAAGCTGAAATGATACCACTAAAAACCGTCAAAAGAGTCCCTTCCAAAATAAAGGGTGCCACAATGAAAAGTGGAGGAGCTCCCAACAGATTCAAGGTACTTATTTTATCTTTGAATTGATAAATCCCCTGCCTGATCATGTGTGATATTATTAAAATTGTTGTAATTCCTACAGCCAATATGATTAGATGATTTAAAGTTGAAAGCACTTTTGAAATGGAATCTATTCGGTCAAGAATATCGCGATTATCTCTGATATAATCAATGTTTTCTATCTTTTCAATGTTGTCGATCAATGAATTGACCTCATCTAAATTCATTTTTATTTCAAGATAACTTTGAAAAGGATTTTCATCAAAATAGGTTAGGACTTTTGATTCACTCCCTAGTATTTTTTCCATTTTTGCATATGCTTCTTCTTTTTCTACAATTCGTATTTCTCTCACTTCCGGAAAATTTGCAATTGAATCTCTTGTATTTTCAAAGTCTGAATTATTTAAATAAACATCGATTTCCGCTTCATTTCTCACAATTTCAACTATATTAGAAGTGAACTGCCATCCCATAAATATCAAGGAAAACATCAGCAATATAAGCCCTATACTCACAATTGACAATATATTCGTGAAAGTATGGCTTTTGAAAATACGCCATGTTTCTTTTAAAAAATATCCTGTATTTTTCATGATATCACCCGTTTTTCATCACCTATCATTTGTCCATCTTTTAGCTGTATCACCCTCACATCGCTGTTCAATCCTATAAGATGGGTTGCATGAGTGGTAATGATGACTGTTGTATTCTCATCTCGCAGTGAAGATAAAAGATTCAATATATTGACTGCATTATCATGGTCCAGGTTGCCAGTGGGTTCATCAGCAATGATAATTTTCGGTTTTCTCGCAATTGCTCTTGCAATCGCAACTCTTTGGTTTTCACCCCACGAAAGATCTTCAATCTTTATGTTCGCCTTGTGAGATAATCCTACTTTTTTTAGTGTATTGATTGCTTCTGTCCTTATATAGTTATTGTCATAGCCATAAAATCTCAACCCCAACATGACATTCTCGATTGTAGTTGTTCCTTTCATCAACTTGAATTCCTGAAAAATCGGTCCCATAGATTTCAAGACTTCTCTCTTATGTGAAGCATTCATTTTATTGATATCTTGATTATCAATCATCACAATACCTTCTGTAGGAACTACCATTCCCATAAAAAGCTTCAATAGACTTGTCTTCCCTGACCCACTTTCTCCAATGATAAAGACAAGTTCACCTTTTCTTATTTCAATATTCATATCTTTCAAAGCAACTGTACCATTTCTGTATTTTAAAGTAATTTTCTTTAAATCAATCATGCTTTTTCCTCCACTTAGAATAAACTGTATTTTATCTTCAAGACAATTTTATTTTCTTCAAATCTTATCGATTCAATTTTATTCTTGTTTAAAACAGGGCTTAAATCTATATTTAAATCACTTTTGCCAATCAATTCTTTCAACGAATTCTGATCTAAATCAATACTATAAAAAGTACCGCTTATAGCATTGAATTTCAATGTTGTCGCATTGACAATCTCGAATTCGCCAATAACATTCAAATTCAAATCTGGTGCATCAATTACTATTTTATCTTTTTCAAATATGAAAAAAATATGCTCATATTCTTTATTCTCATGAATTTTTGCATTGAAAGCTTCTTCTAATACATCGATTTCTATACCTGAAAAAGATAATTTCATATCAATAAATTCATCATTCAAATTTACATTTTCAAGCACACGTGATACTTCCGCAATAAAAATATTCATATCATTTTTTACCTTGTCCCAGTATTCATTGACTGTGTCCGCATATTTTTCGAAGGTTTCCCTTTTTTCTTTAAGTGAAGTAAGATATTGCTCTTTTTCTTCTCTCACTCTTTCATTTTCCTTCATTTTATTATTCAAATTCACTTTTTCATTTTCAAGTGTTAAATATTGTGCATCAAGCACTTCTTTTTCACCATTCAATCGCTCACTTGTTTTTTCAATACTTTCCATCAAAGTATTCAAGTTTCTTGAAAATTCTCTGAATAAATTGATCTGCCACAAGAATTCAGACAAACTATCCGATTTGAAAAAAGCTTCAAGATAGGAATTCGCACCCATTTTTTGATAACTCTGCAATATTGCTCTCAATTTTTCCCGCTGAGCATCAAATTCAATTTGAACATCCTGAATCGCCTTCTCTTTTCCATCTATACTCATCTCAATCGATTGAATACTGTCGTTGATTCTATCTTCTTCCAATTGAGCTTCATTCATTTCTTGCTCTAATAGAAAAAGAAACATCACGGTATTGGTCTCTTCTTCATCTAGAAGCGACATCTGATTTTTTGCTTCTTGTGTAATATCAAAAGCGAATGCAGAAAACATTGTGTTCAAAACAAGTAATCCTATAATCATCAGCATTGCTATTTTTTTTCTTACCACTTCAATTTCCCCTATATTCTTGATTTTGATTTAATTAAACCATTTTCCTTTTATTTTGTATATGTAAATTTATCCTTCTATTTATTCTATTTTCTTTCGCACCTAATTTTAGCATCTTCATCTCATTCTTCGTGATATTTTATGATTCAATTTCTTCCATAAAAAATAGAAGGTGCTTATCACCTTCTACTCATTATTTAAATTAATTACAGCAATTCTTTGATTGCTTCAAGTGCTTTATCATAATTGGGTTCATTTGTCACTTCAGGAACGTATTCCACATATCTGACAATACCTTCTTTATCTATGACTATGACACCTCTCGTTAAAAGCTTTAATCCGCGGATCAGAAAACCATATTTCATGCCAAAGTCATGTATCTGATAATCACTCAAAACATTTATATTTTCAATTCCCTCCGCTGCACAATATCTTTTCAACGCAAAAGGCAAATCCATCGATATTGCAATGAGTTCAACACTATCTTTCAGTTTACCTGCTTCCTCATTGAATCGAATAGTCTGCAAGGAACATACATTAGTATCAAGCGATGGTGCAACACTTATCACTTTAATTTTATGCTTATCCATATTTGAAAAAATAAATCTGCTTAAATCAAGATTTACTGCTTCAAAATCAGGCGCTTCTATTCCAATTTCTGTGGTTTTTCCAAGTAATTCTATAGGTTTATTGGCAAATGTCAAATTCATAATATACCTCCAATTGATAATTAAATTCAATTAAAATATACCCTTAAATTTAAAAATCAATCATCCTGATATAATATTTGCTTTAACCTTTTTTTACAAATTCAGATTTCAATTTCATTGCACCAAATCCATCAATTTTACAATCGATATTGTGATCCCCTTCAACTAACCGAATATTCTTCACTTTTGTTCCTATTTTCAGCACTGATGAACTGCCTTTTACTTTTAAGTCCTTTATTATCGTAATGGTATCTCCATCATTCAGTATATTTCCATTTGCATCTTTTACAGATTGTTCCTCATCAGTTCCATTAGCAGCCACTTCTTCCATCGACCATTCATGAGCACATTCCGGACATACATATAGATTGCCGTCTTCGTAAGTGTATTCAGAATTGCATTTTGGACAATTCGGTAAATTATTCATATTCTATTCCCTCCATTCAATACAATTTTTCTTTGTCTATTTTTTAAATCAACAGCGTTTATATTAACACATTAAAACCATATTGACAAATTTAAGTAATATATATTCATCATCAGCCAATTCTTTATCTGCTTGCTTAGAAAAAATAATATTTTATATGCTATAATTAATATACTTGATTCGCTACAAAAATAAATTATAAATGAATAGAGGTCTATCTATGCAAGTAATCAAATTTTCAATAAGTGAACCCCATTATAACAGCTTAAAAGATATCTGCATTAAAGAGGAAATCACTGTAAAAAAGAAGATCAATATCCTTCTAGCGCAAGACACACAAACAATCAACATTAAAGATTATTTCCCAAATGGACATCATGAAAATCCTAAAAAAGTAACTCTCAAGATCAATGAGGAACTTTATAAGGGAATCATGAAAAAATGTGGCCAATTGGATATAAAAGTCAGTCAGTATGTCCCTTACCTAATCTATAAATACTTATCTGAGGCAAAAATATAAAAAAACGCCGGCACCGAGTCAGCGTTTTTTTCGTGTTAGATTATATATCCATATTGTTTAAAATTTCTTTTAATTTTTCTAATTCTTCTTTGGACAATGTAATTCCTTTACCCATTTTTTCATGATCTGGAGACCAGTCCCTTATATCATATTTTGCATCTCTATCATTCCAACTGATAAGATTCAATTCTTTGGACCATCCTTTACTTGTTTCAGCCACAACCCCTATAGTTTCAATTATCTCGTATTTAATTTCTGCCATTTTTATCCCCTTTTCATTTTTTATTTCTTCTCTTTTAAAGAATACCACCCATCATTTTCAAACAACAAATACTCGCTGGAAGTTAAAATCTCATCGGTTTCAATATCAATTAAATCTATTTTCAAAACCACATCTTTTTCTGAAACTGAATTTCCATCCATGGGAGTCCAATAAATCATATTGTCTTCCATATTCATAAGCATTTTCTTGTTTAAAATAGTTATCTTTCCATTGTCACTATTCCAATCCAGAAATATACCGCCTGAAGCAGATATTGAATATTTATATTTTCCATATCCATTAATGTTGGACTCAATTTTCAACGGCATCCCTGGCACACTAGACATCATGGGTGCATACTTCTCAAGGGGTGAAACAATAGCTAATTCTATTTTCTCAATTCTATCCCCGCAAGACGCTATGAAAATCATCACTATAATCATCCAGCTTATTAAGATTCTCATGGTTTCACCTTCAAATAATCAAATTTTAAAAATTTAAATATACTTATGCCAAGTTGAATTTATTTTCTTCAATTCCATCTAAAAAATTCATCACATGTTCATTGTTGCATTTTCTATAGTGCTTATGTCCTTCTTTCCTGAACATATCACTTAATTCACCTTTAGTTATCGGATCTCCTACTGATTCAAAAATATCAAGCATATCTTGACTAGAGAGCGACAGTGCAATTTTCATCTTTTTCAACAAAATATTATTGACACTTTTTGTTGTTTCTATTGCTAGTACTTGCTTTTCAGGTTGGTCAGATTTTGTTTCCTTCCTACCTCTTTTGAATATAATCAGACCATTTAAAAATGCTTCCAGTATACCATTTGTGCATTTCATCTGAAAATCACCTTCTCCACTGTCTAAATTATCTTCTTCTGATTCACCAATCAGTTTTCTGATTTCAAATTCTGTAAACGGTTTGTCTCCAAAATTGAAAATATCCACCATTTCTTCAAGCTTTATATCCAAAGCATTTTTAATTCTCAATAATAGTTCATTATTATTCATTTTAACTCCTCCTAAGTATATCTACATTATAATTCATAATGCTTGTTTCATACTCTTTTTATTCATATTTGAAATAAAACAATCATCTCCATAGTTAATCTATATCAACTTTTTATCCTATAACTGTATAAAAGGATCCAACATCATTATTATGGCTAAATTTGAAATGAAAAGTATCACCGCACCTCAAAATCGCCATCCACAACAGTTTGAAGATATACAACAATGAAGGCACAATAATCTCAAACAATTCTCTCAATCCATATTCTGCTTTATAGCCCTTTGCTATAAGTTGATTGCGAGATTTCAGTAAAGTTCATTTTCTTTCATATTTTCAACCCAAATTTCCTTCAATAATTCTACATCCTTCTTATATTCAATTTTTGTTTGCTTTTCATTTTGTTCAATTTCTTCTATGATTACGAATTCAAATACCTCTTTGCCATATTTTTTCCAATCTTCTTGCAATTTCATGCTAAAAACTGTATCAGTCTTCTTTATAAATTCAAATCTGTTTTTCATACTAACAATATCAGTTGTACAATCTAGCAAAAGTTTATCGTTCTTTGTATTTTTAATTGCGTACACGCCACCTGTTGTCAATTTACCTTTATACTCCGCAGCCATTTCTTTTCTTGATTTAATCACTATCCTCATCCTCTTTCATTTGTTCAAAATCAAAAATTAAATTTTATCCTTCCAAAACAATATTTTCTTTATCCCTTTTATTGTATTACCATTCAATAAATCAATTAAACCATCAATTTGTATTGAATTAATCTTTCCTTTGCTCAACATTGAAAAATTTCTAAGCGGTAACTCCGTGACCATTGATGAAATCATTCTTCTCTGTTTTCGATCCATCTTCCCAAAAATTTTTCTGAGTTGGCTACATATAATCCTGTATATCAGCTTGCCAATCCATATTTTTCTGATTTCATCAACTGTGGAATTGCGGTGAAAGGTGCCTTTTTCTCCAATCTGTTCATGTACTATTTTACCCCCATACAACTTTTCGAAATCTTCTTTTGAAATTCTCCAGTCAGAATTCACTTCATAGTAAAAAGGCATACTTTCTCTCAAATCATTAATTGATTCGTCAAATTCAACTGTAGATTTAACTTCAATAGATTCTTTCAATCTGATATCTGATGATGATGCTCCCACTAGAATTTCAAATTCTCCACTTTCAACCTTCCAGTCGTTCAAATGATCATTAAAATATGCAAAAGACCGTTTGTTGAGTTCAAATTTAATATTCTTTATTTCCCCAGGTTCCAAATTGACTTTTTTAAAATCCTTCAACTCTTTTTCAGGTCTAAAGATCGTTGTTTCTACATCTCTTACATAAAGTTGCACAATTTCTTTACCTGCTCTATTTGAAATATTTTTGATTTCCAAAGTAATTTCAACTGTTTCATTTTCTGATATCACTTGTTTTTCTATTTTAAGATTTTTGTATTCAAATTTTGAGTAGGACAATCCATGTCCGAATGGGAAATTCACCTTTACATTTGCCTTTTCAAAATATCGGTATCCAACATATATGCTTTCTCTGTACTCTACCCCTTTTGGTCCCATTGGAAAATATTTAGAAGCTGCTGCATCATCAGCGTTCAGGGGAAATGTTTCCGCCAGTTTTCCTGATGGATTGACATCTCCAAAAATAACTTCCCACATAGCACTAGCACCTGCTTGACCTGAAAGATAACATTCAAGCACTGCTTTTGATTTGTTCAGCCATGGCATACTTACAGGAGATCCATTATTTAATACAATCACCGCATTTGGATTTGCTTTTAAAACTGCTTCGATTAAAGCCACATGACTTTCAGGCATATTAATATGTTCTCTATCATATCCTTCAGATTCATAATCATCCGTCAACCCAACCAGCAAAATAGGAATATCCACTTTTTCTGCCAATCTGCAAGCGCGTTTTATCAATTTTTTATTGGGCTTATCTGTTCTTATATCATATCCCATTTCGAATTCCAAAATACTATTTGTTCTTTCCCTATAAGCTTCAAGTGCAGTTTCTAGATGTATCGGTTTGATCATTGAACTTCCTGCACCTTGGTATCTTGGCTTTATTGCGAATTCACCAATCAATCCCAAAGTTGCTTTACTGGGATCAATGGGGAGAATACTTTCATCATTTTTCAACAGTACAAAACTTTCAGCAGCTGCCATTTTTGCCAGTTGATGATGCGCTATCTGATTATATTTATAATTATTCAGATATGATTCTTTACTCTTAAAAATCAAATCAAGTATTCTAGCCACTGATATATTCAGAGTGTTTTCATCAATTGCACCTTCATTGACTGCTCTTATTATTTCTTTATCTGTGATTCCATAGGAACTTGGCATTTCAAGATCCTGTCCTGCTTTTAATCCTTTGACTCGATTATTCGATGCACCCCAGTCTGTTACAACAACTCCATCAAATCCCCACTCTTTTTTCAATATATCTGTCAATATATCCTTATTTTCACTGACATATTCTCCATTGAGTTTATTATATGATGCCATTATCATCCACGGATGCTGCTCCTTCACTGGTTTTTCAAAGGCACTAAAGTATATTTCCCTAAGTGCGCGATTATCCACAAATGTGTTTATTGTCATTCTGTTCGTTTCTTGATTGTTTGCAACAAAATGTTTCAGAGCAGCACCAACCCCTTTAGATTGAACACCTTTCACAAAAAAAGTCGCTAATTCACTTGTTAAAAATGGATCTTCTGAAAAATACTCGAAGTTTCGTCCACATAATGGAGATCTTTTTATATTGGCACCCGGTCCCAGTAAAACCGACACCCTCTCTTGAAGACATTCTTCTGCAATTGCTTCACCTACTTTTTCAATCAATTCCCTGTCCCAAGAAGACGCTAAAGTAACCGCAGGTGGAAAACAAGTTGTTGGAATGCTGGAATTTAATCCTACATTATTACTTTCAGCCACTTGCTTCCTTAATCCATGAGGTCCATCAGCCAACATTATTGAAGGCACATCTAATCTTTCGATACCTTTTAAATGCCAAAAATCTTTTCCAGAACATAAGAAAGCTTTTTCTTCAACAGTCATCTTGTTCAATATAGCTTTTATCTTTTCATTCATATAATTGCTCCTTCTAACTTATCTCAGTCAGAAAATATTTTTTTTCATTTATTTATAACAATTATTATTTTTAAACAATTGTTATTATATTAGTTTTTCAGTACCTTCCATCAATCTTGACACTTCTGCTTAGAATCAGTCCAATTAATAATTATTCTTAAATTGGGTATATATATAATGCATCAAAAAATAATATAATAAGGATGTGATGTTATGATAGTAACTGTTGAAAAAAATTTAATGGATTATCTTCATGAACATCATCATGATATCATAAAACTTGAACTTATTCATGAAGACTACAGTTTAGGTAATATCTACTCAAAAATGCCGCATATTTCATACCATAAACCCCCTAATCCTGAGTACTATGACAAATATACAGTTGATGATATTACTGTATACGTTGAGAAGGGAATATCTGCAAAAAATGATCAACTTGATTTTATTTTTGAAAAAATGCTTGGAAAACGCGCTTGTCATGTACACGGCATTGTCCTTGATGAGTATCCTAAACACTGAAAACTACGCTTTGAGCAATCAAAGCGTAGTTTCTCTGTTTTTTCTCTTTGAAAAACCCCCACATTGCCTAATGGCTTAAAGCAGGGGTTCTCAATTAATAATTCATAACTTGAACTACAGTATTAAATCTTTCAAATTCGCTAACTAAATCCTCAGTTTTGATCCGATTTGGCACATTTACTCTCACTATTAATTTTATGTTATCATCTTCAATTTTATTTTCAATTATCTCAATATTTGTTAACTTCAAGCCGAAATCTTCAACTGCTTTATTCACTAATCCTATTTGCTTTATTAGATTCGTAGTTTGCAATAAGAACTCTAAATTTCTATTTTTAAATGTTTGCCTATGCTCAAAATCTCCAAAAACCTGTAAGACAAATATTACAATAGCTGTTGCTAAAAAACTGATGAAGTAGATTTCAGCTCCTATCGTCAAACCAATGATTGCAGCAACCCATAAACTAGCTGCAGTAGTTAAACCTTTGACACTGTTCCCATTTCGTATTATTGTTCCAGCACCCAAGAAACCTATGCCGCTGATAACTTGCGCTCCCAATCTTGTTACATCAAAAGGCAGTACGTTATTTCCATCAGCAATAATGCCAAAGGGAATAATCATCACCAAAACAGCGCCTATACTTACCAAAGCATGAGTTCTTAATCCAGCTGGTCTATTTTTAGATTCTCTTTCAAATCCAATGATTCCTCCTGAAAAAGCTGCAAATACTAATTTAAACATATTCTCAGCTACACTCATGTCAATCATCCCAAGCATTAATTGTGATTTATCAATAAATTTAAAAATAATAATAGTTATCACTATTCCAAAAATAATTCCTATAATAAGCGGATCTTTCATCGCATTCCTATTTTTACTCACATTCATACCTCTTTCCTTCGCTACATTCAGAAAATTATAATTCCAATATTTTATCCATATCCCTAGTTGCAATGATATTTACACCAGTATTCAATATGTTTTGGATGATTATATCTCCCATCTTTACTGGTGCTTCCACTGCAACACGATTTATAATTGTCATACAGTCAGCAATCATTGCCTTTGGAATAGGATATTCAGTTCTTACCGGCAATCGTTTTATAAAAGCTTTCCCAATAGCTACTGTAGTAGGCAACATTCTAGTTGGATTGGTCATTTCTTCAATGCCATATACTTTGCCTCTAGGGCATTTGTTGCCAATAACCTCATAATTTTCTTTCGAGGTATTGTCTTCAATTACAGTTAATCGACATCCTTGAGGACATACTATACATATCATTTCTCTTCTTGACATCATGATATCTCCCTTACTTCAATGGTTAAATTTGAATAATCATCTAATAAACTCTCTTTTTTAAGGTCAATTCTTTCCATTTCACCTGGTGCTAAATGCTTTCGTTTAACCTTCATTATTTCATTTCCATCTGCTTTTACAACTAGATATGCATTATGATAGACATTTTTAACTCTCATAAGCAAGGGAATTGTTTCATTGCAATTTTTCAAATCTATTCTCTGAGGAACAATATAACTTATCCCTGACAAAGCTTTTGTTTCGATCATTCGATTTTTATCGTTATTCTGACTTAACACTTTTTTCGCTGCTGATTTTCCTGCACGCCTACTTTCTTCGGTGACAAAATCGACCAGGTCATGTACATGAACAACATTACCGCAAGCAAATATACCATCAATTGAGGTTTCCATACTTTCACTTACAGATGGTCCATTCGTCAATAGATCAATTTCTATTCCCGCTTCTCTAGAAAGTTCATTTTCAGGTATTAATCCCACGGACAATAGCAAGGTATCACATTCAATTTCTTCTTCTGTGTTAGGAATTGGTTTGAGATTATCATCTACCTTTTGAAGCGTAATACCTTCAACTCTATCTTTTCCCTTTATTCTCGTAATAGTGTGGCTTAATTTCAAAGGAATATCAAAGTCGTCAAGACATTGAACGATGTTTCTTGTCAATCCGCCTGAGAACGGCATCATTTCAGCTACTGCCAAAACTTGAGCTCCTTCGAGTGTCATACGTCTCGCCATAATGAGACCAATATCTCCTGAGCCCAATATCACAACTTTTTTCCCAACCATGAAGCCTTCCATATTGATATACCGTTGTGCTGTCCCAGCATTAAAAACTCCGGCAGGCCTAAATCCCGGGATTGCAATCGCACCACGTGTTCTCTCTCGGCACCCCATGGCTAAAATTATTGCTTTAGCTTGTATGTTCATCAATCCATCTACTGAATTAATCGCTTTTATAATTTTCCCCTCAGTTATCTCAATCACCATAGTATCTGTCTTATATTCAATTTCATATTTTTTCAGTTCATTTATAAACCTTTGTGCATATTCAGGTCCTGTTAATTCTTCATTAAAAACTACTAGTCCAAATCCATTGTGTATGCATTGTTGTAATATGCCACCTAATTCTCTATCTCTTTCAATCACTAATATTGATTGTGCTCCTTCTTTTTTTGCTTCTATTGCTGCTGCTAAACCCGCCGGTCCACCGCCAACAATGACAATATCATAATTCATATTATTCTCCTACCTTTGTTATTCCAGTTAAAATAACTGAAGCTTTATTTTCCTGCACTATGGATTCCATAGGTAGATTCAGTTCTCTTGATAAGATTTCCATTACTTTAGGACCACAAAAGCCACCCTGACATCTTCCTGCTCCTGGTCTTACTCTTCTCTTAATTCCATTTATAGTACGCCCTCCTGCATTTCTATGAATGGCATCAACAATTTCACCTTCAGTAATCATTTCGCATCTACAAATAATTCTCCCATACTGAGGATTTTCTTTTATTAATGCATTCTTATCATGGTCAGATAGTTCCATGAATTTTATGCGTTTTCTTCTATGAGGACTAAATTTAATATTTTCGGTTAAATCGGTTAATGATTTTACAAGATTTACGATGTATTCAGCTATTGCTGGTGCTGAAGAAAGACCTGGAGATTTAATCCCAGCTACATTTATAAATCCATTTACTTTTTTAGAAATTTCAATAATAAAATCTCCATTAGAAGGTTCTGCCCTTAATCCGGCAAATGTAGTTATATTGACTTTATATGGCACAATCTCACAAATATCTTTTATAGACTCTTTAATGTAGTTCAATCGATCTGTCGTAGTATCTATCGATTCCTTCATATTTTTTCCCAAATCTTCAGAATCTGGCCCAACAATGATATTCCCATCAACTGTAGGTGCAAGCAATATTCCTTTTCCCATTTCGGACGGACTAGGAAATATGATATGCTTAACTAAGCCATATGCTTCTTTATCTAATAGAAAATACTGTCCTTTTCTAGGATGTATTTCAAAATCAGAATCTGTCACCATATTATAAATTTTATCTGCGTATACTCCAGCAGAATTAATAATGTATCTTGACTTAATCTCTTCACATCCGGAATTTATGATAAAATGATCCTCTTTTTTTTCAATAGTCTTCACTTCAAAATTCAACTTGAGTTCAACACCATTATCCATAGCATTTTCACAGTATGCTATCGCCAACTCCCATGGTTCTACTATCCCTGCAGTAGGTGCATATAACGCTGAAATGATCTGTTTGTTCAAATTAGGTTCCATTCTTAGAATTTCTTCTTTATTCAAAATTCTCATATTTGGAACTTTCAACTTAAGTCCATTCGCATAAAGTTCATTGATTGTTTTTACTTCATCTTCAGTTTTGGCAACAACCAATGAACCCACTCTTTTGAACGGAACAGATAGATCATCACATATCTGATCAAACATTTCATTTCCACGAGTATTTAAAATCCCCCTCAGTGAATTTATAGGAGCATCATATCCCGCATGGATAATGGCGCTGTTTGCTTTTGTAGTTCCATTTGATACATCATTATCTTTTTCCAAAATAACAATATTTAAATCATACCTTGCCAATTCACGGGCAATTGCAGTTCCAATGACACCTGCTCCAATAATCGCTATATCTATCATAAATCCTCCTAATAAAAAAACCGCGTTTAAACAGACCTATCATTCCATAGATCGTTTAAAGCAGTCTCATTCTCTTGCTTTCATATTCAATTGTTTATAGTATATTAAAATATTGATACTTTGTATAGTAAAGTCAATCAATAATCAAATATTTTCCTATATTCAGTATTCCCAAATTTCTTTCTTGCTGGTTGAAATTCCAATTGCTCCTGCTTGAATACTATGAATGACATCTTCTTTCTCGGTAATCAATCCCCCGGTAATCACGGGTTTATTTACTGAAGCAATTATTTTTTTTAGAATCTTAGGCATAACATTCGGAAGTATTTCTACAGCATCAGGATTATTGCTTTTTATTGCTTTAATCCCTGTATCAAAACTTAATGAATCTAACAAAAAAATTCTTTGAATAGTTATAATATCATAATCTTTAATCGTTGAAATCAAATGTCCTTTTGTAGTTATTATTCCATCTGGTTTGAATTTTTCACAGATATATCGAACACCAGTTTTTGTAGTGGATATTCCATCAACCAAATCAACATGAACAAATACTAATTTTCCAGAATTTTTGATTTTATTGATTGTATCTTCCAAATCAAAAATATTACTTGTTAATAAAAATATGATTTCTACTTCAGAAGACAATGCTTCTATCAAATTTTCAGTGTTATTTATTGCAGCAATAATCGGATTTTTATGAAGTGCGTCAATTAAAATACTTCCCATATAAACCAGTCCTTATTTCCTTGATAGGTGGTGAATTAATAAATACGGTAAAATTTATATATAGTCAATGATATCTTTAATTGAATTAAATACATAATCAGCTTTTATTTCACTATTCCTATAATCTTCTTCATCAGTTTCTCCTGAGTAAACAAGAATAGAAGCAATTTCAGCATTTTTACCCGTTTTTATATCTGTATACAATCTATCTCCCACAATTACCATTTCATTCTTATCAAAATTGTACTTTTCTGAAATACTTTCAATTATCTCTTTATTTGGTTTCCCAATTATTTTTGGTTTCTTTCCAGTTGAAGCTTCTATGAATGCCGCCATCGCTCCTGCATCAGGCATAAATTGACCATTTGCTAATGGACAATTGAGATCAGGATGCGTTGCAATGTATTCAACGTCTTTTGATACATATTCACATGCACCCCATAATTTTTCATAAGTCAATGTTGTATCAAAACCCAGTACAACATAGTCAATCTCTTGATGGCGTTTCTTCTCAATTATGAATCCCTCTTTTTCAAACTCAACTTCTAAAGCCTTTGTCCCTAATAAGTAAACTCTAGCATTCTTGTTTTCTTTCTTTAAATACATCGTTGTCGCCTCACCAGATGTGAAAATTTCTTCCTCATTGACTTCTACACCTAGGTTTTTCAATTTCTGCACATATTCTTCTTTATTTTTTGATGAGTTGTTGGTTAGAAATAGATAGCGTTTACCCTTACGTTTTATCAATTCTAAAAATTCTAATGCACCCTCAATCAACTCATCTCCTAAATAGATTGTACCGTCCATATCTAACAAATAAATTGTTTTTTCTTTTAATATATCTATACTAACACCTTCCATCAGCTAAATAGTCTTAATGTAAACAATGAGATTCCCTCAGAATAAGTCAATAAAATCAACACACCAATCAATGCAAGAATAAACGGCCAGACTTCTTTAATAAAATCTTCGATTTTCACATCTACTATTGTACAAACAGTGAACATCATCGATCCAAATGGCGGTGTCAATCCTCCAATCATGATATTTACAATAAATATCATTCCAAAGTGAATTGGATCTATTCCAAATATTTTTGCTGCAGGAACCAGCAATGGAGCCAATATGACTAAAGCTGCTCCACCTTCAATAAACATTCCGATAAATAATAGCATAATATTGACAACCATTAAAAATATCAAAGGACTATTTGTCATAGTTACAAGTGATTCTGTAATTATCTGTGGGATTCTCTCCAAAGTAAGGTAAAATCCAAATACCTTCGCACTTGCAATGATCAACATCACTGCCCCTGTGCTTTTCACAGTATCCATCAATATGAGTGGAATGTGTTTCCATTTCAATTGCTTGTAAACAAAAAATCCTACAACTAAAGAAAACAATACTGCTATTCCACCTGCCTCAGTAGGTGTAAATATTCCAAACCTCATTCCCATAATAATTCCAAAAGGAATCAAAAGTGCCCAAATTGATTTTATAAATTGCTTGATGACTTCAATAGGTGTTGCTTGTCTGTCCCTACTTGGCTTGAATTTTCTTTTTATGGCAATCAAATGCACTGTAAGCATAAGAGCTAACGACATCAATATCCCAGGTGTATAAGCTGCTAAAAACATACTTCCCACCGATACATTTGCAATAATTGCATACAATATCAAATTTGTTCCTGGGGGAATTACTGGACTGATTGCTGAAGAAGCCGCTGTAATTGCCGCTGAAAATGGTGCAGAGAAACCTTTTTTCTTCATTTCAGGAACTAATATTTTAGATTGCATAGCGGCATCTGCATTGGCGGAACCTGAAATACCACCCATCAATGTACTCAATAATACATTAACCTGCGCTAATCCACCTCTAGTATGCCCCACTAGAATTTCAGCGAATTTCATCAAAGACTCACTTATTCCAGAATGATTCATGACAGAACCTACCATTATGAAAAAAGGTACTGCAAGATAAGGGAATGATTCAATCGACGTAACAAATTGTTGTATTACCATCTCCATAGGCATTGCTGTATTGATAAATATAAAATAAAATAGCGAAGAGCCAATTAAAGCAAAAGCTACTGGTATATTCAGAAAAAATAAAACGAATAATACAATTATCGGATAAAGAGATTCCATTATTATTTTGCACCTCCTATTGCTGAGTATTCTTTTTAGTTCTAATTTTTTTTAAACTTTCTATAGCAAATTTGATGGAATAAATAGTTATCAGACCAAATGAAATTACAATTGAAATTTGGATATAATAATAAGATACTTCCAATGCGGTTGTTATTTTTGTTGAATTCGAAACATATATATAACTCATATAGAACATCGTGCTCGACAGCAATACTACGATTAATGACGTAATAAATTCAACTATCGTTCTCCCTTTTTGAGGCAACAATTTCATTAATAGTTCAACACCCAAAACGCTCTTTGTCTTGTATGCATTTGCAAATCCTAAAAATATTGTCCAAACAAATGCGCCAACCGCAACTTCTTCAGCCCAATTAAATGTGAAATTCAAAAAATATCTGGTAAATACATTCATTATTACAATAATCGATGTTATAGATAAGAAAATGCTCCCAATATACAATTCGAAATCCTTTTTAAATCTTTCGATAAAACCACTCATTTTCTACCTCCTATAAAAACCATTAAAAAGTTGGAATGAGATTAACCATTCCAACTTCTTTTTTTAAAATAAAATAAATTGAATTTATTCTAGTTATTTTTAATTTTTTCTAATTCAACCATAATATCTTCGTAAATTCCTGGAGTCCATTTGTCGAATTTTGTAAACACTTCAGCAGTTGCTGCAATAAATGCATCTGCATCTACTTCATGTATCGTTACACCATTTTCTTGCAATAAATCTAAATACTCAGCTTCTAATCTTACTGTTTCATTCAAGTTGTCCAATGTTCCCTTTTCAAATTCTTCAGTAATGATTGTTTGTTGTTCTTCTGTTAAGCTGTCCCATACAACTGGAGAAATCATAACAGCTGAAACACCTAATAAATGATTAGTCAACGAATATTCAGTAACATTTTCATATTGCTTTGTACCATAATATGTTAAAATAGAACCTTCGATTCCATCAATAACACCTTGTTGAAGTGCTGCATATGTATCAGGAAAAGGCATGCCAATTGGATTTCCACCCATAGCTTCAATTGTAAAAGTGTACAATTGGCTGGTCGGTACCCTAATATTTAATCCATCCATATCTTCAGGAGTAATAATTGGCTTATTTGTCATCATGCTTCTAAATCCAAATACCCAGTCCAATGATAATACTTTGATTCCAAGTTCCTCTGCTTGTGCATTCAAATTTTGCACTAAAGGTGTCTTAGTCATTTCAAGATACTGATCAAATGATTGATATAAGAAAGGTCCAGTTACTGCATTGTAATCAGGTACATAATCACCTAAAAAGTTTACGCCGTCAACTAAAATCCAATCCGAACCACTAACAACTTGCTCCATTCCATCTTTACCTATTGGCAAAATACCACCAGTAAATAATTGTAGTTCCAATGAACCGTTACTTCTTTCATTGATTGCATCAACGACTTTTGTCAATGATTTTGCTGTTTGCTCATCATCAACAAATTTAGTGCTCACTTTAATGACTCTTGCTTCAACTTCTACAGCATTTTCTTCAGTAGCAGTTTCATCAACAGCGTTCGATGCACTACATGCAGTTAATGATAATACCATTACAACTGCTAAAACTAATATCAATACCTTCTTCACTATTATGTTTCCCCCTTGTGTTGTTTATATTGTGTTTAGTTGCTTTTATATTATACTAATTATATTCAATAGTCGCAACATCATTCGGTAATTTTAATAATTTAATAATTGTAATCATTTAAAAGCCTATATCTTTCGATACAGGTATACAAAGATGAAAAAATTGTGAAATGGAGTCAATTCATCAAATTGCTGACAGTTTTTTTCTAAGAACTTATCAGGATTTTATTGTTCTATTTAGCCATAATGCAAAAAACCTATAGAAAACACTATTATTAGTATCTTTTCTATAGGCTCCATTACACATACTTCATGTATAAATATTCAATATATATTGCTAAAAAAATTATTGGACAATTGTTTTAGAAATTTCAGTGTATGATCTTCTGTAGATTTTCTCGCAAATTCTCGATTTCTATCTTTTATTGCTGTTGCCATTTCAATAAGAGAGTTATTAAACCACTCGTAATCATCGATTATATAATGAATCGATTGAAGAAACCTTGATGTTTTTACATTTAATTCTTCAAGCATATCAATTAAAATAGGGTTCTTCGATGCATTTCTTACTATTTTGTGAAATTGCTGGTCATCTTTGATACATTTTTTATAGTCTTTAACAATATCATAATTTTTAAATCTTTCAATTATTTCAAAAAGTTCATTGATTTCTTCCACAGTAGCTCTTTGAGATGCAAGTTCTGCAGCCAGACCTTCTAAATTTTTCTTTACTTCATAAGCGTATTTTACATTGTTTAGATTTATTTGTGTAATAAAAGTTCCTACTCTCGGTCTCATTTCAATAAGTCCTATTTGGGAAAGTCTCAATAAAGCTTCACGAATTGGCGTTCTACTTACTTCAAATTCATTCACTAAGTCTTTTTCATTAATAGCTGATCCTGGTTCATATTCTAATTCAATAATTCTTCTTTTCAACTCATTATATATTTCTGAATTTGCCAATTCTCTCATTTTTATCACTCCACAATTAATCTAATAATTCCACTTTCTTCTCATTATTTCCCATTTTTTATCTCTTTGCTCTTCAATATATTCAATGTCTGCATCATTTAAATGTTTGAAGCGACTTTGCTTTTTTAAATAATCTTTGGCAGAAGTAAATTCCTTTGGATTTTTATTAAGCATAAATTCTCCATTTTCATACTCAGCTAAGTACCATAGTCCTGAATCTACAACAGCTTTTGCTAAAGAAACAGTTTCATTTGCCGGATATCCCCATCCAGTTGGACATGGCACAAATACTTGAATATATGATGTTCCTTTTGTATCTTTTGCCTTTTGTACTTTTTTAAGAAAATCCTCTATATAACCTACACTTGCTGTCGCTGCATATGTAATGCCATGAGCTGCTACAATTTCAAACATGTTTTTCTTTTGCGTAATTGAACCTGGTAAATTTTCTCCTGCTGGAGACGTTGTCGTCTTTGTTCCATAAGGTGTAAGTCCACTCTTTTGAATACCTGTATTCATATACGCCTCATTATCTGTCGTAATAAATATTATATCAGCATTTCTATCAATTGCACCAGATAAAGCTTGAAAACCAATATCAGCTGTTCCACCATCACCTGCAATACCTATTGTTTGCGTATTCTCAATTCCTAAGGCCTTCAATCCAGCTGCTATTCCTGAAGCAACTGAAGCAGTAGCAGCAAAAGGTGTAATCATCGCGTTGGTAGTAAATGCCATATTGGGATAAATAAAAGAAACAGCTGCCATGCATCCTGCCGGAAGTGCTGCAAAGCTATTTTCTCCCAGTATTTTCATTGCATGACGAAGTGCTAAACTCTCTCCACAGCCACCACATGCTTTATGTCCATAAAAATATTCTTTATTTGTTATTGTATGTGCGTTTAGTTTTAACATTAATAATCACACCTCACATTCATATACTGTACACGCTCAATTTTTTCACCTTGAAGAAATTCAAATAATTTTTCATATGCTATTTCGATATCTTCTTTAGTTATATCTCTTCCACCTATACCACCTATAAAGTTCATGGTTTTAGGCATATTTTCCATTGTTGACAAAGCTGAATTTACATTTGTAAAAACTGTACCTTCATAACCGAATGAAATATTTTTATCTATTACACCAACAGCTTTTACGCCTTTCAATACTTCAGCAAGTTTTTCCACCGGAAAAGGCCTTAATACTCTAAGCTTAATCAGTCCTACTTTTTTACCTTCTTTTCTCAACTTTTTTAAAACAACTCTAGTTGTTCCAGTAACTGTTCCCGTTGTTATCAATGCTATTTCTGCATCGTCCATATTTATTCCTTCAAGCATTCCATTATAGTATCTTCCAAATTTATCACCAAATTCTTTATCTATTGCTTCAATAAAATATTCAGAATTTAGCATATCAAAGTGTTGTTTCATGTTGAATTCCATATTTGTATCATTCCCTGCTGAAATACACAAACTTTTAGGTGATTCCAAAGACATGCTGTTTTCTGGCATACTGATAGGTGGCAAGAATTCATCAACTAAACTCTGCTCTGGTATTTCTACCAATTCATAAGTATGTGTTAAAACAAATCCGTCAATATTAACCATGACAGGTGTCATTACTTCTTTTGTCTCTGCTAGTCTATATGCTTGAATCATCATATCCATTGCTTCTTGAGCATCTTCAACATAATACTGAATCCATCCTGAATTCAGTAGAAACATTGCATCCATTTGATCGCCATATATATTCCATGGAGTTGCAATCGACCGATTTGCATTCATCATTACTATTGGCAACCTTGCACCTGAAGCATAGGGAAGCGCTTCCGCCATATATAGCAATCCTTGTGATGATGTTGCTGTAAATGCCCTAGCACCCACTGAACTTACACCTATCGCACATGACAGTGCACTATGTTCCGATTCTACATGTAAATACTCAGCTTTCAATGATCCTTCTTCTACATATTCAGCAAGTCTCTCAACAGTAATTGTTTGAGGCGTAATAGGGTAAGCAGAAATAACATGCGGCCTTGCTAATCTTACACCTTCAGCAACTGCATCATCTCCACAGATAAATTTCTTTTGCTTACTCATTATTTAACCTCCTCTATCATTTTTATTGCATTAACTGGACATTCAAATGCACATATTCCACAGCCTTTACAAAAATCATAATCTATTTCTAATTCTTTTGATGATTTGTCTATTGCACCATCAGGACATACTAGAAAGCATTTTAGACAATTAATACATACCTCTTGATCTATAACAGGTTTAACTGTTCTCCATCCTGCATTGATGCTTGTTAAATGATCACTTTTACAAGTTGAACCCATTGGAAACTGATCAATGCTTTTAGGGTATGACCAGCCTTTAACTTTAGGTCTATCCATATCTATGCCTCCATCACCATTTTATATATTTTTTCTATCAAAACTTTGTTTTTCATAGCAATATTAGCTTTTAAATTATCATCAATCGCACTTTTAGTTTCCTCTAAAGAGACTATATCGCACACTGCGATGAATGCTCCCATCATAGCAGTATTAGTAATAGGCATTCCTAAAACCTCTAGTGCAATTGAAGTTGCATCTACAGCAACAATTTTCTGGCTGACTTCACTTTGGTATTTCTCTGGATTTTTTGTATTCATTATAATGACAGTACTATCCTTCAATCCATTCTTAACACCTTCATTCCACAAAGACTCATCTAAAACGATTACATAATCAGAAACCAAAATTTCACTTCTATCTGTAATTTTTTCGTCAGATATTTTTGTGAATCCTAGTACTGGCGCTCCTCTACGTTCCGGTCCAAATGAAGGAAATGCCATAGCATATTTCCCCCCATATACTGAAGCCGCTGCTCCTAAAATTCTTGAAGCAGTAAAACTTCCTTGTCCACCTCTTCCGTGCCATCTTATTTCTATCATTAGTTGCCTCCTCAAACTTAATATACTTCTAATATATCAACGATATATTAGAGTGTCAACATGAACTCCTCTTATTCATACTCGCTTCTATTTATTTAATTTATCTAGACATTATTGCACGCGAAGTCAAAGATATTTTTCTTGCCTTATGAATATACTCCATATTATATCTATATTTCCTTGAGTGAATTCATATCTTAGAAAACATTACTCAATAATTGCAAAAAAAGAGAACGCAAAAGCGTTCTCTTTTTGATTCTCTAAACTTGATGATGCTAAAATATTAGAGACAATTATTTAATTTTATTTTAGATTCAGAATCCTTTAATCCAATCGATATTTTTAATTGGATATTCGTCATATCTATATATTCAAACTAAATCATAGCCATTTCATGTGCAAGAGTATAGTTTTAATGATGAATTTTAATTGAACTAAATTATAAAATCAACAATTCCTTGGCATCTCTTGTCAGAGCTATCAAGTCTGAGCGGTCCAAAAGTGAAACATCGAACTTTCTATTTAGTGCGGCAAAATGCTTCAAACCAAAGGCAATTTTGTTTAAATATGAGAATACACCAATAGCACCTGTCGAAAATTGATTCGCTTCCAAGCCATAAATTGCTCTCAAATCTGGAAGATCTGCAAATATTTCTTCTATGGTTTTACCATATTTACGGTATCTTTCCGGTGTTTTTCCTTCAAGAATCATCTTTCCAACTTGTTTACCAGTCATTGCCGCAGCCATAGCGCTTCTGCACAATCCTACTGCTTGGACTTGTCCATTTCCCATAGCAAGCGCCTTGAACACTTGATCTTCACTAACAAATCCGCCAGTCATAGTAATCGCTGGTACTGGTTTCCCTTCTAATTTCAACATATTAGTAATCTTGTTCACTTCGTTTTCAAGAATCACTGTTGGCAATGACCATTCATTCATCATCTCTGACGGACTATATCCACTACCTCCACCTGCGCCATCAAAGGTAATCATATCTACTTGCTCGGCACTTGCTATACGTATGACACGCTCAATATCCTTAATGTCGTAACCCGCCATCTTGAAATAGATGTTTTCTGCGCCCATTTTCCGAAGAGCACTAATTCTTTCTGCCAATTTTTGCTCATCCCATTGTGGCAATTTAGCATAGGCATAAAAATTCGGACAAACACCTTTGGAATAAGCATCGATGGTTTTTTCATCATCCGGATCTGGTCTGACGATTTCACCCATCTTCTTTCTCAATCTTGCTGTTTCAATATCTGCTATCTTTCTAACTGGTTGAGTACCCTTTGCCGATTGACCAAACTTTATTTCAATAGCTTTAGCACCATACTTCTCAAGAGCTATTTCAGGTACACCTAGCTGGTCATCTTCTACATTGCTCTGAAGAACAATCTGTCCATAACCCCTATAATACTGGTTAAAGCTATCTAATATTTCCGCAAGAAAAGGAAATTCTGTTATTCGTCCATTTACTATTTTAAGATTAGGATCTTTGGCTTTTGCATCCTCACCGATAACACACGTAATGCCTGCCATAGCTGCTCCTGCAAAATAATCTTTCCAGTTCATCTTAATTAACGCTGGAAGCATTATCGGCATTGTCATTTTCACTTTATTTAAAGTGCCATATGTCGTTTCAAGATCAACATTGAATATCTCAGCATGATCCATATCTGCAGGAACACCCATAGCTCCGAATACTCTGCCATTGATGTTAAATGAAGAATAATCCAGAGGATATTTCTTTTCTGAAGCAATCTGGTTGGCTCCGGTAGTCAAAGGATACACCGTTTGTGCTCCCATTACAGCGGCTAGACCGATATCACAAGGCCCGTCACACCCTTCTACGCATAGAGAACACATCCCTGACAAAGGTGAAAGAAACTCACTTCTATTCTTTGTTGCTGCAAATCCTGATTGAACACCTGGTGAAAACATTTATAAACTCCCCCTTAATACCTCGCACAGATGTTTTCCTCAAAACACCAGCTTGAACGAGATTCTTATGTACTTATTATATCACGCAAATAAATAAAAGAGAGCGAATCTACTTACAAATATTGCAAAAGTCTGTTAAAACAAAATATGCTATGGAATTTTATTATTAATGCCAAGATATTTTTTATGGATGGATTACACTAAGTTGCACAGATTTCTTAAGATCATATAGAATATAATCTTTAACCAAAGGAAAATGAAGAAGTTTTACAGGATAATAGCTCCAATATATCATAACGGAAACTCAGAGATTCTTAGAACTGTCTTCTCATTCATCAATTCATCCAGCTTTTTAAAAATGATTTGCAATTTCATGGGCAAGTCCTAGAGTGACATTTATACACTTTTAGAATTATGAAAGAAGCAAACAATTATTTTAATAGATAAAAAAAAGGAGCTGCATAAAGCAAATCCTTTTTGTAATCCAAAAGTTTATAACGCTTTTGGAGGGGTTCCTTCAGCGTTTGATAAAACCGCATCAATCTGCACTAAAGCATTTTTATTTAAAGCTGATACTCCAACTGTTCTCCGTGCAGGAAGACCATGAGGGAAAAATGTTGTGTAAATTTCATCTACAGCATCAATATCTTCAATATTTTTAAGGAAGATATTAACTTTAACAACATCGTCCATATCATGATCAATACTTTCGACAATTGCTTTCATATTTTTTAAACACTGTTTAACCTGCTCTTTTACACCACCAGCTACCAATTCACCAGTTTTGGAATCTAAAGGCAGTTGAGCCGAAATATGATTGTAATGAGAGAAAGCTACAGACTGTGTAGATAGAGAACTTTTTGGTGCGTTTTCTGTATTACTTGCTTTAATTATTATTCCATGTCTGTCCTCAACAACTTGTGGAGGAGTCCCATCTCCGTGTGACACAACTGCTTCAATTTGTATTAAAGCATCCATAGGTAAAGCTGCAACTGCAACTGTTGTAAGTGCAGGAACATAAGCTACTGCTCTTGCAATAGCTGAATCTGGAAAAAACGTTGTATAAACTTCATTTACAGCTTCACTATCCGATAGATTTTTAAGGAAAATATTTATTTTAACAATATCGTCAAAGGGAACATCGATACTTTCCAAAATCGCCTTGATATTCTTTAAGCATTGCCCCGCCTGTTCTTTTACACCACCGGCTATAATTCGACCTGATTTTGGATCAATAGGCAATTGAGCTGAAAGATTATTATAATGTGAAAAAGCTACAGCTTGGGTAGATAGAGAAGACATTGGTGCATTTGCTGTATTATTTGTCAGCTTTATAAGGTCTCCGGATTGTGGTGCATTTGGAATTGTACCTTCACCATGTGATACAAGCGCTTCAATTTGTACCAAAGCATTCATTGGCAATGCTGAAACTGCTACTTTAGTCAATGCAGGAACATAAGTTGGAAAGAAACTTTTGTACACTTCGTCTACAGTGTCAATATCTTTTATATTCTTGACGAATATGGTTATTCTAACAACATCACTCATAACATGGTCTATACCGTCCAAAATTGCTTTGATATTATTAAAGCATTGTTCAGCTTGCTCTTTCACACCGCCAGCTATTAATTTACCCGATTTAGGATCGATAGGTAATTGAGCTGAAAGATTGTTGTAATGAGAGAAAGCTACAGTTTGTGAATAAGGGCCAATACCTTTCGGTGCATTTTCTACATTTCTTGCTAAAACTGCGTTGTAATTACTCATTAATGTATTCTCCTTTTAAATATATTTATTCATATTGTCAATATTAATTGTCAATATTCAATTTTATTAAATAGACTAATGATCAACTCTGGCCTGATTTAAATTTTCTTTATCATCAGTAGTTCATCTGGCATATGTATTATTCACACTTGGACTCTAAAAATTTATCCTTTCGATAAATGAATAATGCTATAATTTAAATATAAACATTGGACTAACTCTAATGTCAATTTTTTTTTTATTTTTAATTAAAATATTTGATTTTAGATAAAATTCTAAAACGAAAGAGAGATAATCATGAAAGATAAATTCCTTATTGGTGAGCTAGCTAAACTCTTTAATATTAGTACTGATACACTTAGGCATTATGACAAATTGAACTTATTTAAACCTGAACAAGACTCTAAAAACAGCTATAGATATTATGACATCACTAGTATGTTTAAATTAAGCCGAATTCTATTTTTAAAAAATCTTGATATTTCTCTAAGTGAAATCAATGACTACATGAAAAATAAAAATGCTGATAGATTATTTAATATGCTTAAAAAAAAGAATGAAGAAATTGATTTAAAAATTCACCAACTTAATAACTTAAAATATAAAATCAATTCAAAACTTGATCTTTTTGAATACGCTAAAACAAAACTAGGAAAAATAACCGTGACAACTCTTGAACCACGAAAAGGGATATTCATAAAAACATATGGTCTGAAGGATTCAGCTGAAATAAAAAAAATCTTTATGAGAAGTGACAACTTTCTTAAAATGAGTTCTTGGCTTGTAGAAGGTGAAATATATACTTCTATATCTAAAATTGATATGATAAATGGCATCTTTAATCAATTCAGATATTTCATCGAAATAAAATCTACCGATAAAGAAACAGAACAGCAATTGGTCTTGCAGCCTGGGAGTACTTACGCATGTCTTGCAGTTATAGGTCCCTATGAAGATTTAGTAAAACATTATAGAACACTCGTTGATTGGATTGAACACAACAACTACGAAATCTCAGGTGATTCAATTGAAAACAATATCGTGGACAACGATTACTCCGATTCATCAGATGAGTTCATAACAGAAATTCAAATTCCAATTATCCCAAAAAATCCATTATGAATCCTCCGCCACTTAAAATGAAATATTTTTGAAGTGGCGGTTTCCTATCTATA
>JAFGAC010000157.1 GCA_016933835.1 Clostridiales bacterium
AACGCCATCGTTACAGCAGACGTTGTATTAGTTGTAACAAGCTTGGATGCATCAGACATAATCGGCAGCCAACGCATGACCAGCGAACTTTACGATCTTTTCGAAAAGAAAACAGGCATACTAATCAACAAAGTAATCGCAGAATACTTGTCATCAGAAGAAGAAAAGAAGAAATTCAACAAACGCATCAAAGAAACCCACAGCCTCCCCATCATATCAATAATTCCATGCTTCTGCGAAGTTCTAAGAGCAGCAGGAAACTTCATATTCTCAGAAGAAAGACCAAACCACCCATATACTGAAACAATGGAAACCATAGCCACAAAAGTCGAAAAATTCTAAACTTTTTTCTTTTTTGCAAAGTCCAAATTAAAAACATTGTTTCTGACAAAGAACGACAAGGTTTTGGATAGAGTTTTTAGAAAAAATCCATTAACACAAAAATTGACCCCTTCATGCAGACGCTCCCTTTTCTAATCTTTTGGAGCCTTTACTCCCGTAGCTTTTACCCATTTAGTGCACTATTTTGCAAACTGAGTTCAAAAATCCAAAATCTAAAAATTAATTACTATTTTCAAACTTTTCTCGAGCCTTCCTAGCTTCTTCTGCAAAACTCTTTAGACGCCTAAGCTCAATATTCTTTTCAGGCAAAGTCTCGGGAGCAAGCCACAGAGGAAGAAGAGCCATAAACAAGAAAAATGAAGCCAAAGAAAAAGCACTCTCATTTCCAATACTCCTGAAAAACGGACCAGAAAAAAGTTGAATGATTAGAGTTAAAAATAATGGAATCAAACCGATTGCATAGTATTTTTCGCGTGAACTAAATTCTGATAGGTCACCCCATATTATCAAAATGAAAGCCACCGCTAATATTCCCCCCGAAATGCTTTCTATTGTAATGAAAAAATAACGTGAAATGAGATTACCCGGATCAATGCCAATTAATGCGTAACCTATACCAAAAATAACAAACCCAGACATTATCACTTTTTTGCGACCAATTCGATCTGCCAAAATTCCTGCACCCAAACCAGATATGCTACCAATTATTGGAGCCACAACATAGTAGTCCATAGACTCTAAAAGAAAACGTAGAGTTGGCTGTTCTGAGCGGTCAATAAGCATGAACATCAACCATGCAGCAAAATAAAGATAAAACGCACGATTAGTAACAATTGATTTAATGGAGTCATTATTTGTTTTTATTGAACTGCTCTTTTTATCAATAACCGGTTTTAAGAAAATAACAAGCCCCAATCCTCGCCAAACAGCCAAAATAATCCAACTGAAAAAAATGTTGTCTGTTACATCAAATACAACGTAAAAAACCGATGCAAGAAGATTCATACACAAAAAGGTAACACCACTAAATAATCCCCGATTGGTTATCTTGGTAGAATCTGCAAAATAACCCAAACATGGAGACATTCCAACCCCCACCACTGCACCAAAAAGAAGTGTCAGAAGTTCAAGTTCAATAAATGTTGGAT
>JAFGAC010000158.1 GCA_016933835.1 Clostridiales bacterium
GTAACTACTCAGCTATATTAACCTTCAAAACTTAAATAAACATGCTTTCCATTGAAGATATCATGAATTGCATCAATCACATTAAGACCCTGCTTTCTTGCAGTGGAAATAAAGCTGCGAATAATACAGAATTGCTCAGCCCCGGTCTTTGTTCTAAATAATCCGGATATCTTCTGCTGGACTTTTATCATCCTGATATCTCTTTCCGCTAGATTATTATCAAAAGGAATATTGATATCATACATGAACGCAAGTATTTCATTTCTGTAATTCTTCATTCTCTCCAGCAGGTTTAGCACCTTGCCCTTCTTTTTGCGCCCGCGTTTTTTTATAATCGGCTCCTCAGGAGGAGGATTAGCCCGAAAGCCTTCACTTAAAATATTACTATATTTCCTTTCATACATTTTCCTCAATGATTTCTTGATAGCCATGCCCTTTTTTGCAGATTTTTCTGATTCTTTCTTAATCTCGCATAATAATTTGATCATTTTATCAGCCCATTTCTGCTCTTCAACTTCAAATACATATGTAAGTTCCCGGAGATGATGGGCATTGCACAGAACATGAAGGCAGTCATAATTGAAATATGATTTCCAATGATCGTGCACTGCATGTCCTTTGAAATTCGGCAAAATATCTATTTCATCAAATGCTTCTGTTCCTCTTTTCTCATGAGGCTGATAATATGTCAGGCTATCCGTACTCGCACTATGCAGCCAGTGAAGGCTTCCGCCTATGTTTAAACCAGATTCGTCAAAATTTACTATCTCAGACCTTAGTAATTTTTTTATTATCCAGTCCTGGAATCCGTTTAATTCATCTGCGCATCTTTTTGTAGTGTTATATAGCGTACCTTCACTTAACGGAACTGAAAATATGTCTTCAAATATCTCTGCTGTTCTCTCTGATGGCAGCAATTGATAATCCCGGAAATATATTGCCAATGACTTTAAATATTTCCCGTATTGTACTTTATTTGTTATTCCCTCCGGGAATATTCCTCTGTTCTCTTCCCCTCAGCAGGGGCAATCAATTATCTCCGATTGATATTCGGTTACATATGGCTTTATCTTCGGGATCTCTATCTCCTGGCGTCTGTCTATTCCTTTCGGCGATGATCCTTCCAACGATTCCCCGCAACTATTGCAGCGCTTTACTTTGAGTCTCACTCTTTTATCAGGTTTATCAGTCATGGAAAGTGTTTTGCCTTCATGTCCTTCCTGGCCTCCGCTTTTCTTCTTCGAGCGTTTCCTCATACTCCTTGTCATCTTTTTATTTTTCTTAAATATGTTATCTGTTGATGGAGGCTTGCTGCTGTTATGGCTATCTTTACCTAATTGTTTCTCAAGCTCATCAATTCTATTTGTTAGTTCTGCTATCTTTGCAGTAAATTCAGCTATTAATCCCTGGACTAATTCTACTACTGCTTCTTTTCCCTGGTCATATATATTTTCTATTTCTTCTCGCTTCATGTGACATAATATCGGCAATTATAGTTTGACTTATTAGCAAAATGTCTCTTGAATAGCTGAGTAGTTAC
>JAFGAC010000159.1 GCA_016933835.1 Clostridiales bacterium
ATGCCCAGCTTCCTGAAATGGATGACCATTCACGAAGTTGAGCGTCTATTGGACGACTCCAATATTCAGTTGGCAATGCATGCCCAGGATAGAACTGTATTGGCTCTGCTGTTACGACTAATTCCAAAACTTCACTTTCGCTAGCAAGGTAAGTTAGGTTATATGCTGGACCAAAGAAGCCCCCACCTGCAAGAACTGTTTGTTGTGGAAAGACAGTGTACATTTGATACGTACCTGTCATGTCAGGTATGAAGATGCCACCGGTTCCTCCTGTAGAATCGGTTGTGTAAGGCCCTAGAGTTTCGCTTGAACCGTCTGGTTTCGTAACTTCAACGGTCAATCCTTCCCACCCCAATTCTGCACTACTTCTTGAGTCTGTTATTCCGACGTGTAATAGTACTTGTTGGTTAACGCCAACAGGATTTGGCATTGCACCAAGATAAGCAATAGTTGCTTTAGTTGGAACGCTTTGAGCTGCTACAGCGGGTAATGTAACCGATATAGCCGATATGGTCAATAGTAGGACCAAAATCGTAGTGGAAAAAAGATAATTACTTTTATTTTTTTTCATTTTTTTCCCTTCAAAAAATTGTAATAAAATATTTTATATCAAGATGTATTTAATATTTTTTAAATGAAACTGGTCTAATATGACAAAAAATATAAAGATAAGTAGATTTTATTTTAAAATTTTATTCTGAGTAAACAATTTACTAAATTCTGGTAAAAAATATAATTTTGGTAAGAAATAATCCTCATGATGTTACAAAAGTTGTAAAACTATCTCAGAAGACATATTCAAAAATGGTTCAAAATCTATGGTGGGCTGCAGGATACAACATTCTTGCAATACCTTTGGCTGCAGGAGTCCTTTACAATTTTGGTTTAATATTAAGTCCAGCTGTGGGAGCATTATTGATGTCACTTAGCACTGTTATTGTGGCCTTAAATAGTCAAACATTAAGAAAGCATAAACCAGAATAAAATGAATTTATCCAGAGAATTTGTTGTCTTAACTAGCTTTGATATTTTTCTGAAAAATGGGTTTGCTGAGGTTCTTGCACAGGTATTGAAGGTGAAAAATGTAAAAATTTTGTCAAAAAAAACTAGAATCCAGTTAGTCTTAAATAGTTAATTCTTTTTAATGAGTAAAATTTACTGAGGCGATGTTTCATGGATTTTTGCACAAAATGTAATTCTCGATTAGTCTACAAATCTAAGGATAAACAATTATCACTTTATTGTCAACAGTGTAAGGAAAAAATTGAGGTGCCTGAAGAGAAACTTGTTAAGAAAATAAAAAATGACTTTGTTCACCCAATAAAGGAAAGAAAAGAAGGGGTAGTAGTAATCGATAAAAACCTTCAAAAGTTGAGAACTCTGCCTATAGTTGATTCAGAATGTTTTAAATGCAACGGAACAAAAGCTGAAACGTGGGAATTAAATTTAGGTTCTGAAGACAATTCCCAAGCAGTATTTTATCGCTGTATTAAGTGCGGTCACACTTGGCGAATAACAGATTAATTTAAAAATAAAAAAATTTTATTATTTGGATACTTAATCTCATAAACTAAATCTTGAACACAGAATTTTGTGATGATTCTTTCTAATGAATAATTTACTGGTAAATTAGTGTTCGAATCCCTCTCCCCGCACCATTTTATGAGTTTCTTTTTTCCAATTTGAAATATTTGTTAAGAAAGCTTTTTGTGTGGTTCATC
>JAFGAC010000160.1 GCA_016933835.1 Clostridiales bacterium
CAGGGATTTCTGCGAAATCCCGTAACTTCTTTTATTTCAATTAATTAATAAATGAAATTTCGATAAAAAAATATTGCATTGAAAAATCCAAAATTTTATAAATAGTTTGCAAAAAAATACAAATAAGGATCTTTCAATGCTGGAATATTATCAACATTTTCGTAAATTAAATCAAGCATTAATTGAAGTTATTTTTCAAATTGTAACAATCAATTCAAATATCAGAAGTATTACAATACAAAAAACTCTGCTAAACTTTTGTAATATTAGTATTACCCTGTCATGGATTAATCAAATCATTAAAAAGAAATCTATTGTCCGTCCACAAGGAAGACCTGATAATAATTATTATATTCACGAAAAAAAGCAATATTTTGCAACCGTAAAGACTATTATCATTAAAAATCATGATAAAATAGGCATTCCTTTAATGCAGGATTTAATGGACCATTTTAAACTAAGCAATCTTTTTGTCAACTTGCTTTCAAAAATAAAAAGTGAACTCAATATCAACAGATTTAAATGCAAAGAAAAATCATTTGATAATTTTATTAAAACCATGACTGCAATTACACTTGATCCTTCTGTCAGTAATTTTGAAGAAGCTATCAATGCTGATATCTCTCACTGTCCCATGTCCATAAAATTTGCGCGCGATTTGGTAAAACCGCTAGAGAAAAGCAATTTTTTAGACGAGGTAAATATTGCCTGCCGAAATTACTGGATTGACTTTTTAAATATTGAAAACAACAGGATTATCATTTATTATGACGGCCATGCAAAACCATATTACAGCAAGGAAAATCATGCTGCCGGATTAATCAGTAATTCTCAAAAAGTATTGCCTGGGACCAAATATTTTGTTGTAACCAGTACTAATGGTTATATTCTGGAATTAAGAAATATTCGTATTGATACGCCTTATGGAAAAACAGTTTATGAAACGACCAGTCAATTGGCTGCGGATTATCCGAAAATAACTAAACTTATTATTATGGACAGAGAGGGCAGCGGAAATGAACTAAATAAACGTATTCTAAATGAACTTAATGTTCCCACTTTGACGCCATTAAAAAGCAATATGTACAAAGATTTAAATGATTTTGGTTATAAAAAAATTGGCGGTTATAACTATCAAGGAAAATGGCGGGACCCTGTAAAAAGACTTAATGACCCAAGATGGTTCACAATTATCAAATACAAAGACCGCCTTTGTGTTTTTGCAACAAACGGCAGCAAACAAATGGGTAGAATGCTGCAAAAACTATATAAAACCAGATGGCCGGACAATGAAGAGATTATCAAGAATATGAATATGCTTTGCAGTTTTAATACCAATATTTGCAATGGTACAGTAGAAATACAAAATCCTAAAAAAATTAATCAGAAAAAAATATTGGAGCAAAAAATAAATACTGCAAACCAGAAAATAGATCAATATCATGAAAATATTGGCGTATGTGGGAATAACAGCGCTAAACTGCGTTTTGAAAAACAAATTGAAAATAAAAGAAATAAAATTAACCGGCATCAACAGGAACTCAAGAAACTTGAAAATATTGAGCTTGTTAAAATCAGGAATACGAAACCGGACCAGTTTATTTCACTGTTAAAAGCCGGTATATTAAATTTGTTCCGATATATTTTGACTATTTGTCTCAATATTCAAAATAAAAAAGTTCCAATGGAAAAAATGATGCAAATGATCATTAATCGTAAAGGGAAAATTATTGAATCAAATTATTCTAAACAATATATATTTGAATATCCTGGAACAAAGAGTAATCGAAAAATATTAAAATTATTCTGCGGTAATTTTAATAAATTAAATATTATGACAAAAAATGGTAAAAAGGTCATCCTTGCAATAGAATCAGGATAAACTAAGTCGAGGTTATCGAACTTGCATTTTCAGGGATTTCGCAGAAATCCCTG
>JAFGAC010000161.1 GCA_016933835.1 Clostridiales bacterium
CATGTTGTAATAACTAACCCTGTTGATGCAATGGCCATGCTTTACAAAAAATATTCCAAAGCCAAATTTGTTATCAGCACAGGAACTAACCTTGAAACTTTAAGATTCAAATCCGAACTAGCCCGTGCCCTTAATGTTCCTGTTTCCGTTGTTGACGGGTATGTTGGAGGCGAACACGGAACAGATGCAATCATTCTATGGTCAACTGTAAAAATTAATGGGATACCTTTGAGAGATTACCTACAACAAAACGATAAGAAGCTAATCAAACAAGATATCGATTCTTACGTGAAGTCTGTTTCTAAAACTATTGTTGATAACATTGGCGGGACAGAATTTGGACCCGCAGCCGCATTTCGAGACATAATTCGAGCAATAATTCTCAACACAAATGAGGTTTTACCCCTAGCTGCACCAATAAGTTTTGATGGTTTATCTGAACCCGTGTTTGTTAGTGTGCCTCGTCAATTGGGAAAATCAGTCGGTAAATCTATATATGAAGAACTCACTACCCAAGAAAAAAGTCAATTAGCAATTGCAGCAAAAGCAATCCTTGAAACTTATGAATTAACTGTTAAAGAACTTGATTAAGTCGGCTCGAATCAAAAAAATACAATAACGGTCAATTTTTATTTCTTGCTTTTTGTAGTAAGTAATTCATATTTTTAGATGAATTTTTTGAGTATTCAATTTATTTGTTTATAGATAGCTGGCTCTAATGAAAAATTTAACTTTTGTTGGAGTTTTTTATCCTGACACAAACCTGTTTACTGAGGGTTTGCGGTGGGTTCTTTTTCAATTTCTTGTTTAAAAAAATTGGATCAACTACACAAGTGGACTTGGTGTTAGGACTATACGTGTGTGTTTCCTACATATTAATAAGGCAGTAATATTCCTTGTTTTCTTCAGTTCAGTGAGGAAACAAAAGTGCCGGACGCAGTTGCACAAAAAGGGAATAAATCTGCAATAACAATAATCGATCTAACCCAAATCGACGGGAACGGAGACATTTCTTGTCCATCCTGTGGAGTTATTATCTCTCCTGAAGATGAAAGTGAAGAAGTCTATACCATAATAGAAGAAAAAGTAAATGGTGAAGATTTAGAAGAACTAGTCATTCAATG
>JAFGAC010000162.1 GCA_016933835.1 Clostridiales bacterium
CTTATAGGCCGACTTGGAGAGACGCTCAAGAAATCGTTCAAACATATAGTTTTGAAGCACTACCTGAGCTGACATATCTTTTTTTCTAGCTAGATTTCTTATTTTTGCTTTTAAGCTCATCGCTCTTCCACTCACAGTATCACCTCCAAATAATTTTTAAGTACCGTCTCTATGTTGAGTTTTTTCGCATAATCCATTAATAATGAATAGTCCGATGATTTTATTTTAACGTACCGTCTCAATGCTTCATTTAGGATTTGTATATCTACTCTGCTTCTGCTTTTTATAATGTCACAAATCGTTCTTTCAATGTTATAAATTCTAATTTGGTTACCGAATGAACTATTAAGTGATATAACGCCAAGTTCATGTAGTTCTTTTTTTACATAGTAGATTTTAAATCTATCTGCAACATTTGAAACAACCTTATACCCACTAGGGACAGTAGCCGAATACTCAAATGGTGTACGGTCTGATAGATCATGTATAAAAAGAGCTGTCTCATGGGAGTAGATTAACTTGGAGTACTTTTTCTGCATAGCAAACATTTCATCTTCAATGGCATCAACAGCTACATATATGCCACGATCACATTTTTCTAACCTACCTTCAGCGATTAATATTTGAAGGTATTTTCGTGGGATACCATATTTATCAAGATCAGCACTTAAAATCGTACCATTTTGATGTTTAATTAGTTCTTCAATTTTTTCAAGGTAATTCATAACTATCACCTCCTGTTACAAATATACTTATATTGTACTCCATATAAGTATATTTGTAAACAAGACTTTACTCCATGGCATAAATACCGATTTTATACTTCTTCTTGATAAAGAGCTTAATCTTGTCATACTCCATGGCTGAAATTAACTTTTTATTTTTTAAGTGATTAAGCATTGCCACTTGTTCACTAAATTTCAAACTATTATCCATTGTCTCTTCCTCCAATTATTCATCTATTCAAAATACAATTTGTCTTTTTTCTCTTTTAGAAAAGTTCGAATATCTTCAATGCTCTCTGACTTTTTGCATTCAGGTAATGCATGTATAACTTCTTGATGATACCGACCAGTGTCACTGGCTCTGACATCTAATATTGAAATAACACCTGTATCAGATTCACTTCTTATCAATCTGCCAACACCTTGTCTTAATTTTATAAGCATTTTAGGAATTAAAACGGATTTAAGATATTCATTCATATCCTTATATAATGATTTTTCATAGTCACTGATTGGATCTGGTATTGGAAAGGGTAGCTTCACAATAATTAAATGAGATAAAACATCCCCTAGTATATTTACACCTTCCCACATGCTTCCAGTTGCAAATAAAACAGCATTTTGACTTTTCTTGAATTCATCGATTGCTGTATTTCTGCCACGATTCATTGCTATGAGCTGTCGGTTGGGGTGCTCTTCTTTAATCTTCTGATATATTAGTAGCAATGGCTTATAAGATGTAAATAAGACCAAAGCATGTCCATTAGATGCATCAATTAGCCTTGATATCTCTTGTCCAATCACATGAATGTATGATTCATCATCAACATTAGGAAAAGGCATCTTCTTTGGAATATAGAGCATACAATTTTCTTTAAAGTGAAATGGTGATGATTTGGTGAGTTCGTTAATCTTCCAATCGCTGATAGGATTCATGCCAAGTTGATGCTTGATATAACTGAAATCTCCATCCACCGCTAAAGTACCTGATGTTAAAATCATGGACCTTTTAGCTGTCC
>JAFGAC010000163.1 GCA_016933835.1 Clostridiales bacterium
CCAACAACATGGGCCGATAGTTCAGCCTGGCAGAATGCCTGACTTGCACTCAGGAGGCCGCGGGTTCAATTCCCGCTCGGTCCACCACAACTTACACTCGCTACATTCTGAAAAGATTTTCAATACTCTTTGGTGCATGAAAAAAGATAGACTAGCAGAGACTACTATCAAAGTTACTGACCGTAGATTGCGTATGATGGATAGAGTGGTTAACCTTGATGAACCTGAAAAAGTGATTGAGTATTTAGCAACTAAAGATGGAAAGAACAGCTACATCGAGGGATTAGTTGATTCTTACGACAGGTATGTAAGATATAATGGGTTGAAATGGAATAAACCAAGAATTAGGCGTTCCAGTCAACCACCTTATGTTCCTACAATTGAAGAAGTTACTATCTTGATTTCTGACGCTGGAAAAAAGTATAGTTTGATTCTGAGCATTCTTAGAGACACGGGTATGAGACCTATTGAATTACAGAGAGCTAAACTCAGATGGTTTGATTTGAAAAGAGGAATAATTAATGTTCAAACAGCTAAATATGGAAACCCAAGAACATTACATTTAAAATCTCAAACCCTTGCAATGCTTAAAGAGTATTTGGGCAATCATGATTTTTGTTTAGATGACAACATTTTTCCAAAAGTAAGAACCATGAGAACCTCTTTTCAAAGGCTTAGACAAAGAACTTCTGATAAATTACAAAGACCAGAGTTAAAGAAAATTTCAATGTATAGTTTTAGGCATTTTTTTGCTACTCAACTTTACTACAAAACTAAAGACATTCTTTTAGTGAAAAAGAAACTTGGACATAAGAGACTTGAGAACACTTTGATTTACACTCACTTGATTAATTTTAGAGATGAAGAATTTACGGTAAGAACGGCTTCTAATGTTCTTGAAGCTTCTAAACTTATTGAAGTGGGTTTTGAGTATGTTACCGAAATGGATGGACTTAAAATCTTTAAGAAACCAAAGTAAGAATAATCTAATAATCAAATTATTTTATTCATAATGGGGGTATTCGATGAGTGAATGGAATTCAATTATTTCTGTTTTAGGAACATTGGGTGGAACAATTATTGGTTTAGTTTTGGGATACTGGACCAGTTCTAAGATTGAATCTAGAAGACAGAAACATGAAATAGAAATGAAATATCAAAAAGAAATAATGAGTCGAATGGATGACATCGTAAGACCTTTGTATAATAAAATTCAAGAAGCTTGGTCTACTCTGGCAGTTTTAAGGGAATCTGTAATCAGGAAATCATCAATAATTGAAGGAGGGTCAATGCAAAGCTTACAATTTGAAGCCCAACAAGCATACCTAGATTTGAAAAAGTTTGTCGATACTAATGATACGGAATTGAACCTTCTTCTTCCTCATTCCATTTCTACGTGGGTATTCGCACCGATTGAGGAAAAGATTGGTAAGATTTTTAGAGAAGTTCCCAAAGGTGAACAGTCACTAGATGAATTTACTACTGTCATTAATGCACTAATGCTTTATCAAAAGAATTTGAAAAAATTAATTGGATTCGAGACTGGAGTGGAACTTGAAGAAATTTACCCATTCAAATAAAGAAATGTGTAAAAATCTTCAAGAAAAGAAAACGAACTCCCCCTACCTGTAATTTTCTATCTTTTTAGAGGTCCATTAATAAAATTAAACCCCAATAAAACACAACCAAAATTTATACACGTAATGAAACTTAACAGCAAAATAGAATAGAACACCTCTTTTAGATTCAAAGGAAAATAGAGGCAAAACTAGAACAATTTGTTTTCAGGTTTTTTTAAACAATTAATGAAATTTTTCAGCAGTTTAATCAATTTATTGAGAAAGGGTTGGCATATGTAGTTTGTTAAAAATTTGAATTAAATATAATAAAAATATAGTAATATACTAATATTTTTTATAAAAACATCATAATCTGAATTAGAAACAAGTTTTAAAAAGGCATAATGAATAGATAAAATTAGGGAAAACTATGTGTAATACAGAGTATAATGGCTATACGAATTTTGAGACATGGTTAATGTCTTTGAATCTGGATAATGACCAATATCTTAACAGCGAATTACACCGCATTGCTAACAGTCCAAGGTCAACGTATGACAAGAGCCAAGACCTCAAAGCATGGATTGAAGAGCTTTTCTACAACGAAGAATTCCAAGTTTACAAAATTTGCGATACATGGACGTTAAGAGATTTTCAAGAAATTGACTGGTATGACATAATCGAAAGCCATGTTGAAGAGGATTAAAACAGCATGGTCTTTTTTGTAAAATCTTTAGATGTTACAGAACTGAAGAAAAGTAACGTATTAGTTACTGGAACTAACCAGCAAGGTAAATCACTTCTAGCAATGGCAATCAGTGAGACTTTACACTATCAAGGAATTTTACAAAATTGGCGTATAATAGTTTTTGACACTGTAGGACATTGGAAGAAAAAATCTAGTGTTCCTTATTTTGTTGAAGTTAAGAAGCTTCAAAAAATCAAAATCCCCGAACATTCTATAATATTTGACATTTCGTATCTTTTACCCAGTGAACAAAGGCAGTTTATAGAGTTCACACTTTTAGACCTCTGGAACTCTAGCCTTGACAAGCCAGTAAAAAATTACACTTTACTTGTTTTTGAAGAATGCCAGTTAATCGCTAGACGGCTAAGGTCTAAAGTTTCAGAGCAATTTATGAGAATAGCATCAGTTGGGGCAAACATTGGAATAAGATGTTTAGCAATTACTCCAAGTTTAACTGGAATAGACCCTGAATACACCAGACTATCAAACCAAAGATACCACTTTAAACTAGGAAATGAAAGCAACATCAAAAAGAAGTTCAGAAGTTTTTACGGTCTAGACTGGACCAGAGTAGCCTTAAAGTTAGATGAAGGATTTTTCATATATTATTTAAACGGAAAACTAGCCGTTAAACACATAAACCTCTATGAATCAGAAACAAAACCAAAACAATTACATTTACAAAAGAAACAGAAACAAAACAATTTTACACAATATAAAAAGGGTTTTTGGAATCGTTTAGCGTGGTGGTATGACCCCGAAGGAATGAAAGAAGCAATTAAAAGAAGAGACCAAAAACTTAGACCTAGAGTAACAAAGGAAATAAACAAACAAGAAGAAGAACAACAACAAATTGATGATGAATTCGAAGAGGATTTTATTTTAGTGATAGAAGAGGAAGACCTCTAAGTTCAAAGGATTAACACCCATAAACAAATGGGGTGTATGTGTCTTACGTGTTACATTGATGGATGTTAATTTACACGTAGATTTTTTGTTATTAGTTACTGAAAACGGTTTGATTCTTAGGCTTATTTTCTAAAAAACTGTATAATTTAGCCTTGTTTATTGTTGGCTTAACAGTTCCCATAAACTGTTAGAACACTTCCCCGTCATTATTTTTTTGCGAAAATCGCAAAAAGAGGCATGGAATGGGCTTGTAGTATAGGCATATTTTTGATTTTGGGTTACGTGGGTTTAAAAAAACTATATAAAGGAACTTTGAAAGTTTATATATTCTTTTTAGAATCCGATATTTATATATCATATTCGGATGTGAATAAAAATGGTGGTGAAAAAACATGGTTCGAGAAAATTCTGAAAATAATAAAATGAACGAATGTTATTGGAATCCAGAATTGATGTGTAGGTATAAAGTAACTGGTGCAAATTATTTTGCTGATGATGCCAAGGCAAGATGCTTAGTTTGTCTCATGATACGTCTACAAGACCAGTATAAGGGCATAATGCATGAATTAGTTCAAGAAAATCCAACATTGCCGTTCAATATAAGTTTTATAATCAATAGGAAAGACGAAATTGCTTCTAAAGCTATTAATGCATTCACGGAGTTTATTATAAAAAATTATCCTAAATTGGCTAAACGATTAACAGATGAACTTACAGAAAAACAAATAGAAAATAATGAACACCTAACACCAAAACTCTGGACGTATTGTTAGAATTCTTTACTTGTTTATTTTTTTTGTTTGACACTTTAACATTTAATTAACTGCTTAAATTTTTAAACAAATTTTACAATTTGGTTACATGTTCTAACTTTTTTGACAATGAGTTTTTTATTGCCAATGTTTTCTCGTTATAGTTCATCTCGTCTAAGTCTTTTGTCTCTTTCATCAGGTCCATGCACTTTTGGTTCAACCCAAATCTTGTGCTGAAAATTTTTGATGTTCTTTTTCATTGAACGATACGAACCCACGAACCTTGGTTGTATTCTGTAAAGTTTCTGGTTACAATTTGGACAATACAATTTTTCTTTTCGTTTAATGGCACAATCAGGACAGACATAAACTTCAGATTTATGGGCTAAACTGCTACAATGTGGACAAACGTAACGGGTTTCTTTGTGGCATACATTGCAATAGTGAAGGTCACGAACAAAAGGAGTTAATTCTTCACTCATTTTTTCACCTCAAAGTAATTGTGAAAGGGTATGCATGACAGTGACGAATCAAGAAGTTTGTCGCAGATGCAAAAGTTTTCACACACACCCCATTCAACACCTTAGTTCTTAGCGTAAACAGTTTTTTGATAAACGGTTTCGTCACCGATTTGTTTTACGTCATCGTATACTGCCCCAATTACACCTTTTTCATAAAGCTTCAAAATTTCATCTTTTGTAATTGGCTTATCTTCAACAACTTGCACCGTTACATAAGTTGAATTTGATTTTGGACATTCAAAGCAAACACTGGTCTTAAAATCTTTTAAGTAAATTTTTCTTGAATTTTCTTCTTTATGCAAATAATGATACCTTAGTTCTTCACGAATTCGATATTGTAATGTCCGCATGAAGAATAACGTGTCTTTGCAATCAATTTGAGTCCTTGATGGAACAATTTTTTTAATGATTATTGAATCTTGTATAGTCTTTAACCAGTGCCTATCTTTTGGCGTTAAATCTTCAATTGTTTCTTTTTGTTCAACCCATGTTCTGAGAACCTCATCAAAGACTTTTGTGTTAATAACATTTCTAAAAACGAGTTCATCCTTCTCGTTTAAAATCCATTTACCGCCACTGGATGTTTTTTTTCGAACTTTATCCACTGGAATTGTAATTGTTTCTTCTTTAGTTTCTGTTTTCTTTTCAAACATTTTTAACGAACCTTCTTATATTTTCTTAACTCGGTTCTATCTTCCCTCAATTTCTTCAAAGAACCTTCAAATTCAAAAGTTGAAACACCAGTTCTTTGTGTTTGTCGTAAAATCTTTTTGACAGCATCTCTAGATTCTGGAGTCTCTTCAGCATCTAATGCAGTAACCATGTCGCTAACAGTTGAAAATTCTTGATTCATTACAGATTTGTTATTTTTGTAACCAAGCTGTGTAGCATTTAATGGATAATCACGGTTTCCAGTGTTATTGTTGGGTTGATTTTCATTTAGGATTTTTTCAATGGCTTTAAGTTCATGGGGATTTTCAATTTCTACACTAAGACCAGCTTTACGTGCTTTTTCTTCAGCTTCAGCTTTACGTTTATTGAAAGCTTGTTCACTTAGAATAGTTAATTTTTCCTCGTAATCCTCTACTTTTTGCTTCAAATATTCAACTTGGTCAGAATTTTCAAGTTTAACTTTGATATTTCGAGTATCTTGCTTCAACTTTAACGGAAAATTAATTTTTTCCCCATAATGTGTATTGCCTTTCTCGTCTACCCATTCTTTAACTTCAGTCATTAGTTTCAACCTCAACTCGTTTTTCAATTGTCATTTTGCGTTTTCCAGACATTGTCACGTAAAGAGTAGCTTTACTGATACTTTGGTCAAAATCAAAATTCAAGAATTCAAAGCTTGATGCAATGTCAAAAATTTGAGTAATGAGTAAATCCAAAATTCTACTACGTGGTAAGCAACTTTTTTCAGAAAGAAAATCCAATTTTTCTTTACAATCTTTTGTCATGTAAACATGTGTATATTTAGTCATCGTTTCACCTTCATATTTATTACCAAAAGGTAATATATTTTATTGTTTGTTAATCAACTATATAAATTTTTTGTTCAAATATAACACTTTTAATGTAGGCATAATGTTGAAAAAAACATCATTAATTGAGTAATAAACAAATATTGCATAATAATCTAAAATCACTATATTTTATTCCTTTTTTTAATTAACTAATGAAATAAAAAATAGCCTAAATTTTAAGTAGTTAATTAAATAATTTCATTAATTAATTAAAACAATACATAATAAAAAAAATTATGTTGAATTTGACACAATATTTATTAAGGCGTTTTTGTTTATTTTTTAGTAATAGGTGATAAGATATGAAAACAGAAAAAGTTGTAAAAAGTGACGTTAGTGGCGTTAGTGACGTTTCTACAAAGAATAAGCAAGATAAAATGAAATCCATAAGAGAAGAACTGTTTCGATTAAAATTAGCTAGATACAATAATCCAGTAGAGAAGTGTGATACATGCACTAAGGACAGTTTCTGGACACGAAAATGGTGTCAATACAAAGAATCAATTGCAGAATTAGGAAATCATGAGTTCAAATACAGAATAGAAAATTGTCCACATTATGTAAGTGACAGTAAATATCCCGAAAGAATACATGCAGAATACTTGATGTTTCCAAAAGATTCTATAACAAAAAAACTGTATCTAGAAATAATAGATTTTCTACAAGAGAACATAGAATTCCAAGAACCTATACACTACCTAATTTGTGCAAGTTGGGTTCTTCTCACTTGGATTCCTGAAATAGCTGATAGATATCCAATATTGCATTTTGGTGGATTATCTGGTTCAGGAAAAACAAGGGCATGGGATGCAATAAGCAAAATTTGTTATAATGTAATAACCTACACTAATCCAACTCCTGCGGTAGTTTTCAGAACTATAAAGAATCGAGTGTATAGTGAAGAAGTTAAAGATAGGAAAGGTAAAGTAGTCAAAAAGAAGGAATTAATTGCAATAGAATTCAATACAATGTTTATAGACGAATTTCTTAAGATAAACAGATTTGCTACTCCACAAGAAGAAGAAATTTGTAGAATCTTGAATGAGGGTTACAAGGTAGGTGGAGTAGTTCCTAGATGCAGTAGCGATAACTATGATGACATTAAAGATTATGATGTTACTGGATTCAAATGTATAAGTTGCATTCAAACTTTACCATATACATTGAGTGATAGATGCATAACTATTCCAATGGTAAAATCTAATAGAAGATTCAATTTAAGAATGGATAATGATGTAATAGAACAACTACGAGAAGACCTAAACTGTTGGCGTAAAGTTGCATTGAACAACTTTGAATTAATAAACTACATTGAACAGAACACTACTGAACCAATCGTTTTTGATTTTGCAGAACAAGAAAGTAGAATCTTGGAACTCTATTGTCCAATTTACAGATTTACGCCTTTCAAATACAAACCCTATATCCTAAAATATGTAAAGCAAATTGCATATGAAAAGAAGGAAGAATACTATTCTAGTTTTGATGCTGAGGTCTTTGATGCTTTGCTTACTGTCTATAATCCATATGTTGCTTGGGTTCCTACAGACGATGTTACGAAAGAGTATAACAAAAAACATCCAATAAAACCCTTGGACAACAGAGTTATTGGTAGAGCATTGAAGACTATGGGTTTCAAAAACAAGAAAACTAACACTCAACGAGGATATGAGCTTAACCCAATATTACTTTGTAAACTTGCTAAACGTTTTGGAATGGAAGACAGAATAGAACAACAAACTAAATTCTAGCAGTAACACTCTAGAGAAACGCCACAAACGCCACTAACGTCACTAAAAGTTAATCAACCTATCTTGAGAAAAAGACCAAATACACAAATTGCTTTAAAAAAAGAAACGCTCTCAAGGTTAGGTTAAATTTTTTTTATTTTTAAATGTAAATCAAGTTTTTATTGTAGTTTTTGCATATATTATAAGAGTGCCGATGACCAAAAATCAAAGATTGTGGGTGCTTTTTGCAGTTGCTGTTCTAATGGCGGTCAACAATATTGGCGGAAAAGTGATTTTAGACTTAGACTGGATGACATTGACTTTTGCTAATGCTGGAACTTTCTTGATGTTCTTTGTTTACTATCAGATGGCAAAGAAAAGATAGACATAAACCTGTAAAAGTTGCCTAAAAGAAGGTAAAATTCTTTTGTAGTTTAGCTAGATGGGATTATGCTTGTTGAAATTTATTCATTATCTTCCCTTTTTCATTTCATTAAGTTCGTTCAAAATTTTTTTCACAATAATTTCTAAATTATTGATTTCATGTTCCCAAAACCGTAAAATTTTCCATCCTTCTTGCCATAACCTATTGTTTTTCGCTAAATCTCGCTCTTTGTTTTTTTCAAGTTTAGGAACCCAATATGATTTGTTGCTTTTAGGCGTATGAGAATGCATAGGGCAACCATGCCAAAAACAGCCATCGACAAAAATTGCAATTTTTTGTTCTGGAAATGCTATGTCAATTTTTTCTTTTCCATATTGAAGGCTAAAATTGAGTCCTTCTTCAGATAATGCATTAGCCAAAGCCAGTTCAGGTTTAGTGTTTTTCGATTTTATTGCAGACATTATTTTTGAACGCTTTTCCTTTGAAACTCTGTCAACCATTTTGACTCTAAAGATTAATAATTGAAAGCATCAAATAATAGCCTATGTGCCCAAATGTCTTATCCGCCATAAAGAGCATCGCAGATTTTAAAATTAACGACCTAAAAGGATATTCATCAACATATCTTATTAGGATAAATGCAGTTGGAGAACAACTAGAATTTTATGTTAAGGATGCAATTTGCAATTCATTTAAACTAACTCATGAAGAAAAAGAAAGAAGACACCGTGAAATCTTTTCTCTACTTGGTAACCAAAATAATCCTCCTGATGCAATAATTCGAGGAGGAGATGCTTTTGAAATTAAAAAGATTCAAAGTTTGAAATCGTCTATTGCCCTTAACAGCTCTACACCTAAAGACATGTTACACAGAGATGATGGAAGAATTACTGAAGCGTGTAGAAATTGTGAAGCAGGGAATTGGGAAGAAAAAGATATTTTCTACGTGGTTGGTTCTGTTCAAAAAAGTAAAATTAAATATCTATTCTTTGTTCATGGACTTTGTTATTCTGCAAAAAGAGAAGTTTATCAAAGAATTTCTAGAAAGCTTAAACAAGGCATTGATGGAAGCATAAAAGCAGAAGGAATAGAGGGAAGCGGAGAAACAGTTGAATTAGGAAGAATAAACAGAGTTGACCCTCTAGGAATTACAAAACTTAGAATTAGAGGAATGTGGATGATTGAAAACCCAATCAGGGTTTTTTCATATTTACATAAGTTTAATCCCAAGAATAATTTTTCATTAATAGCTTTAGTTACAAAGAAAAAATTTGATTCTTATTCTCGAGAAGATATTGATGCCTTAAGTCAAAACGAATTGATAAATACAAAAGATGTTAAAATTAAAAATCCAAACAATCCAGCAGAATTGATTGATGCTAAACTGATTACAGTTACGTGGTAAAGAATGGATATTATTTCATTATTTTCAGGTGCAGGAGGACTGGACCTTGGTTTCACAAAAGCAGGTTTCAATCTAGTTTACGCTAATGATAACGACGAAGTGGTCTGGGAAACGTTCGAAAAAAATCATTCAATAGTTATTGACAAACGCTCACTGTTTGATATTAACTCCAGTGAAATTCCAGATGCAGATGGAATAGTTGGCGGTCCTCCATGTCAAAGCTGGAGTCTTGCAGGGGCAATGAGAGGAATTAAAGACAAAAGAGGTCAACTTTTCTATGAATACTTACGGGTTCTAAAAGATAAAAAACCAAAATTTTTTCTAGCCGAAAATGTTCCTGGGATAGTATCCAGAACTCATGTAAAAGAGTTCGAAAAATTAATTGAAAAATTTTCTTCATTAGGGTATAATGTCACATACAAAGTTGTTGATACAAGAAATTATGGTGTTCCACAAGAGAGAAAAAGAGTAATAATTGTAGGATACCACAAATCGTTAGGATTCAAGTTTACTTTTCCATTTCCAACTCACAGTAAATCTGGTTTAGAAACATTAGATGGAAAAAAAGTTAAGAAATGGGTTACTTTGAAAGAAACAATTGGAAACCTTCCAGAACCACTTCCAGCAAAAAAGAAAAATCATGCAAATGAAAAATTAGAAATTCCAAATCATGAATATTTGATTGGAAGTTTTTCATCAATTTTTATGTCAAGAAATCGAAAAAAGGATTGGTGTGACCAATCTTTTACAATTCAAGCAGGTGGAAGACATGCACCTTTACACCCTTCTTCAACGGACATGATAAAACTTGAAAAAGATTTATGGGATTTTAACTCTGCAAATCCAGAATACAGAAGGCTTTCTGTAAGGGAATGTGCTAGAATTCAAACATTCCCTGACGATTTTATCTTCTACTATTCCCGAGTTTTGAACGGATATAAAATGGTTGGAAACGCAGTGCCAGTTTTATTAGCAAAGAAACTGGCTGAAAAAATAAAATTAGATTTTTCAAAAGAATCTCTGTAATATTTCTAGAAGTATATTTCATTCAGTTTTAAATATCTGTAAAAATATTCATCCTTAGGGAAAAATATGAAATCCAATAAAAAAGATGTAACAAATTGTCATCGGTTTGGGTTCAATTCCCGCTCGGTCCACCATAAAATTATTTAGGTTAACAGTTTTTGCAAAAAAGGTTGTTTCCCAAACTCTGGATATATCGCCGTGTTTTTTCGCAAAACTTCTTTTTGTTTAGATGCAGAGGAATGGGATTTACGCTCAAATTTGCTAGTAAAAATGTTTGATTTTTTCTTGGAGTTGTAGTCTAGATGGAATCTAAACTTTGAAGTGAAATCTCCCAAAAACTCATTTTTTATTAATTTTGAATTCATAAAAGATAAGTTTCATTTACATTGACAACAACTTAAAACTTGTAACCAATCAGTTAGCAACTTGGGAGTTAAAGAATTGTCGTTATCAATTGCTGGCGAAATTATCTTAATTTTTTCGGTTATGTTCACTGTAATAGCGATTGGAGCCTTTTTGTTTGCTTATAAAACTTCCAAACAAAAACACAAAAAAGAGTTACAAGAGAAAAGAATGGACATAATAGACAAACACTTCAACTCTATGGTTAGAATAGAGTGCCCATATTGCAAAACAATATACACCGCAAATTCTAATGAATGCCCAAATTGCAGAGCAAACACTAAAAAAATTTTGTTCCCCAAAATACCTATAGAATAAAACCAATCCCAAAAAATAATAAACTCACAAACACTAGTTGGCCAAGGTTTCTAGACTTGATTTTGCATTATCTGGTCAATTTTTGTTAACAAAAACCCTTTTCTGTTAACATATAATAGATATCTGCGGTGCCTTTTGTGGAAAATAGCAGAGCAATAATTATCGCTTTGGCAAAAGCTTACGATTCAGCTTGGAATAGAGGTGACGTTGAAAAACTTCTATCATTTTTTGTCTCAGATATGATCATAATAAAACCAAAAGGGGAGGTCACCAAAAATATGGCAGAATTTGGAAAAGGTATAACTGATCTATTCGGTGGTTTTTTAAAAGATTCAATCCATAAAACCAAAATCATTCATATTCACGTCCCCAAAAATGATGTTGCTGTTGTTGACGGTGAAGTCCAACTTACAACGAAAAAACTCGAAGAAGGCAATGTGTTGACTCATAGGTATACTGATGTCATGATTAAGAATGGTGATAGATGGTTAATCTCGGACATCCGCACATACGACCTAATAGAAAAAAATGCAGATCTCGGAAATAAATGATACAATTCAAATTATCCGTTTAAAAGAATAAATACGTTTACTAACAAATTACAAACAAACCAAGTTTTGATTAAAAACTCAACACACAAAAAGAAAACAAAAAAAGTGAACCTAGTAACCCTACCAAATTCATCCTCTAACAAAAAAAGGGTTACTTGTTATTTTTTCCACTAGGAATCATCTCTTTCATCATGTGAGGCATGTTCTGCATACTCTCCTTTAATGCATCCATTAAAGGTTCATTAACTTCCACATCAATGGTGATTCTTACGTGTCCTTTCATTTTTTCAGATATCTTTCTCACCTCCGCCATTGCTTTCAAGGAATAGATCCATTTCCAAAAAGTAATGATTCTTACCTAACCGTCGGGCTTTGACTTTATAATCATCCAACTTTTCTAAATCTTTATATTCTTTGAGTTTTCGATTAAGAAAAAACTCAATCGCCTGAGGATACAAAATCTCAAACCTAACCACAATCCTCATAAAAACTGAAGAAGCGCTATCAATAATACCCAAAAAAAATCACACAGGATTAGGCGTTGGATCCGGCGAAGGTTCAGGTTTTGGTTTCGGGTCAGGATTAGGCAAAGGTCGATCAGGATTTTTCTTTATGTTTTTTTGTTTCATCTAAACACCAATAATAATTCAATAAAGCTTCAA
>JAFGAC010000164.1 GCA_016933835.1 Clostridiales bacterium
CTTGCAGCGGGGTTAGCGAGCGAATAATAAGTAACATTTTCCTTGACAGTCGGAGATTCCCCGCAACTTGTTGCGGGGAGCTTCAATAGAGATGATAGGTACGGAACGAGTCTAATTTTATTATCTTTTTTTATTAATTACAAGTTATAATCTGCGACAAACAATTCAAGTCAATCAGTATTAACGGTAGGAAGCAACAAATAATCAACTTCGCCTGCAAATCATCAAAAGCTTTTCAAGGTGATAATCAAAGATTAGAAATAGGAATGCTTATAGATTTAACTGTTTGCGTAACCTGGCGGGAAGCAACTGAGGCATTTGCAGATACACGTAGAATGATGAAATAGTCTAAACCACCAACCGCAGATGTTTTCCGCGCACAGCTCACGCGGGGTTATTCGTTCTTCTGGTCCTCACTTAAAACTTCAATTCCTTCTCCTGTTATAGGTACTTCTGGTAACATCACGACTCCGGTTGTACCGATTATTGATTTTCTGCATTTTTTTGCAAATTTCTTATCAGTTTTGCCCGACAGGTACTTAGCCACATAAAACAGGTCAACTGTGGATATTAAAGCTGTGCCGCTTCTGTTGGCAGCTGTTATACATTTTTCAGTAAAAAAATCTCCCCTTTCCGAAGGTTCGATTAACCGAAATGCATTGCCAAAGAGCGCGCCCTTAGCCATATTTTCAACTTCATCCCTTGCAAAGTCTTCATGTATATTCATTTCGAGCTGTCGAAGCTTATCAATGTTTATTGATTTGTTATCCTTACCCTCTACCTCACCAATAAGCCTTCCTTCCTCGGACTCAAATACAACATCGAATTCAGATTCTGGGTCTTCATAATGAGATACAGAAAACCCCATGAGTTCCAAAGCAATGTATATTGCTTTTTCTAGGGGTTTCCCATTTTCGAAAAGAAGTCGTTTTAATAACGATTCGTCTACTATCTCTTGTTCAAACTGTTCTTTCTTTTTATGCAACGCATCTAATTTTTTCTCTAAATCAATCAACTTGCTTACGATCTTCTCTTCTTTGGGGAGAACATATTTGTCCTGAGTTAGCCAATCTGGTTTGGCAGATAGCGTTCCAGTTGATTTAACAGAGTTGTCAAGTTCACATATAGATGTAACAAACCTTTTACCCAAAGCAACAGCTTCATCTGTCCAGTAGATTTTTCCGTCTTCTTCATTTTCATAGGTGTATTTATCAAGTTCAAAGTTGACATATGGCAATAAAAACAAGTTGCCTTCAGCATTTTTATATCGAATCCTTGCGCCTACAGTTTTTTTGCCTGTCTTTGTTTGAACGATAGGCTTAACACCTTCGCCATCCAGCAATACTCGAAATTCTGACAAGCTACCGATTACCGACCAGTATGTTGCTAAAACATTGTCATTGCCAACAAGGACCATTAAAGAACCTTTTGAATTGGTCACATTAATGCTACCTGGGATAATGCGGTAATTAGAAGTCAAGTCAACGTGCCTAGTCGTTTGCCTATTACGTCCGGTTCCGGAATAGCTTTTTGTGCCGGTTGCAATGTACACCTCCTGCTCTTGATTCAGCATAATAAATACGTTTTTCCAAGCTCTTATGCTCTCTAAAATTTCCCGTCTCCAATGCTCAAGATGTTCTTTTAAAGAAAATGAGTTTGAATCATCTAAGCATGGCTTCCCTAAATAATCCTCATATCTATAGCCATAGAAGCCATAGATCGCGGGATCGATTATTACGACATCATAATCTAATAAAGAGGCTCTCGATTTAAGACTTATATTATCAAACTCCGCCCCTGGTATATCAGCCCCTATGCTAACGACACTTTTTTTACCCATTATTTTTCCTATGTATTAAAATTATTACGCATAACGCTACGCCATCAAAGACGGGAATGGAGCGTAGCGGAATTCCCGTCCGTGTGCATGGCTTGGTTATGCCTTTTCACCCACCGACTCAACTTGAGTATTTAGGACATTTGTCATCATAATGAATGAGAA
>JAFGAC010000015.1 GCA_016933835.1 Clostridiales bacterium
CAAACCAATTGATCTTATTTAACCTAAAGAGGCTAAAGACGCAAATGGAATTAATAAATAGTGTCGAAAATTATCAGGAAAAGCTGATTGAACTATATCCAGATTTAATTTCATGCTTGCTTACAGGCGATCTCCAGAAATTTGAAAATGAATTATATCAACTTTGTATGGATTTATATAATCAAATTGCCCAAATTATTATTTCAGTAGTCGCTCAATCAGAGGAACTTGAGCAAAAAGCACGAATAATTGGGCAAAAGAAGGGTCTCAAAGAACTCCGAAAATCAGAAGCAAAACTTCAACTCAAGACCGGCTATATTATCACCATTTTTTCCTGGTATGCCTCACGCGCCAAGTCGAAACGGAAAGGCAAAAAACGAGGCCCAAATGGTAGTGGCTGCCATTTACTGTTAGAGTTTTGGGGCTGTATTCTCAAAGCAACGCCGGCTTATTATTCTTATATTAGCATGCTGAGTATTCTTTGTCCTTCATTTGATATTGTATTAAAAATTTTAAAAGATCAAACCATTCGTGCCGAATATAACCGCATCAAACAAATTGCCTATCAAGTTGGTGAGCAATGTTTTTCCAACCGGATTCGCATCGGTTTAAAACCGGGTGAAAATGTCTCTGGCAAACGAGTCATTATAAGTGTCGATGGCGGACGAACTCGTATGCGAGAACAAAATCCAGATAAAAAAGCATCACCATCTTCTAAAGGGAAAAGAGCCAAATTTGACACACCGTGGCGGGAACCGAAATTGTTTGTCATTCACATTTTAGATAAAGATGGCTCAATCATTAAAACCGAATTGCCGATTTATGATGCGGTAATCAACGATGCGAATCATTGTTTTGATCTTCTGGCTGATTATCTAAAAAAATTGAAGATTGAAACAGCCTCTGAAATATTATTTATTGCTGATGGCGCCGATTGGATTTGGAATAGAGCCAAATCAACCCTTTTAAACCTCGGTGTTTCCCAAGATAAAATATCTGAAGCCGTTGATTTTTATCATGCGGTTGAGCATATTTCAGAGATTATATCAAAGCTATCAAAAATAGATAACAACAAAAAAAATGCTTTTTTCAAAGAACTTAAAAGTTTATTATGGGAAGGTAAACTCGAACAATTTATCTCAAAAGTTACCGATTTGGCTAAAGGTCGAAAATTAATTTTAGATAAATTGAAATATTTTCATAAAAATGTTAATAGAATGAAGTACCACCAGCTACGTCAAAGAAACTTACCTTGTGGTAGTGGTATTGTCGAGTCTGCCATCAGACGTGTTATTAACCTCCGCTTTAAATCTCCCAGCACTTTTTGGAAGCAGGAAAACGTCGAAAAATTAATTTTCATGAGAGCTATTTTTTTGACTGGTAGATGGAATATTATGATAAATAACCTGGCAAAATTGAATCATAAATTTTTACAATTGAATCTTAAGCTTGTATCTGTATGAATATAATTAAATTAAAATATATTGAAATTCCGAAATTATTAGTTTGCACCC
>JAFGAC010000165.1 GCA_016933835.1 Clostridiales bacterium
CTTAATTGCCATTTTGTTGCATCTTATTTGCCGAAAGTGCTGCACTCTTATTTACCGAAAGTATTGCATTGTTAGTTTCTGGTAACAGCTTAAGTCCCTGGTAACATTATTCTTAATTCGGTCCGACTCCTATATGCACGCAGGAAGGCCTGAACCAGTTTTTTGTATTCTTGCGGCAGTTGGGCACAGCCTCAGCCGAACTGGGGTGTAATAAAGACCACCCTTACCAGCAAAGTAAATTATTTAATTGAATCAAGATACTCTTTTATAGACCTTGAATGCATGTAAATACTTTGTTCGCAATCGACATAATAGATTAAATAATCTTTTTTGCCAAATAAAAAATTGATTAAATGAAATTTATTGTATATGGTATCAGCATCAAAACGATTTTGTATCAATTTGTCCTCCGTAAAATTATAGAATGAATACTTTTTATAGAAATTATCTTTATAAACTGTATCATCAGGATTAAAGTCATTATTTATTCTGCCGTCTATTCCTGCACTTACAATAATATAGGCATCTTTTTTGTGATTTCTATTATATAATGGATAATAAATGAATGAAGTATCCTTTTTTGACAAATAATCTTTAGTCACATGATGCTTAATCTTATTCCATGTACTATCTACTAATCCACCACTAAAATCATCATAACTATCAGGGAGTTTATTATGTTCACGATAAAACTCAACAAATGGAGACACTAAATTAATTTCAAGAATATCTAATCGAATATAACTAATTCTTTTATTAAAATGAGTCTTCATAATACTGTATGATACGATTACAACAATAAAAATTAGCAACATTGCACAACATATCTCCAGAAAATGTTTTTTATTTTTCATGATTAGTAAGGATAATGCGTCTTATAAATATATTCCATAAAAAGATCTAAATTGTCTTTGCCGTGATTATATTTTTGGCTTTCTCTTATCCAAAAACGCATAGTTTTCATTCTCGATGGATAATTTTTAAAATCAAAATAAGTATAAAAAGAACTATTATAAGGAGTTGTTTCATGACTATAAATTGTCCCCAAGTCTTTATTTATATTACCCCAACCCGGAGCCCAAGATATATAACCTCTAATATATACTGTTTTATTTTCTAACTGAACCGGAATATCCTCAAAACAAACTGCTCAATTACCGCAACTGCCATCACTTATTTTCGAAAGCGAAGGCAGTTCTTCCATATAATTTATTGTCCCGTCACTATTTCTTATAAGATCAACGAGTTCTTGAAGTACATTACCCCCAAAATTGGCAAGCATTAATTCAAATCCAAAAGATGCAAGTTGAGCTTTTAACATAGAAAATGGATTAGAAGAACACTCTCTTAAATTCGATGTTGCATTCAAATAATTCTTAAAATGTGATGTAATATCTATGGTTTCAATTGTTCCCCCGCTCATAATATAATCTGCTACTTCTTTACCATACGTATTGCATAAATAATCATAACGTATTTCAGCTGATTTCGCCTCCCACCATGCAAAATGCATGTGCAATTCAGCCTGATGGCTGTTTGGCGATGTCGCCGCCATCCATTGTTCATTTGTTAATGATGGATCCAGCCAGCCACCACCTTCGTGCCAGGAGGCCCTCTGCCAACCACTATAAGGAGGATTATTACTTGGATCCATATCAATCTGAGCCAAAAATATACTATACGGATGCCGTCCTCCATAATCATAATAATCTGAATAATACTGCCACCCGCTCGGGTCCACATATTTCAGCGGATTGTTCAAACAATATGTATAGCGGTTAAATGATTGTGTATTCGCAGCTCCCTGTATAAATACATCCGGGCTCAGGAAACGGGCCAGCACCGGGTCATACATCCTGCCGTTCATATTGATCAGCTTAAACACATCGAGGTGTTCGTGGCCTGTAAAGCCTCTGAATACAAGGAAGTCATTGGGAACATTGTTATAGCTCCAGTCGTTGGGATTGCGCCTGCGGCCCCAGGAATCATAGCTGTATTCCTGTGCCTGACCATTATACTGGGCAATAGCACCTGTGTTGTCAATAAGCATGTTAATACTGCCCTGGTGGTCAGATCCGATATAATACATTGCACCCCCGCTTCCATTGGTAGTGATATACACCGCTGCCAGTCCGCTTCCTCCCGCTATGTAACAATACTCATGAGTCGTTGAACCGGTGGAATCTTTTTCATAAATGCCACGGCTAAAACACGTTTTATTACGGGTATACGACATCATCAGCAAAGATCTGTTCCCATAAACATA
>JAFGAC010000166.1 GCA_016933835.1 Clostridiales bacterium
CAAATAATCAAAATCTATTTTGTTAACTTCTATGACCTCTACATCAAGGTCTTCTTTTCCCAAAAAAAATAACCGAAACCCCAAATGTTCTTTATTATTTCCCCGGATATGTTCCAACAATTTAATTGGAAACTCCCTCCCTTTTTACTTTTTAATTATTTTTCTTTAATGTTAATGACCATTAATTTTTGGAACACCCTACAATATTTTTCGATCAACGACACAATAATGAACCTTTTGAATAAAACTTTCGTGATTAAATACAGAATTAAGGCTCTCAAGAATCTGTTGGGTGTTCCAAAAAATCTCCCCTTGACATATTATGATATGATTAAAATTCAAATAAGCTGAACGTTTGCTACGTAAGACAATGTCTTATTGTGCCAACCCCTCGTTAATATCTTTGAATCAACTAAATAACTAAGAAATAGGCTTGTATTTTGAACATACCGTGGTTTGTTTTATGGAATATTTGAGTATCAAAGAATTGGATGACCTGTTAGGGGAACTATTAAATAACTCAAATCGTTCGAAAATTTGGAAGAAACAAAAAAACGTTTTATAGACATAACAATTTCAGTTGAGCAAAAAACGTACGCCACAAAATAATAATTTTTGCTTGTTCCATAAACGAAAAATAAAAATGTATTATTTAAAATAACATAATAATGGGTGTAGATTTTCTTGAGAATGATTACTCGAACCTTTAGGATAAACCCTGAGTATGATAAAATTTTAAACGATGAAGCAGAGAAGCATGGTCTTAGTGTTAGTGCTCTTCTTAACCAGATTATTCGTCAATACGTTTTGGTTTCAAGGTTTACTGAAAGAGTTCCAACCATCACATTAACATACAATACTTTTGCTCCGATTTTGGATCGTGTACCTGACAATGATTTGGTTGAGGTTGCTGAAAAAACTGGCTCAATAATTCCTGAAGAGGCAATTTTGCAAAGAGGACAAAAATTGACCTTTGAAAGTGTGAACTGGTTCTTGGATGTAGTATATGGAAGATATGGAAACTGGTTTGACTCTAATAAGAGCATCATAAACGGTGAAGAAAGGGTTCATTTGACCCATCAATTAAACCATAAATGGAGTCGATATCTAGGAGGTTACTTGCGCAGTATGTATGAATCCACTTTGGATATGGAACCTAAGGTAGAAACCAGAGAAAACTCTGTGACACTCTATTTAAAAATGCCAAAAAGCTCCCCTTCGCGGTTTAATAAAAATAAATAAATCTTACTTGTCAAAAAATTTAAGAAACGAAGTGATTGTGAGTTTTTAGGTTAGGTTTTTTTGTTTATAACCCAACCGTTAGCCTCAAATTTTACTGTCTTAACTGTTTCTGTGTGTTTTTTAATATCTTGAAAATCAACATGAAAGCCGTTGTTTTTAATGAAATCAAGCTCTTCATCCAAAAGGTTAGAGATCGCCAAGGATGCAAAATCTTCTCGGGACACGTCTAAGATTTTGCAGACAAAATCAAAAGGCAAAGCAAGTCGGGAATCGTATTTAGTCATTTTATAACTTTCTTTAGGTACCAAAATATTTTCAAATCTTAACTAAGAACCTTAGTCATCCACTAGCTGCTTTAAGTGCTTAAAAAGATGGTGTGGTCAGGGTAAGACATCGTGTTACCTTGCAAACGTTCATCTTATTTAGAAATTCAAAACAATTCACTTTTTACAGGAGTTGAAATTTGTGGAGAAAATTGAAAACATTGAGCAATCAACTGTCGCTTTTCAGGAGAAAAAAGTACAGTTAGTTCAATGTCCGGATAGATGGTCTACGCATTGTCTTAATAAAAATTGTTGGGCATTCAAAAATGTAAATGGATACTACTGCTGCTCAAAGAACCGATTTACGGAAAATTTGTGAATGCAAAAAAATGGTTAAGCAAAGATGAGTGTGAATTGTTTGGGAAATTTTAAAAAAACCAAATCTTCTATCTCACAAACTGGGTCTGAACGATTTTATGAAGATTCAATAAAATACCTGGAAAAACTGAAAAAGAAACGGGAATAGAAAATCTTGGATACTTAGCTGCATTATGAAAACCCATATGCAAACCAAGTCTAGGATTTAATTTGTTAATTTTATTAATTGTCGAATAGCTTTCAATACAAAACCAGTCTTTAATGACCTTGCCGGTTCACAATAATTTGTATTTTTGGTGAAAATTTTACTCCAAACCCAAACCGGAAAAAGTGAAGATCTAAAAAAGATTAAAACCATAAGTAAGGCATCTAAACCATAGAAATCTATGAAAGTTTATTTTTGTAATAGATTACTTTTTCACAGTTACTTTGTTTTAGTGAAAGAAAAAAGATGGAAAGGGTTCCCAAAATTTTTGAAAACACTTTTTCAGCTTACTACTTTTCTAAATAGGTATAATGTTGAACCCAGAGTCAAAATTGCAACAAGTCCAATTACTAAATAAGCTGATAGAATTGTATCCCATACAAATCCGTCTATCATTAGGACTCTGACTGCATCTACAGTGTAACTTATTGGGTTTAATTTTGAGACTGTTTGTATCCAGTCGGGCATGAAATCAAGAGGTGTCAAGGCTGTGCTCATGAATAATAATGGAAAAGTGAGGAATGAACCGAACGCAAATACTGTTTCAGAACTTCTAGTTTTTAGGCCAATTGCAAGAGAAATTCCCGACCAAGCTAACCCGAAAAACGCGATTGTAAATAGCATCAGTAACATACCAAGTATTCCGGTAACTGGAACTGCACCCATTAGAAACGCTAAAACCATAATAATCGTTGATTGAATCAATACTCGAAAAGCGTCACTTGTTAACCTGCCCAGCAATATCGCGTATCGACTAACTGGGGTAACTAACATTTTTTGAAGATATCCAGTATCCATATCGGAAACTATTGAGTTTCCGGATTGTAGAGCACTACCGAAAGCGTTTTGCAATAGTATTCCGGGCGTGGCAAAGATAAGATAGCTTTCTGCAGGAAATCCTGGCACGTTTGCGAATCTTTCAAAAAGTTGAGTGAAGAGAACTAAGAAGATTATCGGCTGGACTAGTGAGAAGAAAAGGAGTATAGGATTTCTAATAAGTTTTTTTAGATATCTTACAAAAAGGTATCTAGTGTCAGACAATAGTGTCATTGGTTATCTTTTTCCTCCCATAAATGTTGCACTTGGTTTTTTTGTTAGTTCTTCGGCTCTAATTCGTTTGCCAGTCTTTTCCAGATACACATCGTCAAGAGTAGGGGATGAAAAGTTTACCCCAGCCAGTCTTATCTCAAGGCTATCAAGCGCTCTTATGATATCTGCAATTAGTTGACTGGCGTTTTTTGCAAAGACTGTTAAACAGTCCCCTGATTCTGTAATATTTGATACTCCAGTCAAGCTCTTGAGAATTTTGATAGCAGTTGTTTTGTCTTTGGCACAATCTTTTAAGGTAATTTTGATTGAGTCTACCCCTAATTGTTGTTTGAGTTCAGTTGGGGAGCCGCTAGCCACTATTTTTCCTGTATCTATTATTGCGAGCGTTCTGCAAAGTCGATCTGCTTCTTCCATATATTGGGTTGTCAAAAATATTGTGGTTTTTTCTTCTTTGTTTATTTTTTCAAGGTATTCCCATATTGCTGAACGAGATTGTGGATCAAGTCCAGTAGTAGGCTCATCCAAAAAAAGTAGTTGTGGTCTATGAACTAGAGTTGTTGCTAAGTCTAATCTTTTTTTCATTCCACCGGAATAGTTTCTTGTCCGTTTGTCTGCAAAATTTTCTAGATCCACCAGTTTGAGTAGTTCATCAACTCTTTCTTTTAGGATTTTGTTGGGAATCTGTTGGAAGTGCCCTTGAAGCATTAGGTTTTCTCTGCCCGTTAGGTCACCATCAACAGCTGTGTCTTGGCTTTGAACACCAATCATTTTTCGTATCTCTTTAGAGTCATTGTCAAGGTTGTAACCTGAGACATGTACTGAACCCGAAGTTTTTTTTAGTAAAGTGGTCAAAACTTTGATGGTAGTACTTTTTCCTGCTCCGTTTGGTCCCAGAAAACCGAAGAATTCACCCTTTTTTACATTAAATGAAATATTATCTACAGCTCTAGTGCCATTAGAATATACCATTACTAGGTCTTTGACATCAATCATAGTTGACATAAAATCAGTACCTTATGGTAGTTTTAAAAGGAATAAAAATGTTGCCAATAAAAAACACCTATAGTGATCTTACTTTTTGACGAAATGTCTAATTTTAAAATCATTAGATCTGTCTTGGTTAATTTTTTACTTTTTTATAAATCCTGAATTTTTTGTTTATTAAAATCCAATTCTGAAGTAGACACTAATGATCTTGTTTGTTGAAAAACTGCTTTTGTTGTTGATTAATTTTAACTCAAATAGTAAGCATAAAATAACAAAATTTTCAATTTCAAATAATTAATTATGTTTATACAACATCAATTTTAAGTTAAATAGATTTTAATTATGGTTATCTACCTTTTTTGTGAATTTTTCTGCACCGCACCCATGATTTGCCAAAGCTTCACACGAACCTTGATACACTATTTGTTTTTGATGTACGCAAGCATTCCGCCTGCTTGGATGATGTTTCGTTGTCGTTGAGAAAGCTGATAGTTTACTGGGATTTTGGTGTTCTTGGTTAGATTCTGTACTGTTAAGGGCTGGTTTTGACTGATGGACTCTCGTATATTTTCGATTAGGATTTGGTCCCCTTGATCAATTTTATCATAATCCGCTTCTGCCTTAAACGTTAAGGGCACAATCCCAAAATTAATCAAATTAGCTGAATGAATTCTCTCAAACGATTTTGCAATAACCGCTTTTACTCCCAAAAACATGGGACACAACGCCGCATGCTCCCGAGAACTACCCTGACCATAACTTAAACCACCAACAATGATGTTGCTTTTTCCTGAATCCCTGATTTTACTAGCCCGTTCTGGGAAACTTTCATCTACAATTTCAAAGACAAACTCGGAATATTTGGGAACATTAGAACGATACTTCATTCTGGCGCCAGCAGGAATAATATGATCAGTCGTTATTTTGTCCCCCACTTTAACTGTAACAACACCACAAACATCCTTTGCTAACGGCTTGTTATCGGGCAACTCCACAATGTTTGGACCCCGATAAACCGTAACATCTTCTGGAGATTTAGACGGCGCAATAATCATGCTGTCATCTGTGTAGAACTTTTCTGGCATCACAACTTTAGGATAATCAATACCTAATTCTCTGGGGTCAGTAAAACAACCCGTAATAACTGCTGCCGCAGCTGTTTCAGGGCTGGTCAAATAAACATCTGCAGATTTGGTTCCCGAACGACCAAAAAAGTTACGATTAGACGTCCGAATAGAAACCGCATCCGTCTGGGGCGATTGGCTGTTCCCAATACAAAAACCACAAAC
>JAFGAC010000167.1 GCA_016933835.1 Clostridiales bacterium
GGAGTATGTAAAGCAGTTATTTTAAGCAATCCAAAGGATATTTCATCGCTGTTTTGTATTGTTTTTCCAAACTTCCAATCCAAGCCTTGACCATGAAAAATTGTTGCATTTGTTATGTTCTTTAATTCTACAGACCCCGTAACGTAGTCTTCGTTTCTGTGGGTTTCAAAAATATATTTAATTTTAGTGCCCCATTGTTTGGCTATGTCCACGTAGATTTGACAGTCCCGTCTTGGATCAATTATTACTGCTTCATTTTTGCTTCCAATAATATATGAAAGGTGAGCGACAATTTCTGATTTGATTGTATGAATAAGCATCTTACAAAACCCCATTTTTGTTAACATGTTATGGTTAAATTATGTTATAACATTTTTTTACTGTAATATGATTCAGGGTTTAGGGTTTCAGTTTAGAATAAAAAAAAGAAAATTGAAAATGGAATTTCAGAATTAAATTAAACAGATATTTTTAGAAGCAATGGTTTCTGTTGATTTGATTGAGGAACAACATATTTTTCAGGTTTCTTTTCAACTACTTTGAACATCTTTACAATGATTTCTGGAACATTAGCATCAATAATTGTCTTTTTTGTTTTCTTCTTCTGATTTAGATATTCATCAGCAAAGGAACGAGTTATTGAGGTTACACTAGTAAAATCAATAATTATTCTATCACTTGCTAATTGGTTTATTTTTTTGAAGAAGTTTTCTGCAGAATTTCTCAGAGCTAAATCTGGGGATATTGATTCCTTTATCGAAATGGTTTCACTCAAGAAATTCATATATGTTCACCTCTTTTCTCATAAATGGGATTCTAAATCCCACTAATGTTCCTCTTAATTCAAGCTCTTTTCCAAGTGTATAAGGTTGTCGGTTTTTTTCTGTAGTCAATAAACCACCATTACCTGAAACAATTAACACATCACCAGCGGTTCCTTTTGTGAAAATACGCATTGTGGAGTTTAATCCAAAACCCCTTTCCTTACTTTTTGTAGAAACCCCATTTGTTGCTTCAAGAATTGCATCACAATCATCCCTACCCGTTAATCCATGTTTTTTGAAACACCCATTAATTGTAATTCCATCATCAAAAAAACAAACATCTGTAAAACCTTTTGTTGGGTATCTTTGAGCCATAACTAGGGCATTTGTAAATTCTGAGTGTTCATAAACATTGTCAACAATTTCACCAATAAGATATTTGAACGCGTTTTCTCCACCACATTCGTTATAGTAATCACACATTTCGTACAATCTTTTCATTATTATGTGGGCTGAGTTTTTATTTTTAGGTAAAGCAACTATGGGCAAGTATGTTTTTCCACGAGATTTACCGAATCTACTTGCATCTGTTATCGTTTCTATGTATTTACGGACACTTGGGGTTATTGGAAGGATGTAATCCGGTTTATCTCTAAGAATATACACAATCAGAGGAAGCAGTGTTACTGGATAAAAGAAAGATACAGCTTCTAAATCTAATATCCCATTTTGAACACATTCTTTCCTATGCTTACAGAATTTTGCATAACTTTCTAACAAACTTGACAGTTAGACACCCCATGACAAAGGAGATACGGTATTAAATTCTCATTAAAACCTTTTTGTATTAATAATTAATTTTAACCTTTTATTTGAAGATTTTTATTGCCCAAAAATGGCAGACCCTGTTTTTGCACTCATTATTATCTTTGTTTTACAGAATGAAACAATTGTTTTAACAATATAATTATATATGACTCCTGATTTGAAAGTATTGAATCAATCGCGCAAGGAAAGAGACTGAAAATGAATAAAAGTTTATGCATTATTGTTTTAGTTGTTGCCCTTGTTGTTTCAGTTTTTGTTAATGTTGCTCTGTATTTTCAGAATTGCAGTGATAATCGGCTAAAGGATGATTTTGATGCTTACTATAATGAGTTTGCAAATGTTACTGTAGAAAGCATTAGCTACAATTTTTCTCCACCCGTTTCCATGTATCGAGCTCTTAAAATCGCACTGGAACACGGCGTTTGGAACACGACTTCTCTTGAAAACATGACTGTCGGGGTTTACCTTGATTACCGTCAATTCTGGAGCAATTCTACAGTCAATTCTTCCAGTTTTACAACTATGTTTCCTGGTTCGGGCTCTCACTTGGTGTCTTCAATTACACAACCCGTTGATGACTATTCAGCTGTTACAGTTGGCAATTCGACTAGTAACATGACATACAGGTACATCTGGTCTATTGTTGTTAAACCTAAATCAGGCGGTGTCTGCCTACCCCCGCCTGGGCTTTATTGGATTGACGCCGCAACAGCAGAAATAATCCCTACACGTTTATATTAGCTCTTAAGTGAACCGCACTCAAACGTCTGTGTTAACAGACTCTGTTTTCGTACTCTTTATTAGCGTCTTTTTTTCTTTGTTTTACACTCCGACGTGCTGGTGGTTATTTGTCCTCGGTGGTGGGGGTTTGTTGTTGTCTGATGGGAAACTTGTTTCGGAAACTAAATCTAAGGCAGTTACCATGGGTGACTTTGATTGTAGCTTCAAAGCTGAGCTAAGCAAAGTTTCTGGCGTAGAAAACCTAAAGTTTTGTTA
>JAFGAC010000168.1 GCA_016933835.1 Clostridiales bacterium
GTCACCAGGCAAAAAGTGTGACAAACAACTTACCCATATTGTCCGTGTTATGGTTAGTTCTATTTAATTTTTCTATGCCGTTAATTAATTACATTCTGATTATATTCGATAAAAAAAGTATATTCCAAAACTTGGAAAAGCTTTTATTTCTTCCATTGATATAACTTGAAATGGTGAATAGCCTAATCCTGCTTCCAGATTGAGACCTACCTTTTTAGATAAATTAATTTCTCTACCCAAACGCAAATTGAATAGAAGAGCCCAGACTGAAGATTCTTCATGAGATTCATGTATAATGTTAAACCCACCTTTAAGGTACCAAGGACGTCTTGTGGATAATTTCGAATATCCTCCAAAATGGTAAAAAACATCGCCCGAAATAGCTTGTATTTCTTGTCCAAAGCCTATACTTATTCCCAGCTGCAAAGAATCCTGTTTCACCTGATATCGAGCACCAATATTCACAAGATCCGGAAATCCAAGTCCTCCTGATATATTAAATTTCTCTTGTCCAAATATAGGAATACTATAAATGTATAAAAAAGTAATTGTCAGCAGAAAATTAAATAATGACCTCATTCTTTTGCGTTTCTAATATTTTAATTTTGAATAACATACATATTGGTTTAGATAAATTGAACATATTGTAAACAAAATTAAATCAACACATTTTTAAGTTAAAATGATTTCGACTTAAATTCAATCTTTCTGCAAATATATGAAGAAATAAAAACTCAAGATTATTGTGTCATAACTAAGGGTGCAATTCGTCGACCGTTCGAGTCGGATCACAACGACAATCTCGATAGATGGGTAGGAGTTGTCTCATCATAAGAGATTTATCAAGGAAATCAATCCCTATCGATGGGTAGTGGGTATTTCGTCATGAGAAATTTGTCAAGGTTACCAGTCCCGGTAAATGGATAGAGGTTGGCTCGGTCAAGTGGCTTTGATTTTTCTGTAATGAATAGTTGTTTTAGAAATTTTTTAAGGTGCAGTCGCCCAATCAATTAACCATAACGACCCGGCGGTATAATTTAGTGGGCGTTACCTGACGCAATTCCGGCCTAACCACTAATCCGGTTTCTTTAGCAGAGGGTTTCTTTCAGCCGGAAAAGGAGGGTATGGCTCAGTTTTTGCTGATATAGCACAAATTTTATTGAGCACTACGCGCCTCGTTGTACAAGTTTGATCGAAGCCTGTATACTATCACAGTACAGGATATTTGTTGTGCGTACTGGCGCAGTGTCGCGTTACAAATTATCTCGGAGCCAGTAATTTATCACAGTGCAGAATTTAAATTGCGTGCAGATGCGCGTGTCCGGATGTAGGTTTTAGCAGGATTTGTCATAGGAGCAGTGTGCCGCAAAAACTGTGACAAGCCCA
>JAFGAC010000169.1 GCA_016933835.1 Clostridiales bacterium
AAATCTTTCAAATCCTTATAAAAGCCTTCAATTTTTATCTGCATATCTTTGGTTAAAAGATATTCTATTCCTGTAATAATATGAGTTGACCTGCTGGTCTTTAGTTCAGAATTTCTTGAGTCAAGAAATATTTTGTAAAAAGGAGGAAATTGTGAGTATATTCCATATGACGTATTTAATTTGAGTTTTTCGGATAATTTCACTTGCATGCCTAATCTTGGATTAATTGACAAATCGTTAATAAAGCTAAAATAATCAAAACGTAAACCTCCATTTAATTTTAGCCAGCCAAACGGTGAATAGTAATGATGAATATATGCAGCAGATTTATATGATGTCAATGGACCAAATTGAATGTTATAAGCTGGTTGCACAATACCTGTTATGAGAGTATCCACTTTTGACCATTTTTCGTATGATGAATTTATCGATTTTATTTGGCCTCCGAATATTAATCTGTGCTTTGTGTTGAAACGATATGCTGCAAAGGCGTCTAATCCATAAAAATTTTCAGTATTTAGCTGGCCTAAATCGTTATTATCTTTTATCTGTCCTTCTTCCAATTGCCAATTATTCATATTCATATATGGTGTAATTTGTAAATATCCGTTCTGTGCATATAAATATTTCCATGTTAATCCAACAGCATATATAGATTTAGTAACATTTCTATATTTTAGTTGATCTAACCCTAGATCATCATCACTTTTTTCTCGTTCAAGATTGTCACTAACATATAAGCCATAAAGTGTAAATCTGTTTTTATTATTAGGTTCAAAAACATATTTTGCATGAATGTCGGTAGTTCTCGGCGAATAATTTTGGCCACGCATTTTTAGCATCAAATCATAAATACTTCGCCTGCCACTTACTATACATGATGATTTTTTTGTGAGAGGGCCACTTACTATTGCCCCAAATCCCCCAATATCTAAAGTAATATCTGTATTAATACGGTTTTTCGAGGGTTGTTGTAATTGTATTTCTGTTACAGATGAGAGTTTATCCCCATACTGTGAACCAAATCCTCCGGTAATAAATGTAACATCGTTAATTATTTTGGGCTGAATAATACTTACTCCCTCAGCCATTCCACCACTCAATGAAGAAAAATGATATGGGCTATAAATGTCAATATTTTCAATAATGGTTAAATTTTCATCAGGCGCACCTCCTCGTACAATCA
>JAFGAC010000170.1 GCA_016933835.1 Clostridiales bacterium
AGGTAGAGGAAGACCTAGGAAAAATGTAAACGTAGAAGATGTTATAACTGAAAAAAGAGGTAGAGGAAGACCTAGGAAAAATGTAAAATCTACTGGCAAAAATGCTTGCACACTTATGCATAGCGGTAAATTTTTATATTTTTGTGAATATGGTAAGGGTTTGCCTTGCTCTCATTATTGCGGTAAGGGGGAAAATACTTGCAAATTTATGCAAAGGGGTTTTTGCATAAATCCTGATTGCGTCAAAGATAAGCTAACAGCTCTGGTTAAAGATATTGGTAAAATAGGATTTAGTGTTGAAGGTACGGAGGTAAGCTACAATGGCTAAAAGAGGTAGACCGCGAAAAATTGAAATAGAAGAGGTTATTAAAAGGAAAAGGGGTAGACCGCGAAAAGAAAATACACCTGTATCTCCTGTAAAAAGGGGAAGACCTAAAAAGCAGGAAGAGATTAATAGATGTCAATTTATTGCTGATGCTAATGTAATAGAATTTCGGTGTACAAACGGATTGACAGGTATATCGGATTGTTTCTTTCGGAAAGCGCCTGGATTGTGCTTACATGCTAGGGTTTGCTCTAGTAGTAGGACTTGCCCTTCTAAATTATGTCTTTATTGCGGAAGTATAGATGCACAAAAAGATGTTATACGAAGGGCTAATAAGGCTTTAGTAGATAGGGGTTTTTCTTCAGCGGAAGAAGAGGGTATGGCGGAATAGGTAGACGCAAGGGATTTAAAATCCCTTGGGGGAAACCTCGTAAGGGTTCGATTCCCTTTACCCTCACAAAGGCGGTTTAAATGAGCGCATATTTTTCCCATTAATGCATCTTTAGATCGTCTAGAATAAAGGTTTTGTGAAAATAATAATATTAATTCCAAACCTTTATTCGTTTTTTGTAAGGAGTGTTTCATGAATTTTGTACAACTACCAGATAAGATGATGACTACCGGTAATGGACCTTGGACAAGTGCTTGGGTGCACATTAATACAGGGGAATCGTGGCATATTTTAGGCTGGGATCAAAGAGTAAAAAAATATATAGAGAAGGTTATTAACAGTAACTATGAAAATTATATAGTACATTTTACGGAATTCTCAAAACACTATACCGGAGATCCACGAAAACGTGCTAGCTCTAATTATTGGCATGTGCGGATATCTAATCCTATAGGTTTATTAATAGAAATTAATCCTCCTTTTGATAAAAAAAGGAAATTTGTATTTAACGTTGTTATATCTGGTATATCTTACCCTTTATTATCGTTACGGAAAATTCCTAAAAAGTGGATTCCGGAATATGATGCTGTGATAAAACAGGCTACGGCGTTGATAGATTCTTGGTCCTAAAGGAGTACCACTATGCATCGTTATCCTGTTAAATTTGAAGGAATAGAAATAACTGTTTTTCAAGAAGTGCTATTACTAGCTATAGAGTCTTTTTGGCGAGATAAGCAACGTTCTCCACGATTACGAGAATTAGGAAAACTATTAGCTAGGGATACAGGTGTGCTATATGATGGCTTACAACGTTTAAGGGATAAGGGATTAGTAAAGCGCAAAATAAAGAATATTCCCGGTTATATCGAGACATCTAGAATGGTTGTTAGAGGAAGAAATGGAGGTTTAGTAGTATTATGGGGGTGAAAAAAGAAATGTTATCAGAGTTTGGAGAAAAACTTTTAAAAGCCGTAGATAGGGATACCTTGCCAAAAGGTAGGATTAGCCTTTATGAAGCTGTTAAACCGGGATTAGTTATAGCTATAAATCATGCTTTGACGGATGTTGTAAGGGCTATAAGGATTACTGAAAAAACAGATCCACAATTACAGTCTTATTTAGTAGGTAAAACAGATAAAGATCTTAGACATTTGCTTTTACGTATTTGCGGAGATTTAGAGGTGGATAATGAAGGAAATATATATTAAACGTTATCCAAAAATGGGATTTCAAAGCCTGTGCCATTTAGGGGATTATTTAGATACTCCACCTAAATGGTATGAGTATATACCTTATATAGGATATGAATTATATAGAATACGTATTTCTAAAATCTTGTTGAATTATATTCAGTGTAAGATAAAAAAATCGCGAGGTTATTAATGAATAAGGATACAACAATAGAGTTAGGTCCTGAAATAGAATTCGTTAAAATAAGGATTCAAAGAGATCCTTTTGACGGTGCTTTTTATAGGCGATATCTTCAACATCTTTGTAGCTGGTTAGACCATGAAATACTGGGGTTGCATGATAAAATGAATTATGTAGCTATTCCTGTTAGATTGATAGAAAATAGGATTCATGAAATAAAGGAAATACTACAAAAGGATTTTTTAGAAGGGGGTAATAATGCCGGAAATCAGGGTTGAATACAAGGATGGAACTAAAGAGGTTTTTCCCGAAACGCACCGGGCGGGGGGGGAGTTATAGCACTACATATGTATGCAAGGCTGGATGGGTTGTGATTGAAAATGCATGGGGAAAGCAGACAATCATCCCTGAAAGTTGCGTAAAGCGCATCGAGGTAGAATCGAATAGGCGATGGTAATAGGAGAAGACGAATGGTAGTAACTGAGCTTACGTAAGAGCTTCTTAAAAAAATACAAGAAAAAAGTAGTGTATGGTGGAAAGATAGCTATTAATATGCTGTATTTTGAAATACATAATAATAAAACTTTTGTTATTAATGCCGATTCTTATATCTTATCTTATTTAGATTCTATTTTAAAATATCCCACTGATATAGCAGAAATGGGACAATACAATAGTGAGAATGCTTTAGTGCACGGATGGGATGGTTGGGTTCGCTTTCTTCATATTCCTGAAAATAAATTACCATGGTTTCCTACTGGCTTGATGGGGTATGTTTGCCAGGCTCTGGGACGATTAAATTTTTATTATCGTATTGAAGATCGGCGTATTCGTCCGGAAGAAATGTTACCTCATTTTGTTGATATTTCTTTACGAGATTATCAAAAAGAAGCCGCGCTTATAGGGGTTAGGGTAGGCCGTGGTGTGTTTGCTATGCCGCCTCGTAGTGGAAAAACACGATTAGCTATTGAGCTGTATAGGCGTTTGGCAATTCCTACTATATGGATTGCTCCAACAAATCCTATTGTTGTGCAAACTGTTGAAGCAATAAATTCTTTTTTTGGAGAAGGTTTTGCTTCGCAGTTAATAGGTAAATCCGGGGAAAAATCTTTACGGGATGCTTCTATAGTAGTTTGTACCGCTGCTACAGCTACAAGATTACCTTTAGAATTTTATCAGTCTAGGCAAATGATTATAGTAGATGAATTTCATCATAGTTCTGCCAAATCTTATAATATTATTTTTAAGCATTGCGACCATATTTATTATAGGTTTGGTTTGACTGGTACATTTTTTAGAAGTAATGGCGATGATATGGCTATGCATGCACATATTTCTAATGTATTAATGAGTGTTGATAGTGATTATCTAGTGAAAAGGGATAATCTGGTTTCAACGTATGTAGTATTTATCCCGGTAATAAGTGCTCCTTTGAAAATAGGTACAGGTATTTTTAATGAAGCGCATGGAAAACATGGTATTCATCACCATTTAATTAGAAATCAAATGGTGGTATCCAGTGCTTTGAGTCTGAAGAAAACTGGTAGAAGTGTTTTGATTTTGGTAGGTACAAAAAAGCAAGGACGTATTATACGGGATATG
>JAFGAC010000171.1 GCA_016933835.1 Clostridiales bacterium
CCTCTTCCTCCTCTACCTCTTCCTCTTCCACAACTTTTTCATTTTTTTTCTTTTTCAAGGACACCTTCTCTTTCTTAGGCAAATCAACCATTGCCAATTTAATCGCTTTTGGATCAAGACCACCCAAAGCCTCTCCGATCTGCTCAGGCGTTGCGTTAGGATTTACCGCCAAAAAGGGCAATAAAACCTCTTGTTGGAACACCTTCAGACACTCGGCATTCCCATCACATTTTTTGCAATCTTTTGACGTACCTTCCCAAAAAGCCCCAAAACATTCTGGATTACCCATCAATTCTCCTTTACCTTTCCGAGACATTCCGTCTCTTGTTGAAGTATCATCCTACAACCTTTTTTTAATTTTTTTATCTGATAATGAAAACTCGCTAAAGTTCCCGAATAACGACCTTTATTGTATAAAGATGTTATATTAAAATCTTCATAAAGAAGCGCAATCAACAAGTTCTTTTCATCCGCGCTTAACCTAGAAAATAAAAAACGTATAGTATCCCGCGCAATTAAACTATCTTCCTCCTTATTAGAGAATAGCCCTTCTATATTAGGAACAATAGAATTATTTAACTTTCTCTGAAAATCAATTAAGAGATTTTTTTGTATCTTATAAGGCAACCGGGACAAGCCTAATTGACAGGCTTTTACCGCGCATTCTTGTCTAAAATCCTCTTGTATTATCATTATAAAAACACCATTATAAAAACACCGTAAAAACTATAGGACACTTTGCCACACTTTACAACTTTTTTCAATCAAATTTTTCAAGACTTTATACAAAAGAAAATATACTATAATTACAAACGTTTACGTATACCAGCTAAAGCTTCTAAAAAAGAATCTTCCAAGTTTTTTAACGTTTTTTCCAAATCTTCGCCACTATAGCGCACTACAGAAGCTAAAAATTGAGAAAGAGCTAACGCAAATAAAGAATTTCGCGATACCCGTAACTCTCTGCAAATACGATCTACTACTAGCATTAGATTACTAGGCAACCTTAAGCCCACTTTAATTCTATTATCAGCTAACATGATAGCTCCTTTCATATATACGACAATCGCGACACTTTATTAGCAGAAATACTATATTGATTTCTAAATATATCTAATTGATCTCTTGTATAATCCCCTGGATCGCCCCAAGGCAAATAGACCACGCGGACATCAAATAATAAGGATAATAAAGACGCTATAGTACCCATTTCAAAATAAGCCCCAAAAGGTTCTTTTTCAGTAGGACCATCCCAAAGCAAATCAATGGCCCTAACTCCGAATTGCCACAATTTCAAAATCTGAACATAACTAATTTTCTTTCCAAAAGTGCATACCGCCATCTCGCCACAATGAATAGCGTCTATTGGTCCCTCTGTCACTACTACCCTTGGATAAACACAAGCTTTATCTAAATTAAATAAGAAAAAAGAAGATCCATTCATACCATCTAGATTCGGGGGATTTAAACACTTTTTATAATAAACACTACCCCCATCTTCAAACATAGCTCTAGCTTGGTAATAAACTAACCTACCACCCTCATATACCGGAAATATTAATCTATTATTATATCTTCCTTTATAGCAATAAAACAACCGAAAAGTGTCCACATCTAATAAAGAAATACCTCTTAATAGGCAATAAGGAAGCAACTGATTAATAGACGTAGCATATTCCGGATACGCAATTTCTTTTATACTAAATAAATCTACCTTTGAAAGACCTTCTATTTCCTGCAAAAAACTAGACCGTTGCACTTCCCCTGTAGTATTACTTTCTTCTTTTTTTACTATTTGAAGGGCCTGTTTATAATCAATACCCTGTAATAAAGCAACCAAACTAACAATATTACCCGCACCCTTAACCGGAATACGTTTACCACTGAATCCTGTTTTAAACTCTTGACACACCCAACAATGCCAAAGCTGCTTTTGTATATTTATAGTCAATTTCTCTTTTCCACAAATAGGACAATTAATAACTACCTCATCCCTACCTACTTGTTTAGGATGATACGGGGTTAAAAATTTTTCCAAATTAAAATTCATAGTTCATCCCCCCAAGCATCCCACCCTCTAATCCTATTTCGCGCAAACAATTCTATTCTAGGTAAATCACCTACTAATTGAATTATCTTACGTCTTGCTTCCATTGGTTTTCTAGAATGCTTAGCAACTGGGGCTTCTATGATTTGCGATACAGAATTATCTACTCTTTGCGGCTTACCTTTTATTCCCAGCAAACAAGGTTCAGTATTTCCCCTTGTCCAACGTCCTAATCCAAAAAAATAATTATTATTTTTCCTATTTAATTTTATCCACTGAAATGCTATAGATTTACATTCAAAACCCCAATTCTCAATAACAGCTAAACCCTCTTGTAAAAAAGGATAAGTTACCCATAAAAATAAAAAAGCATTATCAGCCGTAATATTCTGTATAGGTAATTTACATATTTCAGATACAGACATACAGCGGTAGTGCTTACCTACTCCCCCATTACATGCTTGATCCTTATAATTCCAAGGAGGATCGGCGTATATTATATTATATTTTACCCCCCTATCAATAAGATTATCTAACGTAATTATGGAATTACGATAAATCATAAAGAAGCCTTTACCTGCTGTACCCCCCTAGTAGGTACTACTAAACTATTGTTATTATCTGTCCGTAAAGAATGCATAGTCATTTTTTTAAAATCCGCGTAAATAGGAATAACAGAACCCGCTTCATTATCCCTATACAATTCCGCGTATAATCTAGCCCTTTTTCTCTCCCTTTCTTCCCTTGTTTGATTTATACTACCTATAAAATCTCCCGAACGTACCTTATCATAACAATCTGCTATATTACGGCTCGATAAAACTGTAGCATCCGTATCTAAATCTTTTGTAGGTCTTTGGCCTTGGGTAGCTGTCCAAATAGCATACCCCCTATTTGCTAGCATTTTTATATCCCTAAACGCGGCTCGCTGATTTTCTGTTTCTGTAGAATATTTTCCGCGTCCTTTTAGTAAATCCCCATAATCAATTATAAGTAAATCAGGTTTCCAATTATGTAAACGTTCCAACTCCTTTAACTCCTTATAAATATCCTCAATAGTATAATCCCAGCGTTCTGTAAACGCGCGGATTACTAATTTCCTCTGATACATTCGATATTCGTAATGTAATCTTTGAAAAGTAGTTTCATCCATTTGCCCATATTTAACCAGTTGATAATCTAATTGGGCAAAAATAGTATCATATCTATTAGAAACCAAACCCCTACTTCCTTCAAATACAGTATGTAATACATTTTTATAAGATCTTCTTATTCCTTGTACACCGTGATTAATTAACAGTGTTGTTTTCCCCCTTTTAGCATAGCCTACCCAAATCCCAGCTTCCCCTAAAGACAAACCCCCTCCCAATATCCGATCTAATTCATGTATACCTGTTACAATATTATCTGATTCTGAATCACTACCTAATCTAGAAGCATGTCGCTGTTCAAAATCCTCGAAAAAGAAAGTCCTATCTACTGTTTCCCAAGTAGATCTATGAATTTTATCCATAGCTGTCATCATGTTATCGTAGGCTTCGGTAATTAAACCGCTATTATAATGATCTTTACTGCGCTTAAATGCCTCTACAAAAATATTGCGCTTTATAAAATCTAAAACTTTATCCTTTAACCATTCTATTTCTGCTAAATTCTCCGATTCTACTATAGTCTCTATCGCCAATCTATATATTTCCCTCTGTTGAAAAGGTAAGCCTTTTGTTTCCTCTAATAGAATTCGCATACTAGGAATAGCGTTAAATTTCTTTTGATAAGCTACTATATAATTAAAGCACCATACTAAAACCTCATTTTCAAAATAATCAGCTTTCAGATAAGGTATCACTAAAGAAGCAAAAATATAATCTGTAGTAAGATACAATAACAAAGATTTCTGAAAATCAGAACCAAAAGGAAATCCCCCCGTAACTATAGGATTACGCTGCAAAATACACTCTTATTATTTTTATAATGTTATGAAACCACCTAATATCAGAGTTTTAAAAACAAGCAAACAAAGAAAAATACCCAAAGCAAACCCTATACCTATTGAAATTACATCTTTTTTGTGCATAACCCTTGTCTCCCTTTTAAAAGCACAAACCCCTTTTTCTCTATCAATAATTGTGCACATTGAAATCTAAGATCACAATAAATGCAAATCTCACTGCAAGGATGATACCCCCCTAATTCATCTAGCAAATCCATGCAAGTTTCTGGACCACTATTTAAAATAACATCCATTTTCCTTTTTTCAATTTCTAGATTTAAATCAATAGAGAGTTTAGGTGCTTCCATTACGTAATTTCCTTTTCCCGTATACTCTTTAAAAAAAGCATAATCCGTAAATTTTTGAAATTTAGTAATATGCTTTTTAGAACAAAGAGTATTTAATTGTAATCTAGGGGCAAATAACCATAGCCTAATGACAAATAAAGAATACAACCATTGACGCGGAGGAACATGATGTTCATCACACCATTCTACATACTGCTTTAAACAAGAACATCTTTCTTCCGTTAATTTAAGTTTTTTTAAATAGGGCTTATCCTTCTTAAAACTACGCCAATGCGTAGTATGCTCCCTATAAAATATGTAGTCTTCAAATAGTATAGAAACCAATTTATCCATTCAACCACGCTATCAAACGTTTTATCTCGTCATTACTTAGTACCTCGTCTAAAAAAATTGGCACTTCGCAATCTTCCCCCATCATATTTTTTTCAATTTTTTTATACCCCGAATCTATCCCACATCTATATTGCGCGTACATACGAACAATCTCAATAAAAGATTCAATTCCTTTTAAATCTAGACTATCTACTAAATGAATAGCATCAAAAATTAAATAGCGCCGATTAGACTCTATAAGCCATTTTTTCAGCTGATCTTTATTACCTAAAGCGATGTTTTGAATTCTTTCCGCTAACTCTTGCGGGCTTAATTTGTTATACATAACTATACTCTCCTATCTATAAAGATGTTTGTTGCAACCATTCATCAAATTGATTTATATTATCCAAAACCTGACATTTAAAAGTCTTCTCTCGGGCATAGATACTACCACGGATTTCGCTATGCTCCAATAATTTTTTATGATGCCTATCCGCAAAATCAACTAAAATAGCATGATTTTTACCTTTTGAAGCTGTACCTACCCTATAAGCATGTTGTAGTACAGTTACCTTGGCTTTTTGTCCACAAGCATAAACTAAGGCATCCGTAGTAGGCAAATCAACCCCCTCCCCTAACACACTAGTACCCACTACTATTTGAACTTCCCCTTTATCTAAAAATGATTTCAAAATTTTTTGTAATAAAGGACGAGGTGTTTCTGAAGATATAAATTGGACTGGTTTAAATTCTGTAATAGGGACATCCTTGTAATAGCCTTGTA
>JAFGAC010000172.1 GCA_016933835.1 Clostridiales bacterium
GACAATCGCCTAGCAAGTGAAGATAACGAGTCAATTACAATCCTAACAGCACCTGGTTGTGCTTTCAATCCTTTTTGAACGATGTCCATTGCTTCATTTTTGTCGACCAGACAGTACTCACTAGCATAGCTGGCAGTGATGGAAAGGTTAACGACTTTAATTGTTCCGTTTTGGATTAGTTTAGGAAAGTCGGACCAGAGTTCTCCTCCAGTTCGCATTACTGTTTCGGGGGTTTCTTCGGTTGTGATGTACAGGCATTTTTCGCCATTTTTGGCGCCTTTGTAAAGGAATTGCAAACAACTAATGGTTTTACCAGTACCTGGTTCGCCTCGCACTAGTATTGCATCGCCTTTTGGAATTCCTGGAATAAACTTATCCAGTCCTTCCATTCCGATGTCAACCCATTCAATATTTGAGGTTTGTTGCATTGTCATGCTGATCACTTCTTATTCAATTAAAATGCTATTTATTGATTGTTTGTATATAAGTATTTCTTTTTTACTGAATGTTTGTTTAGTGTCGGTGTAAACAATGAATGAATGTTCAATTAGGTATTAATGACATTGTTTTTGTTAAAAAAGAATTTAATTATAACCATATTATTAAAAAATATAAACAAAAAATAAATCAACAAAAATTCATGTAAAACAAAATCGGTTCGCCGAACAAAATATACACGTTTGTGGTGATTGAAAAAAGTAAAAAGTGCGGTCGGAAAAAACGCTGATCTTGAGCTCAGGCGTGGGTGGTAAAGAATTAAGAGGTTAAGGATTGTGGAGCTTCACCAAATAAACGTAACAAACTGAAACTAGATGCGACGAGTCACGTTAGTTGTAAGCTGGGTCCACATCTTTAACCCAGAAAATAGTATTACTATTTTAAAAAAAAGTATTACTATTGCTGACATGTAAATTATTATTTGGCTTAATGGGCTGTTCGAATAATTCTTAGTTAATCCTGAAAAAAAAATAATGCCAAAAATAATTTAGATTTTTTATTAAAAAAAGAAAATAGTGAACCTCACAGTGAGGTCACCTACTGAGAGCCTATTAGATTTTGCTTTGGAACCATACCGGGTTCAGGGCGAATGGGGTTTCTTCTACCGATAGCCCACCTTTTTCGATGTATAACTTAAGTATTTGGGGTTTAAGAGGAACACTTCGTGATTTTCGTAGAATGAAAACGCGGGTCCATTCTGTGTCTTGTTTTCGGTAATCAAGATACACCAAGTGATCTACCAAGTATTCAGTGATGTCGGGGGTCAGCGGGATGCCTTCTGCAGTTAAGACTACAGTAGCGCCTTTTTGTTTGGTTTCCAACAGCAGTTTCATGAAGACTTCTCGGAATTCTTCGTAGTCAGATAAGCGTTGATCCAACGAAGACAAAGAGTCAATTACAATTCTGGTTGCTCC
>JAFGAC010000173.1 GCA_016933835.1 Clostridiales bacterium
GGTCCAGCCTACCGACATAGGTAACACTTATGCGTCACGACATCGGTAACACTTTTCTTTTTTTCCTTGGTTTAAAAATATCATTTTTTTCGGGTACTAGCAACAAGGATTCTTTATCAAAATAGCCAATCAGGTTGTTACCAAACCAAACATTTAACTGTCCGTTTTTATCTATATCTATTCCAACATTATACCCATTAAATGGATTACCGATAAAATATCTTTTGCCTTTATAATTAACAAACCCTCGATTATTAACATTCCGACTCTTAAAGTTTTTCGGATATTCAAACTCTACTAATCCGGGTTCGTATTCAATTTCTGACTCCATATATATTGATCCTGGTGTTTTCATTTCTAATGATTCATGTGGGCGTTCTTCATTAAACTCTTTTCTCCATTCTTCAAATATCTTCTGATGATATCTTATATCTCCATCTATTTGTCCTTCAAGCTCCTTCTTCATATCTAAATGCATTCTCTCATGCGCTCCATTCTGATAAGGTGAGCCTGGTTCTATTCTGTCTAATTTTATTCCCATTGACATCCACCAAACAGATAATTTCGTTAATCCTAATGAGCTACTCATATTTGCAAATGGTGGACCATTATCACTTCGTATTATTTCCGGTAATCCATACAATTTAAAAAGAATATCGAACTCCTTATGTACACAGGAGATATCTCCTTTATCAAGCGCTTTAATTGATAATATATATTTAGAATACTCATCTCTTACTGTTAATGGATTTACCCTTTCTTTGCTTGTCGTATACCACCAGCCTTTAAAATCTACTGTCCATATATGATTAGGATGGGTTGCCGGAACTCTATTTTCTATTCTTACTCCTGAGGTTTTTCGTCTCCTCTTTTTCGGTTTTATTAATCCTGCTTTTTTTAATATTCTATCTATTGTTCGACAGGAAGGTACGTTTTTCCCAGGATGAAGGTTTTCAAATATTACTCTTATTTTTCGAGAGCCCCAATGTTTTTTATTGTTTTTTATTCGGATAATTTCAAGTATAGTTTCTTCGGATAATTTCTGGGGCGATATTTTAGGCTTCTTAGATAGATCGTTTAATCCTTCAAATCCTCTTTCTAAAAAACGTTCTTTCCACTTATATCCTGTTTTTGTAGATATACAATATTTAGTACATAACTTTGTAAAATTAATATTTTCTTTTAATGATTCTAAAACAAACTCTTTTTTCTGATCCATAACAAGGTTCTCCTTCCAGGGCATTTGAGACCTCCTTTTAAAGGAGATTATCTCAAATTTTTCCCAAAAAGTGTTACCTATGTCGTGGCATAAATTCGTTACCTATGTCGTGGCGCAACA
>JAFGAC010000174.1 GCA_016933835.1 Clostridiales bacterium
CATGCGTCTTCGGTTAAGCCCAGAATCCCTCCCTAAATCGCTCTCTATTGACATGTGGGTCAAGTGCCTCACTTGAGTAGACATTTATTACTGTCTCAAAGGTTTGCTCTAATCCTAGATAGTCAAGGATTGCAGATAGCAGCATAGACGATTTTTCGACAAAGATGGTACTCCATCGCAATTGAGTGAAGCGAACCATTTTAGCATCCGGATTCAATTTTCGTACTATCGAATACACTTTTCTGCTAATCAACAAAGTCAGTATGGCAATCCAAATGAGGGCCTCGATTGCGATTGCATTTCTTGTTGTGATAATATCCAGAGAATATCTGCTCTTTAACTCTTTGAATATGAGTTCAATCTCCCATCTAGTGGCATAGAGTGCTCCAATTTCGGACGCATCAAGTATATCGGGAGAGATATTAGTTATATAAAAATGATACTTCTCATCTTCTGTGTTAAATACGGCAACTAATCTAAATATTTTATTGTCCTTTTTACTTTTGCCGCTATAAATTCTTCGATTAAATGAAACTTCGACGTTCACGTCAAGAATTCCATCATTTTTGTCGAGTACAATATCTTTTAAATATTTTCCTTTTAAGTCGATATCACGATTCTTGAGTGCGCAATTTGTATCTACAATTAACGGATTTGCGTTACTCTTGAGACGAGAAACAAAATACCCTCCATTTTCGACGATCCGGCTGAATAGTTGATATTTGTAAAATCCAAGGTCGAAAAGTAAAATTATATCTTTTACCCAAGGGCCAATTTTTAGAGTTTTTAGCTCGCTGGTATTCTCGGGCAAAATTGAAAGACTCTTGGGACTATTGGCGATTGCACTTGTTAGGGTCGCAATCTTGACTCCTGCTGCTGCTCTTCGAGAACGTGTAGCTGGCCATTTATCCGCGAGACTTTCGTGAAGACGAATGATCGTACTATCCTGAATCATTACATCGCGAAAGATCGCGAGACGTTTTCCCAGGACTCTACTGGGTTCTTGAGACATGTGCTCAATCCCATGAATCACGCATGCTTTCAAAAATTTTACTAATTCGGGGGTAAAACGTTCATTCCAGCTACTATCAGAAACTTTTACTTTTCCGCGTACTTCATATTCACGTTTCAATCCGGAAAGAGTCCTAAATAGCATTGCGCCATAACCGATTGCAAGAGCCCAGAACATAATAACAGGATCAATCTTCCGCTCTCGTTTGATCAATCCAGTATCGCTTGCTGTAGTTCTAAGCCACATGGAGTCAAACATGGTAGTTAATTCTTTCTCAACCACGCTTTTCTCTAAACGTGATGCTCCAAATCCCATACTAATCTACTCCCTTCGATTAATATAGCATAACATATTCTATATAAATCTTATTAAATGATGTATATCGACAACATGATTAAATCGTATTTATAACGATTGTTCTGTGAAAGTTATCCTAACCGAAGACGCATG
>JAFGAC010000175.1 GCA_016933835.1 Clostridiales bacterium
AAGGAGATGTGATAAAAACCAATAAAGAGTCAGAATCTTGTGGATAAGTTATTACTTCTAATAGTCGATCTATTTTAGAAAGACATTGGAAGCAGTTAGGCTATTGTTCGACATTTTTAGTGGTCTGTGAGGCCGGAAAGGAGAATGAATAGAGCCTTAGCTGAAACACATAATGATCTACGAGATCGGATAGGAGTATGGGACTTATCTTAGTATAGGTAGCCAAATAGGATCTGCTTCATTTAATGTTAATAAAATATTGGAGCGAAGAAATGAAAGAATTTTTTATTGGTGTTGATTTACACAAAAACCAATTTACTGTTTATATGATGAATAGTAATGATGAAGGGACTTATACTGTTTTTAAGACAGACGAAGCAGGGTATAAGTCATTTATAGGTATTCTTGAACAAAGTAAACAATTAGGTTTTAAACTAAATATTGCAGTTGAATCTACTGGTAATACCAGATATTTTAGAAATAGAATTGAATCTGCTGGAGTTATTGTGAAGATTATAAATACTATGAAATTTAAAGTAGTTAATGAATCAATAAATAAAACAGATAAACGAGATGCAAAAACTATAGCAGAGTTTTTAAAAAAAGATGTACTACCAGAAGCAAAATTATGTAGCGAGGAAAGTGAATTGTTAAGAAGATTAGTTAATGTACGAAGTGTGATGGTTTCAACTAAAGTAAAAATGAAAAATCAAATACATGGAATTTTATTAGGCATGAGCATAAAAACAAAAAACGGCCAATTAAATAGCAAAAAAGGCCGTCTTCAAATATTGGATCAACTAAAAGCAACCAATAATCATAAGATAATTGAATTGCTTATTAACAATATCGAAGATATAGAGAAAAATATTAAGAAAATAGAAGAAGAAATGGAAGAATTAACTAAAGAAGATAGAGCTGTTGAAATATTAAAAAGCATTTCAGGAACTGGAAAAATAAGTGCAATTACAGTAAGGTCTCAAATTGATGATATTAAAAGATTTGACCACTATAAAAAGATATCTTCATTTGCTGGATTAGTGCCATGGGTAAAATGTTCAGATGAAAAAAAATATTATGGGAATATAACAAAACGTGGTCCGTCAGAATTGAGGGTTGCCTTAGTTCAGATGGTTTTAGGGATGATAAGATGTAAGGATGAAAAAGATAATATTTTAATGATTCAATATAGAAATATAAAAAAAAGAAAAGGTAGTGGAAAGGCTTTAATAGCATTAGCTAGAAAGTTTACCAAATTAATTTGGACATTACTAACAAATGATGAATTATATGATAAAGAAAAGTTATCAAAAGAAATATATTTAGAAAAAATAGTATCTATGCAGGAAAATCAAAAATTAAAAGATGCTGCATAGATATAAAAAATATTAGCAGGTCTTATTATGGGCTTGACTTTTTATAGGAG
>JAFGAC010000176.1 GCA_016933835.1 Clostridiales bacterium
GGACACACTTGATTCGAAATCAGAATTATTTTTGACGATTTTAAGTTCCCTCGCGCAGGAAGAATCAAAATCATTGAGCATGAATGCCACCTGGGGTGTGACGAAGCGTTTCTCTCAAGGGAAACCCCATATTCCAACCACATACTTTTTAGGGTACGATACAAATGATGATGGAAAGATTGTTATTCTAGAAGAGGAAGCAGAAGTTGTGAGACGGATATTCAGAGAGTTTTTAGAAGGAAAAGGAACGGCGAGAATAGCTAAAGGACTGATGCGAGACGGTGTTTTAACAGCAAGAGGTAAGAAAACCTGGACCAGTGATTCTATTCGAAAAATATTAATCCAAGAAAAATATACGGGGGACTGTGTAGCTCAAAAGACGGTAACAATAGACTTTTTAAGCCATAAAAGAGTTCCCAACAAAGATCATAAACCGAAATATTACATTCAAAATCACCATCCTGCAATTATCTCAAAAGAAGATTGGGATAAGGTACAAAAGGAACTCATAAGAAGAAACGACATGCTAAGAAATCCCGAGAAAAAATATAAGATGACATATAGCGGGAAATCCGTATTCTCCAATATGTTGTTTTGCGGGCATTGTGGCAGGCCTGTAACACGCAGGCGAATGACTTCATCGAAAAATGGAGAAAAGTACCACTTCACAACATGGCACTGCCGAGTGGCGGCCCATAGAGATATAGACAAAGGCATTAAATGTAATGCGAGTTATGTATGGGAAGAAGTATTAGAAAAAGCCTTTATGAAAATTCTCCATGAGATGAATGAAGATCGTGATGAAGTGATTCGAGAAGCGCGATTTGCCAGTGAAGACTATGCACTTACAGAATCGGAGAAAGAAAAACTGATCGAACTTGAAACGAAACTTGAACATATTACAAATCGAATCAGTGATTTGGCAGCTAGAGAATCAGCGACAAGTGATCCTGTATATGACGCAACTATGCGACACATGATTTACGAGCAAGAAATCATTCAGCTCGAGTATGAAAATTTAAGCAAGATGGAAACTGAAAGCATATTTATAAAGAAACAGTTAGAAGAGTTCATTGAGAGTTTGGATGACTTGGACGATGACGATGGTTTTCGAGAAGATATTTTTGTAAAGACCGTAGAAAAAGGTATCGTGCATGATAATCACCAGGTCGATTTCCATTTTAAATGCGGTATCAAAAGGAGCATCAGCGCTGACCGTAAAGAATACATGTAGGAAGCTGAAGTAAATCATGAATACAAACGCCTTAATATTGTAGGCGTCTAACATAGAAAGATGAAAACTCCCTCAATCAGGATAAAGTACTTGCATTATATCCTGTACAGAGTGAACATACCTAGTA
>JAFGAC010000177.1 GCA_016933835.1 Clostridiales bacterium
GATGAAAACACAAAATTGTACATGCGATATTATCAAAAGATATCTAAGGTACCGATATTTAAAGAGTTGATTACATTGAGTGGAAAAGCAGGAAGCCTTGTTATTGAAAGACAAGATAAAAGAGTGGTTGAAACGCAACTGCCTAAAAGAAGCTATTTAGGTGTCAGTGAAAATTTGCTTCCAGGCGATCGACCTATTGTCATGTATCGTGTGAAAAGAGATGAATTAATTAAAAAAAACAGCTGAGATTAATTCAGCTGTTTTTCATATGTGTATTCATTTGACTGAGCAAGTGTTTTTTCAATTGTATCAATCAGTTTCAATTTTATTGTAAAATAATCGCTATTAGGAAGAAGTTCTATGTTGACTTTTATTGTGTCATCTTCTTTGATAAAAGCAACTTTGTCATTGTTCAAGTATAGGATGGACTTTTTATAGAGATTGGATCCTTCAATAATTAAAAAATCTCCTTGAATGAAAGCATTTGAAATAGTCATATCTTTAATATTTGAATTGTAAGTACTGTTGTCTTTTATATCCCAATCACATGAATTTGATTCATAAACTTGATCACCATATAAAATATCTTTTTCGATGGCAATCATTTTACTGCTGATATCTGTGTAAATTGAAGAATCGCTGAAGTAATATTCACCATCCATAGCTAAAAACACAGGATTGATAAAAGGTACTTTCTTTGAAAGGTTCAACAAGTATTTATAATAATTTGGCATCGACAAATTTTCTTGATCAAGTAGATAAGGACCTAAATTGATAGCATCAATAACGCCAATATCTTTGGATTCTTTTGTTCTATTCGACCATAAGATAAAAGGTGTCGTTCTCATTTGTATATGTTTTGAAATGTAATCATCGTTTTCATCCAAGAATCCAGTATCCCTGTAAACCTTGAAATCATCGCCCATCATTGGCAAATGATCTCCGAAAAATACCACGATAGTTTCTTCATCAGAAGATTCTAAATAGGTAATTAATGTTTTAAGTGAATCAATAGCATCATAGATACCTTGACCATAAGTTTCCAGAAGCTGTTGATCAAGTAAATCATCAGTTTGAGCAGTAACTCTAAGATCAAGATTTATCGAATCATATCTACCGTCATCATAAGGTCCGTGATTTTGAATCGTTACTGCATATAAAAAAAGTGGTTTTTCTATTTTTTCGATTTTGTCGATAATAACATTTGTGCTTGTTTCATCAGAAATATAATAACCTTTTACTTTAGAGTCATCAATAAATTCTTCAGTTACAAATTCATCAAAGCCCAGATAATTATAAACAGTATTTCTATTATAATACCAACCCCAAAACGGATGAAGTCCGACTGAGTAATAACCCTGATTTCTTAAGATACTAGCCAATGTTATTACTGGTCTTTGAATTTCATGATTGAATATCATTACACCTTCACTGTACATATGAGTTGATATTGACGACAGAATTTCAAATTCTGTATTGCTGGTGCCTCCTCCGAATACTGGTACTTCAAAGCGGCCATAAGTGCTTTCTTCTTTTAATTTATTGAAATAATCATAGGGATTTGGTTCTAATGTTACATTAGGAAGTAGATCCATATCCCAAAATGCTTCATTCATTATGATGATAATGTTTGGTGGATTCTGATTTGATTTACTTTCTGAAGTATCAATATTTAAAGGGTTATCTAATAAAGTTTCCAATAAAGCGCTCTCTTCGTTGGTCAATTCATAATCGGAAGAATTGTTGATGCTTGAAAAAAAAGTGTAGATAGGACCCGATTTTTCAAAGTTTATTTCATTGGCAGACATAAAGTGAAATGAAGTTAATATGAACATAATGGATAAAAGCAATCCAAATATTCTAATACCAACATTTGATTTAAAATCAATCTTTTTTTTGATAAAATAAATCGATATAAATATAATGATTTCAATGACTATTACAGTGATAATCAAGGACATATAGTCAGAAATATTGATGACGTCATTAAATTTAGTGATTTCATCAAATAGTGATAAATCATTAAAAACAAGTGGTAAATTTCTTTTCTCATATTTTATGAGACTGACGATTGATAGTAAAGAAATAAAGTTAAAGTTGATAAAAACTGATATAATAATATTTGAAAAAGAATATATCAGTATATTCAATCCTAAAACAAGTACAAAACTCAAAAATGCAGCTTTTACATCATAACTTAGGATATAAAAACTTTGATTTGTTATCATCAGTGAAAATAAAACTTCAATCGCTGATACAACTGATAAGATAAAACCATGTGAAAGTATTTTTAAAATTGAAATTTTCATAAAATGCTCCTATGAGTGTCAAAATATACATAAATGAGGGAAATCATGCCGACTAAAAAAACAGTAAATACTGTACTGCTCGTTATATATCTTACCATATTTTCAAAACTTTTTGGATTATTTCGAGATATCCTTATTGGGTCTCATTATGGAACTTCTGTTGAAAGTGATGCGTATTTTGCTGCGTATAGAATGACAATTACATTGTTTTTATCTGTAGGTACAGCAATTACAGCAATTACGATTCCATTTATCGTAAAGTATATACAACAAAACAAAAATAATCTATATGATGTCTTTATCAATAATCTGATTACAGTCATGTCGATTTTAACGTTGTTTTTGGCAGCATTAGGTGTATTGCTGGCACCTTACTATACAAAAATGATAGCGGTTGGTTTCAGTAGTTATAAATTGGATCTGACAGTGCAAATTGTAAGAATGTTTATTCCAGTTATAATTTTGGTGCCACTGGTCTATATTTTGATTTCAATATTGCAATCACATGAGAAATTCACGCTGACTTCTCTAATTGGTATTCCCTATAATTTTGTAATGATTCTTTATCTTATTTTTGTAAATGAGAAATTTGGTATAATTGGACTTTCTTTTGCAACAATTTTAGGATGGTCAGCCCAATTTTTATTACTGCTGTTTTTTACAAAAAAAGAATATCTTCATTATAAGCTTAAAATTGATATCAGGGATAAGGACTTAAGGACATTTTTTACACTTATGATCCCCATACTCATGTCATCAGCTGTGTATAATATTAATGTCTTGGTTGATTCGGGAATCGCATCAACTTTAGCGGATGGGCAGTTGGCAGCATTGAATTATGCCAATATTGTTTATACTGCTATAGCTTCAACTGCAATATTTGGAATTAGTACTGTTCTTTTTCCTCAGTTTGCCGCATTGACTGCCAAAGAAAATTTACTTGAGCTTAGAGATAAAATAGCTAATGCCATCAGTGTAATGATATTTATATTTATTCCTGTAATATTTGGAATTATTGCAATTAATAATGAATTGATACAAGTCTTCTATCAACGCGGAAATTTTAATCAGATGAGCGTAAATTACACTTCGTCAGCACTTGTTTTTTATACTTTGGGTATGATAGGATTTGCAGTGCAGGAATTATCAAACAAGGTTTTTTATGCACTTAAAAACACTAAAACACCTTTTTTAACAAGTGTTTTAAGTGTGTTGGTCAATATTATTCTTGATTTGATTTTTGTAAGGTTCTGGGGAATTAGAGGTTTAGCGGCAGCAACATCTATTGCAGTAACTTTTAATGCAACAATGATGGTAATATTGATACAAAAAAATATTGGAAATCTTAAAATGAAAGAGATCATTGTAAAACTAATGAAAGTTATTCTGATTAGTTCTATTATGGCTAGTATGGTTTTTGGCATAAATAATTTGACATCGAAGGTAATGTCGGTTTATATTCGAATGCCAGGAAGTGTTGCATTAGGAATTGCCGCTTACTATTTTTTGAGTAGTGCGATGAAATTGGAAGAAATGAGTTACATAAAAGAAAATATGTTTAAAGTTAGAAGAAATAGAAATTGAGGGGTTTGTATATGGTGAGAAAATTTTATTTGATGCTTTATTATGGTATAGGAATTAAAATGCCCTCTTCTGACAGGCCAATGAATTTTGGGTCAAAGAGATTTAGAAGATTATTAGTCAAAAAACTCTTTAAAAGTGTTGGGAAAAATGTGAATATTGAAAAAGGTGTTTTTTTTGGAAATGGAAGTGAAATCAAAATCGGAGATTATTCTGGAATAGGACTTGATGCGCAGTTGTCAGGACCAATTAGTATTGGAAATCATGTTATGATGGGTCCTCAAGTGATGATATACACTTCAAATCACAATTATAATTCAAAGGATTTACCGATGGTTTTTCAAGGAAACTCAGATCCTAAACCTGTGATAGTAGAGGATGATGTTTGGATAGGCGCGCGTTCAATTCTTCTTCCTGGCGTGATTGTTGGAAAAGGAAGTATAATCGCTGCGGGTAGTGTTGTAACAAAAGAAGTGCCTGCATTTAGCATTGCAGGTGGTAATCCTGCTAAAGTTATTAAAATGAGGTTTGAAAATGAATGATATTTTTATTTTTTCCATGCTTAAATGGGAATCTGCGTTATTGCACCGCAGTCACATGTTGGCAAAATATATCTATAAGAACAATGAAAAGGTGTATTACGTAGAAAAAACCAATACACTTAATTTTTTTAAATGGGGCCATTATAAAATAATAAGAGGTGACGTAGTCCAAGTGAGAATCTATGGATTACCTTATATGAAGGGGAGATCCAAATCCATTTTTAAATTAAATGATTTCATTATCGAGAAGGCTATGAGCAAATTGATGAAAAATGAAGCAATCAAAGAAGCGATTGCGCTTATATCTACACCTCATTGGTCATATGCTATAGGCAAGGTAAATGAATTTCGTGACAATATTTATTATGATATCAGTGATGATTACATTGCATTTGCAGATAATGGCGATTGGGTGGAAATTTTAAAGAAATATGAAGCGCATGCAGTTGAAATATCTCAAAAGTCTTTTATTACGACAGAAACATTAATTAAAAAAACAAAAAACAATGCGGTACTTATTGAAAATGGTGTAGATCTGGATAATTTTAAGGATGCCGTAAAAATAGAATTTGAGACTGAAGGACAAATTATAGGATTTATTGGTGGTTTATATGATTGGGTGGACTATGATTTGATTGTTAAAATAGCACAGGCGAATCCAGATGACCTGATTGTCATAATAGGACCTACTAATTCAAAAGCGACAATGGAAATGATTCAAAAAATAGACAATGTTGTGTATATAGGGAGTATTGATAAAAATGAAATACATCATTATTATGCATCTTTAGATATTGGAATCATTCCTTTTTTATCCGAGAAAGTGTATCCAAGACTTAGAACGGTTAATTCAAACAAAGTCTATCAGTATTTGTATTTTAACTATCCTGTTGTAACTACACGATTTCCACAAGTAGAAAAATTGGAAAATTATATTTACGTATCAAAGTCACATGATGATTTTTTGGAAAATATAAAAATTGCAAAGGAAAAAGGAGCTAAAAATGCTCTGATTGACTTGAAGAGCATTTCGTGGGAAACTAAAGCTGTTGAAATGTTGAAATATTTAAGGAGAGAAATTTGGTGAATGAAATTCGCGTAATGCATCTAATCAGTGGAGGAGATACAGGGGGTGCTAAAACCCATGTCATCAATCTGTTGAATGGACTTAATGGAAAAATATTTACTGTGCTCGTGACTCTTATGGAATCAGATTTTACTGAAGAAGCTAAGAAGTTAAAATTGCCACTTGAAATATTAAATCAAAAATCCAGATTTGATTTGGGAATATTGAAGAACATTGATGAACTTATTTTAGAAAAAAAAATTAATGTGATTCATGTTCACGGTGCAAGAGCAAACTTTATATCAACTTTCATAAAAAAAAGACATTCTTCAATTCCAATTGTAACAACAATCCATAGTGACTATTTGTTGGATGATTATAGGGGTGGAAAGTTGATATCGTTTGTTTTCAGAAAAATAAACGCCTATTCTTTGAAAAAAATGGATAATTATATATGTGTGTCCAATAGATTCAAAGAAATGATGATTTCTAGAGGATTTGGTTCTGATAAAAGTGTTTTTTCTGTCTACAATGGGCTTGATTTTGAAAAGGGCATAATAATTCAGCGTAATAAAAATGAATTTTTAAACGATTATGGTATAGAGATCAATGAAGATTTGACTTATGTTGGAATTATGGGGCGCTTGGATGCGGTTAAAAATCATGCTTTTTTTATTGATGTAGCCAATGAAATCATACAAAAAAATAAAAACTTCAGATTTTTAATTGCTGGAGTTGGAATACTGAAAAAAGATTTGCAAAAACAAGTAAAGAATTACGGTATTGAAGAATATATTTTTTTCCTTGATTTTATACCAAGACCATACGAGTTTTATAATGCTATTGATATCAATACATTGACATCCTACAGTGAATCATTCCCGTATGCTATGCTAGAAGGTGCGAGAATGAAAAAACCGATTGTCACGTCAAATGTGGGTGGGGTAGAATTGGTTGTAAAAAATAGCGAAACAGGATTTATTGTAGATGATTTCAATTTAGAAGAATTTTCAAATCGAATTATTGAACTATCTTTGGATAAAGATATGCTTCAAAAATCTGGTGAGGAGATTTACAAGATTGTAAAAAACAATTTTTCAATGGAAAAATTTATTCAGAAACACATAGAAATATATAATGAAATTTTGGAGGATTAATAGATGAAAATTATTAATGAAAAAGGAAAGTTGTTTGGAATTATCAATGTATTTGATTTAATGGTGCTTTTAGTTATAATCGCAGGGTTAATTTTTATCGGTTCGAGAATAAATTTCAATCAGTCAGAGACAGCTATTGAAGAACAAAAAATGGAAATCACTTTTTTGATTGAGGAAGTTCGTTTTGCGACAGTTGAGGCAATGACTATCGGTGATAAATTATATGAATACGATACTAATTTATATTTTGGTGAGGTTGTAGCTTTTGAGTATGAAAACCACCCTGTTTTTATTGAGACGGATTCTGGAGAACTTGTTAAAGTTCTTAATGATGAACGTTTTGATATTTATGTCACAGTGGAATCTAATGTTGTAAAAGGTCCATTCAATGTTTCAATTGCCACAAAAAGAGTTGCAGTTGGACGACATTTAACTCTGTTGGGAAGATATGCCGCAGTTGATGGTGTTGTAGTGAAGATGGTGGAGAAGAATGATTAAGGAAAGTATATCCTATAAAATTTATCTAATATTGATTACTGTCTATCGTGATAGTTTTACTGTGAAATTGACTGATAAATTATTTCGTTTTTTAGGGAGAGCTTTCAAGAATAGTAAATTCAGCATGATTATTGCTGATACGACTGTTGATTCTAGCAGAGCCTATCGCGTTTTAGAAAAGATTATCTTAAAATTGAAATTACTATCTCTGAAGAAACAGTATGAAAATAGTATCGTTTTTAAATTTATTGTAAATTGCGAAAGATGCATTGAAAATGTTTTCATTAACAGTATTGTTTTTAGTTTTTTACTTGATGAAGAAGGTTGTGATGGAGATTAAACAAAATTATTTTAAATTTGGAATATTCTTCATGGCATTTTTTATCCCTTTTTTGCCTTTTAGATATATTGCGGTTGTTCAACTGATAAGTTTTTTCCTATATATCCTCGAAAAAATAAGAATAAATGAGGAAATAAAACTCAATAAATTGGATTATGCAATGGGTGCTTTTTATTTGATTCTAATATTGGCAACTGCCTTTTCTGAAACTCTTGGTTTGAGTATAATCATGTTGCTTTATTATACTGCTGGGCTCACAATGTATTGGATTATTTCGAAGGAATTCACTAAAAAAGATTTCATCATATTAGGACTTTTATTTTTAGCAAGTTCAGTTATTGTTTCATTTATTGGGATTAAGCAATATATAAGTGGTGATTTAGGTCATGTATCATGGTTAGATGCCAAAGCCAACCCGAACATTAAAGCGAGAGCGTATTCTGTTTTTAATAATCCAAATGTTTTAGGAGAGTATCTTCTCGTTGTTTTAATGATTAATGCAGCCCTTGTAGTGACCAGTAAAAAAATATTAAGGGGCATTATTCTATTAGTGCCATTTATGATCAATGTGTTGGCGCTTCTTTTGACTTTTTCACGAGGTGCGTGGGGCGGCTTTGCATTGGCTGTATTGCTTTTTATTATTGTATTTGACAAAAGATGGTTGCCGTTGGTTGCAATTTTAGGAATGTTGTCATTGTTTGTTTTACCTGATGTGTTTGTAGATCGAATTTTGACGATTTTCATTTCTTCTGGTGATTCATCAACAGATTATAGGTTTTATATTTGGAGTGGCGCAAAAAATATATTGAAAGATTACTGGTTATTTGGAACTGGTTTAGGTTATGGTTCTTTTTCGAAAGTGTACTCATTATACAGAATGGGTGAAATATATGCAGCACACAGCCACAATGTATTTTATGAAATACTCTTAGAAACAGGAGTTTTTGGGATGTTGACATTTGTATATATGCTGATGAAAAGTTTTGTTTTAGGAATCAATCAAATAATAAATAGTCATAATAATTTTGAAAGAATTATAATTATTACAGGAATTGCCTCTTTATCAGGATTATTCTTGCATGGGATGGTAGAAAATACTTTGTTTGATATTCGAATTGTGACACTTATATGGGTGTTGTTTGGTTTTATCATGTTCAAGGAAAAGGTGGTAAGTGAATGAAAGCGCTAATAATTGGATACTATGGCTCAGAGAATATCGGAGATGAAGTGCTTTTGCATCAAACCATCAAAATGATCCAGGAAATAGATGAAAATATTGAAATAAAATCACTTTCGTATAGAACGTTGATGACAAAAGAACTTCACAATATTGATGCTATCAGCAGAAATAAATATTTTGATATTATCAAGGGTATAAAAGACGCGGATATTGTTATTGGCGGTGGGGGTTCTATTCTTCAGAATGTCACAAGCAATCGCTCATTAGTGTATTATTTAATGATATTTTTGATTTCAAAATTATTTGGAAAAAAAGTAATTTTGCTTGGAAATGGATTTGGACCAGTCAATGGCGGTTTCTATAGAAATTTTTCAAAATGGGTTTTGAATAAAACTGATGTGTTCTTAGCCAGGGACCAGGAGACAAAAGAGCGGTTGAGAGACCTTGGTGTGAACTCTTCAATTGTATTGTCAGCAGACCTTGCATATTATAATTACAAAGAAAGTACATACGAGAAAAACAAAAAAATATTGATTAATGTGAGACCGTGGAAAGACAGTGAAAAGATTGCTTTGGAAATGAAGGCTTTTGTTTCAAGACTGATTGCCAGTGGCTATGAAGTGGAATTTCTTTCTATGCAGGAAGGAAAAGATGATGTTTTGTTAAAAGAGATTAATAATGAAATTCCCTTTATTGAAAATTCAATAGATCGGTTTTTACATAAAAATTCAGACTATTTTTGCATGATAGGAATGAGATTGCATGCTCTGATATGGGCAGGTATCAAGGATATCCCTTTTATCAGTCTACAATATGATCCTAAAATTGAAGCCTACGCAGAAATGACTGGTCAACTGAACTATGGAGATGTAAATGGTATTGACTCTGAAAAGCTGTGGGAAGCATTCAATATTTTAGTCAATCATTATGAAAGTAAAAGGAAAAAATTAATTGAGGCAAATGTTGAAATGGCAAAAAGAGCTAATATCAACTTGGCAGAATTGAAAAAAATAATGGAGATGAGTCAATAAGATGAAATCAAGTGTAATAATCAATCCTAGATATGAAGAGACGGACCAAATGGGAATCATTTATCATGGCAATTACTTTACTTGGTTTGAAGTTGCCAGATCAAAATTTTTCAAAGATATTGGGTACTCATACAGAGATTTAGAATCCGAAAATGTCATACTTCCAGTCATTGATGTGGGTTGTACATATATCAAACCTGCACATTATGATGTAGACGTCAGAGTTGAAACGGAAATTTACCTTTTTAAAGGTGTGAAATTTGGATTGAAATATAGTGTTTTTGAGAATGATACAAATCTATTATTAGCTCATGGGTACACTTTGCATGGTTTTGTCGATAAAGAGATGAAACCGATCAATATAAAAAAGAAGAATAAAAAAGTATTTGATATTATAAGCAATTCATTTGAGGGGGTTAAATAATGGAAAAGAGAAGACTGGGAAAGACAAATTTAGAAGTATCAATAGTGAGCCTAGGTGGCATACCACTTCAAGGATTGACTCAGGAAGAAGCAACAGCTGTTGTCAAAGCAGCAATAGAAAATGGTGTCAATTTCATTGATACAGCAAGGGGATATACAATAAGCGAGGAATTGATCGGCAATGCTCTTGATGAGCTAGGTATGCGGGATAAAGTACATTTAGCCACAAAATCAATGGTTAGAACTTATGAAGGAATGAAAAGAGAAATCGAACTGAGTTTGAAAACTCTCAAAACAGATTTCATTGAACTTTATCAGTTGCATTTGTTGAAGACAAAAGAGCAGTATGACGAAGTCATGAGTGATCATGGAGCATACAGAGCTTTGCTGGAAGCTAAACAAGAAGGTAAAATACTGAACATAGGTTATACAGGTCATGATGCTAAACTGCTTGAGGAAATATTGGATTCAAAATTATTTGACACTGTTCAATTTCCATACAACCCTATCGAAAAACAAGGAGAAGCACTCTTTAAAAAGGCGAATGAAAACGACATGGGGGTCATTTGTATGAAGCCTATTGCAGGAGGTTCTTTTGAAAAAGGAGAATTGAGTATTAAATGGATTATGGAGAATTCAAATATTTCTGTAATAATTCCTGGTATGGATTCAGTTGTGCAAGTTGAAAAAAATACTAAGGCAAGTGAGACATCTTTGACTGAAGAAGAAAGAAATGAAGTGTATAAAATTGTTCAAGATTTAGGAACAGAGTTTTGTAGAAGATGTGGTTATTGCCTACCATGTCCTCAAGGAATCGATATACCGACTATGTTCTTGTTTGAAGCATACCTTAAACGATATGATTTGGGAGATTGGGCGCAGGATAGATATTCTCAAGTTGAGAATCCGGCTTCAAAGTGTGTGAAATGTGGCATTTGCGAAACAAGATGTCCTTACAATCTGCCTATAATAAACATGATGAAACGTGTATCAGAAACCTTTGGACGATAATTAAGATAAATAAAAAATAAAAATGCAGTGACTCATATTAAAAGGTCACTGCATTATTTTTAGTGTTCGATATTGATGTAATCATTTGCTTTTAATGGATTTGAAAAATTATAGCCATAGAAATCATTTATTTTTTCACCTTCAATCAAGATTTGAACTTGATCGATATTGTTGAAAGAAGTGTAGCTGTAGAGTATGGCATCAACCATCATTTGATAATTGGCACTCATATTCCCATATGCAGTAGATGCTTCTTTGCTGAGGTTGACTGTCAAGATACCATTATCCAGATTGATTGCCATAAGAGATACACTTTCGGGAATTGGCAACAAAGTGTGGCTATCTTCATACACATAGGAGAGTAATTCGTTGTAACCTTTCAAAGCGTCAAATACATCTTCATATTTTAAGTCGCCTAGTTCGATTTCGTTTAGGTATACTTTTTCCACGCTAGTCAACAAGCCCAAATAAATTTTTGGAGACACTATTGGCGTTAAAGGTTCATTTAAAACCATACCGTGGAAATAATCGGCATCTGCCGGAGGAATACGATTATCAATATAGAATTGAATATCCTTAATGTAAGATAAACTAGTCATTGTTTTCAGTATTGCATTTGTTGCGAAATAAGCTGAGGCAGAGCCTGCACCAAATGGCTTAACATCGACTGAATTGAAGTACATATCCAAAGTTGCATCATGTAAGGTAGCTCTTGAAGACCATGGGACGATAGAACCATTATAAAGACCGCTGTTTGTTTTGGCTCCTTCATATAAATTGTTGATGAGTGTACGAATGTCTTTTTCTGTCTCTGGAACCAATCGACTGACGGGTATAAGATAATTGAAACTTTCATCTGCAAAATAAAGTTTGATGTATTCATTTCCTACAGCAACGGTATCTGAAGAGCCTACATAATAGAACTCTTCATAAAAGGAGATAGTATTCTCCAAGATAAAGGCAGAATAGTTTTCGTCTTTAGAATGAATTTTAATTGCATAAGTTCCTGAAGTTATATCTGATTCAATCAAATTCAAATCAAGTGTAAAAATTGTAGTTATATTCTCAGCGTCGTTATTTTCAGAAATAGCAGTTATGAGTTCATTTGATACATATTCTTTTACAGGAACATCTTCCTTATATACGTCTACGATTAATTCTGTGTTCATTGTATAATCAAGATTATCAGTGGTCATATATAAATTTATAATATTTTTACTTTCAGATGGACCTTCATAAAAATCAAATGTATGGGGTTCAACTGTTTCAGCAGGGACATTTTCCCTAGTGAATATTTCTTCTATGAAATCAAAGTTGATAAGATTTGAATTGAGTGGTATAAAGGATAATGAATAGGCAATGATAAGGACAAGCAGTAAAGTCAACAAGCCTTTTGACATAATATAACCTCCTAGTATAAACTAAATACATTATAACATAGTTACACAAAAATTTAATGAAGTTGGTGAATAATGAAAGTTCAGATTCATAAGGATAAATTGTATGAAATTGAAATAATTGATTTAACAGATAAAGGAGAAGGAATAGGGAAAATAGATGATCTTGCTGTTTTTATTGATGGTGCTGTGCCTGGTGATCATGTTAAAATAAAAATCAGTCAACTCAAAAAAAATTATGGTATTGGTGAAATAGTGGAGATTATCAGCGAATCGGAGATAAGAACCAAGCCTTTATGCATGCATTTTGAGGATTGTGGTGGATGTCAGGTACAAAATATAAAATATGAAGAGCAGTTGAAGATCAAAAAACAGATTGTAAAAGATGCTTTGGATAGAATCGGCCATCAAAATGATTATGAATTATTTGATACAATAGGGATGGAAAATCCATATGGCTATAGAAATAAATCCAGCTTTCCTTTAGACAGTGAAGGAAATATGGGATTTTATAAAAAACGATCGCATGATTTGATCGAAATTGAAGACTGCGTCATTCAAGGAAATCTTATCAATAAAGTCATGAAAGAAATTCAAAGGCAAATCAAAATTTTAGAAATCTCAATTTATAATGAAACATCTCACAAAGGTATGTTAAGACATGTGGTAATCAGAGAATCGAAATCAAAATCCGAAGTCATGGTTATTTTCGTCACTAACGGCAAGAGTTTGAATGGACTTGAAATACTATCAGCTAGTCTAATGAATTCATTTCCAGAAGTTATATCAATTTATCAGAATATCAACAAAGATAAAGGCAATAGAATCATGGGATTTCATAATCAACTTATTAGTGGAGAAGCTGAGATTATAGACAAGATAAAAGAGTACTCTTTCAAGATATCGCCTAATTCATTTTTTCAAGTCAATAATTCACAAACTGAAAAACTGTACCAAACAGCTCTTGATTATGCGGAACTTAAAGGTGATGAGATTATTTTTGATTTGTATTGTGGAATAGGAACCATCACTCATTTCCTTGCAGAAAAAGCTAAAAAAGTTTACGGCATAGAAATTGTCGGTGAAGCTATCGATGACGCCATTGAAAATACAAAACTCAATCAATTGGACAATATTGAATATATTTTAGGTAGAGCAGAAGAAGAAATTGATCAGCTTTACTATTCAAGAATTAGTCCGAATATTGTTGTTGTAGACCCACCAAGAAGAGGACTTGATACAAAACTAATTGATAAAATTATTGAGATAAAGCCTGAAAAAATAGTTTATGTTTCATGTAAACCATCGACACTTGCAAGAGATGTTGCTGTATTTACCGCGAACGGCTATAAGTTGATAAAGGCGCAGCCTGTTGATATGTTTCCTCATACGATGCA
>JAFGAC010000178.1 GCA_016933835.1 Clostridiales bacterium
ACTAAAATTCCTGAAAGCAATAATTTTATTCATTTTCCATTTTAGAAAGCATAATTTCTATTTTGTTTGTATGAATTCTGTATTAGTGTAACTTCAAGCTGTAATGACCCTAATTTCCGGAGAAAATTATCGAAAAATAAAGATAAATTGACTATTATCCTCGCCAATTTTCTAAAGTTGTAAGCCAAGCTCAAAAGGATAACTTCTGCCGTTACTTTAGGCAAACCACGCAGATGAAATCTTCCGAACTTTCTATTATGCTTCCAATCTCCAAATACCGTCTCAGAGCGGAAGCCTCTCTCCCGGTAAAGACTTGCCCCATAATCTGTTGATAAACGTTCTTTAATCTCTTCCTGATAACCTCGCAACTTGAAACTTACCGTTAAACTACGACCTTCTTTACTTTGCGTACAGTTGTCTTTGAATTTACATCCATTACAATCACTACAACGGTATACACGTTTCTCTGTTTTATAACCTGAAGCTGTCTGCTCTTCAAAGGTCTCATAATACCGTAATTCCTTATTTAAAGGACAGATAAACACATCCTGTTCTTTATGATAAACAAACTTCGAATAATGAAAACGATATTTTGCTTCATTTGATTTTTCCACATGAAGAGAAGGATATTTTACATAAGCTGTTATATCATTTCTCTCCAAATAATCATACACTTCTTCATGACCATAACCGGCATCTGCACATATCTCTGTTGGGAGTGGAAGATTATTAGACTCCATATCTTCTATCAACGGCTTAAATGAGCTGCCATCATTAGCGTTTTGAGAAACTGATGTCCCTACGATAAATTCACCATCGGTCATAGATTGGATATTGTAACCAGGCCTCAGTTCATCATTCTTCATCTTCATTACTGGTGCACCATTATCGGTTTTGGATGCGGAATTGCGACCGGATAGGATATCTTCTTGTTCTTCGTATTGTTTAAGTTTCTTCGCATCTTCCTTCAGTTGACGAGATGCTTTACGTAACTTCTTGCCAACTTCCGTTTTTGATTGCCTGCCATCAACTTCCAAAATCTTTGTGAGTCTGGAGGATGCTTCTTCCAAATCCTGAATGCTCAATTCACTGCTTTCTCCTCGTTCCGGAAGATCAAGTTCTCCATAACGTTCCATCTCTGATATATTCAATGATTCTATCTCTGCAAACAATTTACTTACTCGTTCACGTAGTTGGGCTTGATAACGCTTAACATTCTTGTGCCAGATAATTTTATGCTTATTAGCGTCTGCGGTTATCTTGGTGCCATCTACAAATACTCGATTCAAATCGATTAATTTATGCTCTCTTAAGACATAAAGCATTTCCGTAAAAACCCGAGGTAACAGGTCTACAAAGTAATGACTACGATAGCGGTTAATCGTCCGAAAATCAGGATGTTGCATGCCGCTAAGCCACATATAATGAACATTCTCACGCAGCTGTTGTGCTATCTGCCGGCATGTATAAATGCCTTGAGAATATGAGTAGATTAGGACTTTCAGCATCATCTTGGGATGATAAGGTTGGTTGCCGCCCTGATTGTTCTTATTAGATCTGAATCGTGAACTTAACATCTCTAGCGACATGTTATCTACCAGTCGGCTGATCACTCTGACCAAATGGCTCGGATCTATCAGCTCATCCAAATAAGGGGGTAAGGCTAAACCTTCATTCTGATCATATTTCTTAAATTTTATCATATCCCATTTTTTATCAGTTGACGTTTTTTGCAAACTTTATTTTATCCCTTTTTGATGGCTGTGGGACAGCCCC
>JAFGAC010000179.1 GCA_016933835.1 Clostridiales bacterium
AATTATTTTACATCGGTGATACCGTATTGCATCCTCTCCATTTAGAGCATCCTGATTGGTTCCCCGTTTATGATATTATACCTGAAAAAGCCGCGATAAGTAAGCGCAAAATCTTTGATCTCGTCGCAGATTTAGACGCATGGGTTATTGGACAGCATTTTCCACCCTTTCCAAGCCTAGGCCATGTGACAAAGCAGGATGTTGGTTGGGAATGGCATCCAATAACAGAAATCTAATCATAAAAAGCAATTGGGCATAACGTTCCTCGTGTATGGTGTCGTTTGGTGCTTCAAAGTACTTTCTTATCAAACCGCTACAAAGCTTGATAAAAGAAATAAGCTAAAACCTTTGTACGACCCGCCAAATGCACTATACACGATGTTGTGTTTTCGTGCCATTTTTAATCAGTCTATGCGGTGGTAAAATAAGCTCTTTTACAAGCTTTGGATTGCAAGGATAGCCTGCGGGGCTTGTAAATGTGCTTATTTAGCGTCGGCTTTTTTATAATTAATTTTTTTATCTTCAAATAATTTTAATTGCTGTTGTAATTTATAATCTTTTTTATTTTCAACTCTTTCCATACCTGTAGTTCTGGCAGCAGCAGTAACTTCTCCCCAATTTATAAAATAGTTATCAAAATATTCTATTGGATAAGGGCTATAATTTATTATATCTTCTCTAGTTGGTATCCTTTCAAGTTTTATTGATATTTCTTTTACGTTTAATTGAAGTGTTTTTTTATCAACTCTATACTTTTGTTTTTCCAATCTCTTAACATAACTATTTTTAGCTTTAGGAGTTACATCTTGTTTTCTAAATGGGTCTATTCCATTTGCTAACTCAGTATGTCTGTCAAAGGATAATTTGTAATATTTCTCAGACAGTTCTATTCCAAAATATTTTCTATTCAATTTAGCAGCGCAAAGCGACGTTGTTCCAGAACCATTAAATGGGTCTAAAACAATATCTCCTTCATTAGTAAATAAAGAAATTAAACGATTCATAAACATTGGAGGGAGTTGAGTAGGATGGTCAACCCGTTTGCTATTATGTTTAAGTCTATGTATATCCCACCAAAGATTGGTAATTGTAGATTTGTCATCGACAAATTCCTTTTTTCGTTTGTTAACACAACTGGCTCTATTACAATAAAATTCCTTAGTTGTTATAAGGCTTTCCTGTTCAAGAAATGATTGATTATTACGTGTGAAAGCAGGAATAATATCAGATTCTCCTTTTGTAAAACAAATTATTGAATAATGAGCTGGCATTATCATCCTTACAGGTAGACTTAACCCTTCCCATAATATCCAGTCTTGAAATGAAAGTAAAGTTTTCAAATGCTTGAAATGTCTCACAGTCCATTGTGGAATGTTTAAAATTGCAACCGTTCTCCCTGGTTTAATAATCCTTGCTAATTCAGAAATCCATTTGTCACACCAATCAAAATATTCTCTTATGTTTTTATCATCATCCCAGCTCTCATATTTTTTATTAACATTATAGGGTGGGTCAGCAAAACAAAAATCTATACTATTCGATGGGATTTCTTTTAAAACTTCTAAACAATCTCCATTAATTATATTTGAATTTTTGTTTCCATTGTATTGGAAATCGTTTATTAGGGTTTCTTTATTCACTTCAAGATGAGTGGAATTGATTGGAGAATATTTTTTTGACAGGTCTATGACTTTTAAATATTTATAAGGTTTTAAAGCAAATAAATCTTGTAATCTATCAATTACTAAGTCGATGTTTTTGTTATAGTCAATATCAATATCTCTCCATACATCTGACATTAATGTTCCATATTCATGATATAGATGTTTTTTGCCACCATAATCTTTAGTAGTTTTTTCACAGCTTGGGCAAAAAGTATATCCAATTTTTGTTTTTGTATGCTGGAGGCTCTTTGAATATCTTGTAATTATAATAAGAGCTGCATGATGCTTGTCTATTCCAGATTTAATACTAATGGGTTTATTTAATTTGACACCTATCCATAATTTCAAATGGCCTAAAGGTGTTAATTCAGATAAAAAATGTGCAGCAAGTAAAGGAGAAGTTAATATTGCAATAGTTGCATTCTTGCATGAATTTTCAATAAATGAATTTAGGTCTTTTATTATTCCTTCTATGCCTGGTATGCTATACGCTGAAACAAAATATGGGAGCTTAATAAACCAGACATCATTTTCAGAAAAACTTTGTACAGTATCTTCTCCGGCATCGATGAATTGTAATTTAATATTTGTTTCACTTAAATGTGCCATATTTTACTTGATAGTTTTAAGAAATTTAACAAGTTCGTCCAATTCACTATCTTTAAAAGTAACTGTGCAATCGCTATATTGACAAATTGTTCTTAAAGCAGATTGTCTGGCAAAATTTCCAGCTCCATCAATTACATATGCAATTTTATGACCTTTCGAGTGTAATAATTCTTGTCTGGCTTGAGCTTGTCCTGCTTTTCTTTCAATTGTTGAATTAGTGGTTACTTGAAAGCTAACTTCTACAGCACAAAACTTGCCTATTGGTGATTTAGCAATTATATCAACAGATAAGGAGGTTCTTTCATTCTGACTAACATTCGGTAATTGGTCCTTATTTATACGCCAATCAGGAAGCTTTATTTTTAAATAGTCTTTAACATAATTCTGGGTTAGTTGACCCAATGTATTTGCTTCTGCTCCACCAGTAATCCTACTCACCCAAATATATCTTTGTCTCACAAAATTATCAAGTTCATCAGATTTACCAATCATTGTCCCAATAATGCATTTCTCCAAGATTTCATTTAAAATCTTATCATTTATTGCTGAACCCCCAAAAAGAAGTATCATACATACATCTTCCATCATCGGGGATAATTCTACAACCTTAATTAATCCCTCACCATCAACGAATAGATTTTTGTTATTCCAAGTCGCCTTATTGGATAGTGTTTGAAATTTGTAAGTATAATATTTCCCATCCCATACAAAAGTCATTTCATCGTTGAAAACACTAGGAAGTTTCTTTTTAAATCGCATCAATTTCTCTCCTCCAACATCAGAAAGAACAATTAAATGCTTCAAAAATAAATTACCGGGTAATGATTTTGAATTTGAAAGGGTTTCTTTCCATTTGAATGGATTAGCATCAGAAATATTTAATAGACTTATAAACTTATCTTGGGTTTCAATAAGTTTTGGAATTATGCTTGAAGCTTTTTCTTTTTCAGCTATCTCAGATGGCCAAAATTTTATTGCTTTATTTTCTAAATCCTTAATATCTCTCATTAAGTATTTTATTTTACTACAAAAATAACATTTTAAACTGAGGGTCAGAAAAAAATAACTCTTTTGGTAACCGAAGGGTTGGAAAGTGCTGCTGGGTTGCCAAATGTGTTATTTGTGCGTTGGGGGTGAATTCAAGGGTCTAACGCAACAAATGCTATTATTGATTAGGTTATTCAAAGTTAAAAATTTTAAATCGCCGGCATTAAAAATGAGAATAAATCTTTAGAGGATTTATTTCCCATATTTAACGCCACAATATCATCATCATACAGGCCAGATTTTACTTTTTCATGCATAAGTATCTCCTTGGGAGTGTGAAATCCCAACACTTTTCTTGGCCTGTTATTCAATCTTTCCTGAAGCATATCCAAATATCTCTGACTTATTAAATTGAAATCGGTTTTCTTTGGATAGAATCTTCTGACAAGGCCATTTGTGTTTTCATTAGTACCTCTTTCCCAGGAGGAGTATGGGTGAGCAAAATATACAGTCATTCCGGTCCTTTTTGTAAAGGTTTTATGTTTAGCCATTTCGATTCCATTGTCATAAGTCAGGGACTTTTTAAAAGTATCTGGAAGATGTTTAAGCTTACTGGCAAAGGCTGAAGTAACCGTTTTGGATCTTTTGTTTGGAAGCTTAACAAGCAATGCATACCGGCTTTTTCTTTCAACCAGGGTTCCGATACAACTACCCTGTTTTCTGCCAATCATCAGATCACCTTCCCAATGACCGGTTTCTTGTCTGTTTTCAATGTGTTTTGGTCTTTGGTCAATACTAATCCTATCCACAATGCGAACCCTTCTTTTATGCGGTCTGGGTTTTCTTATGCGGGATTTATGCTGTGTCAATAGCTTGATGAGCTTCATGTTTATTCTACCTTGAGGATGCGCATAGATGAACCTGTAAATTGATTCATAGGAGATCTGCATGGAAGGATCGTCGGGATAGGCAAGTTTTAACCTTCCTGCAATAAGCTCAGGAGAACAACCGTTTAGAAGCCCTCTGAAAACAGCCATTTTTAATCGGGGAAATTGGTCCAATTTGCATTGAAGTCTTCTGCTCTGGATGTCATCCTGTGCATACCAATGAGCTAAATACGCATCATACCTGTCTCCTGGCCCTCTTATCCAATTGTTAATCTCCC
>JAFGAC010000180.1 GCA_016933835.1 Clostridiales bacterium
GTTTTATCGGCAACTCATTTAATATACCTTGTAGTAACTCGACAAGTAAGCGCTTTGAATCCCGCACTGCGCATACCGCCGAACGTTATGCGCAATTTTAACTAACCCCTAGTAAATTAAATTTGCATGAATGAAAAAATCTGATATCAAAATTCTTAAAGATTTATATTCTGAATTTCTAATAGAGATCTTAAAAAGTAATATTTTTAATAAGCCTATATTTAGGCTTCTTGCCTTTAGAAGAGTATATATTATCGATCCAAAGATTGCATTGGATAGATATTCAAACGATAAAAGCCACGGAGGCATAATAAAGGAAATCATTGATCATAATTCGATCGATCAAATTATTAGAGGCGAAATAGTTAATTTGGAAATAGTTAAGAAAATATTTGATAGATTAAGTAAATGTGGAGTACCTTCATTCATGAAATCTAATTTTGAAGAGGATAAAATGAGATTTCCTTCAATAACGTTGAATTTAATCGCAAGATTCATTTGTAGATTAATTGAACGTTCGGATTTTACTATTAATTTTAATCAAAAGGTATTTGAAAGTACTTTCCAAGAACTTGTTGAATTTTTAGATAGAGATGAATTATCTTATCATCTTTTTATATCCTTGAATGGTCCGCTAGGCAATGTTGAATCTTTGCCAATCAGTGATTTTGAAATAAAGAAAGCCGACTATGAAATTACTAAACTATTTGCAATCTATTATACGGATGTAGAAAGACCTGAATTTGAATTAATGAGAAGTGATTATTATATCGATCTCAAAAGAAAAGTAAACAAAAACAATTGGTTCAGTATGATTCAAGAAGAAAATAAAATTAAAGATACGATATTTAAGACATTAATATTTTCTAACATTGGAAATGTTGAGTTGGGAAAATCTTTAAGAATTAGTAATGATTGGCCATTAATTAAAACAGAAAAGATAAATATTAATCCTATTATCAAAAAGTATGATCATAAAAATTCCTTCAAATATTTTTTTGATATAAACTTAGTTAACATACTATCTGAAAAATATAAGGAAATTAAACAAATAAATTTTGAGGCGCTGGATGAAAAGACATTGACTTCAATTAATAGGCTTACAAATACCAAGTCAAGCATAGATTTTGAAAATAGAGTAATTGAATTAGTATTAAGTATAGAGTATTTAATAAATACTTCACCGTATGAAGTAACATTACAATTATGTTTGAAGATTATAAAGCTATATAATACTTTTGATAAATATAATGAAGATGAACTATTTAAATTATTGAAAGACTTTTTCGCATTGAGAGGAAATATTGTTCATGGAAATAAAATTGTTAAGGCAGATGAAAAAGATATTAGACTTGTATCGAGCGTTGAAGAAATTTTTCAGGTAGTTCTGTTAAAATTTGTATTTCTAAATCAAACATATTCATATAAGCAAATTAATGCAGCATTGGATAAATCTTTGTATACAAATAAAACGATTGAGGAAATTTTAAATAAAAACTGCGCATAACAACAGGTATAAACCATTGCTGGCAGAGGGTTTGCTTAGCTTAGTGCACTTGGTTACCTTGTTCTACCTAGACAACAAAGCGCCCTGATATCGCAACGGTTCATACCTGCGGACGTTGTGTGGCATAAAAAGCAACTTCTTTGATATAATAAACATCTTGATAAAAAATATTAATATTCGATAGATATGGAAAATTCGA
>JAFGAC010000181.1 GCA_016933835.1 Clostridiales bacterium
CAATGTCGTTTAGTTAAGCTATAATCGTTTGTAATTCATATGATAAAGCCTTTTTTGTCGATGTTTTCTTTCGTTTTTTCTACCTGGCCGAACAATTTCCCGTGTACTTTTTGTTATTTTATCAAAGGCATCAAGGGCTTGCCTGATTAGATTTTTAAGAAATAAGCCTATACATATATCCCTTGTCATGGATAGTGCATTGGTTCGGTTTATTTTCTGTGCATGTTTGTTTTGCTTTTCATGTTCATATTCCTTTTTTACTTTCTCCTCAATTGGGAATGCCAGATTTGCACATAAACTCATAATAAATACTTTGGCGAAGAAATCCTGTTTAACAGCCAGTGCTGTTTTTCCGGAGAAATTTTCAATTTCCAATCGGGCTTTAAATAGTTTGTACCCTTCTTCTTCATTCCATCTGTAATGGTATAATTCAGACATATCTTCCACAGGAAATTTTTGGGAATCCATCAATGAAGTGCAGAGGATTTCTTGTTCTCCATTAGGTAATTTCACTTTTACCAGACGGCATTCTACTTCTTTCTCTGCCATTCCCGGAAATTGTTGTACAATATCTGCGTCCTTCTTGGGCAAACGGAGCTTTATCGTATCTTCTTCTTTATTACTCTCCGAGAACTCTTTTACAGCCAGCCACCAATTTTCCTTCATTCGCATACAAAATTGTATTCCTTTGGCTGTGAGCAAAAAGATTAACCCCAAACTGGGATATCCCCGATCAAGTAATAATAAATCACCCGGGTTTACTTTTTCAAGATGTTTGTAAAGCAACTCCCTTTCACTTGACGCATAAGGCGCTAATTGGGCATCAAGGGTCAGCATGTTAATAGGATCATACAAAAACGAACCTATTGCCAGGGAACGCATTCCATCGGCATTGGGGCCAAAACCATGTTGTCCAAATTCTTCAATTACACTTTTATGATTTGGCAAAACAAGCCTTGTCCCATCAACCGCCAAAACCCGCATATAGTTCCATACATGGTAAGGCGCTTCTGAATAGAAGGTATTGTTTACACTCTGATTTAACTTAATAAAAATTTCATGGCTAAGTTTTGCCCTGGCTTGGGTAAATGCACCTTTTGTTACTTCACGTATTTTAAAGTCGCTCCCTGTGATTTCCTGATAAAAGGAATCTAATTCCCTCTGAAGCGAACTTTTTACTCCTCGTGTAATAAACATGAGTGTGTTTTTAAAATTTAATTTTCGGTTACGTGAGAATACCCCAGTAAAGCCGTCTTTGGAACGGCAGTTATATTCTTCATTTTCAATGGTTTTTGTTATGTTACAAATTGAATTTTCACGGAAATTAAATTTTGCATTTGCTCTACAATAGGCACTATTATTATACCCTTAATATATAAAACATCTTCCAAAATACAGCTTGTCAAAGAACTTGTTTATTGATAGTTATTAACTATTTTTCACTAACTAAACGACATTG
>JAFGAC010000182.1 GCA_016933835.1 Clostridiales bacterium
GGGGGGTCAACAACAACAAAACTTGCGCTTTGCAAAATCTTGTTCAACTGCCAAACATGTTTTGACGCTTTCTTTAAAGTAGTAGTCGTCGTTTTTTTCCTGTAAAAAAAGACGACTACTTCTTCTGTCTTTTCAAAATGGTTGGTGTGTCAACATGTTTTTAAGTTTCAAATATTTTTTAGGTTAAATTTTAACCAAAAAAATTCACGCCTGCAAAATGGCTTGATATTCTTTTCTTGATTGCCCTCAATCACATCAAAACATTACAAAGGCATTCAACCCTTCAAAAGTGATTTTACTAGAAATCAGGTAAGTTCAGTGTGATTTTAGGGTTACCACGAATCTTTAGCTGTTATTCGAATTTGCCAAAGGTTGGTGACGCATAGAAGGTGCCGCCTGCAAACCTCCAAGAAATCTCAGCAATAAGCTTACTATCAGATCTGGAATCGTCAGTATTTTTTGAGAAACTGGTGAAACTTAGAAAATATCCGCCTTCTTCTTCGTCTAAATCTGAAATTTTCTTGTATCCGCTACGATACTCTTCACCATAATAGAGCGTGTCATTAAACCCATATCCTCTCACACCATATCCTAATGCATCATCAACTTTGGGAATTAAACAACCATATTTAACCACAATACCAGTTTCAGTACGAGTAACTCGTCCCACAAGAGGACAATCTAGATGATATTCAAGGAGATGAATGTCCGATCTAGCAGTACCCAAACTGATGTCCTCATGATCGGGATTAATCAAGAAAGCTTCAACTTGAATATAACCCTCTTTGCTATCTCCATCTGCTCTTTGCCATGCTAAAATTGGACTTTTATAGGCAGGTACCCCATTTTGATAACAAATAATACTATCCAAGGGTTTCATGTATCCTATAACAACATAGTTTCTCCACGTATAGTATATCAAATCGGGGTCATCTATTCCTTGTACAGTTGCTTCAAAGTTTATTCTTTCGTTTTTGTTGATTGAAACTTCTACAGGTGCAAGTTTAACATCCACAATATATACTCGTAATGAAGCAGCTAATCCTGACCCGTCTAACGCTTTTGCTGTTACTTTTGCAACTCCTTTGAGCTCCCCACCAACCAAAGGAACAATGGCAACCCCATTTTTGCTTGTTTTAGTGTTATATTTTGTATTGTTGTTATCTTGAAACAGACCCATGCTTGTTGTAAATTCAATGGGTAAATCTTTAATTGGTTCTCCAGTTGGGTATTCATTATGGTCTTGTCCTTCTTTCCATTTTACCGCTTCAACTGCAACTCTTACATAATCCCCGCTTTCTAAAATTACTGGATTTTTTTCTACAACGCTTAACATAAGTCCATAATTATCCCCAAAGGCATTTAGATTAGTCTCAGTAGTGTCTGTTAAGTCAGTTAGGGCGCCACTTTGAGTGTAAGAACTATTAAATGAAAGCCCAACTATAACGCCTCCAATAACAATAGCAATCGCTGCAATTGAAAGCAATACAAATTTGTTTTTTATTAATACACTCACCAAATTTAGCCCATACTTAGTTTAAAATAAAATGGTTATAAACTTTTACATAACAAATGTTTTTGATTTTATTTTTTGCTAAAATTTCAAACGTCTCTTTTGAAACACTAACTGTTTGAATTAAAGAAGTTAATTGACAATATACCGTTTATTTTAAAGATTGAAATGTATCTAAAAAAGAGAGGCAAATTGTTTTAGAATTTGTGATTATAGTTGATTCCTTAGCAATATTAAAGATAACAAACTTGCTTGGAATCCCTAATCCAACCATAGCCGCAACAGGTGAAATACCTTATAGCCGTTTATGTCTAGTTTATCTTTTACAAAATCATGTAAGGTCAAATTATGAGATTTGAAACGTTCTAGTTCAGACAAAAGGAAAATAATTTTTGTAACCAATTTTTGAAAAAGTGTTTTCTTTTCGTTATATATTGGGAGTCTGTCTAAGGGATGAGTGGGGGAGAGTAAACGATTTTGTTAGTTAGTGCGCGCGTGACTGGCTGATTGATTGTTAGAGAGAATGTTAAATTTTAACCAAAAAATGTACTGTTCTTGATGCGTTCTCCTGCTAATGACTTTTTGATATGGCTTTTCTTGAAAAACATTGGTTGAAATCAGGCAGTCTGATTTTGGTCTGATTGATTAAAAAACAGTGCTTGATTTTGATATGGAATTATGATTTCAGTCATGAAAGTGTCTGAACTCAGAAAAGCAGTCTGAGAGTGGGTTTACCGCTGTTCTATATTTATACTATGTCTATTAGTTCTAATTATTCTCGCCGTAAGAATAATTCTGTGAAAAGAGAATGTGTCTTTTGGTGAAAAAGGTTATTTTCAGCTATTCAGTTTCTTTCTCAACTCTATAACTGGTAATGATGCAATCAAGAATACGGGTAAAAGAATCCATCTGTGCAAATACGAGACAGACATTTTAGCAGAAAAATTAAATGGTTATTCGTGGATTTCTGTTACTTGGGCGAACACGTAGGCTTCGTTTTGCCATGTGTTTATCCAGTAGTCTAGGTCATCGCTTATGAA
>JAFGAC010000183.1 GCA_016933835.1 Clostridiales bacterium
AACCCTAAGGAAAGTATTTTAAACGTAAATAAAAACAAAATCAATTATAAAATCAATCAAAGTTTAAAATAATTTCCGAGTTGAACGAAACCGAGCTGTCGATAAGTTTTATTAAATTATTCTTCTATATTAATGGAGATAGTAATTTATACTTTTTTATCAAAAAATACTTTTATTACTTTCAATATATCACAAACTTCTTTAATTCTTATAATCTTTTTTATTTAATACATCCATATCATTTATATTTCTATGTATTTTTGACTTCTTTATTTTCAAAACAAAATACCTTTCTCCTTAAACTTATATATAAAAAATGAAACCTCATAATAATAAATAACTTTCATTTGTTTTCTTAATTAAAATAAATATTTTAAGGACCATCTCTTTTATTAACCGCTTTAATTGTTTCATACACAATCATTCTTCCTTTATGACACTTTTTACATTCGAAAATATCAATACCTGTTACCATCCGGTATATTTCAAACCATTCTTTTTTTATTCTTCTTATTTCTTTAATCCTATAATATTCACGGCATTTTGAAACTTGTATATTTTTAACGCTGTTTGATAGTATTCCATAATATCTTATCCTCACAAACTTGTAAGGCACTATATGCAAAAGAAAACGTCTTATAAACTGTAAGACAGGCAAACTCATTATTTTCTTTTTATTCCCATCCGCATAATCCTTATAGCTAAATGTAACAACTCCGTTTTCTAAAAATATAATCCTGTGATTTGATATTGCTATTCTATGTGTGTATTTCGAAAGATATTCTATTACACTATCTGAATTATTAAATGATTCTTTTATATAAACAACCCAGTCAGTTTTAAATAATTCATCAACAAGCTGTTGGAATATTTTTTTATTTGTATATTCTGTATTCCCTAGATACAGTTTTCCTTCCTTATGCAGCTGTTTTAATCCAATAAGAAAAACAGATCTGAATCTTTGTTTTAACACTTTAACCGGAACAAGGTAATCTGCCGGAGCGCTTACCCATTTGTCTTTATCCTGTCTATAGCCTCCGCCTGGAATAACACAATGAATATGCGGATGAAGGTTTAATTTTTGTCCCCACGTGTGAAGTATGCTGAAAAAACCAATTTTAGCTCCAAAATATTTTTCATCAACAGATACTGATGAAAGCGTTTCCTTTGTCTTATCGAACAATAGTTTATAAATTATTTTCTTATTCCTGTATGCAATAGCATTAAGCTTGTCCGGTAAAGTAAAAACAACATGGAAGTATTGATATGGCAATATATCTTCTTTTCTGTCAAGAATCCATTGTTCTTTTTTCATAAATTGACATTGAGGACAATGCCTGTTTCTGCAGGAATTATATAGAGTTGTTTCATTTCCACAATGATCGCATTTTTGAATATGTCCGCCGAGTGCCTCGGTTCTACAATCAATTATTGCCCGTATAATTTTTATCTCATAGTCGCCGGGTTTATATTTATTTATATATTCGACTGCATATTCTCTAAAAATACTATTTACCGTACTTTTCGAAATATACATCAAGAGGCGAACGGGCAATTATTTTTTCTTCTGCTAGATGTACATATTTCAATGTAGTTCGAATCTGTTTATGTCCTAAAAACTTTTGTAATTGAAATAATCCTCCTCCTACTTCAAGATAATGAGTTGCAAAAGAATGCCTCAAAATATGAATACCGCCTTTTTTCATAATTCCTGCATTCTTCTTTGCTGTTTCAAAAGCATGCTGACAGGCTCTTATAGATATTTGATTTGTTTTATGAACTCCCGGGAAAAACCATTCTACCGGGTGATAAGCTCTCCAGTATTTTTCAAGCGCTTTCAAAGCTATTTCTGAAAGAATTGTATATCGATCTTTATTTCCTTTAGCCTGCCGTATTCTAATGAGCATTTTATTTCTGATAATATCATCTGTCTTAATATTAGTTATTTCACTCACTCTGAGTCCGGATGAATAAATTAGCGTAAGCATTGTTCTATGCTTAAGATTTGCGGAATTTGTTATGAGTTTATATACTTCTTCAAATGAAAGATAATCAGGCAGCCTATGCTGTTGTTTCGGGAAAGGAATTCGGTCTAATGCATAGGGTATGTTAAGAGTGAACTTAAAAAAAATTTGACTGCGCCTATTGATTGTTTAAGTGAAGCTTCAGATAGTTTTTTAATTTTAATAAGTCCAAATAGATATTCTTGAAAAACTTTTGAATTAATAGGTTTGTTTTGTTGTTCGCAAAAAGATAAAAATCTTTTTAATTCTCCCTTGTAACTTTTTTGCGTGCTCATGCTGAAATTTTTGATTGCCATCTTCTGGCTAAAATCATCTAAATATTGATCCATACTTTGCTCCTTGTAATATGTTATACAAAGAGCATCGAATAAATCTCGCAATAAATTTATAATGATATTAAAAAAGCCACCGCCACAGG
>JAFGAC010000184.1 GCA_016933835.1 Clostridiales bacterium
TGCTGGTATTCTATTATTTCAATTATTTTAAAATTTTATCCTGTACTCTTTGCGATTGACTCAAGAGAAAATCCTTGAAATAATTCTTATATGCAACGACTTCTCGAATCTTAATCATATTTATGTTTTTACAAAAGTAACTTAAAAGTTACTAAAATACAAATTTTATGGAGCATGCTTTTAACTATTTTTGTCTAACGTTTTCGCATATGTTGCGTTGCTTGGTTCAGGGCGTTTTCACTTATCCGGGTACAATGAAGAATATTAGTTGAACTGACCTTCGAAAGAGCACTTAGCCTGCAATGAACTATACCCGGCTTGGATGCAGTCTTAATCCATAGAACATTTGAATGTATTTGAATACTTGTTTATTTTATGCTGATACCTTTCTTTGATGAATAAATTTCCAAGAAAACCAAAGTTTATCTGGTCAAAGTTTTTCTTAATAAAATCAATATTTAATTCTTCTGAGTAATTAAGGAATTTGTCTGCAATATCTCCAGAAGTGTCTGAATTTATATCAAATAGCTGAACGGGTGTATTACAACTAAAATTAAATGAATCAAAATCTAGATATTTGATATCAGGGCCTATGCTTGTAAGAAAATACATTTTTAGATTTGATATATCATAAACGATAGACCATTTGTTATTTCCCATATTCATACCACTTAAAATTGAGAAAACATAATCTTTCAATGGAATATCAGCATTCTTCTTATATTCATCTATCTTTCTGATTGCATACATGAAACGCAGATCTTTAGTCTCATATTCCTCTTCCATCATTTTATTAAAAAGGCTGTCTTTACTGGGAATTAGTCCTAATTCTTCACTATATGACCTATTGCACAGAACATTATAAGGCATGAGTTCTTCCGTATGGATTTTCATTGAGTCATTTAAAAATTCTATAACCGCAGTATTTCCATATTTATCTGCCACAAAATAATGCCATTGACAATGTCCGTCAATCCTGATCTTGTCCATAATTTCAAGCACTTCATTAGTCGTTTTAAAGTTGTCTAAAACATACTGCATGAAAAAATGATGATGAAATGCAGGATCTTGAGATTGAATCCACGTTGTTCCTATCAAGGTCATTTCACCAATGTATAATCCTTCTTCATTCATTCCTCCGTCAGGAAAATCTTTTCCCCAGGTATTATAGGTTATAGAACCAAATTTTGAGGTCCATTGAATTCTTTTATTGTTGCTTTTCTTTGCACACATGGAAGTAAAATCTGACCAGCTGATATTCTCTTTTCTTATGCCGCGTTTATTTATGAAAACAGCACCAGGTACCTCAATATAATCATCAAGATTATGACCTACCAGAATGGTGTCTTTTTGGTTTATTAAGATCGTCGAACATCCGTTGTCAACCATAAGTTTATAATGCTTTTCAGCGTTACAATACCATAAGTAAACTATTATAAGAAAGACTGAACTTACAAAACCAAGTAAAGTTTTTTGTTTCATATTTATCTGGTTTATTGTATTCACGGAAAATTACGCCCAGCGGTTAGCGGTATGAAACATTGGAGAGTTCGGAGACACTTCACTATCAAGGTACAACAACTTTTGATGCGAGAGGCACCTTTTGTATAATAATTTAAAATCAATATTTTACACTGTGTGTTGTGCATTCGTGCTTACTAATATTAAATCAGTTCAAATGTATTATGGGAAAATTTTAACTAAAAATGAACCGATAATCATAAAAGCTGCAATTGGAACAATCCAGTATGCCATAGCAATTAATATAGATTTTAATACTATTGGAAAATTCAACAATTTTTCTTGTTTCAGCCGTAAAAATCCAAATAGGGTAACTACAAGAAAAAGTATTGATGTATAAGAGCCCGGTGAAATTCTTAAATCTATTATACTAAATACGATATGCTCTATAGTATTTAATAATGCCCAAATCAATATCCCTAAACCAAATGGCAAATTTTTGGCTCTATTCCTATTGTATAGGAATAAACCTATCAGAAGTATTATTAAAAAAATTAAGTTATTTATCAACCAATGTGGATAACTTAGAGGTCTTTCAAAATTATAGTGTTCAGCCATCCATAATGGAAAATTATTAAATGCCTCTTCAAGCAAATGAAAAGGTACATACAGAATAATCACAGCTATTGGGAAAAACTTAAAATCTATTTGTCTTAATTTTGTCATCATATATCATTTTTGAGTTAAATAGTATAGCATGACGCCCAACTCATTTATAGAAATTCTTCCCCATTTCTAAAAGGAAAAATATGGAGATCAGGAGTGGTTTTTTGTGTTTTCATTTGCTTTTAATTTATTTATTTAACCGATTGTAAACGAATGCAAACGCATGCAAACGCATGTAAACTTCATATGCGCCCTTTTATCATGTCATTTGCGAAAACCTGTTCAGCAGCTTTCACACTCCCTTAATCGTAAGCAATTTAAGAAAATTTTCTCGAAGCAGGAAAATCAATTTTGATCAAAATCTAAGATTAAAGATATCCGCCCAACTGCCGCAAGTTACCTACCGGTACTCCGGAACGTAACTTGTGGCGGTTTCTGCCAATGGTATGGCTACAAGTTACTCCCGATAAATCGGGATAAACTTTCGGCAGATGGTGTGCAGATGGGGACTAGTCAATTGGTTTAATGAAATGCATGAATTCTCTGTCGTGGTTATTTACAATGCGGCATTCATTATCAAAATACATTGTAGCGCCGTTCTCCGCAGTATAATGTTCCCACTTTGGAAGTAAATTCTCCACATTAGGATTCCCTGTTTTTGCAAAGTTTATCCATGCAGAACTCATTTTGTCAGCTAATTTCCAGGCTTCTTCTGAATTGCCTGTCCAGTCCGGTCTCAGGTCAACATTATGGAAGGCCAAAGAAATGTCCAAACCATGGAAAGAACCTCTCGATGCACTGTCAACAGGACTTTTCCATGCTAAAAGGTAAACATACAAGGGGGCACTTGACTCCAAAGCCCTTGCATCAGCGGTTCGTATGGTATAGGGTCTGAAAACATTATCAATAGAAAGAAGATCCTGGGGTGTATAATCAGGATAAGCCTTCGCGAATAGCTCAATGTATTGATCGGTTTTATTGCCATATGCTTTCGATAACCGTTTTTTAGCCTCTGCCATTGTCAGGTCTTTTTCGCCATATACTGTGGGCATTAGCTCATTCAGTGTAGTGCCTATCATAAGGGGTATATCGTTTGAAATATCAGCAAATCCAGGACTGAAAGGTTGCCGGAGCAAAACAACGCCATCGGCAGAAGGTGCAAAGCCAAACATTGTTGACGATCCGGGTTTTCTTGGACCGGCAATTTTTGCTATGGCATCATTTCCTGCTTTTACA
>JAFGAC010000185.1 GCA_016933835.1 Clostridiales bacterium
CCAGACTATAATTTAATAATAAATAAGGAATTAGAAAGAACCTTTATTAATACTAAGAAGACAATAAAAAAAATTCCTTTAACAAATATTTCTATAAATATGCGTGATTTGAGAAGAAGAATGAGCCGGCTTAAGGGAGTTTTATTTGAAGTTACACAAAGATGTAACATGAGCTGTAAATACTGCATATTTGGGGGAAACTACTATTATTTTAATAAGCTAGGGTCATTAGACATGGATACGTTAGTTGCCCGAAACGTAATAGAAAGTCTCTATGAAAAGGTTAAAGGAAACCAAACAAAGGTCTTTGGAATTGGTTTTTTTGGTGGAGAACCTATCTTAAACTTATCCGGAATGCAAAAGATCATTTCATTATCAAAATGCATTTTTAAAGGATGGGAATTATTATTCAATATCACTACAAATGGAACCTTACTAACAGACAAAGTCATTGATTATTTCATAGAGAACGATATTTCTATTTTGATAAGCCTTGATGGACCAAAATGTATCCACGATTCTAAAAGGTTATTCAAAAACAAAAAAGGGACATATAATAAAATTATCAATAATTTAGTGAATATAAGGAATAGACAATATGAATACTATCTAAGGAAGGTAACCTTAGTTTGTGTATGGTCAGAGGATTTATCAATTAATGAGATCTATAATTATTTTAGCAGTAATGAGATAGTCAATAAATTGCAGATACGATTTAATCCAGTATTGCGAAATGATAATAACTACTATGATAATTATAAAATGCAGCCTGATAGGTTAAGAATAATTGATGCTATAAAAAATAAGATAATAAATAAGATAAATAAAAATGAGCCTCTTTTGCCGATTGATAGAATATTCTTGTCTGATTATGAAAGAATTGAAGACAGGCTAATGGATAGGCGGTTTTATTCTTCGCTAAAAACATGCTTATTCGATGGTAGGCTATTTGTGGATGTTCATGGAAATTATCATATTTGTAATCAGATAAATCCACTATTTCCAATCGGAAACTACAAGAGCGGGCACGATATTAAGAAAATGAAGAGTATATATGATCAATATACTTCAGAGTGTAGTAATCACTGCTACAAATGCGAAGTAAGGTTTCTTTGCGATAATTGCTATGCAACCATCGCCAAGGACGGATCCTTCGTAATTGATGAGGACGATTGCATAAAGAAAAAGGCTGTTCTAATACGGCAACTAGAAAGATATATAGAATATAAAATGAAAACAACACAATGAATATATTTAAGTTTCATCAATTCGTTCATATAGAACACGGGCAGATTAATTCCGCCATAATAAACTTTTTGTCAGGGGATATCTTTCAAATCAGCAACGAAATTATAGAAAAGTTTAGCGATAGAAAATACAGCGATATTTTACCCTTTTTAAATCTCGCGAAAAAAGAAAAATTAATCATTGAAATTGATGATAAAAAATGGATTCCATCAATTCCTCTAAAATATTCTGATAAATGTATTGAAGAAAAAAACAATAAAATAGAGTTGGAAATCGAAGAAGGAATAAACCTTAAATGCTTAAAAACACTATTCGATTGCTTAAATGACAATTACTTAATCACTTATTATGGAAATCGTCCCCCCCAAAAAAACATTAGCACTCATAAGATAATAATAAAGCAATATGATTATTATGAATGCATCAATAAAACTACTATTATTTCGAGCTTTAAGCCAGCTAATAAGGATATTTATGAATTTAACATGAATAGAAATAGTTGTTGGGGGAATAAAATTGCAATCACAAATGATTATAAAATAAGGCCTTGTATTTATAGCAATATTGTTATCGGCGAGATAAAGAAAGATAGCATAGATTCAATTATTAGATTATGTAAGCAAAGATATTGGAGCATAACAAAGGATAAGGTTAAAGACTGTAATATATGTGAACTTCGATATGTATGCTTTGATTGTAGAGAGATTGCATGGAGAACAAAAAAGGATTTATTTGATAAGAATCCTCTTTGCAAATATAATCCGCATATTGGAAAATGGAATGATTCATAGTCCTTATACTGGCATATTAATTCCTGTTGGATCATCTAATGACTCAATTATAGGGACGTCTCACCTCTTCGAACATTTATTGCTTTCCAATTTTAATAATAGTGGACAATTTGGGTTTACAACCGAAGATTATATAGCAATAATTGTTAAACATTGCGAATATCTTTATTTGCTGGATCTTATTAGAAAAATGAGAATAAGCAATAAGGAAATAAGAAAAGAAAAAAATAAGATCATGCTTGAGATAGAAGAGAAACGAAAGAGTATATCAGAAATATTTTTTAAGATAATATGGGCAGATACAATTTATCAAAATAGTCCATTGGGTTGCGCGCATTCAATTAATGCTATACAGAGATTGGATTTGATAAAGAAGAAAGAACAAATTCTTAAGTTGCCCATATATACGAACAATAAACAAAAAGAAATAGCTTATAACATTAAGGAATCGGTTGCTCGAGGCGCTTTGTTCACAGTCTTGTTTAAAAGATCATTGTCAATAAATAAAAGAGAGTATGGAGTTATTTATTTTTTAAATGACTTAGATTATCTTATTCTAGCAACCGAAATATTGAAAATTGCTAATCCAAATAAGCATATTCAAATTAGCATAAAAAAGAAATTATGCGCAATAATAATTCAATGGGGAAGTGTATTCCCTGAATACAGGAATATGAATGCTTTTATGACAAAAGCAATTCAGAAAATGAACATCGAAATAAATAAAATGAATGAAAACGTTTTTAAGAGAATTCTCTTTAGTCTTGAAAGTTTTTACTATTATGAATTAGCATGAGAAGAAAGGATTAATAAATTCTATAAAATGAATTGCAATGAGATGTATGCGCTTTTAACTATAATTAGGGCACATTATTTACAATAAGATTGATGGATTCGAAGAATTGGTACGGCTATTAAAGGAGCCATATAATAATTAATATAGAAATCGATTATGCTTCGGGATGTCTTTATCTATTCGGGAATTCTTCAGAAAGAGAGAAAGGACATGAATTATCGGGGGGATTGCCTCGGTAAAATATTGAAAATATCTGCATGGTCATTGATGTTGTCATTCCTTTGTTGCGGAGACAAGGCTCCTCAATGGAAAGGACATGTCATTGAGAAAGATGGATTAGTCAGCGTTTCTAACCCGAAGGAACCCGTTCATAAAACAACCATGATTGAGCTCAAGTTGGATATGATGATTGAAGATAAGGATGGAAATGAAGGGTACAGGTTCAATCGCATCACGCTGGATTCAGATAGGGATGGAAACATATATGTTCTGGATTCCATGGATTGTCAAACCATAGTTTTCGATGGGAACGGTTCCTTGAAAAACAAGTTTGGAAGACGAGGTCAAGGGCCGGGCGAATTTCAAAACCCCGTTTCCATTCAAATAACCGCCCAACAGGAAATCATGATATTCGATGGCCCCCCCAAGAAATTGTTGTATTATTCGCTCGATGGAACATTCCTGAGATCGAAATCTGCTGATAAAATTCCTTTCTTAATCCTGAGCATCAAGCAGCGTCCGGACGGCTGTTATGTAGGAACAATCTCACAAAGCCCCTGGATTGAGGAGATTCTGATAATCGATCCATCGCTCGAAACGACGGCGACAATAGCAAGAATAGAAAACACACCTGTACACGATAAGACTATAGATATTTTTAAGCCCAATCTTGAATATGCCATAACAAAAGACGGCTATTTATTGTTTGGGCGGACGGATAAGTATGAAGTTCATATCATTGACCCGGCGGGAAAGGAATTAAGGACTATCTCAAAGGCCGCCGAAGCTCTCTATATTACTCAGAAAGACAAAGACCAGATGAATGAAAAATATTTGCGGGCCATTAATATGGGCTTCACATTGATTTATCCTAAGTGCTTTCCGCCCATGAATAGTATAACGACTGATGACGAAGGAAATATCTACGTAAGGACATATAAAAAGAATGAGGATGACATGTCCTCTTGGGACGTTTTCGATGTTCAGGGCCGATATGTAACTGAGGTTGCTTTTAATGGCACCTCTCAGGCCTGGAAAATGGGGATGCTCTTCATTATCGATGAAACGTCTGAAGGCATTCCGGTTATTAAGAGATATCGCGTATCGTCTAACATTACGAATGAGGCCGCGGGTGCTTTTTCTTAGTGCCGTTGCCGCAGATGGGCGTGTTTCATCCCGTAGCTATAGCCCTCAAATAGCAGAATGTGTCCATAGTGGACCAGCCGGTCGATCCTTGCCGCAACCAACTGGTCGTAGGTGAAAATCGATCCCTGCTTCGAAAGCTCGGCGTTCTTCGTGATAACGAGGCTCCTACTTTCATGGTTTTAGGCGCGGGGGTGGGCTACCTTTATTATAAGATTGTCGGCTGCCGGAGCGGCGCCTGCTTCATCACGAGCAA
>JAFGAC010000016.1 GCA_016933835.1 Clostridiales bacterium
TGCGCTTAGCTTTACGCTAAATCAAAATCACAACACTTTAATTATTTAAAAAATCGTTTTCGCACAAACTCACGTTATAGGTCATTTTAAAAAACATCCCTAGAACAACTTACTTAATAATTTTAAAATAATATGAAATTAGCAATTAAAATCAACAAATTAGAACTTACTGCACTGATCTTAAGTCTATTGGCGATAACAATTCTGCCACCTTATGGTATTTTGATTGCATTTGGTTTAGTAATACTGGTTCTTTTTATAGGAAAAGAGAAAAAACAAAAATTGAAATCCATAGGATTCACAAGACCTAAGAATTGGGGTAAAACGATACTTATTTGTGTGCTTTTGGCAATTGCCATAGAAATGAGTTTTGAAATACTATTTAATCCAATCATTGAAAGACTGATTGTTTCAAAAATTGATTCAACTGGCCTTGACAATATTCGTGGAAATTTATCTAACTACCTTATTTGGCTCTTGCTAGGTTGGATAATTGGTGGATTCATTGAAGAAATTTTGTTTCGTGGATTTTTAATTACACGGATATCAAGTTTATTCAGTAGTGAAAATTCAGGTAATTTGTTTGCTATTGTCCTAACTTCTACAATCTTTGGGTTTAATCATTTATATCAAGGGTGGAGTGGTGTAATCAGTACAGGACTGATTGGTGTACTTTTTGGAATAATTTTCATTAAAAACAATAAAATATTGTGGTATTCAATTCTGACACACGGATTTGTTAATGTAATAGGATTTACTGTGATTTTTTTAGATATTGATAATTATATAAGTAATCTGATTCTTAAATAATAAAAGAACAAAAAACGTCCTATAACAAGCGGTCATACGCAATGCGGGGTGCTGAGCCTGTTTTATATGCAGCTCATTTAATAAACCTTGCAGTAACTCGACAAGTAAGTGCTTTGAATCCCGCACTGCGTATACTGCCGGCCATTATGCGCAAGTTAAAAAATCTGTTTCATGATACGGATAAAATGCTTATATTTGTACGTACAAAATGATTTGTTATGGATTCTAAATTAACATTGAAACTAGATAAATATGTGATAGACAAGGCAAAAGACTATGCTTCTGTACACAAAAGGAGTCTATCACGAATAATTGAATCTTATTTAAGATCTTTAATCAATAAGAATAAACAAATAGATGATGGCGATTTTGAAATATCTCCTTTTGTTAAAAGCATGGTTACAGGTGTCAAAATTCCTGATGATTTTGATATTAAAAAGGAATATGGTAATCATTTAACTCAAAAGCATCAATGATTGCGAAATTATTCATTGATACAAATATAATGATGGATCTTTTAGGAGAAAGGATTCCGCATTATTATGCGGCAGCAAAAATTGCCACATTAGCAGATAAGGGAAAAGTTAAAATTGTAGTATCAGCCTTTTCATATCCTACTGTCTATTATTTGTTATCTAAGTTTGAGAGCCATGACAAGGTTAAGGAGAAGTTGAGGAAATTCAAGATTATCTCAGAGGTATCGGATTTAAATGAAATCGTAATAGAAAAAGGTTTAGTATCAAATTTTACTGATTTTGAAGATGCTTTACAATACCATTGTGCATTAAAAGCAGATTGTGATATCATTATAACTAGAAATGCAAAAGATTATAAAGGTTCAGCAATTCCTGTTATGACCAGCGAAGAATTTCTCAAGAGTATAAAAAATAAATAACCTGCGCCTAACACCGGTAACTGTTGTACAATAGTTTTTTAAAAGTTTGATTATTCAGACAACGGACAAAAAATTTGTGCCGGGATATTTTTAA
>JAFGAC010000186.1 GCA_016933835.1 Clostridiales bacterium
GGTAAAGTAATGGCTATCGCTGATATAGCTAATATTAAAATTAAAGTCAAGGTAGCAATTTTCGGATTTAAATCTAGTTTTTTCATTTTTTCACCTTCTGATACCTTTTGTTTGTAAAGTATATTTAAGATTTGTTACAAATTCCTAGTTTTTTGTGGAAAAAAAGTAGTTTTTTCATTATTTTTGCTTCAATTTTTTTCTTTTAATTTTTTAATTGATTGCTTTCCAGAAGTTTTAAATACTTCATATGTTATATATATCTAACATAAAGTTAGAAATAGATAATAAAATATGAGAAATAAATAATGGAGAAATAAAAAATGACTGATTTTGCGTGGCCAATAATCTTAATCGCGAACGCAGTTTTAATAATCCTTGTTGGAGTGCTCGTTTTATGGAAAGTCCATAAAGACAAAAAATCTGGTTACCCCGTTCAAGATGAACGCACTGCAAAGATTAGTGGAAAAGCAGCTATTGGAACATATTATATCACTTTAGCTTTCATGATTTCTTTAAATTTGTTCATAATATTTGGAAAAGAGTTTCTAGATTTGCCTGAACTGGAGGCTGGATGGGCAGTAATTGCAATAATGCTTGTTTCTGCCATTTCATACGGTTTGTTAGGTGCGTATTACAACAGAAAAGGCGACCTGTGATGCGAACAAGAATCAAAGAACTTCGCGCCAGACATAACCTCACCCAAGATGACTTAGCAAAAAAAGTTGGAGTAAGACGAGAAACCATATTATATATGGAAAAAGGAAAGTACAACCCCTCTCTCAAACTTGCTCATGATGTTGCAAAAGTATTGCAAACTACAATAGATGAACTGTTCTTGTTCAACGACGAAGAATAAAACAATTGAAACTTTTTCATCTATCCCTTTCTTTTTTAACATAGTTTTGCTGGCACGAACTTTTTAAGTTAATACTTTGAATGAGATGATAAGAGGCCACCAAATTGGACCTACAAGAAAGAATCGACCTAGTAATGCGAAACACCGCAGAAGTTGTAACCCCCCAAGATGTCCAAAGTCTACTAGAAAGTAACAACACCCCTCGAGCATACTGGGGCTTTGAATGTTCAGGATTACTTCACATCGGTATTGGTTTAGTTTGTTCAGCTAAAATCAAACATCTAGTAAAAGCCGGATTCAAATACACAATATTTCTGGCTGATTGGCACTCTTGGATAAACAACAAACTCGGAGGCGATATGGAAAACATTCGCATCTGTGGAGAGTACCTCAAACA
>JAFGAC010000187.1 GCA_016933835.1 Clostridiales bacterium
ATGGAAGGATTCCTGTTTCGGACTCATCATCCGTTAGTATGCTCTTTTCCGGCCTGAAAACGATGCGCTAAGCATTGCAAAGGGCTTATTTTTAATACGAATTAACTAACTATCAATAATATAGTTCGGTCCGACCCCTTTACGAACCTTTACGACTTTCTTTTGGTCCGACCCTTTTAACTCTTTTAACTAAATCCGTCATCACCCCGCATTAACACAACATTTATCAGGCATTTGTATTCTACCGGGCTATTGGTTTGCAATTATAATAACTGTATATTTGATTGAGTGACTATATAACACAAATAAAAACAATGGTTTTTATATATATGTTACCATCAACTAAATAGAATGAATATGAATTTTTATATCCAGCATTTAAGAGAACTAGAAAATGGTACTAATTGTTCTATTAACGCAGAATCAAAAGTATTGTTTATTAATAAGGGTCTTACACTTGGATCCAGAGCTAAAAATAAGTTATATTCAATAGAAGAATTGAATAATGTAGATAATTTACCAATTCAGGGAATAATTAACAGTACAACATTTGATAAAACAGGAAGAATATTTGCAGCTGCCTTGGATTCTCCTATAGATTATTGGAATCTTAAAATAAATCTCTTTATTTATAATTTAGAGACAAAGACTCACTACATAATACAAGGAGAAAAAAATGTTGCCACAGGAGTTCATGGTTCATTAAGTATCGAATTTAATCCTCAGGGCAATCTTATTGCTGTATCTGATAAACAAGCTAGCTTATTCATTATTGATATTTCAACTCTATTTGAAGATGGTAGTTATAAAATACCCTTCAGGTTTGATTTTACTTATTCCAATAGTCTTGCAATTGCATGGTCTTCTGATGGTAAAACCATAGCCTATTTAAATAGTCATACAAATAATTGCAGAAATGTAGACATTTTAAAGGTAATTAGTGACGATGAAAAAAAATTGGAATTAAAACAACTAATTTCATTTAGACATAAAGCATATGGCTCATCTGGCATTTTCCCTTCCATAAAATATGATATAGGAATATCTTATTCGTCAAATTCAAATTTAATTTGTGTAGGTGGAGATAAAAAAGATGATACAATAAAACTATATAGTATTGTTGATGAAAAAATACTATATCAATCACCAAGATTAAATTCTCCCATAAATACTGTCCGGTTTGATAAAAGCGATCAATTTATTTTTAGCGGTAGTGTTGACGGAAATTTTAGAATATGGCAAATTATCAATAGCAAAGGAAAATATTCATTAGAACAGATTTACATAAATAAATTTTCTGATTCCATCTTAAAGTTTAGTATATCCAATGATGAGAATAAAATATATATAGTATCAAAAAATAATAAGAAAATTATATTAAGTAGTTTAGATATCTCTGAATTATGTAAAATTGAAATTGAAAATCCAGATATTAATGAAAACTTTACCGGAGATCAGGAAATCAAATTTTACAAACCTACGAAATATATAACAGGTGATGGATTAGCAGCACCAATTTCTAAAAAATATTATTTCAGAGCAATTTTTGGGTGGATTCTTTCTATTTTAGGATTGTTAGGGTTTTTGAGTTTAGGAGAACAAGACGATCCGTTTTTCTCCGGAATTCTCTTTTCAATTCTTCTTTTAGGTGGTGTTATGCTTATTATATTTAGATACAGAAAAATTAAAAAGAATAAAAATACAGGCTGAAAAGCTGAATCTGTGGGGGATAACCCCGGTCACTATTGTCGTGCCCACGCTGGCGTCCGCTTGTGCCTGGGTTTTCAGAAAGACTATATCATCTACATAAATATGATTGACTATATATATCGCAATAATAGCTTTATACCTGTATCCATTCTACCAAGTAGGTCTATTCCAGTTGTGAATATAGTGTTACTTTAGGTAACATGAAATCAAATCAAAGATATACACAAGAAGAAATGTACATAGCAATAGAGCTATGGAAGGAAAGTAACCTTTCACAGCATAAGTTTTGCGAACGTGAAGGATTACCGCAACATATCTTTTTATACTGGTTAAAGAAATACCGGAACCAAAAGAGAATATCTTCATCACAATCATTCATACCA
>JAFGAC010000188.1 GCA_016933835.1 Clostridiales bacterium
ATATAACTGAAATCTCCATCCACCGCTAAAGTACCTGATGTTAAAATCATGGACCTTTTAGCTGTCCAAAGATCTTCCCCTAATTCTCTGCTGATGACTTTAGGGATGGATGCCAGCATTCGTTGCCCCTTAGCTTTTGGATTTTCTATCCAATAGATATTTGTTTCTAATAGAAAAACGTTCAAGCCATCCAGAACAGCTTTAAAGTCAATTTGAAATTGCCTTTCTGTATATGTTGTCTTCTGACTGACTTCATGAATGTTGAATACCATTTTCTTTATAAGTGTTCTTATCCTTGAAGTAACTATTGTTGGAAATTTTTCTGTATCATCAGAAAATGCATCTATAGGTATTTGATCAGCTAAGACATCAAACAACATTTGATTGAGCGCCATGACCTCACTCGTTAAATCCTTTAAATTCTTCTGGCTTTTCTTCTTCACACTTTTAGGTGATATCTTTTTCATCAAGTGATTAGTCTCATGTTCATTAATGGTTGTTCCATACATCTGGTTTGCAGCATCCATTAACTTATGTGCTTCATCAATAATAATTGTTTGATAATCTGGCAATAATGATCTTCGCCTATCTTTTCTCTTTAATATGTCTGCCAAATAATAGTTATGGTTGCATATTTGAAAGTGATAGATGCTTTTTCTCGCTTGTTTCATAAACTGCTGAAAAGCACATGTTTTAAACTTGCTGCACTTCATACACTGGCTGCTTTTGACGTTAATTTTTCGTTTATCATAACCACTGATATCTTCAGCATCAGCAAGATCAATGTTTTTACTTTGAATTAAATTTTGTAGCCCTTTATACTCACTAGAGCGTTTACGCTTGGGATCTAGTGACTGAAAATAATCCTTTAACCGATTTTCGCAAACATAGTTCTCTTTAACTTTTCTAAGTACACATGTGATTGGTGATGGGATAATACCACTTTCTATCAGCATTTTAGAAATCTTAGGTATGTACTCTTTTATGATTGAGCGTTGTAATTCATACTTGATGTGGTAATCACAATTGGCATTTGCTTATAAAAGCGACCCTTTCTAGCAAAAATACTATGTACAATTGCCGCAATTAGATAAGCGTGAGTTTTTCCAATATCTACAAGACCACTATATGCTTCATTTACCTGTTCAGATAAAACCTTAGATAAGTTTGTTCTTGAATCACACATTGTAAGAAGTATACCTTTAATCACTAATCTTTGATTGATTCGTTTCTGAATTTTTTTTGTAGTCTTTAAAAAATCTTTTAAACCCATCATAGCTAAGAGTTGAGGATTTACTGCAATAATCACACTATCAGCTGCACTAAGAGCATTTATTGTAAGAGAACCAAGTGAAGGAGACGTATCAATTATAATGTAATCATAGTCATCTCTAAGGTTATCTAGTATCTCAGAAAGTATGCTTTCACTTCCCATCTCAAGTCTTAAATTTGCATCTACAACTGAAAGATAAATACTTGAAGGAATTATGTTTACGCCACCACTTGAAATAATATAAGTCTCTTTATCTGGTAATTCTTCATCTTCCATTTTAGTCATCATTAAATGTGCAATATTCACTTCTATGTCATTAGATCTTTCAATTCCAAAGTAAGTTGTAAGATTTGCCTGACTATCAAAGTCAACAATAAGTACTTTCTTTCCAAGTGCTTTTAATGAATATCCTAGATTAAGTGTTGTTGTTGTTTTTCCAACTCCACCCTTTTGATTTGCTATCGCTATTATCTCTGCCATGTAAACTTCCTCATTTTTTGCATAGAAAAAGGGACACTCGTATTAAGCATCCCTAAATATATATAAACTATATTTAATCATTTTTATCTATAATTTGTTTTGTGTACCCTACATCGAGGTATACCCCCGCTGAAACTTTGATTTTATTAATCAAACGTTTTTCTCTCGAAAAATCGGGTTTTACACTAAAGGTCCAGAACTTCACAAAGCAAGCAAATTCAACGATTTCTACGTATATTTCTTTTGTAGCTTTACAATCGCCTCTACATGTGCTGTAACTAGGTCGCAGATTTTTATTTCCTAAAACTCAATTTTATCTAACAGAACATCAAACAAGTTCAAGTGTAAAATACCATCTTTCGACAAATCTAATCTATCCATTGTAATTAAGTATTTTGGATATTGATCATTTATTTTCAAGAGAGAGTTCATCTCTCTTTCATAAGTACTCTCATCTAAAGCAGTAAGACTGACTTGAAAATATAACTTCTTCGTTCCTTTGGCTGCAATAAAATCAACTTCATAAGACATGTTTTTGCCAACAGTCACATCATATCCCAAACGTAATAAATGTAAATAAACAATATTCTCGATTACATGACCAAGATTACCTTTACGATATCCTATCAGTTTATTCCTAAGACCAGTATCAACAACATAGTATTTACCGTTAGTTTTTAGACGTTCTTTGCCTCTTATATCATATCTCTCACATTGGTAAAGCATATGAGCATCACACATCAATTGAAGATAATTATCTACTGTATCAGAAGTAATCTTATGTCCATGAGAATTCATTGTATTTTTAATTGCATTAGCTGAAGTGTTATTACCAATATTCTCAAAAACAAACTTTGCAACCTTATAAAAAGCGCCTTCATCTCTTATTTTTCCTTTAAGAACTATATCTCGTGTAAAAATCGAATCGAATAATCCAGATAATATTGCCTCTATTAACTCATCTTGTTTTGCTAAACTTACTGCAGGAAAGGAGCCTATTCGCAAGTACTCATTGAAATGATTTTCTATATTATTAATATCGTATCCTCTGAAGTTTAAAAATTCTTTGAACGATAACGGAAAAACCTTTAGCTCTATATATCTCCCAGACAAATAAGTTAAATGCTCACCAGCAAACATTTTGGAGTTTGATCCAGTAACATATATGTCTGCATTGAAGCTTACTCTGAGACTATTTATCACTTTTGCCCAGTCTTCAATCTCTTGAACTTCATCAATCAGAAAATACATTCTTGAATCATCATTGACTTTTTTTCCAATATATTTGTGTAATGAAATATTGTCTTTTAAATCATCAAACATGTACTTTTCATAATTAATCTCAACAATTTGATCTTCTCTAATATTTTGCTTCAACAAATAATCTTTGAATAATACCAATAATGAAGACTTCCCTGAACGTCTAACACCCGTGATCACTTTTACTAAATCGTTATCTTTAAAACTAATTAATTTACTAATATATTCATCTCGTTCTATCATATAGCACCTCTTTTTCTAATTATAATAGATATTATGAGATTTATCAATAATTTTTCGATTATCTGTCGAATTTTTTAGCAATATCATCAATTTTCCTATTAGTGTAAAGATAATTCTAGTTATTTCAAATAAGTGAAAAGTTCTGAGAGAAAATATACTCAGAACTTGTAATCACTTTTTATTAATATTTATAATACTAGTTTAAGTTTCACAACAGCTTCTACATG
>JAFGAC010000189.1 GCA_016933835.1 Clostridiales bacterium
CAATGTCATTAAGTTAAGGGCATAACAGGCTGGTTATCAAATTAATTTCTTTCTATTATGAAACATAGGTGGCTTGGTCCTTTGTCTGTATTTGTCGGGCTCCCTTTTAAACTTTCTACCTTTTCTAACTGGAACTACTTGTTCGATTAATATTTTTTCTAATTCTTCTAATGTTGCTTTAGCCCCTTTTTTAATAAAGAGGTCAAGTATCCGGTACTTAAGAAAACCTAAAGATACCGAAGAGTTTATTTTGTATTCGTACTTTCTCTTACCATATTTTTTATCTGCTGACTGTTGGGCTTCTTCAAGTATTAATGACTGGACATTGCTTATAAACAATGCACATTGAAAATCTTGTAAGATGGCTTGGTTTGTAAGGCCGGAAAAGTTTTCCAGGTTTAATATGTTTTTCAGACGATCATAATAGGTCTCGATGCCCCATCTTTTAGAATACAATTCCTTAAAATATTCGCATGGATATTTTTCCCTATCGATCAGTGAGGTCATTAGTAATTCAATCTCCCCGTTATCCAGTGGGATTTTTATCAACCTTACCTGTATAGTACTGTCTTTTGTATACGTTTTACCTTTAAACGATTGCTTTTGTTTGGACTTTATTTCAACTATATCTTCCTGCTTATCACTTGCCATGAATTGCTCGGTAACATTATTATATTCATGCTTGCAACGAAACAGGAAATTGGACCCTTTTTCAAGAATTTCATATGCCAGTGCAAAACTTGGATACCCCCTGTCAAGGATTACCAGATCGTTTACATATAATTGTTTTATATGCTCATGGGCTATGGTTATTTCACCATTTGTTTTGGGCAATAAAAAGCCTTCCAACACAATATTGTTTAAAACATCATATAACACTGATACCCGACCCAATATTACATCTTCTGTTTTATTCTGATTATTGTGGGTGCCATATATGTTTTTCAATTCTTCTGAATAGGGCAGGCAAATGTAACTGCCATCTATGCTTAACAGCCGATGTCCGTTCCATAAGGTTACCCTCTCATCATTATCTGTATAGTATTCTTCTAATATAACTTGGTTTATTCCTTCAAACACATCCGGGGATAATTTCTTGCGGCGCTGCGTAAATGCACTTGTCGTTATACTGACCGCTCGGCCAATACCTTTTCCAATGTAATTGAAAAATGCGTATAACTCAATTGAAAGGGTCCTTTTGGGCATGTTTAGTAAACTTAAAATTAATAGCTCAAATGGCAGCTTTCGGTTACGTGTAAATGCATTCCGGATTGTTTTATATTTTTCTCTTGTTGCTGGTGCAAAGATAAAGCTTTCTACTTTGTTGAAAATTGTGTGGTTTTTTTCATTTTTCAGTAAAATTCGTATGTCTTAAAATATAATTTTC
>JAFGAC010000190.1 GCA_016933835.1 Clostridiales bacterium
CAATGTCATTAAGTTAAGAGATTGGTTTATAAGCAAAATAAAATTTTTTGGTATACGGACTATACTTTCGTGGAAATTTCCGACCAGGTCGTATAGCCGAATTATCTGAGACAAATAATTGCCATAATTTTTTAATAATATCAATAATATTATTACGAAAGAAAAGCAGGATGCCTGATTCTCTCATTTTTGCTAATGCTTGAGTCCAATTTATCTTATATTCGAGCTTGCTATTTTCGTGTTTTACTACGATTTTTTCATGAACCGGAAATGCCAACATGGAGGTAAGGTTGGCCATAAATACTCGAGCATAAAAATCTTGTTGTACCGCCAGCACTGATTTTCCCGTAAAATTGGCAATTTCAATGCGGCTTTTTAACAATTTGTAATCTTCTTCAACCGGCCAGCGTTGGAAGTATAGCTCTTTAAATAATTCATAAGGATGTAAATTACAATCAATTAAGGAGGTGGCAAGCACTTCAATTTCTCCATCATCAAGTTCGATTCGCAACAATCGAACTTTAAGTGGTGTCGTTGGTAAACCCAGTTTTTGGCACTCTTTGATCGCCTGGTGACTTGGTTCTAAATCAATAAGAGTTTCTGTTAAGTTTGAAGCTAAAAAGTCTTTTAAAATAACACTCCAGCGTTCAATTGGTAACCGTGCACAGTAGTTAGCGCCTTTAAATACAATAAGTCGGAAGTACCAAAAAGCCGGATACCCCCGATCGGAGAGGACTAAATCATGTTCATTGATATATTCAAAGTGTTTGGCTGCTAAAGCGCGTTCACCGTCTTTTTTAGGACTCATAATGGTATCAATGGTGATATGATTGAGAACATCAAACATTTGGGACACCCGTGCCATGGGACAGGGATCAGTTGACTTGGCTGGATGCCAACAGCCAAAATGCTGTTTAATTTCTTGTTCCCTAGGAAGCTGAACCGTTGAACCATCAAGGGCAAGCAGCCGAAATCCATGCCAGCGTTTGATAGGAAATAATTTATAAAATAGTTCCACGCATTGATGGAGCAATTCTGTAAATGCAGTATAATTAAGCTTTTTACGAGCTTGACAAAAGGCGCTGGCGGTTACTTCTCGGTGGGGAACATCAGTGCTGTTGATGTTTTTAAAAAATTTATCTAATTCATTTTGTAGTGAAGATTTTAATAGATTTATAAGGAAAATAAAAACCGTAGCAAAAGGGAGGCTTCTTTTTCGAGTGAAATCAGTTTTATTGATTTTATGACGATTAATAAATGTTTCTTGGGTAAGCGTATTTTTGATAAAGTTGACAATGGTGGCACAGTTATTGCTTCGGCGTGTCGCAATTAGTTGCGTTATTAGTAGCCATGTTGTTCTCCAAATATTTTTTAAGTTAAGTGTTAGCATTTGACTTATATCTCTAATATACTTATTTTTAATTAATTATGCAAGTGTTTTTTTATTATTTTATACATTTATAATATGTTGTTCTATACTTTATCAAATCTTTTAGGTCAATTTGAAAATTTTGCCCGTCCAGGGCTTAACTTAATGACATTGA
>JAFGAC010000191.1 GCA_016933835.1 Clostridiales bacterium
CATCGTATGTTAAAAATATCTAAAATCTTCAAAGTTTGTTAACTTGGAATATGTGGGAAGAAGGTGAAATAAATCTTAGCAGTCATTGATCAATATAGATCGTTCGAGATGTTAGATCCACCTTCTCTTAAAACCTGAACAGTACATTAGCTTGAAACTGTATAATTGTACGATGATAGGTCATTCCCATAAATTATAAGATAATCAAGGATATGATGATGAAAAAGAGATTTATAGTTGGGGTTGATATTTCGAAAGATAAACTAAATATTGCAATTAGAGATTACTCAACTAGAGAGGTCATTTTAGAGCTTGAAATCAAAAATACAGAGAAATCAATTTTGAAATTTATTGAAAAGTATATTCAAAAAGATAGGTCTGAATACGTAATTATTATGGAGGCAACTGGAGTATATGGTTTAGAACTTTTGGATTTGTGCCAAATCAAAAAAATAGATATTTGTGTTCTTAATCCATTAATCATAAGCAATTACTCAAAGTCAGAACTTTTTAGAGCTAAAACAGATAAGTTTGATGCTAAAATAATCTCTAAGTATGGATGTGAGAAATTACCAGAATTATCTTTCGCTGAACCTAGAGATAGAAGATTAACTGAGTTAGTTTCACTACTTAAGTCAATTGAAGATTTGATTCAAGTGAAGACATCAGAAAACAATAGACTACACTCTGCTAAACTCAATAAGTTTGGATCTAGTGAAGTTATTAAAACACTTACTAAGCTAATAAAATGTATTGATAAAGAGATTGAAAGATTGACTGATATAGCTCTTAAAATTGCAAAATGTGTAGATAAAGACTATTTCGATAGGCTAAAGAGAATCCCTGGAGTTGGAGAAAAAGTTGCTATGGTTATTATTGCTTACTTTTACAAGTTTGAAATGTTTGAAAAACCTAAACAAGTTGCAAGTTATGCAGGGGTAAATCCAAGACCATATGAGTCAGGAAGCTCTGTTAAAAAGAAAGGAGGAATAAGCAAAAAAGGATGCCCATTGATAAGGAAAATTATTTTTATGGGTTCACTATCTGCAAAAAAATATAATAACTCCTGTAAGAACATCTATGAAAGACTTATATCTAAGGGTAAAAGTAAAAAAACAGCATTAGTAGCAGTGTCAAACAAGTTACTAAGACAGATATTTGCTATTGGGAAATATGGTAGAGAATGGAATCAAGATTACTGTCCAAAACCAAAGTATACTTAAAGTAATAAAAGAAAGAAAAACCGATCAATTCGGCAAAAAGAAAGAAAAAAAACATTTGATGAGAACAAACTTGAATTTAAATATCAAGAGCAAAGCCGCGGCTTTGTTTATACACTCTTGATATTTAAATTTTAAAGTTTGTAGCTTGAAATAAGTTTTTTGAGAACCTAAGATTTTACTTGATTTTTGACACAGTACATC
>JAFGAC010000192.1 GCA_016933835.1 Clostridiales bacterium
GGTTATAAAACTCCGAATATGGTCTTTGAAAATGTAGCTTAATTTATTGTTTAACCTGTAGCCATATTTTAGGATAAGACATTTTGATCCGAGATTTAGCGGGATTTCTAAAATAATTGAATTATGAAACAGTTAATGTTACTTTTTATTATGATTCTATTTCTGACCTGTGGTTCAGAACAAAAATCTAATATCAAAGACACTATTGACGGCATACAGATTCAATATGTTGATGTTGAAGGCGGGAAACTCTCTTATATCATTAAAGGAAATGGTAAACCAATTATTGTTCTGGGCACCTTCATTATGGATTCAAAAACATACTCGGAAGAATTAAAAGACAAGTTCGAATTGATTTTTCTCAACATGAGACATTTTGATAAGGACAACAATCTTAAAACCAATGAGATCACGTTACAAACCTACTTAAACGATATTGAATACCTAAGAAAGAAACTTGGATACGATAAGGTAGCTATCTTAGGTCACTCTGCACACGGTCTGTTAGCAATAGAATATGCTAAATCATATCCGTATAATACATCTCATCTAATTCTGATAGGTACGCCACCATACTTTAGCCAAAGTTTTAATTTAGAAAAAGAAAAATTCTGGAATGCTAATGCTTCAAACGAAAGAAAAGAGAAATACCAACAAAAATGGAATCGAGAAAAGCGAAGAATAACTAACTGGTTCTTACCTGATGATAAAAAGTTCAAAATAAAAATGGTTGCCCGTTCACCACAAAGGTGGTACGATTTGGATTTTGACCCAACCTATCTTTGGAAAGGTGTGGAAATAAATAGTGAAGTAATGAATCACTTTATAGGTAATGTTACTATGGATTATTTATTACCGGATAGTATTAAGACACCAACATTTATCGCTCATGGTAAATATGACTTTGCTATTCCCTATACGACATGGACTGAACAAAGGAAAAGCAAATTTATAAACTTGTCGTTTAACCTATTTGACATGAGTTCACATTTTCCACATATGGAACAACAAGAATTATTTGATAAGAAACTAATAGAATGGATTGAGAACTAAAACGTTGCCTAACACCGGGTATAGCCAATGGCGGGCTTGAAGGTTGCGAATCAAAGCTTTTCAATGGCAACTCAGTGCTACCTGGACAACTAACCGCTCCGATCTCCGCCACTGTCCATACCCGAAAACGTTGGGGCTAATTTTGAATACTCCAGAACAATGATAAAATCATTATTAATATTAGCATTTTCATCATTCATTTCTCTTGCAGTTGGTCAACAATATA
>JAFGAC010000017.1 GCA_016933835.1 Clostridiales bacterium
CTACTCTCTATACACATCTTTTTCACCTTTAAATACTTTTAATGCAATCATCCACCCTTCGTATTGTTGATAAAACTTTTTAATCCCATTAAGAATTGTTATATGACCAGGTGGTGCTTGTGATTCGTATCCTTTCCACCCTCCTAATCTAGCAATAACCCATGATGCCCATGACAATGTCCCTGGTATTAGTTTATTTTTAAGCTTATCACTCTTACCCTCTAGTTTTGAACATAACTGTTTCATAAAAATAATCTCGTCATCAGTAAACATCAATTTCGCTGATTTCTTGTTGTTTTTATCACTTGCGATAGTTAATTGCAGAACTAAAATAGCTACTTGTGAAGAAAATATCATCAATCTTTTTAATGATAAACCATCTCCGAGTTGACTTCCTTCTATATTAAGACCTTTACTCTTCATTACTCTAAAAAACTGCTCTATTTCCCATCTTTTTGCATACCACTCGATATATTTAAAAACATCTGTTAAGTTATTTATTTCATGAGTTGTTAATAGTCTCCAATGAATAGGATCTTCTCCGTCAGGAATTGTACTCTTTGATTCTTTGCATTCAATAGCCCATAATTCTTTAAATTCAGGTAAACTCTCATTACCTTTTTTTTTCGTTTTTAGTATTTTTACTTTTGAGTATTTTATATCAATTTCAGCGATTCTATCAATTCTTTTTTTATTTCCTTTTACTTCTAACTTATAAGTTGATATAATTTCTTTTGAATCTAAATATTGGAATAATTTTAATTTTTCTCCATAAAGACATCTATTGATACTTGATCGTATCAATAGATTAGTTTTATTATCCGGAACGTAAACAAGTTCTTCGTATATATCGCTTTCTCTATCACCAATAACAGTTATTGAAGATGCTCCATTCAATACATTTTTGCTAGTTGAAATACTAGATATCCATCGATATGATTCCTTTTCAGTAATATCTAATTTATTATATTTTCTTTCAAATTTGTTCTTTTTATCCCAATCTCTGTTCCACTCAATTAAGCTTGACAATCCCAAAGGATAATAATCATTAGTATCTAATACAATATTTGCATGAAGAAAAAAGCCAGGATTTATTTTATTACGTACAGGTCCAATATTTTTGTCAAGTTTTCCTAACTTTTTTTTTATACTTTCATAGTTGAACTCTGTTGTATCTTGAATACAAAGTACGTGTTTATCTTTTGAGTTTTTGGCACAATAGTTATATACACCTTGTTTCAAAGTATCAAGTGTTATGTTTTCGTTATTAAAAAATCGATATGAACCGATCTGCTCTGAATGACTCTCACTCAATTGATGCAAAATTGCGGTTTCTTTCATTATCATTGAAGACATTATTTTTCCTGCTCTTACTTCTAATCTTTTATCTGGCATTAATCCTGAATATATGTTCATGTTTTATTTTAAATATA
>JAFGAC010000193.1 GCA_016933835.1 Clostridiales bacterium
AATTATACCATGTTTAAGAATAACTGCAAGACCGTCGTCTTACATCCCCATGGCTAAAGCGAGGGGCTTTTCGACGACATTTGGTAAGTTTCCAGATCGACAAAAATGTTTTATATTCGCAGCCTGTTTTGAACTATCTTCTGATGATTTGCTGTCGAGAAGCTTCCTGTACCGCTTCATCATCAACAATACCAAAGCCGACTCGATTGACTACCTTGTTTGTCGGTGATTTGTAAACAGCTTCTTCTCCTGTAATTTTATCGATGATAATTGACTGTCACTTCACCATAAGTATCCAAATGGAAAGAGTCAATCATATTGGCATCTTTCAAATCGACTGTTACCGACCAACTCCTTAACTCCAAGCCCTGCACAATGTCATTAAACTTTCAGCAACAATTTTTATCATCTATTCCCATTTAAAAATTGGACCACTGACAACAATTGCAATAGCAACCCAAATCAAACTAAAACTGACTATGTGAACCCTGTTGAAAGCCTCATGAAAGATAAAAATTCCAATGAGCAAGCTGATAGATGGTGCCATATATTGGATAAATCCCAAATTTGTAAAATCAATTCCTTTAACACCTTTTGAAAAAAACAGCAAGGTGTAACCAGTGAATGCACCAGTTGAAATCAAGAGAAGGATATCTTTTAATTCTCCAGTGTAGAAAAAACTGATACCTTGTGTGTTCTTAAAAAATAAATAAGACAAAGCAATTGGAAATAGCGCCAACAATTCCGCTGCAAAAGCAATCATGACATCAGCTTGATTAAACTTCTTAATACTTGTATATCCTACAAATGAAATTATCAACAACATTGCAATTATTGGAACCCTCCCATAAGTAAAAACAAGGTACCCGACTCCAATTAAAGTCAATAGCAGTGCAATCATCTTATAGTGGGCTACCTTTTCTCGCAGAACTAAAGCACCAATAACTATAATGATTACAGGCGTAATATAATGCCCTAGGCTTGCTTCAACTACTTGTTTGCTAGACGCAGCATTACACATTAAGACCCCAGTTGAGTCCAATAAGTATTGCTGCAGCAAGTGATATTGCCATACTCGCAGGGTGCTTTACATGCTTTATCAAATCATCTTTCCTTCCACTGATAAATAGAATAGGCATTACAAATACCATCGACCAGATGATACGGTGTGCCATAATAAAATCAACTGGCATGTCACCGAAAAGTTGCCAGTACAGTGGTTGGATACCCCAAATAATGTACGCAAATAAAACCATGAATAATGCTTGTTGTTTTTTCATATTGAATCTCCAATGCTAAATTAATATAATCAGTATACTTAACTAATACACAATTTACATTGGCCATAATGCACAAAATATGTCTTAGAATTATACAGGTGTCCAATTTCCTTGTATAGCTGATAAAATTTATTCCTCATTTTATGTGTCAAATTCATATTCATAATATTAGAAAAGCCTGTGAATATTATCAGACACAGACTTTCCATAACTCTGAATACATAAATATTTATATCAGTAATTTGAATTGATATTATGCAAATTGATTTAATATATCACAAATCATCAACAGTTATTCGACGTTTATATTTCCACCTTGTAGTTCTCCAGAATTATAATAAACAGGGCGGAACATATTGCCAATTAAAATTTCAATCTCGTCGCCATTATCACACTTGCCGCTTTCGTTGCTATCTCTAACTGAAATAGTAACCGGCAGCTCAATGCTATTTCTTCCACATACTGAAGTTATTCCTTCAAACTTCGCTATTTCATCTCCACCTCCAAGAAGCCACATGTGTACTACTTTTCCGTGGAACTGTTGACCTGCACCATGATCAGTTAAAGTAAAATTACCTTCAGCGTTCTCCCAACTGCATTCACAGTCTTCTAACGCCTGTGCATAGAAACCGAAAGTCGCTCTAGCCTCATTGCCCTCAACGGATTCAATCCATCCTCCTCCTGTTGCTTTAGTACCACACCCAGCAACAGTAAAAACTACGAGAATTAAAACGGCTACTATCATTAACTTTCTTTTGTTTTTCAACATTCTAACCTCCCAAATGATTTCAAATCAATTTTCATAAATATCGAAACAACTCAAATTTACTGATAAATATTTTTATGATTGATTTTTAAATTTTGATAATTTGCTTCAGTTGAAATATATAAAAAGCAAATTACCATTCAATTAATCTCTTAAGTATGATTTTATTTGTGAATAAAAAAAACTGCCCCTTATATGGCAGTTAGACAATCATAGTATTTATATACCTTAGATTCACAACTTTGCGTACCTACTTTTAAATAGGTTTGCTTTTTACATTAAAATACTATTCAATTTCATATTTCAACTTGCAATATCAATCAAACTTTCAGCGCACCTTTAATCGCATCAATTTTTATACCCCTATGTTATCTTTTATAACGATTTATTAAATCATAATAATATATGGAAATCTACAATGGATAGATTAATTGTATGCCACATCTGAATTGCTGTATAGATACTTAGTTCGCAGGGAAAGGCGCTGAAAAGCCAATTAAAATATTAATTTATGATTTATACCAGAACACCCGTGACTTTAGTCTTGGGATGAATGGTGTTATATGTCAATATATGGGCTTTAAAGTTGTTTTTGTATGAAACAATGGTATAACATCAATAGAAACATATTTTCAATTAATAGGTGAAATAAATGATTTACAAAACGTAAAAATTTAGACTTAGACCTAATAAAGAACAAGATTCAATCCCTTAGGTTTTTAGATATTCGTGAAAAGGATCACGCAGATCCCATTGCGCATTTCACAAAAGTAATCGTAGAAATATACCTACAAAATTTAATTGAAAAAGCTCCGATTCAATTTAAAATTTCACTTTGTAAAGTGATTATCGTTGCTGATAAAGGGATGTCAACTGGTGATAATATCTGCTATACCCTTTCTGTTAATGATGGTTATATATTTAGCCAAACAGCTAGAGGCGCAAACAAAGAACTCAAGAATTTTATATTTCATGAAAATGACTATGAATGGCTAGGGGATGACTATAGGTGAAAATAAAGACTTTCTCCTCGGGAAATCGGTGTAACAACCACCTCAGGACAGAAGATCAAGAAATCTTTGACGGATACCATGTTCTGGTAACCAGTCAGTCGAGGAATCTGCCAGTAAGATCATTGAGATTTACAGAGGCTTGTGGAAGATTGAAGAATCCTTCAAGGTTACTAAAAGTGATTTAGAAACAAGACCAATCTATATTTACACTAAAGAACATATCAAAGCTCATTTTTTAACATGTTTATTGCATTTTTTCTTGCAATACTATTAGAATACATCACAGAAGGTCAACACAGCATCGCAAAGATGATTGAAAGTCTTCAAAAATCCACTTGCACAAATGTCAATCAGAACTAGTATCTTTTTGACTATTATGATGAAGTTCATGAAATGATTGAAAAAGTTATAGATGTTGATTTTTCAACGAAGATAAGAAGTTTGCAACAGATTAAAAAAGCATTTCACAGATTAAGAAACAATAGCGTAACGCTACATAAAAAAGAAAAAAACGAAACCCATGAAACTTACTGATTTCAGCAGGTTTCATGGGTTTTTACGCTTCATTTACTGCAAAACTTAAGATATAATTCTTTTATACAAGACGTATGGACGATATTATGAATTTTTGTCTTTTACAAAAGACTTTTTGCAAGTTGATTATAGATTATCCAAAATGCCGCTTAGAAGTTTGGTTAGGGGTATTATTGACAACTATCCTAATACATAAGATTTACCGGTATTTGCGGTATGCTTCACCGTTTATTTGTAAAACCAAAAATATTTAATATTATTTTATCTATCAACCCTAACAGCATAAGCAACTCTTTCAATTTCCGTTGATGTCAAGTTTCGATTAAGATTATCAATATACTTAGGTGCCAGATCTTTAAAACTCTTATCTTCTACTAATTCCATCCCAAACTCTGACAAAAGTTCCGATAGTTCATCCGGATTGTATCCAAGGAGCCATATTTTATCCTTCACCACATACTTCTCGTAACCTTTTTCCCAACCATACATGGTCTTGCCCTCGATTAGATCTCTCAACACATAGGTAAACACAATACCACTACCCGCTGGTGCATTTGATATCATCTTCAAAATATCTAAAAAACCCTCTTCGGTCAAGTATTGAGAAACTCCTTCCAAAAGGAAAAGCGTTGATCGGTTAAGTTCATAACCGCTTTCAACCAAACGATCCATTGTTTTCTGATGGTCAAAATCCACTGCAACATACTGGATATTATCATTTAAGTTACCAAGTCGATCTTTGATCAACTTGACTTTATTACCAATATTGTTGGGTTGATCCACTTCATACAATTTCAGTCCACCGAGTCCGGGTAGTCTCATGAATCTAGTATCATAACCTGCTCCTAGATTCACAATACTATCAACATCATTTTTTAATTCAATGACTTTATCATCAAAATACCTTTTTCGGCAAATCATTCCTGCCCAAATACCCGGAAGACTCTTTTCACTTGAATTGACCATCCAATTTCTCATAAACTCGTATTTCATAGTTTTTACAAAAATTCTCATTCCAGATGGCAAAATATGTTCTACGATATCATCATGAACACCTCTTTGTTCTTCACTATAATACTGTTCAATTGCCACCAATACACTTGGTCCTAATCCTGTTTTTTCAGCACCTTTCGACATTTCATATCCTCCTTATAGGTAATCCGGTTTATAGAAATTCGATTGCAATAACATAATGGTAGATTTTAGTTCATTGTCTATTGCTATCAAATCGAAATAAGGTTGCATCTTGACCTGATTCATATAGCCATCAATCAACCATTGAATTATTTTCGCTACATCTTCAATCTTAATGTTTTCCTTAAACTTATGACGATCAACATCAACAAGGGTCATCTGGAACCCTAATTTTTTTGACTTTTCAATGGTGCTCATGACATAATCCAAAACTTCTGTATCACGTTCAATGTAGAAGTTCAAAATGAAATCAAACATAAAGCGATGTTTTGACATTACCTCCAGCTGCATCCTACTGAACATCATGAATCTATCAAAAAAATCACTCACTTGAGTCATACCTCCCTCAACATAGGTTGAAACGAAGGTTTGAAAACTATACTCCATCAAGTATTCATAAAGCCCTCTTTTACTCCCGAAATAATGAAAGATCATGGATTTTGATATGCCAGCCTCATTGGCAACCAATGACACTGATGCACGCTTGTAGTCGTATTTGCCGAACACCGTAATTCCAGCATCAATAATTTTGTTTTTCTTCTCTTCATTTAATTCTTCAAATGCAGTCATATTCCCCTCCGTCGATCGAATCGGTTTTTATAGTAAAAGTATACCTCTATAAACCGATTCGGTCAATATCGTAAGACAAAAAAACTAATCTCAGAATTTGAAATTAGTTTTTAGCAATTATTCTTATGCCAAAATTTCGGACAAGTTAAACAGAGAATTTTCAACAAAAACAATAACTTTAAAATAATCGAACTTATTTATGATACGGTTTCCCGTATCTTTTCAAAACCATACAAATCTGATATCTATATAACAATTTCCATTAGTAGAAACACTAACAACAATACTCCTCATTAACCGTCAGAACCCAGACGAAATTAATCCATCTGGGTTCTGTTCAAATAGTATTCTTTTCAGCTAATTATCATTTTTAGTTCTTCAAACATCCAATCGGGACAACTAGTACCCCGTCGTCTCTTTTATATGCATATTTTGACCCTGTTACTACCATCAAAAATGAAGGTTTATTCATTCTGCTGCTATCAATTTTGTCGCTTAGTTTCAAGAGATTCCGAGCTGCGGAATCCACTTCATAATCACCAAGTTTGATTTCTGTCGCTCCCCATCTGCCATCTGCGAGACTGATTATTACATCGACTTCTAAATCGTTTTTATCTCTGTAATGAAATACTTTTCCTCCTATCGATTGAGCATAGATTCTAATATCCCTAATGCATAAAGCCTCAAATAAAAATCCAAAAAAATTGAAATCCTTTAAAACCGCATCTTTAGTCATGCCTAGAGACGCCGTTGCTAACGAAGGGTCTACGAACATTCGTTTAGGCGAAGTTCTAATAGCCGTCTTGGATTGTAACGATGGGCTCCAAGCAGGCATATTTTCAATGACAAATATCCTCTGAAGTGCGTTCATATATGATTTTACAGTGTTTTCAGAAATGGTCTCTTCACTTCCTAAAACATCTTTTATTATTGTTGGAATTGATGCTGTCGTACAAATATTTCTCGATAGAGATTTTAAAAGCTGCTCAACCTTATTTGGGTTCTTGTCAATTCCATCAACCTCAACTACATCATAGTTAATCACGGCATTAGTGTAATCACTGGTCCTTCTTAATGCAACCTCTTCACTAGAGTTTATAGATTCTGGCTATCCACCTCGGCATATCAGATATGCATATTGTTCAATAACTAGATCAGATTCACTCGTGCTAACTGTATTCTTATCAAAAATTTCAAATAAAGATACCGAACCATTTGAGTCTCCGGATTCATAAAGACTCATCGGTCGCATCATAATCCGTGATATTCTACCTGTTCCAGTATGCCAAGTCTTATTATCAACTGGAACAGCAGAACCCGTTAAAATATAATACCCTACACCACCACGACGATCGACTGAATATCGCACAGAATCCCATAAAGTTGGGGCGACTTGCCACTCGTCGATTAATCTAGGCGTCTCTCCCTCAAGAAGTAAAGAAGGTTTGATCTTTGCGATTTTCAGATTGCTTTCTAATTGATCTGGATCTTGCATATATATCTTGCTATTTGATTTGTGTTCTGCTGTACTTGTTTTCCCACACCACTTTGGTCCTACAATCAAAACTGCTCCAGATGAACGAAGTGATAGATCCAATTCTTCTTCAACAATTCTCTTCATATACTTCATATGATTCACCTCCTGTCATATTCAGTATACAACTCATTGATGGATTTATCTAATTTTTATTGATGGATTCGGATTTGTTTTATTGATGGATTTGGACAATCCTTCGACATTAATTCAAAGTCAGAATACACTTTCGGGTATTTTCGTGTGCCCTTTCGTAAAATTGAACATAAATTAATCTGTTTGTTTAAAACCTTATTTGTGATAGGGTTCACCGTGACTTTTCTAAACCATACACTTGCGACATCCTGTTAGAGATTCGTGGCTACTAGAATTTAATCCTTCAGCCCCCCCTTGTCTAAAGGACAAATCAGCTCGAAAAAATGATTTTCTACATGTATTTCAACAACAAATTTACTTATTTATCAGATTCTTCAAATACACAAATAACACTTTACCTTAGAGGTAAAGTGTTATTTGCTGAAACCCATAGTTATTTATGATACGGTTCACCGTATCTTTTCTAAACCATACAAATGCGATATCTGCTTGACAGTCACTATTCAAAACTATTAAATCAAAATTACCAAGTGGCACCTAAATCCCATCGCTCTTGAAATAGAGAAAAGGCAACACTTGGTAATATAAGTTAAAAATTATTCCTCGGCACGATTTCCGTTACGACTGTAGTGAATATCCATGAAGCTTTAATAATTACATTCTCGTGTCTTTCATGTTTCTTGAGAAATAATAAACCAAATCTCATTTTTTATTGTTTTTAGGACTGCTTCTCAAAAAAAATTAAAATTGTATTCAAAACCTCTTCAATATCCATATCAGTCCAATTTTTATCCGTTGTTGATAAATGTCTTCTATAATTTTTATTATCAAAAGTCTGTCTCAATCGTGCTAATACATCATCGATATTATTTTCTTTCATTCCTTGATCATTAAATATATATATTTTTAAATTTGTTCTTAACTGATTCTGATTAACGACTTCGGATAAATAGTAAATATCAAAAATATCTTTATACCTGGTTGAAAATGCTCCAAACTTTAGAAGAGAACGTAATTTTTCGGTGAGTATTTGCTCTCTAGAGTTAATCAATAAACTAACTGCCTCTTCTTGAAAGCAAATATCAAAGCAGTACTCTAACTGCTCAATCTGAAAATTCTTGTGCACTCCAAGATCAATTTTACTAGTAATCATGTTGCTGTCAGAATCGGTAACTTTTATATATACTCTCTTTCCATGATAATCTTGTTGCTTCAAGTCTTCGATTTTTCCTGTCATTATAATTTCCACCTCATCAAGACAATTCAACTTACTAATAAATTTCCTTATCGCATCGTCTACAAGCGGATATTTGATAAAATCTATGTCTAAATCTTGTGTAGCACGCCTTACATTTTTTGTTATGCTACGCAGTACCACGCCACCTTTTATCGTTACATTTCTGCTTAATGGACTTTGTGAGATTGCTTTTAGTACTATATCTTGACACACCCTTGATTCTGCATTAGCTTCTGAATATCCCTTTATTTTAAGTTCATTTATCCATTCGCTGATATGAGACATTAAAATACCTCCATGAATAGAGTTTCTGTTATTAATCCGCTTTTCGGAAACATCATTGCATACTCCTGAATCCTTTCGATATCCAGTTCAAATACTATATTTCGATAATTGCCAATTATTTCTTTATAATAATCATATGGCAGTTTATGTTTATTTCGTATCAATTCAATCAACATGCGTTCTTTATCATAAATGTTAATTAGGATTCCTTGGCGCTCAATTTCTACCATTCCAATTTTTAACAATTTCTTCATTTCAAATATTTGCTTTACTCTTTTATCCCTAATCTTAGAACCTGCTCTATCTGTTGCAAGATAATAAAACTCAGGAATAGCATCTGTAAGAGAATGATAATAAAATGCACTATTTAGCGTAATAATTGCATTTCTATATTTATGTTTTATGATTTGCAATTCTGGAACAAACTTATCTTCTGAATAAATGCCTTTTTCAATCTTAAATAGTTTGCCATCAGATATTGCTTTTTTTATCCCATAATCATTATTGTATTTTTCTATACACTCATTATATGATCGTAACATGCAAACCTCACTTTTAAGTATTTATCTGCAAAATCTATTTTTTTGCAGATATTTGATTAAATTGTAACACATATCTACAATAATGCAAATCACTTGTTACATTTAAAAAGGTGAAGCAACTCACACAATAAATATTACAATTATCTCATGGAATACATAATAGCAGATCAATAGATTCAAGTGTAAATCGTGCAATACTACGCATTCTTATAATTTTTATATCAATCCGCAATTCCTCTTTCATTTCACGAACTAAAGCAAGCTCTGAATCTCCCATCATTTCTACTCTTCCGCCTGGGAAAGGAAAAAAATTATCATCAATTGCTCTATGAACAAGTACTTTTTCGTCTTTAGTTAAAATTCAATTTTCTGTCTTAAAATTTATCATTATGTACTCATTATCCACTAATAAGAATTACCTATAGCTATTCACTAATTAAAAAATCAGGAATATATCTATGAATTATTCCTTGCCGCCCCATATCAAACTTATCCATTGTTAATACATATTTGGGATAATTATCATTTATCGCTAAAAGCGATCCAAATTCTCTTTCAATAGTTTCATCTGATGCCAATAAATATGCTATCTGTAAATATATTCGTTGATCTTCTCTTTCACACACAAAGTCTACTTCCATATTACCCACACGTCCAACGTGAATAGTATAACCACGACGCAACATTTCCATATAGATTATATTCTCTAAGACTCTCTGAACATCCCTTTGATTATTACCGTAAATAGCTTGACGTAATCCATGATCAGCAATATAAAATTTTTCATTAAATTGTAGGATTTGCTTTCCTGCTATATCAAATCTTTTAAGTCGATGAAAAAGAAAAGCATCCTCACAAGCAGTAAGCTGGTTCAACACAGTCTCCGGCGCTACCCTTCTTCCTTCACTTTTAAAATATTTAGAAATAGAATTTGCAGAAAATGTCTCTCCTATGTGAGCAATGACATAAAGAAGAATTCTCTCAAGTAGATCAACATCCCGATATTGATTACGTTTCATTACATCTTTGATCAGAACAGAGTTATAAATATCTTTCAAATACTGCGAAACAGCAAGAGGTTCCTCTGCAAAATGGCTAATGAAAGGAAATCCACCTATTTCAATATATCGATTGAAACGATCATCAACTTGCTTAGATTCATCATATTTGTAATACAATTCTAAAAACTCTCGATATGAAAATGGATAAATATGTATTTCAATATATCTTCCTGAAAGATACGTCGCAAGTTCTCCTGATAATAATTTTGCATTTGAACCTGTAATATAGATATCAAATTTACCTTTGGATAAAAGGGAATTTATACACTTTTCCCAATCTTTCACTTCTTGGATTTCATCAAAAAACAAATATTTCAACTCTGAATTTTCCTCTGATTTATTCATAACCACTTTATGAAGCGTTTCTGCATTCGTTAGTTCAAGATTTGCCATATCCTCAAAATTCAAATCTAAAAACTGATTTTCCTTTGCACCTTGATCTTTCAACTCGTCTTGAATTAGTTTTAGCATAACTGATTTACCACATCTTCGTATACCTGTAAGTACCTTTACTAATTGCTTATCCATAAAAGGTCGTATTTTATTCATATACAATTCACGTTTTATCACATTATCACCCTCCTTTTAATTCAATTATAACTTTAAAAATCATAATATTCAATATTTGTTACAGTTATAACTGAAACTTACTTAATATTTAGCGCTTATATCAATTACATTCAGAACAATTCTAAACAAAGCATAATCAAGTATTTACCTCTACTTATGATACGGTTCAGCGTACCAAGGTTCGTACAACCGCCTTAAGTTTAAAGGATGCTACTAAACTCATTAAAATGCTAATGAAAGTTCGTGCAACTCGTCAATTTGATGAGAAGGATTCAATTGAGATTTCATTTGTATGCGAGGATTTTGACTAATATTGTATTTCTTCATTATTTTAATTATATATTTTGAAATCTACTGTTATTTAATTCCCAATTTGTTAGAATAGGATTAGACATAACAACAGGGAGATGGAGTATGCTTATAAATAGAAATTATTATGAGAAATTGACTTATATAAAACCAGACTCAGATGAACTGTGCAACTCATACGATAATGTTACAAATGATGTTGACGCTTTAACATCAGAAAGTTCAATCATACTAAAAAACCAAATTAATGAATACACTTCTACTTGGCTTCTTGATAAAGACCTATGGATTCAACACGAGAACAGTAAATTAAACGTCGAGTTTGAAACATTATCGCGTGGTCGTGTTGTATTGGTTAATCCTGGTGTAACAAAATTAGGTAGAGAACAAAGATTTATGCACTATTATATAATTTTAGGAGAATTTAAAGAAACTTTTATTGGAGTGCCTATTACTAACATGGCTTATGATAAAAATCGAAGTCGGAATTATCTAAGAAATTTTTTTGAAGTTGAACTTATAGACCCTGTCTACCCAAAGCCTTACAATGAATATCGTTGTACAAAAAGGAGTGTGGCTGATGTAAGAAATATCAGTGGTCTCGATAAAAGGCGAATTGTTAAAAATCAGTTATACACAGATAAAAAGTTCGCACCTTCAACATATCTTAATTCAGTGAGTGAAAAAATAAGAGAATCTATCGCATCAATAGTATAAAAATTTTTCCTAATTATTCTAAAAAGTATTGACTAATCTCACTAAAATGATATACTCAAGTTACCTTAATTAGCGACTTTTATAGTCGCCGGAAACCAAAATTAGAATGAGTTGCCCAGCAACTCATTCCTGTTTTTTTGTTTATATAATATTTAATCGGGTATATAAACAATACATCAGTTGACCATAACTAGCGGATTTTATCCGCCTGTAACCAAAGGAGAAGTTAGATTTTATAACTTCTTCTTTTTTATTTCTGCAAATCTTACTAAATCACATTCTTTCATAATTAAATAAAATTCGTTTCAACAAATTCAAAAACGCCTGAGAGTAATTCATTTGAATGTTAAAACGGCATCTCGTAAAACCGCATTCTAAGTCACCATCGGTGACGGATTAACATTTTATTTTAGTTGAATAAAAGTTAATTAGCATTGAAATGAAATGATTGCTAATTTTGGACATTATGGTTATACTTTTTTTTCAAGTTATATCTTTCTTCTCTTTTTAAAAATGCTATCGTTCCGCCTTCCAATATATTACACACTAATCCTCGAATGTTCTTGTCTTCTAACCCACCTGATTCATAAGTAATTCTAATTCCTTCATCTTCCCCATCTTTTGATTTATCAACGTCTTGAAAATGTGCTACTATTATTTGTTCTGCATCTGTGTTAACTACTAAATTAGGGTTATGTGTTGCAATAATTATTTGCCTTTTCTTCTTTGCTTCCCTTATATCATTTTTCAGAACCCTATAAACAGACCTATTATCAATATTATCTTCAGGTTGGTCAATTAAAATTGGCTTTGAACTTGTGTCCAACTTTAAAAACAATTTCATTAAAACTAAACCTTTCTGTCCAGGTGATAACAAGTTCAAAGATTTGCCCTCAAATAGAATATTATAATTTACAGAATAGTAATCGTTAAAAATCATATTGAAAAAGGATGATATCGAGAATGATTTCTTCAATAATTTACCAACATCATCCTTTCCAAAATACATATTTACAAACGAACTTAAATTGTCGATTTCGAACAATTCATTAACAATTGTAGCAATTGATTCTGAATAATTTCCATTAAACACTTCATCTTGTGGTAGATTTATATCATTGAGTTCTGACTCAATTTTCATGAATAGCTTTCTAAATTCAATTAGTATATCCGCTTGGCTATTTCCGGAGTTGTGATTAACAATATCATTTTCAATATCCTCAAAACTTTTAAAGTCAAAATCTAAACTTATATCAAATGTGACATCATTATCAATTATTTTTCTTTTCAATAAATTAAATTTTTTCTTTTGTTCAAGTTTTGTTTCAATTAACTTAATATATTTTTGTCTTCTTTGGGTCTTAAATTTCTCTAAGTTCTCTTCAAATACTTTCATTTTATCTAAATTATTTTGTAAATCTTTGACTTCTTGTTCTAACTCACTCTTTTTTTCAAGCCACTTTTTTTGAATCGTCTGTTCTTCTTCAAAATTACTATTTTGTTGCTGTAAAGGTTTCAATTTCTCAGCAATTCCAATTAAAGATTTGCTATGTTCAAGCAACTCTAAATCAAATTGCGTAATACTATCATTTAAACTATCAATACCAGTAATCTTAATATCAACCTTTATATTCTCATTAATTAGTCTTCCGATATGTTTATATTCTGAGGTCCTTGTTTTTATTGATTCAACTACTTCTTCATGTATAGATTGTTCCTTCTCTTTAAGCCAACTCTTAACACTTGGCAACTCATGCAAAGTCTCTTTTTTTGTTTCAATTAAATCTTTAATTTTACTTTCTTCTATAAGTAACTCTTTAAATATCTTTTCAGTTTCAATATCAAATAAAGTGTTGATTTTAGGTTCGTTTTTATTGTGAATCGAAGACTCCTCAGATTTGGTTTTTAATGCCTGTTCCATTTTTACTTTTGTAATTAACTTTTCAGTATCTTCTTCAATAGAATCATTAATACTCTTAATCTCTTTTAATAATTCTGTACTTTTAAATTGTAGGTCACTTATACTTGCATCGTTTGCATTAATTATTCTTTGAATGAACTCTTGTAAAGCAACCTTGTTCGTCGAATAATTCTCTAATTCCTTTAGGGATAAGTATCTAACTCTTGCATCACTATTTGAAAACTTTTCGACACTTACAGAATTGATATTAACTGTACTAATCTCATCAAGTCCTTCTAATTTAGTGTCAATCTGTACCCCTTTCAATTGTCCATCTTTATTAGCCCTGAAATAGAACGAACTTGGATTGGCAGGATGACTTTCATAGATACCTTCATGATTGGATATTGCAATCATATCAAGAAGTGCAGTTTTTCCTGAACCCTTTTCTCCTATTATCGTGACCAAGCCCCTGTTTAAAGGGATTTCCTTTTCTTTAAACCAATTACTTGCGTTTTTTATCATTATTGATTCAATTACATTCGTTTTATTCTCTAACACTTTTGGATTTGTTACACTGATTTTTATTCTGTCTTTCGGTTCGTATTTAATTTGATTCAATCCACTAAATGAAAAATCTGATTTAATCCACGTAAAGCATCTGTAATTATCGGCTTCTAAGTTTTCAAAATTGTGTATATCTAAAGAATGTACCAATGGTTTATCACCGAATTCTTCTAACCACTGTCCTTTATCTAATACTTCAGCGACCGTAGGTGCTGCAGTAAAAAAAGAGTCAGTAAAGTCAAACAACTCTGTTTTATATTCTTTCACCTTTCTTTTGTAATCTAATTTATTCCATTCTGGATAACCTAAAAATATATGTACTTTATCTTTCCACATATCACTTGTCATTAATTTGAATACAGATTGGGTAGATGGGAAGATGTTATCAAAACCAGATTGTAGTGTTTTTCCTTCTGAGTATTCAATTAAGTTTTCTCTAGTTAATGGTATATTTTCATGCTTTGTTAATGCTGAAAGATTAAGTCTCATAAGAAAATTCTGCGTTATTTTCTTGATTTCTGAATTCAAATCACTTTCGTCAATATCAAAGATAATATGCAAATTAATTTTCTCAAAATCAGTTCTGTTTGCCGCTACAAAGGTGTCAATTCTAAACTCAACAACAGGAAAAACTTTCTCAATATTACTCAACCGTCCTTTTTTTTATACTCCATAACTTTCTCATAACCATCAATAAAGTAATAGTCATTTACGCCAATAACTTTAACATCCTTAGGTAAGTTTTCTAAAGCACTAATAAATTTCTCCCAAATTACATCAGTATCTCCACCATATTGATTCACAATTGATTTTGGCGTATGAATGTGCAAATCCCATCTATACCATTCCGACCCTCTGCTTAAATACATATTTCATCCTCCTTGTCATACATTCATATAATTGCAAATTAAAAACTATCACAACAGTAGATAATTCTCATAAAAAGACTAGCTAGAGTAATTTGATAAAATTAAGTTAATTTACTCGATACAGTCCACCGTATCAATCTCCATACAACCGCCTAAACACATCCAAAGTCTTGTGTTATCAAGGGTTCAAAAAAGCGGTTGTACCTACTTGTGGTAAGGTTCATTTTTCATAATTCTAAATGCTCTATAAATCTGTTCTATTAGGATCACCTTCATGAGTTGATGGGGAAAAGTCATCTTGGAGAATGAAATTTGACTGTTTGATCGACTGATAACTTGAGTCGATAGTCCAAGTGAGCCCCCAATAACGAACACAATATCACTACTTCCGTATATTTGAAGCTTATCCAATTCTTCAGAAAACATTTCAGATGTTCTCTGTTTTCCTTTTAGCTCTAATGCATAGACATATTGGGACTCTTTAATCTTTGATAATATCCGTTCTCCTTCTTTGTCTTTAATAATTTCCATTTCTTTTTCACTAAGCGTTTCTGGTGCTTTCTCATCACTTATTTCAATAAAATTAAGATTACAATAAGCACCTAGTCTTTTTGCATATTCTTTAATTGCATCACGCAAATATTTTTCTTTGATTTTACCAACTGAAATAATTGTAATTTTCATAAATGTCCTACTTTCATCTGAATTATTAGAGGAAATATTCCTTGATTTTTTATCATATTCCTATAAACTGTTATTAGATTCGGGGGTATAGCGCAGTTGGGAGCGCGCCTCGCTGGCAGCGAGGAGGCCAGGGGTTCGAGTCCCCTTATCTCCACCAAAAATGAATGACCTTCATGATGAAGGTCATTTTTTATTGATTTTTTACAATATTCACCATGTGTGGATAAGGAATTTCAATGCCGCTTGCATCAAACGCTTCCTTCACTTCTTCAATAATATCAAAATAAATAACCCAATAATCAGCTGTATTGACCCATACTCTTACCTTGAAATCCAAAGAACTGTCTCCCATATTTCCCAGTCTGATTTGAGGAAGTGGATCTTGAAGTATTTCAGGATGCCTTGATAAAACTTCATTTATTACCATTTTGACTTTGCTGATATTTGAATCATAAGCCACACCAAATTCATAATCCAATCTTCGTGTCGGATTTTTTGAATAATTCATGATACTGTTGTTAGAAAGCTCCCCATTAGGAATAATGACCGCTTTATTGTCAAAAGTATTCAAATACGTGTAAAAAATTGTAATGCCTGTAACTGTTCCTGCATATCCTGCTGCTTCTATATAATCACCAATCACAAAAGGTTTTAATACTAATAGTATGATGCCACCTGCAAAATTCGCCAAACTTCCCTGCAAAGATAATCCAACCGCAAGACCTGCTGCACCAATCAACGCTGCAAATGAAGTCATTGGAACTCCGAGGGTTGCAACAACTGAAACTAATAAAAGAATTTTAAGTGTCATCCTAAAAAGTGAAGCTAAAAAAATCTTTACAGATACTTCGATTTTTGATTTTTCGATAGCTTTTTCAAGTGCTTTGCTTAATACTTTAATGACAAAAAAACCTACTATCAGAATAATTGCAGCATATAAAATTTTAAGTCCCCATGTCATTAATATTTCTTGTATATTTACGGGCATGCTATTCTCTCCTTATATTATGTATTTTATTATTTTTATAAATTATTTTATTTATTAAGCTATTTCTCTAATATGTTCAATGATATTTTTATCCATATTATACAATCCTATAAAATTTTCCCGTCTTGTCTCTATAAGTTAAATCGAGATTGATATCAACATCCGTGTCTACTCCATTTTCCTCAAGATATTTTTGAACAGTCAAATGCGCAAGTTCAGGCATGTTATTTTCTCTGCTTAAATGGGCCAATACCACATTTTTCAACTTACCCGTTTTATATACTTTGAAAACAGTTTTTGCAGCTTCTTCATTGGAAAGATGCCCTATCTCACTGTTGATCCTTCTCTTTAAATAATACGGATATGGACCAAACATGAGCATGTTCACATCATGATTAGCTTCTATCACAAGAAAATTTGATTGCTCTAAAAAAGAGACTACTTCATCTGTCATAATCCCAATGTCAGTTACAATGCTGAGTTTCTTATCCATATGAAAAAAATTATAGCCCGTTGGATGCGCCGCATCATGTGATATATCAAAATTCACTATGCTTATGTCCCCAATTATCATATCAATATTGCCTTCAACAATTATCACTTTATCCCAGTCTTCTTCTCTCACTTTTTCTTTCACAAAATCAAAAGTGCACTTATTCATGTAAACAGGTATATTGTAATTTTTTATAAAAGTTTTTAATCCTTTAATATGGTCAGAGTGCTCATGAGTTATAAAAACACCTTGAACATCCGCTATATCAAATCCTATTGCTTCTAAAGAATTTTTAACATATCTTGTACTCATTCCGAAATCAAGTATTATATGTGTTGTCTCTGTTGATATAAAATGGCAATTTCCAGCACTGCCGCTTGCCAATGAACAATAACTTAAAGTCATTCTTTACTACCTCAATCCATTAAAATAAACACTTTCATTTTTATCAGTAATTGCACGCCAATATGGTAAAGGTTCACTTGTTGTAATACTGTCTATAACTAGATCTTCTTTTTCTTCAACTCGATAGACTATTTGATAATCAATAATTCTTATTGTCTCACCATCATTTTTATTTAAATCTAAAAGAGATAAAATAGATTTTTCTATAGGATAAATCAATCCATTTAAACTCTCGTCATTTTTAGATATATCCAACCATTGATATTCTATCAAAACATATTGATCCGGTACAGATTCAATTTTTAAATATCCATCATCAAATATATAGCCATCTTCATCTTGATTGTAGAGCGCAAAGGTTTTACCATCAATATGGTAATTATAGATAAGAACTGAATTTTCTGCATCAATTCCCAATATCACTTTTACATTCTCAATTAACTCTTGCAACTGCACATCAGAATTAACAACAAGATTGAAATTAGCACTTAATACATCTTCATTTGTTGTCAAATCAAAGCCTAATTCTTCAATTTCAGTCAATTCACTCTGCTTGTATTCTATTTTAGAAACAGAGAATTTCGGCATTTCTTTATAGGTTTGTTGTGATATTGATGAAATGTCAATATCTCTTTCTCTTAGCAATTTTTTTACAGCAGTCAAATCGACGATTTCTTGATCAATATTATCTTTAAAATATATATTGTAGACTAAAAATACATTCATAATCAGCAGTGCGATGATTAAAATGTTTTTAGTTTTTTTCCAATCCATTGGCTTTCTCCTTAATGTCCTCGAGTAATATACCTTCATAAATATCAAAATAGTAACATCTTGGACCTATTTTAATTCGCCATGCAGGAATTACATTGTTAGATTTAGCTGAAGCATCAATGAAATATACAAAATCAAAAGCCTCAATGTCATTTACGATTTGAAGAATATACAGTCTCATTTCATTGATTTCATCAATATTGAAATCTGTTTGATAATTTTGGCTGATTAATTCAAAATTGGTATCAAATATCTTACTGAAGGACTCTGCTTTATCCCAAAACATTCCGACATCAAAAATTTCAAAATTTGTTCTTCTGTTGCTGTAATAATAATTTATTTCATTATTTTTAATCCTAATTTCAACTGCATTTCCATTATTTTTTCCACCATAGTATATATTGTATGAATTTATTCTTGCATTAAAATAAAAATAACTTACATTGCCTATTTTTTTATAATCTGATAGAAATAAATCCTTATTATTTTCTTCAAAATATGATATGAATTCCCAAGCCGTCTGCAGATCATCAGCGAAACTATATTCTTTTGCTGTATGATTTTCTGATATCATATTATTTATATATTCCAAAGAACCATTTTCACCAAAGCTTAATGTTTTTTTGCCGTAATTTGTCAAGTAGATAACTGTTCCATCGTAATCCGTCATCTTTTTTATAAAACTAAGGTTGGCACCAAATATTTTCTGAACATAATTTTCAACAGATGCAACATCTAAGATGTTTACTAAAAATTCAGACTTATAAAAAGGAATTTCCCTTATCTCCGATATAGGAATTATAGTCATATTCTTTTTTGCTATTATGCCATTAGTTGATAAAATATTTTGAATAGAGAACCTTTTCTCGATTGTTTTAAATTCTACATAGCCACTTGACTCAATTTTTGACACAATAGTTTCAAGCGTATTGTCAAATACTGCTGCAACTTTATAATATTGATCTCCGGACTTCAATAAAATAAAATCTCTTCCTAGCAACGGAATGCAAATTTCATCAACCATAATATCGTCGTCAGCTTTTCCACCAAAAAAATATTCAGCAGAAATTTCATTTTCCATAGAAATATGAATAGAACGCTCTTGTAGGACCGTTCTCCAGATATTATCATCGGCTAATTGAACTGTTGCTTTAGACATGTTGTCATAAATAACCTTATAAATTTCTTTCCAAATATCATTTATTTCAAAGAAAAACGCTGTATGCGAATCACCCCCAAAGTTAATAAATAAACCTTGGGGGTGTATAATTTCACTAAGTTCAATATTAACGGAAGGTATATCGATAATCTTCGACGCCGTTTCGTCAATTTCTCCAGTTGTTCTCAACATATAAATACCTGTGAGACTAAGACTTGACACTGTCAAAATAATCAGTAAAAACGATTTGAACCTTTCCCATTTCATACAATCAACCTTTATTCCATATAATCCATCATTTTAATCAATCGAAGTGGAATGCTCTTTACAATTTCATTCACAACAGATTCTTTTGATTTCACGCTAAAAGCAACCTCTTTTTGCAATAGCCCTTTTGAACTTTCAAAAATTAATTTGTAATTTCCATCTGCAACATCTGGAACTGTTTTCTCATAATAGGGTAAAATTCCTTCATACATAAGTGGTTCAGGTCCTACAACTGTTTTATAAAAAAGAGCTTCATACTCATTTCTATAAGTCATAAGTTGCTGGCTAATGTTTTGCATTTCTTTTTGTAATAATTCTATCTCATTTTCATCAACATTTTCAACAAATGTATTCATTTGATTATATTGATTTTGTAAATCAAACAACTTGTTTTTAAGCGAAAAATACACTCTGGCTACATTGGCCCCATAGATTTGACTTTCTTCTTCATCTGTCAACTCTATATTCAAAAACACCTTATCTAAAACACCCATTTCAACATCATATTCTTCAATTTTCACAAGTTTAATTTGACTCTCAACTACTTCATCAATTCGAACTGAAATATATAAATTATTTACTATAACTACATCACCCGAAACACCAATTGTCGGACTGACTACTTCAATTTTTCGATTGAAGTCAGCATCAGCAAAACTTGAAGTGCTTATAAGTACCAATAAAGCTATAATAAAGGCAGATTTTTTAATCACGCCCATTCCTCCTAATACTAAGTTAAAACAATTATAGCCTAATTTTATTACAAAGGCATTACAGTCACTTTAAATAGCCTTTACACTTCTATCATTTTCAAAGGAATTTCAATCAACACTTCAGTACCATCACCAATAGTACTGTTCAGAACAATTTTCCCGCCATGTGCCACAATGATTTCTTTTGCAATTGCAAGGCCTAATCCAGTTCCTCCCAAATCTCTTGATCTCGCTTTATCAACTCTGTAGAATCTCTCAAAAATTCTTTCTAAATCTTGTTGCGGAATGCCAATTCCCTGGTCTTTTATTGAAATTTTAACATAAGAATCAATTTCTTCACAACACACCTTTATTTTAGTGTCATCTTTTGAATATTTGACTGAATTGGAAATTATATTAAGAATAACTTGCTCTAATCTATCATAATCAAAATAACCAACAATTTCTTTATTCTTACAATCAAGCTCAATTATCTGACCTTTTTTTTCAGCAGTAACATTCATTTTTTCAATTGTTTTTTTGAGTAATACAGCATAATCATTGTATTCATATTCAAATTTAATTTTATTGGAATCAAAATTACTGAGTTGCAATAAATCACGCACTAATCTCGCCATTCTATCTGTTTCATTATTTATTACAGAAAGAAAATGACTGATTGATTCTGAATCTTCAACAACACCATCTAGAATTGTTTCCACATAGCTTTTGATGGTCGTAAGTGGAGTTTTTAATTCATGACTGACATTTGCAACAAATTCTTTTCGCATAGTTTCCAATTTTTCTTCCTCAGTAATATCTTGAATGATTAAAATAATACCAAGTTTATTGTCATTGTCATCTTGAAATGGCGCGTATTTAATACTGTATATCGAATTCGCACCATAGACTATTTCTTTACCGACCCATTCATCACTCTCTTTAATAGAATCAATGGTCACTTTAATATTATATGCTCCAATAAAATTTTTATAATTGAGGCCAATAATCTGTCTTTCGTCAAGATTCAAAATTTCAAGCGCCCTTTGATTGATATGGGCAACGTTTCCTTCCATATCGATTGCAATCAGGCCATCCGCCATTTGATTTACAATGGCTTCCATTTTACTTTTTTCTTGATGTATTTCACTCATACTCTCTTTGAGTCTATTCGTAAGTGTGTTGAACATTTCAGCAAGTTTGCCAATTTCATCCTCTGACTTAACTTCTACATACTGATTAAAATCACCATTCGCCATTCGCGCCGCCTTATACGTCAAATCATTTATCGGTTCAGTAATACTTTTTGCAATAAAAAATCCGAGAATAATTGTAATCGCAGAAGCAAGTGCAGTTGCTCTAACAATAATGTTTTTATTTTCATCAAGTGCACGATAAATATCAGTCATGTCATAACGAATATAGACATTACCCATCTTGTCAGCATTTTTTTCATTAAAAACCGGATAAATTTTATCATATGTCAAATTCACTCTATCGATATATTCAGCATCTAAAGAATCAACTTCCATTCCATGAATCAGAAGATCATAGTTGAGAATGCTGAGCGGATCTATAAAAAAGTCAGCAACCGTCGATGCAATCATACGGTTGTTGATTGACAATATGAAAATTTCCTGTGTAAATCCAATGCTCTGATAACCCATGAGTAAATCGGTAATATTTTCAACTTCACTGTCAAAATCATTGAATTGAGATAATCTCTGATTGATAGTTGCGTTCAAGTCATCAAGTTGATTTGATACATCTTCTTCATAATAAATTTCATAGGAATTGATAATGAATACACCCGCAATAATCATGGCGATAAACACAAGCATAAAATATATAATTACAAATCGCCAACGGATTGTTCTGAACATGCTAAATCCTCCTGAAATAATAACCTACGCCTCTTTTTGTCATTATGAATTTAGGATTGCTGGAATCCTCTTCTATTTTCTCACGCATTCTTCTGACTGTAACATCAACTGTTCTAATATCTCCAAAATATTCGTAACCCCATACATCCTTAAGCAATTGCTCTCTTGTAAATACTTGTGTGTCCTGAGAAGCAAGAAATGTAAGAAGTTCAAATTCTCTTTTTGTCAGTTCTATTATATTTTCGTTTTTTCTAACCTCGTACCGATTTAAATCTATTACTAAATCAGCTGATTTTATGATTTTTTCGTTCGTCAATATTTCTTCAACATTCGAATCTATTTCAACACGTCTGATATTCGCCTTCACTCTGGCAATTAATTCTCTCATTCCAAAAGGCTTAGTGATGTAGTCATCCGCACCCAGCTCAAGGCCTAATACTTTATCGACTTCTTCTTCTTTGGCAGTCAGCATTACTATTGGAATATTTGATTTTTCTCTTATTTTCCTGCATACTTGAAATCCATCAATATATGGCAACATGACATCCAATAAAATCAAATCAGGATTTTCATCTTTATATATCTCCAGAGCTTGCTTTCCATCATAAGCTTGAATGATTGAATAGCCTTCTTTAAGCAAATTGACTTTTATTATATCAGAAATAGTCTTTTCATCTTCAACAATCAACACTTTTTTCATATCAACACCTCTTTTAATGATTATATCAAAAATACACGAGCAATTGCTCGTGTATTTTAAATTCTTAGAATGCAAATTTCAAATAATTTTTAGGATCAACCGGAACACCTAATTTTCTAACTTCAAAATGCAAATGCGGACCTGTACTTGTACCAGAATTTCCACTCAGACCAATTTTTTCACCTTTAAAAACTTTATCTCCAACTTTCACATATGTTTTGCTAAGGTGAGCATATACTGTTTCCATATTTGCACCATGATCTATTTTAATCATTGTTCCATAGCCACTGCTATAGCCAACAGAAATTACTTTTCCACCATCGGCGGCATATATCGGCGTCCCCATCGGCAAAGCAATATCAATGCCTGTATGTCTTCTGTAATCATGATAAATAGGATGATATCTCATTCCAAAATCTGATGTGACAGTACCTCTATTTGTATCAAATGGATAACTAAAAGTTCCTGTACCTATTTTAGGTGGCGGATCTTTAGTTCCTCTGTAAACAACCTTTGTTTTAGGTTCTTTTATGACAGTTTCTGATAAAATTTCTCTTTTAGATTCAATTCCATTTTCTTTATAGACATCAGCGACAATCTCGAGTTCTCCATAAACACCGTTAATTTTAGTCCTCTGATCTCCTTTATAATAAGAAGCGGAATCTTCATAAACAACTTCATAATCTATATTTTTAGAGTAAGTAGCTTCTTCTACAGTAATCACTGTAATGAGTGGTTTAGGCACAATCAAACTGATTTCTTGGCCTATTTGGAGTCTTTCAGGAACAACAGCAGGGTTTGCAGCCAATAAATTATCAACTGAAATGCCATACATTTCTGAAATTACCCAAAAATTTTCACCTGATTCTACTTCATGTATTTTTCTTTCGTTTGTACCCTTTAAAATATACTCCATCAATTCATCTTCAGCATATACCATATCCTGGTCGACTACCCTTATGGGATCTTTTGAAATGCTTACATCTTCTTTAAAACTCACATTCAGTATTTCAGTATTCCCATCGAGATACATCGTTTTCAATCTCGCTAAGATATCTTGTGCTTCTTCTTTGGTTTCAGTGTACCCAATCGGATTTTCATTAATGAAAATTCCATATTTTTGTATATTGACAGATGAAAATTTCTCAATATTATTAACTAAGTAATTTGCATTTACACTATCAGCATATGTAAAACTCACACCAAAAATCGCCGTCGTAATTAACAACGAAGTGACAAACTTCAATATAATGGTTTTATTGTTCATAAATAAACTCCTTATTTTAGTTTCAAAAATAGTATACCACAAAAAATAACTATTGAAGTTACAAGTTTATTAAATTTTTTAATAAACAGCCAGATTATGTTATAATATTCATACAAAGAATAGGTGGTGTACAATGAGTTTTAAAATAAAAACGCCTGATTTTGATTTAGGAACTATTGAGATTGAAAATATATTCATCAATGACTTTATGCCATCTGCTGATGGTCTTTATGTCAAAGTCTATTTGATGGCACTAAAACTAGCAAAAGATCACAATGAAAGTGAGAAATTCGGAAATGAAACTCTTTCTAATATATTGAACGTTCCACTTTCTGATGTTATTCAAGCTTGGAAATATTGGCAATCAAAATCCGTTGTAAATATAATCAATGTCATCAACGATACGCATTTTGATGTAGAATTTGTGACCCTTAGGCAACTTTTTATAGATAAAAATTACTACAGCCCACATAAAAGTCAAGATTTGATTGTAAAATCTGTAAAAACAAAACGTTACAATTCACTTTTTGAAAGAATCAATGAAAAATTAGGAAACGAATTGCAAGCAAATGAAAGACTGCAGCTCATGACATTCTTGGATGAAAACGAACTTTCCGATGACTTAGTAGTAGAAGCCTTCAATTCATTGAAACGTGGGGCATATACCAATCGCATCACTACGGTAAAAAAGCGTCTTTTCAACTGGGTTGACTTAAATATCAAAACAGTAGATGATTTAGTAAATTACACAGAGAAAACAAGTGAAAAATATGTAAATTATAAAAAAATATTGGAATCCTTGGGTTTCCCTTGGGCCAATCCTTCTTCCGGTGATATTCAAGTTATCGATAAATGGTTGTTGGAATTCAAATTCGAGATGAGTTTTATACTAGACACAATTATAGAGATTACAAAGAAAACAAGAAATCCAAGTATGAATTATTTAGATAAAGTCTTTTCTAATATATTCAACGGAGAAGAAAAACCTGTTTATAAAAAAACTGCTGAAAAAAAAGCCATTAAAAAGAACGCTTTTCATAATTACAGCACTGACGAAGAACAAAATTTATCTGAACAAGAACTAGAAAAACTGTTAGTAAAAAATTTGAAATCTAGGTGATTAAATGCTTCCCAATAATTTAACAAGAAATATACTGCTTGAATATGAGGCCATCCGTGATAGCAATTCAAGAATATATGATGAAAGAATAAAAATGTTGTACTCAAAATATCCAAGGCTGAAGCAAATTATGCAGACTTTAGAAGCCTTAGGTTTAGAACTTACTGCTTCCGTCCTCAGTTCTCCAAAAAATGCAGAAAATATGATTAGAGAGTTTGAAGAAAATACACAGCAGCTTCTTAAAGAGAGAGCTTATATTTTATCCAAAAATCAAATACCTGCCAATTTATTGGATGTTCCTTATAATTGTCCACTTTGCAAGGATACCGGATATCTTGAAAATAATAAAAAATGCAAATGTTTTACTCAAAAAATGGTTAATCATCTATATGATATGTCAAATATAAAATTGGCCATAGAAAGAGAAAACTTCAACACATTCAATGTTGATATCTTTTCATCTGCTGATCACTCTGAAGGACTTTCTCAAAAAGACAACATCACTCAAATACTGAGTTCAGTGGAATCATATGTATACAATTTCTCACCTGAAAGAAGCAAGAATTTACTTTTCTATGGACCGACAGGTCAGGGAAAGACTTTCTTTTGTAATGCCATTTCAAAGAATTTAATGGACAAGGGTTTTTTAGTGATTTACCAGACAGCTTTCAAACTTATCGATATCATTGAAAAATACAGATTTTCAAATAAAGATTCAAATTCACAAAATCAATACCAATTGCTTTTCGATGCAGACCTGCTGATTATCGATGATTTAGGCACAGAATTCAACAATTCTTTCACCAACGCAGAAATTTTCAACATCATCAATGGCAGACTGTTGGCAAATAAACCCATTATCATATCAACCAACTTAAGTCTGGGAGAAATAGAAAAAGTATACAGCAATAGAGTTTCATCAAGAATCTATGGCAATTTTGAAATATTCAAATTTTATGGACCTGATGTCCGTTGGAGCAAATAAGCTGCGCATAATGCGCAGCTTATTTCAGATAGCAAGGCAAATCCATTATTTATTTTTTAGTCAACGTCTCCTATTTGATAACCAAAGTTCTTTTCTCTAGAATCAAAAGGTGTACTGACAATTGACTCACCATCAACAACCCCATCAGTCTCTGAAATCAAAGTATATTCTTCATACTGCTCAGGCGCAATCAAAGTGTAGCAAGTATCTGTTCTAGCTACTAATTTGAAATACCCGTTTTCATCAGTGAATGTAGGCGCTACATCTTCAGCTACTGTCAATAGAATTGGAACACCCTCAATTCCATAATCATCGCCATCGAATATAGCATTTCTATTGTAGTCAACAAATACTCTCCCACTTATTTCAGCTTGAATTACTTTAACTTGGTGTTTTTTCAAGTCTTCTCCTTGTCTTGCAAATGACATACCCATCAACGACAAGACCAGTATGATAATCAAAATCATTATCATTACCCGTTTAAAATTCATTACCTCATCTCCAATTTCTCTAAAATCCGCCCCACTATCCTTAAATTATTTTATACCCCCTGTAATAATCATTTACTTTCATATAGAATTTTAAAATACTTTCTTTATATTTCTTTAATTTATTAATAGAAAAAACCGCATCAACTTTTGCAGTCTGCGGTTTCTTTAATGCTCATTAAAATATTTCACCAATCATGATTGTTTGACTTCTCTTAGGACCTATTGAAATAATCTTTACAGGAACATTGATTATTTCTTCAATCTTTCTTACATATCTTTGGGCGTTGACAGGGAGTTCTTCAAAAGTCGTCGCCTCAGTAATATCTTCATCCCAACCTTTTATAGTCTCATAAATAGGTTCACATTCATCCAGCACATCTAAACTTGAAGGAAAATCCATAATCACTTGATCTTTGTACTGATATCCTGTGCATATTTTCACTTCCTCAAATCCACTTAGAACATCCAGCAGCATGAGAGCAACTGATGTCATTCCATTTACCCTAGCTGAATATCTGACTGCAACAGCATCAAACCAGCCACATCTTCTTGCTCTACCTGTTGTTGTCCCGTATTCATGTCCTTTTTCTCTAATCAAATCTCCAGTTTCATCAAAAAGTTCTGTAACAAAAGGTCCACTGCCAACTCGAGTTGTATAAGCCTTTGCGATTCCTAGAACTTCTTCTATCATATTCGGACCTATGCCAGAACCAATTGCAAATCCACCAGAAATAGGATGAGAGCTTGTCACATAAGGATACGTACCATAGTCAATATCAAGCATGGTGCCTTGCGCTCCTTCAAGCAATACTTTTTTCCCTTCTTGAAGGGCATTGTATACAATGACGCCTGTATCCCTTACAAATGGTTTGATTCTTTGTGCATATTTCAGATAATCCTCCACAATTTTATCAACATCCAACGGCGGACTTTCATATAATTTTTCAATTAAAAAATTCTTGTAAGCAACTCTTTCTCTAATAATCGTTTCAATTTTGTCACTGATTAAATCGACTATTCGGATACCTGTTCTTTCTACTTTATCCATATAACATGGGCCAATACCTTTTTGCGTCGTTCCAATCTTCTTTTCGCCTCTGAGTTCTTCAGAAAGACGATCTATTTCTTTGTGGTATGGCATCACTACATGTGCTCTGTCACTAATATAAATATGATCTGTCTTTACCCCTTTTTCATTGAGCCCATCAATTTCTTTCAAGAAACCTTCAGGATCTATAACAACACCATTTCCTATAATATTCAAAGTGTCTTCATACAGCACTCCTGATGGGATTAAATGAAGTGCATACTTTTTATCTCCAACTACCACAGTATGGCCGGCATTATTGCCACCTTGCCCTCTAACCACTAAATCAGCTTTCTTAGCCAGATAGTCAATCACTTTTCCTTTACCTTCATCGCCCCACTGAGCTCCTACTATAACAGCTGTTGACATGATCACACCTCTTTCTTTAAAAAATACACATTTATATTATCAAAGCTAATTAAATACGTCAATACTCGAATCATTTTTATTTTTTTTATTTTTTTGTTTGTGTTTTTATTTTAAGAATACACTCTTTACAGATATAACCTTTCTTAAATGCAACAACCTCCACAGAACTACCACATATTGTACATGTTTTCATTTTATATACCCCCTTTATTATATAGGTGTATATAAATTTCCATTTTGTTACAAATATTTTTCCATTTTTACGTATTTACCGTATAATTTACCATTTTTCTTTAAAAAATCTTCATCTCCGTCATCAATATCATTGATAATGTCTTGATTTTCAAATAATTTATATTCTATCTTGCTTGCTTTAAAGCCCAATTTAACATAGGCTTTATACGCTCTATTGTTGTATGTTGAAACATAGAGATATACTTTTCTGAATTTTACCCGCTTCAGTACTTCAACAATGGTCAAGTATCCATATCCTTTTGAAACATAATTCATATCAAAAATGACACCAAGTTCCGCTCTGTTGAAAAGATAATTAATTTTTTTGAAAGTTACAAAACCAATTAATAATTCATCGACAAAAGCGCCAAATGCCTTGACACCTAGTGCATCTACTTTGTATTGATACCAAATTTTAAAATCAGAAGGTTCTGTATAGGGGAAATTGAAATGAAGATATCTTGGATCTGTGAATTTCCCCCATTTCATCATTGTCTGTACATCTTCAAGTTTTATATCTCTGATTTTAAATCCCATACTTTATCCCTCTTGTCTTTGAAGACTTGCGAATTTCGTATATTGACCCAGCCATGCCAAATCAATTCTCCCCGTTTCACCATTTCTCTGTTTTGAAATTATAACTTCACCAATGTTTTTCTTTTCAGAATCTTCATGATAGTATTCGTCACGATATAAAAACATTACAATATCCGCATCCTGCTCGATTGCACCCGATTCTCTCAAGTCAGATAATATTGGTCTATGGTCGCTTCTAGCCTCTGGCGCTCTTGACAGCTGCGAAAGCGCAACAACCGGACAATCCATCTCCCTCGCCAATGCTTTCAATCCTCTTGATATACTTGATATTTCCTGTTGACGACTTTCACCCGGTGAATGTGAACTCATCAACTGCATATAGTCAATCATTATCAAATCAAGTCCATGTTCAAGTTTCAACCTTCGAGATTTAGCTCTCATTTCGAGAACAGTTATACCCGGTGTATCATCGATAAATATTTTAGCTGTTGATAGCGAGGCCATCGCTTTAGCCATAGTTCCCCATTCATTCTCCTTCAATTGTCCTGTTCGTATGTTTTGTATAGGAATCAACGCTTCACTGGCGAGCATCCTTTGAACCAATTGTTCCTTGGCCATTTCAAGCGAAAATATCGCGACTGATTGTTTTTCTTTTACAGCCGCATTCTGGCAAACATTCAATGCAAAAGCAGTTTTACCCATAGACGGTCTCGCCGCAATCAAAACAAGATCCGATTTATGAAGACCATTTGTTTTTTTATCTATATCATGGAATCCTGTACTGATGCCAGTGATTGCGTTTGGATTCGCAGCAAGTCTCTCTATTTCATGAACTGTTTCCTGCAAAATTTCGCTGATACCCACTAATCCTTCTTTATTTTTCTTCTGAGATATATCAAAAATTGATTGCTCAGCCATTTCAAGAAGCGCATCAGCATCCTCTTTCTCATATCCTTTTTCAGCTATTTCAGTTGTAGCAATTATAAGTTTTCTCAGCATTGCTTTTTCTTCTATAATCTTTGCATATGACCTGGCATGAGAAGTAAAAACCCCCGCAGAAGTCAGTTCGGTCAAATATTCCATTCCGCCAATTGATTCCAGCTTAACAAAGCTGCTTAATTCTTCACTTAAGGTAACCATATCAATTGACACATTATGATTGAAAAGATTTATAATCGCTCGATGTATATGCTTGTGTTGATCCTTAAAATAGTCTGCTTCACCAATAACATCAACAACATCAATAATTGCATCTTTATCTAAAATCATCGCACCCAGTACCGACTGCTCTGCTTCAATATTATGTGGCAGTTGTCTTATTTGTATAGCCATATTTCCTCCTATTATAGTTTCTCTTTAAAAAAATTTTTTCTATAATTGAAAAATTTGAAATTTCCAATTTTATTTTTAATCAACTTTTCAATAATTTCTATTTCCTTTATTATATAACTTTTTTCATCATCATCTATACTTAAAGATGAATAAAACATTTTTTGTATTATAGACATCACCTCGATACTCATTTCATATCCTAATTTTATCCGCAAGAATTCTGAAATTATCTTTTCAGGAATATTTTCAACTATATTATCCTCTTTCTCAGCAATTTTCTGAAATAATTGAAACTTGTCTAGAAACGTCATTCTCTCCACGTCTCTTTTATATTTAATTCTATATAAGAATATGCACATAATCAATAAACTTGCAATACTAGACATCACAATGATAGCTGCTGGTTTTCGCTTTACTGCTTCCACTTCTACTACTGTCGGCTCAAGACGCTCATCATCTGTTTCTCTTTCTTCTTTTCCTCCTCCTTTGTCTTCGTATTTTATTATATCAAAATTATAATCATATTCCGCTTCATCAACGTAATATGGCGTGGCTTCGATCGTTTGCCATTCATCATTTATGTATGCTTCCACCCATGCATGTGCACGATCTCCTGTTACTTCATAATAATCAGCATCGTTTTTTTCCAGTGAACTGATAAATCCTTCAACATATCTAGAAGGTATTTCATTAATTCTCAACATAATTGCCATTGCCGTAGCAAAATATGTACAATATCCTTCTTTTGCCTCAAAAATGAAATAGTCTACAAACTCCTTATTCTCCGGGACATCATCTACCAATAAAGTATACGAACTATTTGAAATCAAATATTGTTTTATATTATTTGCTTTGTCTATCGCATTACTTTCATCTGCACCTAATGATTTTGCCAAATCAATTAATCTTTCTGACAGATTTTCAGGTAATTGAAGATACCTATTTAAATCAATTTCCCTCTCTCTCATAATAGCTTCTGTCATAAATTCGATTTCATAATATTTCATTTTTCTTTCAAATGGATCTCTATGATAATAAAATACCTCATCTCTGTTCATAAATACTTTATTGATATTCAAATTGATATACGAAACATTAAGAGGCACAAATATCACCCCCGAATCAAGCGCTTCATAATAGACGCTCATTGATTCAGCCTCTTGATTTCTAATCAACCATGAAATTCTGTTTACATATTCGTCATCTGTCTTCAACCAGTAATTCCCTGTATAATAATCCTTGACAGCACCTCGAAGATATTGCCCCCCAACATCACTCTCAACAAGCATCATAACATCATAATTCCTCGAGACAATCCTCCCACCCAACTTATTTCTTTGAGGTTGATACATCGTTGATGCTAAATTGAAATAATAATTTTCTGAAACATCTGTATATCCACTCCTTAAAGAAGTAAAGGCGGGCATGAAAGCTGATAGCTGTTCATTTATTTGCGTCAGCGGGAATACAGCGGCTACAATATTCGTAATTGCAAGTATGACAACCGCTGCAACGACACTGTAAATAAAATGATTTCTATTTTGATATTTGTTTTGATAATTTATATTTCTTTTTAAAATACTGTAAATCAGAAATCCAGTCAATCCAATCAAATACCATTTGAATGCAGCTAAAGAGATATCAACATATCTTATCCACTGGGCCATTATAAATAGTGTTGGAATAATCACAAGGCTTTTTATTTTACTTTTTTTCATTAGTTTTACAAGCAAATATGTCACTGCCATAGCTGATACAATATACACTTCTTTTCCCAACAATTCAGGAACTTCATCTAATTCGCCTGTATAAAATAAATGTGTGTCTTTTATAAAACGCAAGAGTGAATCCGCTTTTAAAAAAACATACAGTTTTTTCAAAATTTCAGACAAATATACATTGAAAGTTACTAAATCAAAAAACGTCAGAAATAAAATACAGTATATTGCAATCGAGATACCGATTACAATCTTAAATATTTTTGAAAATTTCATTGCAACTAAAACAATCATATAAACTGCAATTGTACTGATTAAAACAAATTGATAGCTGTATTTAAAAAGCAACGATTCACTTATCACCAAGAGTACAGCATATACCATGACAAAACCGAAGAAATCAAAATATCTGTCATTCATATCCTTTCCCCCAGTTTATCAACTATATTTTCCTCAAGCCCTATTATCTTATAGTCAATGATATTTTCTTCAATATAATTATATTTATTAGTAGTATCTTCTAAAAATATACCAAAAATCTTATATTGTTTTCTTTTCAGCTGATTAAATATTTTATTTAGCTTGTATTCTATTTTAGGACCTATTATAAATATAACTGAGCCATATGTCAGCTTGCATGCATCACTGAGTATAAAATTCTCATTTCCCACAACACCATTTACAGAGAATCCTATAAGCGCTTTAAGAAAACGATCAAATTGACTTAGATTTTTTCCATTTATATTTTTTTTCTTGTCAAAATCCAGATAAGTCAGAGTTACCTCAAAGTCATTTCTTAAATAAAATTTAATAACACTAGCTGCTATTTCCACTATTTTTTCATCTTGTTCAGGTAAAATATCTTTATCGTAATTCCCGACATAACTGTCAAGATATATAGTCACTTTACCTGATGCGGATAAATTATATTCTTTCACAAATAATTCTCTATTTTTAGCTGTCAATTTCCAGTCTATTCGCTTGAAACTATCCCCTGGAACATATTTTCTTAAATTTTTTATATTGGTTAAATCTTCGAATACTTTTATATTTACATTATTTCTTCCATACATCTCTCTATAGGGCAGCATTAATTTTTCAATGTCATAGACGCGAGGAAAGACAGTCAGGTCAATTTCACGGTCAAAAATGATTGTTTTTGAAAATATGTTAAGAGGATCTTTTATTTCTACTTGTACTTTCCCTACACGATAATAACCTCTATGTTTCAATTGGATTTGGTGCTTCAAATTTATAAACTGATAAGGTTTAAAAAATATTTTTTCTGCAGGATAAATCGATTCTCCTAGGGATTTTGAAAGAAAAGTAGTGATGACAGTGTTTACTATCGGCAAAATACCGTTATTGCTTAATTTATATTGAATGCATAGCATTTCGCCTACTGTGCCTGTTTTTGCACTAGAAAAAAACATATGAGCAATATTTTTTTTATTTATCCTCAAATGCACAAAACTGAATCCTATTGTCGTGAGCGCAGCAAAAAGAAGGAAATATTGAAATTCTCCTCCCGATATTATTGCATTTCCTGTTAATACTATTAATACTACTGCCAATACTTTATTTTTTTCCAACTTTCTCATTAATATCAATCCTTATTTCTCTTACCAAGGTATCAATCGTTTCATATTCATTCATCCCTCTAAATTTTACTTCAGGATTTACAATGATACGATGAGACACGACATAAGGAGCCAATTCAATAACATCTTCAGGAATTACATAATCTCTTTCTCTAATGAATGCATATGCTTTGCTGGCTCTAAATAAATCCTGAGAAGCTCTCGGTGACATCGGTAGAATGATATCCTCTGAATTTCTCGTTTTATTTGCAATATTAACTATAAATTTTCTAATATTCATACCTACTTCAATGTTTTTTACTTTATTGACCAATTCCATCAGCTCGTCTTTTGATACAACTGATTCAATTGGAATATTAATATTTTTTTTATCTAAAATTTCTATTTCCTGTTCAAATTCAGGATATCCCATATTTATTCTAATCATAAATCGATCAAGTTGCGCTTCAGGCAAGGGAAACGTTCCTTCAAATTCAATAGGGTTTTGTGTCGCAATCACTATAAATGGTGTTTCTAATTCATACGTATTTCCGTCAATTGTATATTGTTTTTCTGCCATAGCTTCGAGTAAACTCGATTGTGTTTTCGGCGACGCACGGTTGATCTCATCCGCTAAAAGGATATTCGTTCTTACCGGTCCATGTCTAAATTCAAATTCCTTTGTCTTTTGATTGTATATTGAAACTCCTAATACGTCTGACGGCATGACATCAGGTGTAAATTGAATTCTTGAAAACTTCAAATTCAAAGTTTTAGCCATCGCTTTCGCCAAAGTTGTTTTTCCAATCCCAGGAACATCTTCTATAATAATATGTCCTTCTGCCAGCAAAGCCACTAATAGCAAATTAATGACATGCCTTTTACCAATAATTGTTTTCTCTATGCTACTTCTTATCTCAGTTAACATATCTTATCTCCCTTGATTTATAATTAATGCCAGAACATCCGTGACTTCACTCATTGGTAATTTAAATCTTATTCCATAATATACCCAATGAAAGACATTTAATTTATCTAAGAAATTTAAAAAGAGACCCTAAGGTCTCTCTACTCTGAAATAACTGTAACTTTTATAACCGCTTTCACATTGGGGTAAGTTTTTATCTCAACTTCATACGTTCCCAATTCTTTTATTGGATTCTTCATTACTATCTTCTTTTTATCAATATCAATATTGAAGTCATCCTTTAATTGATCTGCCAAATCCTTAGATGTAATGGATCCAAACAATTTTCCACCTTCGCCTGCCTTAGTGATGATTTTCAATTCTTTTTCTGAAAGGTCCTTCGCAAAAGCTTCCGCATCTGCCAATTCATTCTTCTTGATTTTTTCAACATTTGCTTTCTTGTATTCAAGTTCTTTTATATTGGCATCATTTGCTTCCACACCTAATTTTCTTGGAATCAGATAATTTCTTGCATGTCCATCACTCGTATTGATTATATCGCCTTTTTTGCCAGTACCTTTAATATCTTTTAATAAAATTACTTTCATTTTATCACCCTTTCAATATATACTCATCAATTTCCTTTATCAACATTTCTCTTACTTCATCAATCGTCTGATCAACAAATTGAGCACCTGCTGTAGTTAAATGACCACCGCCACCAAGTTTTTCAAGAATAAGTTGGACACTTTTCTCACCTAGCGATCTACCACTTATGATCACTTCATTGTTCGGTTGAATTCCAATTACAAAAGATACATCTATTCCCCTGACTTTCAAAAGCTCGTCAGCACTTTGAGATGCAATCAATTTGATGTTTTCCAGCGGTTTTCTATAAATCGATATCGCGATTGCATCATGAGTTATTTCAGCTTCAGCTACAATATCTGATTTTGTTCTGATTGTCTCAAAATCATCTTGGAATAGCTGCATGACCTTCACAGTATCTGCGCCGTATCTTCTTAAAAAAGAAGCTGCTTCAAAGGTCCTCACACCTGTTTTCAAACTGAAACTCTTTGTATCAAGTACTATTCCAGCCAACAACGCTTCTGCTTCAATATCTCTAATAAACACCTTATCTTCAATGTACATGAGAACTTCCGCAATCAGTTCACAAGTAGAAGACGCGTACGGCTCAACATAATTCAAAGATGTATTTTCTATATATTCAGCGCCTCTACGATGATGATCGAAAAGTACTATTCGATCCATCTTTTCAATAAGTTCTGGGCACTCCGTAAAGCTCGGTCGATGTGTATCAACAACAATCAACATATCTCCTGCATCTACACGGCTGATTGCATCTTCCGACTTGATGAATTTATACGTTTCATCGTCTTTGAATAGTTCAAAGACATTTTTTATCGATTCATTTACTTCATTCAATACAATGTAAGCTTCTTTTCCTCTGTTGATTGCAGCTCTGTAAATACCGATTGCGGCCCCAAAGGCATCCATGTCAGGGTATTTATGCCCCATTATGAATATCTCATTACTTTCGTCCATAAGCGGCCTCAGAGCATGTGCAATCACTCTTGCTTTTACACGATTTCTCTTCTCGACTGCTTTTGTCTTTCCTCCGTAAAAATCAAAATTGCTATTTTTTCTAACTACCGCTTGGTCTCCACCTCTTGCTAAGGCTAATTCAAGTGCAGAAAAAGAAAATTCTTCAAGCTGATCAAAATTTTTACCGTTTACACCAAGACCAATACTTAATGTGACAGGAATCTTATTACCCATATCAATCTCACGAATTTCATCGAGTATTGTAAATCTCTTTGATTCAATATTTGTTAAAAATTTATTTTCAAAAATAATCATATATTTGTCAACCTGGTATTTTTTGATCATTCCATTAAGACGGGCTGCCCATAGATTTATTTTACTTTCAATTTCAGATAAGACAAAAGGCACTTTATCCTCTTTTGTATTGTTTATAACTTCATCATAATTATCTACTTGAATCATACCCATGATAGGACGCTCTTCATTGTATCTAATTTTCAATTTCACATAACTAGTCATTTCTATCCAATACAACATCAAAATTACACTTTCATCTTTGTTTTTTGCATCAATATTAATTATATTTTTTTTAAGATAATAATATTTTTCTCCAATTTTATATTCAGAGTTTTCACTATCGTCTTTCAACAATTCTTCCACAGATATTTGAGGGATAAATTTATTGATTTCATTATCCAGTAAATCTTTATCACTGAACATATCAGAAAATTTCGAATTATACCAAACTAATTTTCCTTCTAAATTTATAAGACTCAATGGTATGGGCAAACTAATCAATGAACTTTGTGCCGCATTTCCAAGATCTTCCGATAAATTTTCAATATATTTTGTCCATTTTTTCATTTTTTCACGGCTGTTTACAATACTGTAAATCGCTAAAACAGCAAGCGCGATTACACCTGCTACACCTATTAGAAGATTATAATAGAGCATTGCAATATCGAGTACAAGAATAATCCATAAAAACAATTTATTGTCTGGTAAAAGAATACTCATTATTTTATTGTTTTTTTTCATATTAGACACCTAATTTCTTTTTTCTAATCTTCCTGAAATCAAATATATTGTCAATCCAACCTAATATTGCGATTGTCAATGTCATTTGGAGCAAAAATATCAGTATGACTATAATGATTTTCATCACTCGTTTCAAATTTCTTTTTTCGAAATAAGAAAAAACAATTGCCAGCCCTTGTATAAAAAATATATAAACAAACAAATTCAAAACATTCATAAAAAGCATTTGAGAATCCACTATATTCATTTTTCCTGAAAAGTAAGCCAATATCAATATTATAGAAGTACCAGTCAAAATATTGCTCGGTAAAACAAATTCAGAAAATTTCTTTGGTGATCCTATCTTCATGCCTGCTCTTCTCATGATTATATTTGCAACTGCATAATTAACAAAGGCAAATACAACTGCCGAGATAATCAAAGCACTCGGTAAAATCATTTTAAATAATTCGAGCATATCATTCAATTGTATTCCTGATTGAGAAAATACTTCTTCAAATCCCATACTCTCAGTCATTTTATAGGATGCCGCCAATATTTCTTCAACCATTGAACTTAAAGTCACACCTGTTATTAAAGTCATCAATGAAAGAAGAGCAATAAACGATACTATCGCAGCTAACCCACCATAAAAAATTGCATAACTGCTATCTTTTCCATTTTTGATGAAATAACCTATGACCATTCCTACAAATCCACCCAATACTGCAACATATATACCGTAAGTTGGAAAAGATACAAATGTCACTAATACTGCCGATGCAATAGTGGCTATCACTGCATACTTCCAATTGTGCCTGACCATTAAAATTATAAACGGCACTGCAATGATAAACATCAAATAACCTAAAAATGGAATATAAATTCCTGCAATCGCTAAAATACTGGTGATAGCCGTTAATAAGGCTGCTTCGACCAGTGCTGCCGTTTCTCTATTTGAGCTCAAATACAACCCTCTCCTCAATCAAATTATACTTTATTATACATGATAAAACGAATAAAGAGAATCCATGTGGATTCTCTTATGAATTATTCTTTAACAAATGGTAAAAGTGCAACAATTCTCGCTCTTTTAATAGCAATTGTCAACGCTCTTTGATGCTTAGCGCATGTGCCTGTAACTCTACGAGGCAATATTTTACCACGCTCAGTCATATACTTTTGTAATTTCTTGATATCTTTATAATCTATATGTTCAGCTTTATCTTCACAAAATTTACAAACTTTTTTTCGCTTTTTTCTTTTGAAAGCCATTTAATTTTCCTCCTTTATTTAGAATGGAACGTCTTCATCTTCGACAGTCTGAAAATCAGAAAAATCGAAATCATCATTTGAAGCGTTTTTTTGCTCAGAATCGGATTTTTCACCTTTATCAAGGAATTCTACTCGATCCGCAACAATATCTGTGACATAACGTGTAACATTATTTTTATCTTCATACGTGCTTGTTTGAAGCGATCCTCTGACAGCAACCAGTCTTCCCTTTTTCATATAATTCGCAACATGCTCAGCTTGTTTTCCCCAAACAATAACACGGAAAAAATCAGCTTTCTTTTCTTTAGAAAACTCTCTGTTAACTGCAATACTGAAGTTAGCCACAGCTTTTCCACTTCCTGCAACGAATCTTAGTTCAGGGTCTTTAGTTAAACGACCAATTAAAAATACACTGTTCATCAATACACCTCTACTTTTCGTCTAAATTGATAACCATAAAACGAATGACATCATCAGAAATTCTGTAGTTTCTTTCTAACTCAGCAATAACTGCTGTATTAGCATTAAAGTTGATCAATACATAATAACCATCTTTAAGTTTTTCAATTTCATAAGCAAGTCTTTTAACGCCCCACTCATCAACTGAAACTACTTCACCGTCTTCATTGATAATTTTTTTGAATTTTTCAATTAAGGCAATTCGTTGTTCTTCCTCAACATTTGGTTTTAGAATAAACATAGTTTCATAATTTCTCATATTTTACACCTCCCTATGGTCTCCTAGGCCCTTTACGAGCAGAGAGTAAATTTCTATATTGCAATTATGAATTATATCACGTTTTTCTTCAGTTGACAAGAAAGAAGCTGGAAAATTCCAGCTTCTTTTTATAACGCCTCTTTTATGACCTCTGACAAACGTTTAATTCCATCTACAATCTTATCTTCTGGCATATTAGAGTAATTTACTCTTATTGCATTTTCATGTCCGCCATTCGGATAGAAAGACCCACCTGGTACACATGCTACATTTTTCTTGATTGCTTCAGCCATTAAATCTCTCGTATTGACATGCTCCGGAAATTCAACCCAAGTAAACAAACCACCTTCTGGGTATGTCCATGTGACACCTTCAGGAAATGTATCTTCCATTGTCTTTAGCATGATATCTCTTCTGCTTCTGTATACATTTTTTATTTTTTCTATATGTGCATCAAAATCATACATATCCAAGAATACTGACAGCTCTCTTTGTGTCATTGAATTCGTCTGCAGATCAGAACCCTGTTTAATAAATATGAATTTTTCCAAAATTTCTTTTTTTGCGTTGACCCATCCAATTCTCAGTCCTGGCGTAAATGTTTTAGAAAACGTTCCCAAGAATATGACGCGCTCATCTTTATCGTAATATTTAAGTGACATTGGAATTTCACCTTCAAATCTCAATTCTCCATAAGGATTATCTTCAACTACAGGAACATCATATTTATCCGCTAATCTCATGAATTCAATTCTTCTTTCAACAGACCAAGTTTTTCCTGTAGGATTTTGAAAATCAGGAATAACATAAATAAATTTGACATTTTCAGTTTCTGCTAAAACACGATCCAACTCATCCATTAGCATGCCATCTTTATCTGTCGGCACTTCTACAAATTTGCATTGATATGCTTTGAATGCATTAATTGCACCTAAATAGCTAGGGCTCTCGACTACTACCACATCATCAGGATTCAAAAATACTTTACCGCAAAAATCCAATCCTTGCTGTGATCCACTTGTAATCAGTATATCATCCGCGTTTGTCTCGATTCCAAATATTTTTTCTCTTTTGACAATATGTTCTCTCAATGGTCTATATCCTTCAGTTGCACTGTATTGAAGCGCTTCTTTTCCCATGTCTTCCAATACTTTTAGAGATACAACTTTCATTTCTTCAATAGGAAAAAGTTCTGGCGCTGGCAACCCTCCTGCGAAAGAAATCACTTCTGGTCTTTCTGTCAATTTCAATAATTCACGAATTTCTGAAGCCTGAAGATTTTTCATTCTATCGGCAAATTTGATACTCATAAATATAATACACCTCCAATAAATTCACTAAAAAATCAGCTAAAATAATTATACCACTAAAATTTTAACATTTACAAAATAATTGTAAATGTTATTACTTTTCATTTTTTTCTATTTTTTTTATTCGTTTTTCTAATTTTACCCTTGTTATCCAAACTTCTTTTCCACATTTCGTGCATTTCATTCTAAAATCCATGCCCGTTCTTGTAATTAAAAACTCATTATTTCCACAAGGATGTGGTTTTTTTGTGTAAACTAAATCTCCAACATCAATTTTCATAGGCATAAAGCATAATCTCCTTTAAAGAACAATCCATCGCAAAATATTGTATTTCATTAAATAATAAGCAAAATATGATCCGTCGATCAAGTCTGTCAAGTAAGTTCCAGTTGTCATCTGTCCGATGAATTGAAACATTAAAACCATAAAAAACACGAACAAAGAACCTTTGATGATTCCAAGCAAAAATCCACCTAGGCTATTCAATGTTTTTAAGACAGGCAGTTTGAAAACACTTTCAAGAACGATACCTAAGATATTGACAATTATCATTCCTATTGCAAATATTATAAGCCAAGAAAGTATATCGACAGTTGCATTCGCCATGTATTCGCTAAAGCTTTCCGCAATATTATTTTTTACAATATCGCTATTTGATAGAACCTTATTAAGATAATCACTTACTTTTCCAAATTCAATCGAATAGATTTCAGGTATTTGTATACTTGGAATTTTCAATTTATTGAAAAAATCAAATTCATAAAATTTCTGAATACCACTCAGAATTTTCGTGTTTTCAACAATCCATTTTGCCAATGCATCATTATAAATACTTGCGGCAAAAAAGGACACAATAATCGCAGTTAGATTGATCATGGATTTAACAAGTCCTAAAACCGATCCTCTAACTGCTGCAAATACTACTATCAAGAGTATTACAATATCCAACCAATTCATTTCATCACCCTAAAATTTTAATTCATATATAGTAAAGTAATCTACACCATAGACAACTATTTTACCATTATCTAACACACCCATGCTTTTTATATCTCTAACAAGATCAAAATGGCTCACTTGATCCCCACTGTAATTATAGACATCAATTACATTATTATTGTAGCATAACAAGTAATCTTCTTTGAAAACCATCCCCTGATAATCCTCTTTAAACGATTTTTTGAAAATTAATTCATTCTTTGATAAATCAAATGCAACGGCATCAAAATCATTTTCTGTTTCAATTATTTGACTGTTTTCATCGAATATTTGAGCTACCAGATAGTGGTCCTTATAAGCTACTAAATCAACATTCCCTATGGCATTGATTGAATTATTCAGCCCCATTGATTCACTATAGATTCCAATTTCTTTGTCAGAGACTTTCACAATAGAGTCGTTTTCAAAATAAAAATCAAATATTATTTCATCAAGCAGTTGGAATGATCCATTCAAATGACCCATGAGATCATATTTATATAAATATGAATTAAGTTGTTTGCCGCTCATTTCAAGTGTCGCAATATAAATCATGTTATTGTAGTTATTGAAGCCATACTCTATGACATCACCCATTGTAACAGCTATCTGAGACAGAAGATTCAGTTGTGGATCATAGACAGCTATGCTGTTTGACCCACTTAAAAAAATCAATAGATAACCTTCTTCAGTAATTTTTATATCAGATATTTCTCCCAAGCCATTGACATTTGCATTGATGTTACCTCTATAATCATATACATCAATATTACCTTTTGAATAATCAGCTGCAGCGAAAAAATTCATGTTGCCATCTATCTTCAAATCATCGAAGTCAGTTGTCAATTGCCACTTCGCTTCTCCCTCATTTGAAAAAAGAGTGATCTTGTTCTCGGATGCACTTATAATATATTCGTCAAGTACAAAAGTTTTTGCTGAAACATTTCTTTCCTCATTAAAATCCAAAGTAACTGTCTTGACTTCACTCAACTGAAGACTGCCAAACCCAATTACATTTTTGACAGTACCATAGATTGCACTTTTATTGAATACAATGAGATTGATTAAAATGAACAGTGTAAGTGAAATTAATCTTCCACGTCTCTTTTTTCCAGCCATGCGCTCTCCTTATTGATTCTTTTAGGTTTTTCTCCAAAATACTGATAGTAATAAGTCTTGATTTTTCCATTATACAGTTTTCTGTTTTTAGTAGATTTTTGGCCGAACGCCTCTTCAAATCCATCAAAAGAAGTTATGATATATTTCGACCAAGTTTTCATAGGAATAAATTTCTTTCCCATTTCTCTATAGAGTTCTTTGACACTATTTTGATCACTCAATCTTTCTCCATACGGCGGATTGCTAATAATATATCCATATTGCTTTTGTGTACTGAGGTCTTTAAGATCTCTCACTTGAAAATGAATCGCATCACCAACGCCAGCAAGTTTTGCGTTTTCAATTGCAACACGGATTGCTTTCGGATCATAATCGTAACCTTCAATTGAAAGTTCTTCAGTGATGTTGATCAGACTTCTTGCTTCTTCACGAAGGTTTTCATAAATATTCTCTGGTATCCAGTTCCATTTTTCAGATACAAATTCTCTGTTAAGTCCAGGTGCAATATTCCGCCCAATAAGAGCTGCCTCTATTAGCAGTGTTCCACTTCCACACATTGGATCAATCAAATGAATATGTGGTCTCCATCGACTTATCAAAACAAGTGCCGCAGCTAAAGTTTCTTTAAGAGGAGCCAAATTACCTTTCGCACGATACCCTCTTTTATGAAGCGCTTCACCTGACGTGTCTAAAAGAACTGATACTTCGTCTTTTAGAATAGCTACAACAATAGAAAATTTACTGCCTGTTTCATCGAACCATTGAACTTTATAATGATCGCTCAATTTTTTTACAATCGCTTTTTTACTGATAGCTTGTATATCAGAAAGACTGAACAGTTTAGATTTCACACTCTTTGCATTTACAGGAAATTCACCGTCTTTACTTATGAACTGTTCCCAAGGTATTGCATTTACCTTATTGAATAACTCTTCAAAACTCGTGGCTTTAAAAGTGTCTAAAAGTATGTAAATTCTGTCAGGCGTTCTCAACCATAAATTAGACTTAGCTATTCCTTCAATATCTGAATCATACATTACACGACCATTTTCTGTTATAACATTCTCAAAACCCATTTTTTTAATTTCATCCGCTGCTATTGATTCAATGCCAAAAGCAGTCGTAGCTACCAATCTAAATTTTTCCATTTTATCTCCTTTATATTGTTTCTTTCAAGAACTGATACAAAAGCCTTACACCCACTCCTGTAGCGCCTTTTGAAAGATACCCTTTATCTTTTTCTATCCATGATGTTCCGGCGATATCCAGATGAACCCAAGGTACATCCTTCACAAAGTTTTCTATAAAAGCTGCCGCAGTCATAGTACCCGGTTTGCCACCTGAATTAGTCAAATCAGCTTCATGGTGTTTTACTAAATCACGATAGTCATCAAATAAAGGCAATTCCCAAATTCTTTCATCAGCTTTCTCAGCAGCTGCAAACATTCTTTTTTTCATACTTTCATCCGTTGAAATCATAGCTGTTGTCGTTGTTCCCAGCGCTTGTACCGCTGCTCCCGTCAATGTCGCAATATCAACGACTTCTTTAATACTCTCACTATCGATGATGTAGTCAATGGCGTCTACAAGTGTCAATCTGCCTTCTGCATCTGTGTTTGCTATAAAAATGCTTTTGCTCGCTCTTGACGATATGATATCTCCAGGTTTATATCCCTTCCCTGAAATCAAATTTTCACATGCAGCGACAACTGATGTCACATTGATTTTCACCTTATTTCTTGATAATGCAATCATCATGCCTATGACCGCCGATGCACCACTCATATCATCTTTCATAGTCAGCATGCTATCGGTCGGTTTGATGGACAAGCCCCCTGAATCATAGGTCAATCCCTTCCCCACAAAACCATATATATCCTTGCTGTCAGGATTCCCCTTATACCGCATAATTATAAATTGTGGTTCTTCATCCGAGGCTGCTGTTACTGCAAGATAAGCATGCATATTTTCTTTTTCAATTCCATCTTTTCCTAATACTTCTACTTCAAAACCATATTCTTCACCAAATAAACGCACTCTTGCAGATAGCTCTTTCGGCGTCAGAATATTTGCAGGCTCATTGGACAAAACTCTGGCAACCAATGTAGCTTCCGCCAATGCGACATGTTCAGATATTCTCGATTGATCAACAATTCCTTCTTTTAATATATTGAAAAACTCAACCTCATTATCCTTTTTAACTGTCTTGTATTTGTCAAATTGATAATTGGCCAATATTATCGATTCCGTAATCAATGTCACTTTATTTAAATCAATGCAATGATAAGAAATATTTTTAAAATTCATTTTTTTTGCATATTTAAATCCTTCTGATATTAAATTTCTTAAAATCTGATCATTTATTTTCGCTTTTTCACCTAAACCAACCAACAAAAAATTTTGACCTGAATGCAAATAATGCATTTGTTCTTTTTTTCCTTCAAATATTCTAGATTCGAATAAAAACTTCACTTCACTATTTATTCCATACGAATCATCAGTCAACAATTCTTTTTCAAATACTGGCAACAAAATAATATGCTGTGAATCATATGTTTCATTAATTGAAACCTTCATCTTAATTCCTCCCTTGATTTATAATTATATCAAAAACATCAATCAATATATACTCTCTTTCTTAGAAGCAAGTAGACAATGAGACTTATTACAGACAAAACTGTTGATGAATAAAAGGGCATCCTTGATGTATTCATATTGAATAATATTTCCAACCCACTGTTTGCAAAGGGTGATAGGAAACGTGCCAAAAACATCGCACCACTGATCAGTGCTAAAGAAAAAGTAACATCTTCCTTTTTAGAGTACATTGAAGTTATATAAAAAATAATTGGATTGATTGTTCCTGCAGCATACCCTACAAAAATCATGCTTAATGACATCCACCTTAAATTAGATGTATATGATAATATACCAAAACCCATTGCAAAGGAAAGTAATGCAAATGTAGCAGTATGGCTTTTCAAAATCCCTTTAATTCGCTTAAAATACAGACCTATTAAAAACCCTGCACTTGTCAAAACTGTAATCAAATAAGCTGAAATTTCAGGATTCCCTATTTTCTCTAAAGTTAAAAAAATAGATATATTTGAAGGTACAGATTGACACTCCCCACGAATAAATTCGGGGGATTCTCAGATGATTAAACCGAAGTGCGTTTCTGCTATCGGAGTATGACTCTGAGTTAA
>JAFGAC010000018.1 GCA_016933835.1 Clostridiales bacterium
AACGAACCGCAGTGGACATCATTTTAGTACTTGATGTTTCTGGGAGCATGGGAAGCGCTACTCCGGGTGAAGGTGAGAGCAAAATCAAAGTATTGAAGGATGCAGTGGAAATGTTTATTCGGAGCTGGGAACCATTTGCGATCCCGAATGACAGGCTAGGGATTGTTTATTTTGAGAGCGAAATCACCTTATTTCCAGATTTGGCTCCAAACCTGTTACCGCTTCAAGGCAATGTTGATACTATTATAGATGCAGTTCGATCGAAAAGTGCTGCTGGATGGACGGCTATGGGAGGTGGCATACTAACGGGGAAAAATAGTTATGAAGAGTGTAACCCAAATGAGAAAGTGATTATTTTATTTACGGATGGAATGCAAAACTATAGTCCCATGGTCGTAGAGGAACGTGCTGGCTATGAGATTCGAACACTACCGATAGATCCGAATGGAGCACCACCAGTTCTTGGGGAATCTGGTGTTCCTGGCGAACCGGGTGTATCTTTGGCTGATTTTGGCGTTGTTATACATACAATTGGAGTGGGTGTCCCTGGCGAACCGCATCAGAGTTTACTGGAAAACATTGCCAACGAAACAGGTGGATTGTCCTATTTTACCGATTCGCCCAATGATCAACTTCGTGAGTTTTACGAAATGAGTTTGGTTGCAGCTCTTTCGACAAATTCTGTTGAACGTGTGAATCATTTTGTTGGAGATTATCGACCTGAGATGGGGGAGGTGGCAAAAGGATTCAATATAAATCGTTCTGCCGACAAAGCTGCTTTTATACTCTCCTGGCGAGGAGACAATTCTCCCGGCGCCATGACATTCAGCCTGATAAATCCGGATGGTATTGAAATTGATTTGACAAATATTGAGAATCAAGGTGACTTTTTCAAAATTGCATCATTTTCCTTACCATTTACACAAAACGGGGAGGAGATAAATCATGTTGGTAATTGGCACATGCGGATCAACGGAAATATTCAAACAATCTACGATGCATCACTATTGGTTGACGAGCCGGAGCTAAAGTGCAATTTCACGATTGTTAACGAAGATTATGGAACAGGAGCTGAAATTCCTTTAGCCATACAAGTTAAACAAGGAAGTAAAGTTCTCAAGAATATGGACAATGTACAGGTACGGATTACCCGGCCAAAGCAAAGTTTACGAGCTTTATTGGCCAAGTATTTTGTTAGTCAGGAAGATCTGGAGAATGATTTTGGATTAGATCCTGATAATTTTCCAACTTTACTTGAAAAGAAACAACACTTTTTACTGAAAAATAATGAAAAATTTAATGACAAATTGCAGGAACAAGTCGTTGAGATAAAAAACTTAAATGATGAAGGTAAGGATGGAGACAAAACAGCAAATGATGGTATATATAGCGCAAATTATACTCAGACAAAACGACCTGGATTGTATGAATTTGAATTTAATATAACCGGTAAAACGCAAGAAGATGAGATGTTTGCACGAAATGAAATATTTTCTAAAGATGTTCGAGTGAAAATACCTGATACGAAGAAAAGTGAAATTGCAGCAATCCAGGAAGAAGGTCAGAAGAATAGCTACCAAATAACAATCACGCCTATTGATAGATACGACAACTTTTTAGGTCCGGGATATAGTGACAAAATACAGATAGCAAGTTCGGCCGGCACACTAGGTGCTTTAAAAGATTGTCTAGATGGAGCATACCAGACAACACTCAATCTTTCAGATAGTGATGATCCAAAGTCTACAAGATTGACATTTGAAGTTTTGAATAAAAAAATTGGTAGCGATGAACTACCCAAGTTTTTAATACCGCGCGAGCGCTGGGGAATTAGCCTTGACATTCCAACGCCTACCGGTGACATAAAGAATTATTTTGATCAAGACATTAATACGACATTGAATGTTGAATATCGTCATTCATTTAGATTTTCATCAGCATTGTTAGCCGGCTATCATCGTTTCTCTAACAACAAATCGTTAGATTCATTCAAAAGTGTTTCAGGAAATGTGATTTATTATGTGACAACAACACGGTTGGTGCCATTTTTAAAAGGAGGAGGTGGAGTCTATATACCCAACAAAAGTAGGACATCGTTTGGATTAAATGGGGGTGTTGGTCTCTCTTTTCGGTTGACTTCGACTCTGTATATGGAAACAATACTTAGCAGGTACAAAATTTATACAGAAAATAAAAACACTGATTTCTCTGCAAGTCAG
>JAFGAC010000194.1 GCA_016933835.1 Clostridiales bacterium
ATACCATGTTTAAGAATAACTGCAAGACCGTCGTCTTACATCCCCATGGCTAAAGCGAGGGGCTTTTCGACGACATTTGGTAAAATAAATGATCAATTTCACAATCAGAGCTTGTGTCAAATGAATCATTAAAGGGTATTAGTTAGTTGTGGGGGTGATAATATGAAAATCAAAGAAAATTTTAAAAGGAAGCTGTACATTCTTTTAACTGTTTTACTCATTTTGTTGGTTTTTTCTAAATCGATTGTAAATTTTATTACCAATTATATCTGGTTTAAGAATGTTGGATTTTTGAGTGTATTTACTGTACAAGTAATAACAAAACTTATTTTATTCATACCAATCATCGTATTTATATTTATCGGTATGAAAATTTACCTCAACAGGCTTTCTAGAAAATATATAAAACTTGGACAAGTGATATTAACTGAAAAACAAATTGCAAATAACAAAAAGATTTTTATGTGGTTTTCACTAATTATTTCGAGTTATGTTTCTTTGATAACGACACAGGATTTATGGTTTAAAACATTGCAGTTCATTAATCGTACTTCCTTTAATCAAATGGATCCAATTTTTAATAAAGATATCAGCTTTTACGTTTTCACGTTGCCGTTTTTACACAGTTTATTGATTAGTGCAATAACAATTGTTGCAATATTTATTGTTGTGACGCTATTGTTCTATATTGCAATGATGAGACTCTATCCACCTGCTGAAGGAAGTCTATATGATTTTAATGAAATTACATCAAGACCTAATTTCAAATCTATTTTCAGAAAAGAATTAGCTCAATATGGTTTGAGAAAAGTAGCAGTTTTTGGTTTTTTGTTTTTTGTATTTTTGAGCTATTATTTTTATTTGAAAGGTTTTTATCTAATGTATTCAGCACGTGGCGTAGCATATGGTGCGAGTTATACTGACATCAATGTCACTTTACTTGGATACAGAATCATTACGATAATTTCTTTGATTGGGGCACCAATATTTTCTTACAGTATTTTAAAAAACAAGAAAATTTTAATGTTAGTTGCACCAGTTTCTATCTTGATTATGATACTGGGAATGTCGGGAATCGCAATTTTTGTACAACAACTTGTTGTTGAGCCAGATGAAATAACAAAGGAAAAAGAATTTTTAGAATACAATATTTTTCATACTCAATATGGATTTAATTTACAGAATGTCGAGACAGTCGATTATGAAGTCAAACAATCAATTACGTATGAGGATATATTGAGCAATTCAGAAACAATCAGTAACATAAGAATTAATGATGCACGACCACTGAAACAAACTTTCAACCAAATTCAGGTCATTAGATTGTATTATGATTTCAATGATGTTGATATTGATCGCTACAATATCAATGGAAAATATACAGAAGTCTTTATTTCTGCTCGGGAATTGAATCCTGAAAAGCTGATAGATTCTGCCCAAACTTGGATCAATATGCATCTGAAGTATACACATGGTTACGGAATTGTCATGGCACCAGTCAATAAAGTAACAAATGAAGGACAACCTGAGTTGATATTTAAAAATATACCGCCAATAACTACAACAGGTTTAGTAATTAATCAACCTGAAATATATTTTGGAGAACTAGCAAATGGCTATATTATTGTGAACTCAAAAGAAAAAGAATTTGATTATCCAAGTGGTTCTGATAATAAAGAAACCATGTATTCAGGAACAGCAGGCATTACTTTAGGTGCGGTTAATAGAACATTGTTTTCAATAAGAGAAAACAGCATGAAACTATTGTTCTCAACGAATATTACAAATGAGAGTAAAATAATCATCAATAGAAATATCAAGGACAGAGTAAATAAATTGGCACCATTTATAATTTTCGATGAAAATCCTTACATTGTTTTGGATGAAATAACAGGACGGCTTTATTGGATTATTGACGGATATTCAGTTACAAATCAATATCCATATTCACAAACTTATTCATTCAATGGTTTTCCTACAAACTATATAAGAAATTCTGTAAAAGCAGTAGTTGATGCCTACAATGGTGATGTGAGTTTTTATGTGTATGATGTTGAAGATCCATTAATAAAAACATATTCAAAAATATTTGAAGGTGTATTTAAGAACAAAGCTTTAATGCCGGATTCTTTGAAAAATCACGTTAAATATCCTCAAGATTACTTTGATTTACAAGGGGAGGTATATAGAGAATATCATGTTGTAAATCCGATGGTTTTCTATAATGGCGAAGATGTTTGGGATATTTCCAATGAAAAATTTATGGAAAATATTCAAAAAATAGAATCGAATTATGTTATGTTTAAATTACCAGAGGAAGACAAAGCTGAATTCTCAGTAATACTGCCTTATACACCTAGAGAAAAACCAAATATGGCATCATTATTGGTTGGACGAAGCGATTATGAAAACTATGGTAAATTGTTGATATATAGACTGCCTAAAGATAAGACAATCGATGGTCCTATGATGATTGAATCTAGAATAGATCAAGACTCCACTATTTCACCTCAATTTACTCTCTGGGGACAAGAAGGATCAAGTGTTTTAAGAGGCAATGTCATTGTGGTACCAATTGATGGCTCGCTTTTATATGTGGAACCAATTTATATTCAAGCAGATAATAAGAATTCTATTCCAGAAATGAAAAGAGTCATTATAGCCTATGAAAATAAAATTGTTATGGAAAACAATCTTGAAGATGCTTTGAAAGTACTGTTTAATCAATCTATAGAGGAAAATCAAGTTGAGTACAATACAGATAATACTGTTTTGAATGAATTGCTCAGACGTTATAATGAGCTTAAAAATTATGTTGATGAATTGGAAACAATTATTAATGAACTAATTGATCAATATGAATAAAGAGAGTTGTTGTCAACTCTCTTTTTCTATATAATGAATTATAGATTGATGGGGGTTCGGCATGAGACATATGAAAAAATATCAAATTTATATATTTATAATCAGTATTTTGACTAGTATTTTTATTTTTGAGAATGTGATTTTCGATAGAACCAGTGAAGCTTATACAGAAAGCTATTACTATTCTGTGCAATCGAATCTATTAGAGGTTGAAACACTTGCAATAGAAATGTATAAGAATACTTCTTTAATTATATATAATGGGATTGTTGGTGAAAGTATTGCTGAAATCATTAACCAAGCTAATGATTCAAATGATGAGAAAAAGGATTTGTTGCGCAAGGAGCTTTTTTCTACATTGAATAATTGGTATCTAAATATGGATTTAAATAATTTTAGGCAATTTCATTTTCACCTTTTAAATGGTGATAGTTTTTTAAGGTTTCATAGACCAGATAAATATGGAGACAATTTGCTCGAAGTAAGAGAATCTGTTAAAAGAGTTTTAGAGACAGGTGAATTTATAGAAGGTTTTGAAGAAGGTAAAATTTTCAATGGGTATCGGTTCGTGTATCCTGTAAAATATCAAGAAGAGTTAGTCGGAAGCGTTGAATTGAGTATCTCCTATAAAACGGTATCAGAACTAATCAGAAAATTTTCTGATTATGATGTCCTTTTTTTAATAAATAAAGAAGTAGTTGAAAGCAAGCTATTTGAGGATGAAATCTCAAATTACATAAAAAACGAATCTTTTCCAGATTACTATTTAGAATCGTATGTGCATTTCAATCAATTGAATCAAACAATAGGAATATCTGAAGATGAATTCAATAAAATCAACTTACAGATTAATGGAATGATTCATGAAAACACATATAATAAATGGACCTTCAATATACATGAATTTAAAGAGTATACAATTTTTACTTTTATCAATCCAGTTTACAATTTAAAAAATGAATTAGTTGGATATTCTGTTTATTATGGGAGCGAGCCACTATTTCACTTGAACAGCAAAATAGAAAATGGGCACAATATTGTTTTTTATCTACTGAATACGCTTATTTTGTTCGCGATTGCTTTTATTGTTTATCTGTATATTCAAGCAAGAGAAAAATCATATAGAGATAAATTGACATCTTTGTTTAATAGAACTTATTTCAATAAAAAAGTAGTAGAAACAATCAAAAAAAGTAAAGTATCATCAATTATAATGATGGATATTGATGATTTTAAAAAAAACAATGATGTATTTGGCCACAACGAAGGGGATATTGTATTAACAATAGTTAGTGAAATAATTCAAAAATGTATCAGAATATCTGATTTGCCATTCAGATGGGGTGGTGAAGAATTTGCAGTGATTCTACCTGAAACAAATATAGAAAATGCTGTTAATATAGCAGAGAGAATTAGAATAACAATAACCCTTGAAAAACATACTTTTGAAAAATATAATATAACTGCAAGTTTTGGTGTGGCTGAATATATATCAAAAGAAGATATTATAGAGTTTTTTAGGCGTGTCGATGAAAATCTATATGAAGCAAAAGCACAAGGTAAAAATCGCACAATATATAAAATTTAAGTAAGGTTGAGATTACCTTTCTTGTTTTACGATTAAGGAGGATAATATGTCAATTTTAATAAAAAACACAAATATTTTAACAATGGTTGAAAACACAATAGTTAAAGGAAATATTTTAGTTGAAGATAATTTAATAACTAGAATAGGTGAATTTGATTTTGAAGCAGATGAAATAATAGATGGGTCGAATTTCATTACAATGCCAGGAATTGTAAATGCACATACACACATTGCCATGTCATTGCTGCGCAATTACGCGGATGATTTACCTTTTTGGCCATGGTTGACAGAAAAAATATGGCCGGCAGAAGCAAATTTAAATGAAGAAAGTGTCTACTGGGGATCGATGTTGAGTATTGCAGAAATGATTGCTTCAGGAACAACAACATTCTGCGATATGTATTTTTTTACAGAAGAGACAATTAAAGCTGTTAAAGAAACAGGCATTAGGGCTAATCTATCACGTGGCTTAGTTTCAGGAGAAGAAGAAGGAGAAAAATTGCAGAATGCAATTAATCTGCATAATGAATTTCATCTAAAAGATGAGGGCAGAATCAGGATTGATTTAGGACCTCATGCACCATATACTTGCTCGGATGATTATCTTAAAAAAATTGCTGGTGAGGCTGGTAAAAGGGATACTAATATACACATTCATCTGTCTGAAAGCAAGAAAGAAATTGAAGATTCTATAGAAAAAAATGGAAATACACCTATAGAACATGTTAACAGCCTTGGATTATTTGACCATCCAACAATTGCCGCACACTGCGTCAACGTAAACGATGATGATATTCAAATTCTTGCAGATAAAAAAGTCAATGTAGTCAATAATCCTTCAAGTAATTTGAAGCTTGCAAACGGATTTGCACCTGTAAATGAGATGATGAAAAAAGGAATCAATGTTGCGCTGGGAACAGATGGACCGTCTAGCAACAATAATCAAGATATGTTTGAGGAAATGCATTTGGCAGCACTGGTCAATAAAGTCATATCCAATGATACTACTGTTCTACCTGCATATGAAGTTTTGAAAATGGCGACAGTCAATGGCGCAAAAGCATTAAGAGTCGATAATATAGTTGGAACATTAGAAGTCGGAAAACATGCTGATATTATTTTAGTTGATATCCATAATCCCCATATGTACCCTCATCATGACCTCATTGCATCTCTTGTTTATTCTGCAAGCAGTTCTGATGTAGATACTGTTATTGTTGATGGTAAAATACTGTATCAAAATAAAAAGTTTTTAACAATTGATATAGAAACAGTTTATAAAAAGGCTCAGAAGGCAAGTGAAAGATTGACAGGTGATAAAAATGAAATTTAAATCAATTGAATTTAAAAATGATGAGTTGTTTCTGTTAGATCAGAGATTGCTTCCAGAAAATGAAGAATATTATGTTTGTAGAACGTATATGGATGTCGAATATGCCATTAGAGAGATGGTTGTCAGAGGAGCGCCAGCAATAGGATCAGTTGCCGCCTATGGCATCGCTTTTGCTGCGGCAGATAACCCGACAGAAGATGAATTTATCAGTAGATGTAATTTTATCATGCAATCAAGACCAACAGCTGTCAATCTGTTTTGGGCAGTCAAGAGAATGATGGATGTAGTCGAGTTGTCTAAACAAATTGATTATAGTGAATTATTACTTCATGCAAAATTGATTTATGATGAAGATATTGCAACAAACAAACGTATGGCAGAAATAGGAAATGAAATTGTAAAAGAAAATGCGACTATATTGACTCATTGCAATACAGGTGCTTTAGCAACTGTTGCTTATGGAACAGCTCTTGGTGTTATTAGAGAAGCGCATTACAGTGGTAAAAATATTCATGTATATGCAGATGAAACCAGACCAAGATTACAAGGCGCAAGATTAACAGCATGGGAATTAGTAAAAGAAGGTATTCCTAGCACGTTGATTGCTGATAATGTTGCTGCTACCTTAATTCGAGACAATAAGATCGATTTGATTTTAGTAGGAGCAGATCGGATTGCTTTAAATGGCGATACCGCAAATAAGATTGGAACATTCATGCTGTCAGCTTTAGCAAAAGTTTACAATATACCGTTTTATATTGTCGCGCCAATGACTACAATTGATTTTGATATTGAAAAAGGCGAAAAAATTGAAATTGAAGAGAGAAGTGCAGACGAAGTAAGAATGGTGGGTAATTCTCGAGTGGCACCTTTAGAAATAAATGTTTTTAACCCAGCATTTGACGTTACACCTAATGAAAATATTACAGGAATAATCACAGAAAAAGGAATTGTGTATCCGCCTTTCAAAGAAAATATTTTAAAGATTAAGGAGTAAGCCATGTATGCAATTATAGGAGGTACGGGTGTTTATGAATTAAACACTTCTCTTGAAAACATTGAAGTCAATACAGAATATGGATCAGTAGAAGTAGATTTCTTAGAAATTGAAAGCGGGGAGAAAATTTATTTTCTATCAAGACATGGTAAAAAGCATTCAAAACCACCTCATTTGGTGAATTATAGAGCAAATATTATGGCGCTTAATATTCTTGGAGTAAAATATATTTATTCCACAGCTGCTGTAGGATCTATGAATGAAAAATACGAACCGGGAGATCTAGTTATAATAGATGATTTTATTGATTTTACAAAAAGTCGAATCATGACATTCTATGAAGGTAAATCAGGTGTAAAACATGTTGATATGTCTGAACCTTATTGTTCAAATTTAATATCGATTTTTTTAAAAAAATCAATGAATAGCAATGTTGAAATAAAAGGATCAGCAATATATGTGACAACAGAAGGACCTAGGTTTGAGACAAAAGCTGAAATTAATATGTATAAAAATTTTGGCGATGTTGTAGGCATGACCAGTGTACCTGAAGTGGTTCTGGCCAAAGAACTGGGTATGTGCTATGCAACCATAGGGATTATTACCAATTGGTGTACTGGATTTAAAAACGAAATAAAATTCCATGACATTGAAAATTCTATGAATATGAACAAAGAAAAATTAACACAACTATTTCTTGAAATATTTAAAAATGATAACATTGACCAAGAAAGTTGTCACTGCAACAATGCTGTAATGAATCTATAAGGAGTGAGCATATGAATATAAATATTAGGCAAGCAAGAGATGAAGTAGTAAAATGTGGTAAAACGATTCACGAATCCGCTTTAGTTGTAGGAACTTGGGGAAACATTTCAGTGCGTATACCTGATTCAGAGTATGTTGCCATTACACCAAGTGGTGTAGATTATCAGAAAACAGATGCCGAAAGTATAGTAATTGTAGATCTGGATGGCAATATTATAGATGGAGAATTAAAACCTTCAATTGAAATAAATTTACACTTAGCAATTTATAGAGCAAGAACAGATGTCAATGCGATCATACATACACACAGCACATTTTGTACTAGTTATGCTATCGCTAGAAAAGAAATTCCAGCAGCTGCAGAAGACTTAGCACAAATAGTTGGAGGGAATGTAAGGGTTACTGATTATTGTCTGCCGGGAACAATTGAATTAGGTAGAGAAGCAGTAGAAAAATTAGGTAATAGAAATGCTGTTTTATTATCAAATCATGGACTGCTGGCAGCTGCAAAATCATTGAACGAAGCATTAAAAGTAGCTCAAGTAGTTGAAAAAGCGGCACAATCAAGTTTAATGGCACAACTGATAGGTGGAGCAGTTGTTTTAAGTGATGATGATATAAATAGCATGAGAGAATTCTATTTGAATAAGTATGGACAAAAATAATAATTATAGACTAGAAACCTTATTAGCTCACAATACTAAAGATGATCGTGAAAATCGTGCGTTAACACCACCTATTGCACAAACTTCAACTTTTTATTTTGACAATATGGATCAAGTAAAAAAAGCTTTTAATTTTGAAACAGATGACTATGTATATACAAGAGGAAATAATCCTACTATCAGACTGTTTGAAGAAAAAATGGCACTCATTGAAAAAGGAAATGCTGCAGTCGCCTTTGCATCAGGTATGGCAGCTATTTCCAGCGTGCTTTTTTCATTGTTAAAGCCACAGGACCAAGTTGTTTTTCATAGAACTTTGTATGGATCAACTCACACTGTAGCTAAAACATTGTTGAAAAAATACGACATAGATTCAAAATTCATTGATTTGACCAATAGTGATAACCTAAATGCTTTAATTGATGACGCAGTAAAAGTAATATATTTTGAAACACCATCTAATCCAAATTTAGAATTGATTGATATTCAAAAAATTAAAAAAATAATAGGCGATAAAAATATTAAAATTGTTGTGGATAATACGTTTTTATCACCTTATTTTCAAAATCCTCTTGAAAACGGAGCGGATATTGTGCTGCACAGTGCTACAAAATATATTTCTGGCCACGGAGATGTAGTAGCAGGTGTAGTTGTATCAAAAGATATAGATTATATCCATCGCTTGAAATTTGATTATATGACTGAATTTGGTGGTGTAATAAGCCCGTTCAATGCTTGGCTATTGCTAAGAGGATTAAAGACGCTTCATATAAGAATGAAAGCACATGAAGCAAATGCAATTAAAATTGCTGATTACCTTAATAGTCATAAGAAGGTTACCAATGTAATCTATCCAAGTCTAGAGAGTTATCCTTTTACAGAAGTAGTTTCTAAGCAAATGAGGGGTTTTGGAGCGATTATAACTTTTGAAGTTAAAGGATCAAGAGAAGATGCTGTCAATTTTATTGATCATTTGAAATTGTTTAAAATTGCGGTTAGCTTGGGTGATATTGAAAGTTTAATTGAAATGCCATCTGAAATGACTCATTTAGGCTATGACAAGAGTGAATTGGAATCTTTTGGACTGACTGAAAAAATGATTAGAATTTCTGTAGGACTTGAAAATCACGAAGACCTTATTGCTGATTTGGAGAAATCATTGGATAGAATTAAATGAAAAAAAATCAATATATCATGATATTGGCTGTCATTTTTTGGGCAGGTGCGTTTATAGCAGGCAAATTTACAGCCAATATTATCAACCCTGTGACAATCACTTTTTTAAGATTTTTAATTGCAAGTATTGTAATTGACTCATATTTGATTTTAATGAAAATTGATTTAAAAATCAGTAGGGCCTTATTGAAAGAGTCTTTGATTTTAGCAGTTGTTGGTATGATTGGATATCATGTATTATTTTACACGGCACTTCAATATACAAGTGCTATACATTCATCACTAATAGCTTCTATGAATCCGTTTTTTACTTATATATTATCTATTATGTTTTTAGGAAATAAAGCTAAATTAAATAAATTCGCATATATTTTGTTGGCATTGTTCAGTGTTTCAATGATTCTACTAAATTGGAATTTTAATGTGTTGTTCAATAATGGAGTCAATCCAGGGGATTTATATATGATATTGGCTGTTTTGTTATGGGCAAGCTATTCAATATTAGTAAAGATATTTATTGTCAAATACGAACCGATTGTTTTGACTGCAACTGTATTCAATATAACAGTTTTCTTGCTGATACCATTTGCAAACTACAATCAAGTCATGCAACTTTTCACTAATGATACTGCAGTTATTTTCAGTATGTTCTATATGGGGATTTTCCCTACAGTATTCGGATATTTGATTCAACAATACTCAATCAAATCAATTGGTCCTGATAAAACCAATATATTTATAAATTTAGTCCCAGTCTTTGCAATTGTATTATCGGTGTTAATCCTCCATGAGAATATCAATATCCTTAATTTATTATCAGGAATCATAGTGATAGGTTCAGTCTATAAATTTAATACAGCGCGATAGGGTGTGAATGCATGAACTCAAAATTTAATCATTTTAAACCATATATACTTGTAGCTTTGATAGATGCATTGACAACTCAAATGTATATAGATATATTTTCAAATAATTTCAGAATATCTATTGCAGTTTTGATTTTACCAGTGATTTATTTTTTCAACAGAAAAATAAACCCTATAATTGCTTCAGCTTTTATAGGGTTTTCAGGCATTATTTTTAGAACAATAATTGAACTAAATGAATATGGCAGTGTATTGGCATCTTTAACTGCTGATTATCAAATATTCTTTTTTGATATTGTTTATGGTTTAATTTATTACTTTTTTTTATTTAATAAAAAAGATTATAATATTACCACTTGGCTGTTAGTTGTTTTGTCTGGCGATTTATTGGCAAATATAGTAGAAGTTATATTAAGAATTGGAATAAATAATATTGTTGAATTTTCTGATAAAATATATATTTTGTTTTATGTTGCCCTATTTAGGACATTTATTGCAATTGTGATGGTACTCATAATTCAGTTTTATAAGATGCTATTATTGAAAACAGAGCATAATCAAAGGTATCAAAAACTATTGATGCATATCTCAGATCTTGAATCTGAGTTGTATTTCATCAATAAGAACATGTCACATATCGAAGAAGTCATGTATAAGACTTATGATTTGTATGAAAGTGTGGATCACTTTGATAAACATAAAATAAAAAGTAAAGCACTGGTTATTGCAACAGATATTCATGAAATAAAGAAAAATTATTTAAATATCTATAATGGCATCAAAGAAATTACAGACAAAGATAAAACAATCAATGAAATACATGTTTTTGATTTGCTTAATATTTTATTCAATAATTTGAAAAAAATGGAAAGCGCTAATGATATCAACTTGAAATTATCTATAAAAAACGACTATGTCATAAAAGACAGCTATTATTTTCTTTCTATTGTCAGGAATATATTGATGAATGGCATTGAATCGTTGAATGATAGCAGAATAAGGAATAAAAGCATTACAATGTACGAAATATCATCAAATGAACATTATTTATATAAGATTATTGACAACGGAAAAGGGATAAAAAAAGAAGATTTTGAAGATATTTTCAATCCTGGTTATTCAACAAAATTCAATAAAGGCAATGGTGACTCAAATAGAGGTCTGGGACTTTTTATTGTAAAAGAATTAGTAGAAAATATATACATGGGTGAAATAAAAGTTATTTCAGAAATAGATAAGATGACAGAGTTTACGATTATGATACCGAAGAATAAACTGGAGGTACTCCAATGAAAATCTATATAGTTGATGATGATAAAAATACATGCAAGAAATTAATACAAATTATTGAAGAAGAAAAATTAGGAAACGTTATAAATTTTAGCCAAGATCCAGAAAAAAGTCTAGATGAGATACAGTACTTTGATGTTGATTTGCTGATTGTTGACTTATTGATGCCAAAATTGGATGGAATAAATTTAGTCAAAAAAATCAAAATGCAGAATAAGGACATCGAAGTAATCATGTTATCACAAGTAACCAACAAAGAAATGATTTCAAGAGCATATGATTCAGGAATCAAATATTTCATCAATAAACCGATTAATCGAAATGAAGTTAAACATGTGATTTTAAATCTAGAAGAAGTAATTGATTTTAGAAAAAAATTCAATTATTTAGGTCAGATTTTCAATAATTTGAAAATAGATACTGGATTAGTTGATATAACCATGGAAGAAAAAGCAAAAAAAATATTGATTGAATTGGGTATATGGGGAGAAAAGGGAGCAGATGAAATTATTCAAGTCGTAACATATATTCAAGATAAAAAATTGAAAATTGTAGAATTATCATTTAAAGATATTATATGTGAAATTAGTGATAATTCACAAAATTTTGAACAGAGAATCAGAAGGGCAATTGGGAAAGGAATGTCTAATTTGGCGTACATTGGGCTGGAAGATAATCTCAATAATACTTTTATTGAGTATTCTAATACACTTTATGATTTTGAATCGATAAAAAAAGAAATGGAGTACATTAGAGGCAAGAGCAGCAGAGGTGGAAAAATTAGTTTGAAGAAATTTATCGAAAATATAATAAATATTTAATATTTGTAATATTTATTTTGAAATTTCTTGACTTTTTTTGACAACTATAGGTATTCTGTAACAAAGGGGGTTTTTATATTATGAAAGAAAAGAAACAAGCTAAATTATCACACGCACTCATTACTATCGCTTATTTAATTGTAGCATTGTACTTTGGAATGCAAGTTTGGGGCGCTGATGTACATATGCCGATCCTTTCTGCGGCTATGGTTGCTGGCGCAATTTCAATATTTGTCCTAGGTTTTACTTGGGCAGAGCTTGAAGAAGGTATTGTAGAGACAATTAAGATGGCAATGGGAGCTATTTTAATTCTTATGATTATCGGTATGATCATTGGTACTTGGATATTATCAGGTATCGTTCCTACTATGATTTTCTACGGATTGAAAATTATTTCACCAGGAATTTTCTTGATGGCTACATTATTGATTACATCAGTAGTTTCTTTAGCTACAGGTAGTTCATGGACAACTGCAGGTACTGTAGGTATCGCTTTGATTGGCGTAGGTGGCGGATTTGGAATCCCACTTCCAATTGTAGCAGGTGCTATCATTTCAGGTGCATATTTTGGCGATAAAATGTCACCTCTATCTGATACAACAAATTTAGCTCCAGCTGTAGCAGGATCAAATTTGTTTGATCATATCAGACATATGATTTTCACAACAGGTCCAAGTTATTTAATTGCTTTAGTATTATACGGAATCATTGGTATGAAATATTCAGCAGAAAATATCGATTTGACTGCTATTAATGAAATTTTATCAGGTATCAGTTCTCAATTTACAATTAATCCTTTATTACTATTAGCGCCAATTTTAGTAATTGTTATGGTTGTTATGAAAATTCCAGCTATTCCTGGTTTAATTGGAGGCGTAATTTTAGGTGGTATATTTGCAGCAGCATTCCAAGGTGCTGGAATGGCAGATATTATTGGTGCAGCTCATTACGGTTTTGAATCAGCTACTGGCATTGAGGCTATTGACAACCTATTATCAAGAGGCGGTTTGGATTCAATGATGTGGACAGTTTCATTAATTTTAATCGCAATGGTATTTGGTGGCATCATGGAGAAATCTGGTATGCTTAATGCATTAGCGGCAGAAATCATGAAATTTGCTACAACTACAGGTAATCTTGTACTTGCAACAATTTTAACAGTTATTGCATTCAATCTAATTGCTGGTGACCAATATTTGGCAATCGTTATACCAGGTAGAATGTACAAACCTTTGTTTGATGAAAGAGGACTTGATCCTAAAAACTTATCGAGAATACTTGAAGATTCAGGTACATTGACTTCTCCATTAGTTCCTTGGAATTCATGTGGTTTATTCATGTCAGGTACATTGGGAGTTGCAACTATTGCTTATGCTCCTTATGCTTTCTTGAATTTACTGAATCCATTAGTATCAATATTCTACGGATACACTGGCATCACAATGACATATCTTGGTGATGAGAAAAAAGAGAAAAAGAAAAAATAATTATTTGAATTTATAATGAGTAGAGTTGATTAATAAAATCAACTCTACTTTTTTGTGTTTTTTTTATCTATCTTGTTATTTCTTTTTATGATAGTGTAGAATATAATTAAAAGTGAATGAAGGTGAAATGATGAGTAGCAAAAGCATTATTAAAAGCAAATTTTTAACTTATGAGCAAAAGGTAATTGCATTGGCTAGAGAAGCGGAAAATTCTTTGAATGTTTTGAATATAAGTGAAGAAGTACAAAATTTTAGAAATGAAGGCATTATCTGTGATTTATTTGAAGGTAATGCTCCGTACAGGCCGCGCTATATTGTTCCTGATTATAACGTATTTGTAAAAAATGGAAGTTCTTTCTTAGGATTGAATCCGCCAGAAGATCTGGATGAGTTATTGAATGATTTACTTATTTTATATAAACACGTTCCTTCAATTACATCATTCCCTGTTTTTATAGGAAGATTGGACGAACTGATTGATCCGTATTTGGAGAACGTAGATGACCAGTATGCATATCGTGCAATTAAAAGATTCTTATTGCATATTGATAGGACAATTAGCGATTCCTTTTGTCATGCGAATATTGGACCTAAGTATTTAAGAGCCACAAAGATAATTTTAGAAGTTGAGAAAGAACTTCAAAATACTGTTCCAAATTTAACGATAATAATAGCTGAAGATTCTCCAAAAGAAATGATCGTTCAGGCTTTGGATTCTGCAATGGTGGCATCGAAACCGAGTTTTGCACATCATGAGATATTCAAAGGTGAATTTGGTCCTGATTACGCTATTGCGAGCTGCTATAATGGGTTATACATTGGCGGTGGGAGTTATACTTTAACACGTTTGAATTTACATTTCCTTGCAAAAAAAGCTAAAGATACATCAGATTTTTTGACTCGCTGGCTTCCGCTTGGAGTTGATTTGATGATTGAATATATGGATGAACGTGTTAGATTTTTAGTTGATGAAAGCAATTTCTTAGAATCAAGTTTTCTGGTCAAAGAAGGTCTGGTTGATAAAAATAAATTCACTGCAATGTTTGGAATGTTTGGATTAGCTGAAGCTGTTAATTTATTCATGAGTAAAGACGAGAGATTCGGGCATGATGATTCAGCTGATAATTTAGGCGAAAAGATTATGGATACTCTCGATTCACTTGTAAAACAGCATTCAAATCCATATTTAAAAGGTACGAATGGAAAATACCTTTTACATGCTCAAGTTGGCATCGATTCAGATAAAGAATCATCACCTGGATGTCGGATACCTATTGGAGAAGAACCTGATATTCTTGATCATATTCAGCAAGCATCAAGATTTCATAAATATTTTCCAAGTGGAGTAGGGGATATCTTTCAATTTGAACCAACCTATAGAGATAATATTGATGCTCTTTATGATATTTTAAAAGGTTCTTTCAATGATGGAATGCGTTATATTTCCTTTTACGCATCGGATAGTGATGTTGTGAGAATATCTGGCTATCTTGTTAAAAAATCTGAAATTGAGAAATTGAGAAAAGGACAGGCCGTTCTGAAAGATACCACAGAATTAGGGCTTGGAGCAGCGGATAATTTAAAAGTAATGGAAAGAAAAATAAGAAAATAACCTCCATTGGAGGTTATTTTACAGTGGTGATGAAATTGGAAATGAAAATCAATAAAATAATAAATTTCAGCAGTGTGGATGGCCCAGGAAATCGCTTGGTTGTATTTTTTCAAGGTTGCAATCTTAATTGTGTATATTGTCATAATCCAGAGACAATCGATTATAACCAAGAAGGTGAATTCATAAGTGTCAATCAGTTGTTTGAAAGAATTAAAAAAGCTGAAAAATATATCAGTGGTGTCACTTTTAGCGGTGGCGAATGCAGCCTTCAATCAGATGCTATTTTTGAAATCGGTGAAATTCTAAAAAAACATGGCATAAAGTTAATGATGGATACAAATTTTACTCAGCCTTCAATAATTTATGAGAAATTATCATCATGTGTTGATGCTTTCATAGTAGATATGAAAGCATATAATGGAAATATACATAAAGCATTGACAGGATCAGCAAATAATCAAATATTAAAGAATATACAATCATTTTATGATAAAATCTATGAAGTAAGAGTTGTTGTTGTGCCAGGGTATAATGATGATTTTGAAGAGATTCAAAAAATATTGAGGTTTTTATATGAAATTGATGAAAATATTTTTGTTAAATTAATAAAATTTAGACCGTACGGTGTAAGAAAACCTTATAATGACATTCAAATTCCAGAAGATCACTTAATGGAAAGTTTTATCTCATTGGGCCACGAGATAGGGCTAAAAAATATATACTATAAGTAGGTGCTTTATGTATCATTACATTAGAGGCATGGTTGTTAAAAGAAATTTAAACAATATTATTGTCGAGAATAATGGAATCGGTTATGAGATCCAAACATCCATGCAAACAGTAAGTGAAGTAGAAGAAAACAGTGAGGCAAAAATTTACACTAAATTGATTGTAAAAGATGAAGAGGTTATCTTAATCGGATTCTCATCAGTTTTAGAACTTGAAGTTTTTGAACTTTTAAAAACAGTTTCTGGTGTTGGAATAAAATCATCACTTAATATTCTCAGTACTATAAATTTGACTCACTTGATTAGCAGTGTAATTGACGAAGATGTTAAAATTTTAATGTCAGTATCAGGTATTGGGAAAAAATCAGCTCAGAGAATAATTATTGAGTTAAAGGATAAATTCATTAAAAAATATCAAAATCATGTGGAAGAAAATAATGCGTCATTTACAATGAACAATGATTCACTAAATCATTCATCTAAAAGAAACGACGTTAAAATGGCACTTGAATCATTAGGTTACAGTTCAAGTGAAATCAATCATGTTCTTCAACAACTTGATCTTGATTCAATGGATATTGAGGTATTAATAAAAGAAGGACTTAAATTACTATTGAAAGGCTAGGTGGAAAACTTGGAGATGCGAAGAATTGTGACACCGGAATTCAAAAATCTAGATGAAAAAATAGAAAAAAGTTTGAGGCCTCAAAGATTCAGCCAATATATTGGTCAGAAAAAAACAGTTGATCAACTAAAAATTTTTATTGAAGCAGCTAAAATGAGAGATGAACAACTGGACCATGTACTTTTATATGGTCCTCCTGGACTTGGTAAAACAACACTTTCCCATATTATTGCCAATGAAATGAATGTCAGTGTTAAGATAACATCAGGACCGGCAATAGAAAGACCAGGTGATTTAGCTGCAATCCTTACGAATTTAAAAGAAAATGATATATTATTCATTGATGAAATCCACCGACTGAATCGTTCAGTCGAAGAAATTTTATATCCTGCCATGGAGGATTACGCAATAGATATTATTGTGGGAAAAGGGCCAGGCGCTAGAAGCGTTCGATTGGATTTATCTAAATTCACACTTATCGGAGCGACAACGAGAGCAGGTAATTTAAGTTCGCCTCTAAGAGATCGATTTGGTGTACTGCTTAAATTGGATTTATATGATGTGGACTCATTGAAAGAAATTGTTCTTAGATCTTCAGATATTTTAGATGTTTCAATAACAGAAAATGCGGCTGTAGAAATCGCTAGAAGATCACGAGGAACACCTAGGATTGTCAATAGAATTCTAAAAAGAGTAAGAGACTATGCACAAGTTTTTGGTGAAGGCGATATAGCTATAGAAAATGCGCAAAAAGCACTTGATATGTTGGAAATTGATGAGCTTGGACTTGATCAAGTAGACAAAAAACTTTTGACGACCATTATTGAAAATTATAATGGGGGACCTGTTGGATTAGATGCACTGGCTGCGTCTTCAGGTGAAGAGAAAACAACTATTGAAGATGTTTATGAACCTTATTTATTACAGATTGGATTTTTAAACAGGACTCCTAGAGGTCGTGTTGTAACCCAAAAAGGATATGAGCATTTAGGAAGAACGTTTATGGGGAATTCAAATTTTGATGCATTGGAGTGAATTATTTGTTTAAGAAAATTTATTTGATTTCAATTGTCATCTTGATGTTTTTTTCGTTTTCAAGTTTTGCTGATGATGCAAGTTATGTTGACATTGGTTTGACTTTCAATAACGATTTATATAATAGTGGAACATTTTATGGCGATGGATTTGAATTGAAAAAGGATGATCAAACATTAGCTATGCAATATTCTGCTATTGATTTTGAAGTTGAAAGCAATTATAGAATTCAAATTGGTGACAGTTATGATTGTTATTATGATCTTTTAGAAGCATTTCAAATTTTTGCTGCTATGGATATTCCGTTGAATTTAGGTTTTAATGGAAAATACCTGCTATATTCAAAATCTTTTGAACTTGAAAATGATGCAATCATATATAAAAATTATCTGTCGGAACTAACAAGTTTACCTGTAAAAATAATAACTCTTAATAATAAAATAATATTGAAGAGTGATGACATTGATGTGGTTGTGTTAGATGACAATATATTTATTAAAAGCAAATCAGATAAATTTTCATATAGAGGAATTAATTATAGAGGGGATATAAAATTATACTTATACAATGAGCAAATAAGTGTGATCAATCATATCAAAATCAATGAATATTTATATGGGGTAGTGCCTAAAGAAATGACATATGACTGGCCGTTGGAGGCGTTAAAAGCCCAAGCTGTAGTGGCTCGTTCCTATTTGGTGAAAAATATAGGTGCTTATGATATTTATGGATTTGATATATGTGGATCATTTACCTGTCAAGCATATGGTGGAATGGACGCAGAAAATATAATGACCAATAAGGCTGTCGATGATACTAATGGCAAAATTGTAACCTATGATGGCAATGTAATCGCAACATATTATCATTCAAATAGTGGTGGCTATACTGCAAATAGTGAAAATGTATGGTCGACAGCGCTGCCTTATTTAAAAGCGGTATATGATCCTTATTCAATTGGAGAACCTTATTCATCGTGGTCATTGAAGTATACAGAGTCACAGTTGATTGACATCATTAGAAAAAATGGATACAATGGAAATTCAGTTTTAGATATCTCTGCTGATCAAAAGACATTCGATGGCAGAGTTCAAAAATTATCAATTCAGACTGATATAGATAAAATTGTATTGGACAAAGAAGATGCTCGAAAATTTTTTGGATATACAGAACTTAAATCTATAGTTTATACAGTTCAATCTAATGATAAATTCACCATTATTTCGAAGGATACAACAGCGGAATTAAATTTGGGGGGATTGAATGTGTTAACAAGCAATGGAGCACAGAAACTTAATGAGAGCCAATCAATAACCTTTAAAGGTAATGATTATGAAAGTACAATGAATCAAGATGAAATACAATTTTCAATTGATGGAAAAGGCTGGGGACATGGAATAGGACTTAGCCAGTATGGTGCTAAGGTCATGGCTGAGAGAGGTTTTAACTATGAAGAAATCATTAAATTTTACTATACGAATGTAGAATTGAATTAGGTGGGGAAAGAGTATGAAAACAAAAGATTTTTATTTTGATTTACCGGAAACACTTATTGCACAAACACCTTTAAAAGATAGGACAAAATCTAGATTGCTCGTTCTCGATAAGACAACTGGAAAAACTGAGCATAAATCATTTGAAAATATTATAGATTATTTCAAAAAAGGCGATTGTCTTGTTTTAAATAATACAAAAGTGTTGCCTGCAAGAATATTCGGGAAAAAAGAAACGGGTGCAACAGTTGAATTTTTACTTCTTGAAAAACTTGAAAAAGAAAATGTCTGGAGATGCTTAGTTAAACCTGGCAAGAAAGCAAAACCAGAAACTGAATTCGTTTTTGGGGATGGTTTATTTAGAGGGAGAGTTCTTTCGACAGATGAAGGTGGTACTAGACAAGTTGAATTTATCTATGAAGGAATATTTGAAGAGTTGTTAGATCAAATAGGACAAATGCCTTTACCACCATATATCAAAGAAAAGCTTCAAGAAAAAGAAAGATATCAAACAGTTTACGCAGTGCATTCAGGGTCCTCAGCTGCTCCTACAGCGGGATTGCATTTCACGAATGATCTATTGGATTCAATAAAAGAAAAAGGAGTCTATATAGCATATGTGACATTGCACGTAGGTCTTGGAACATTTCGGCCTGTAAAATCTGAAACACTTGCAGATCATGAAATGCATTCTGAGTATTATGTTTTAGATGATGAAAATGCTGAAATTATAAAAAATGCTAAAATAAATGGCGGCGAAATTATTTCTGTAGGGACAACATCAACTAGAACACTTGAATCAATCATGCGGGATATGGGTGAAATTAAAGCAACAAGTGGATGGACAGATATTTTTATTTATCCAGGCTATGAATTTAAAATAATCGATACTTTGATTACGAACTTTCATTTGCCTGAATCTACTCTTATAATGCTGGTTAGTGCTTTTTCTACGAGAGAAATAGTTTTAAAAGCGTATGAAGAAGCAGTAAAAGAAAAATATAGATTTTTTAGTTTTGGCGATGCCATGTTAATCAAATAAATGGAGGTATTATATGAGTTTTAAATTTGAAGTCATTAAAGAAGATAAACACACAGGTGCAAGAGTTGGGAAATTGTATACACCGCATGGTGTAATCAATACGCCTATTTTTATGCCAGTTGGAACTAAAGCAACAGTTAAAGCAATGTCACCTGAAGAATTAAAAGATATAAACAGTGAAATAATTTTAAGTAATACATATCATCTAGAAATGCGTCCAGGCAGTGAACTCATTAAAAAAGCAGGTGGGCTTCATAAATTTATGAATTGGGATCGTCCAATTCTTACAGACAGCGGTGGTTTTCAAGTATTCAGTTTAGGTGATTTAAGAAAAATCACAGAAGCAGGTGTACATTTTCAATCACATATTGATGGTAGCAAACACTTTATTTCGCCAGAAGATGCCGTTAAAATCCAGACGAATTTAGGTTCTGATATCATGATGGCTTTTGATGAATGCCCTCCTTATCCAGCTGAATATGATTATGTAAAAAATTCATTGGAGAGAACAACAAGATGGGCGGAAAGATGTAAAACTGAACATAAAAACACAGAAAAACAGGCGCTTTTTGGCATTGTTCAAGGTGGTGTTTTTAAAGATTTAAGAGAGCAATCCGCAAGAGAACTGATTGATTTGGATTTTCCAGGATATGCCATTGGCGGTTTAAGTGTGGGGGAACCTAAAAACCTTATGTATGAAGTTTTAGATTATACGACCCCATTGCTTCCAAAAAATAAACCAAGGTATTTAATGGGTGTTGGAAGTCCTGATGCGCTTCTTGAAGGAACAATCAGAGGTGTTGATATGTTTGATTGTGTTTTACCGACACGTATTGCCAGAAATGGGACAGCAATGACAAGTGCAGGACAAGTTTCAATTAAGAACGCTAAATATTTTGAAGATTTTACACCTTTAGATGAAAATTGTGAATGCTACACTTGTAAGAATTATACAAAAGCATATCTGAGACATTTATATAAGTCAAATGAGATTCTTTCGGCGAGATTATTCAGCTATCATAATCTTCATTTTCTTTTGAAATTGATGAAAGATATAAGAGAATCCATAATGAATGACAATTTACTTGAATTTAAAAAAGAATTCTTTGAAAAATACGGTTATTAAGTGTAAAATATAATAGAATTAAAAAATTAGGAGGTATTACATGACTGGAACATATGGTTCATTAATTTATCTTGTAGGTCTTTTTGCAATATTTTACTTTTTACTACTAAGACCTCAACAAAAGAAAAACAAACAATTGAAAGAATTGAGAGCTAGTTTGACTGTTGGCGATCAAATTACAACAATTGGTGGATTGGTTGGAAAAATAATTAAAGTAAATGAAGATGATATTACAGTTGAAACTGGAGCAGACAAACTAAGAATGACTTTTAAAAAGTGGGCAGTTGGAACTGTAGAACATTCAACTGAAGACGCAGAATAAATATAGGCGAAGATAGAATTCTATCTTCGTTTATTTTATTAGGAGAATAATGTGAAATTAAACTATGAATGGGTAGAAGGCAAATTTATTGAAAAGATAAATCGATTTCTTGCATGGGTTGAAATTGATGGAATACTTTATAAGAGTCATATTCCGAATACAGGTAGATTGAATGAATTATTATTTAAGGGAAACCAAATAGTGATGTCAACACATGATGATGAAAATAGAAAGACGAATTTTTCAATCCGATTTGCATATAAAGATGGTGAATTATTTTCCATCGATTCTCAATTGCCTAACAAAATTGTTGAAGAAGCTTTGATTAATAAAAGCATTATATATTTCAGAAGTTATGATAGCATTAAAAGTGAAAAGAAAATATTAAATAGCCGATTTGATTTTTATCTGGAGGGAAAAGGCCAAAAACCTTGTTTCATCGAAGTAAAAGGTGTCACTTTAGAGAAAGATAAAATTGCATCTTTCCCAGATGCTCCTACAAAAAGAGGGATTCGTCATATAAAAGAATTGATTGAGCTTAAATATGAAGGCTTTCGCGTCGCTATTGTTTTTCTTGTTCAATTTGAAAATGCTAAAAGTTTTCATCCAAATTATAAAGATAAAGAATTTATAGATACTCTAATAGAGGGAAAGAATAAAGGTGTAGAAATATATGCCTATAGATGTTTTGTAAATCGCGATGAGGTGTTGATTGATATTGAAATACCCGTTGAAATATGAAAAACAAAAATGTTTATATTTTAAGATAAATTAAGTTATATCTTCGTTTATATATTTATTTAATATTAATATTATGCTATAATATCAATGTTAAAAGGAGGGGGAAATATGAAACATATAAAAACTTTAACTAAAGGTTCATTCAATAGAGTGGCATCAACCATGGGTTGTGGCGAATGTCAAACTTCATGCCAGTCAGCTTGTAAAACATCATGTACTGTTGGAAACCAAGCATGCGAAAATAAATAGCAAATAGGTAATGGCAGCTTATCAGCTGCTTTTTCTATGTATAGATTAATAGGAGGGTGTTTATGATACATAAGTTTAATCAAGGTGGACTATATATTGTGCTTGATGTGAATAGCGGTGCTATACATGTTATAGATGAAATGGTATATGATATTCTGGATTATTATCCAAACGTAAATCCACAGGAAGTTACTTCAAAGTTAAAAGATAAATATTTAGAGCAAAATATACTGGAAGCAATTGAAGATGTTGATTCATTGATAGCAGAAGGGTTCTTGTTTAGTCCAGATAAATATGAAAACAATATTCATTTTAAGAGTAGAAAGCCAGTATTGAAATCGATGTGTCTTCATGTAGCGCATGATTGCAACTTGAGATGTGGTTATTGTTTTGCTTCACAAGGAGATTTTCAAGGAACAAGGTCTCTAATGAGTGCTGAGGTTGGTAAGAAAGCTTTGCTTTATTTAGCTCAAAATTCAGAAAACAGGTATAATCTAGAAGTAGATTTTTTTGGTGGTGAACCGCTGATGAATTTTGAAGTTGTAAAAGAAGTTGCTGAATATGGTAAAAATATCGAAAAGCTTTATAATAAGAATTTCAGATATACAATCACAACGAATGGAATGTTGCTGACTGATGAAATTACAGATTATATCAATGAACATATGGATAATGTAGTTATGAGTTTAGATGGTACAAAAGAAACAAACGATAAAATGCGCCCGAGAGTAGGCGGAGGTGGATCTTATGATATCATCGTTCCTAAATTTCAGAATCTTGTATCTAAAAGAGGTGACAAGGATTATTTCATAAGAGGAACTTTTACAAAATTGAATTTAGATTTCGCAAAAGATATTAAACACTTTGCTGAATTGGGATTTAAAAGTACATCAATGGAACCTGTTGTTTCAGAACCAGGACTCCCTTATACAATTGATGAATCAGATCTGCCGATAATCAACAAGCAATATGACGATCTTGCTGAAGAAATGTTGTCACGTCATGGAAGTAAAGAAGATTTTGGGTTTTTCCATTTTAATATTGATTTAGAGCAAGGACCTTGTATTATTAAAAGATTGTCAGGATGTGGTGCAGGATCAGAATATATTGCAGTTACACCTGAAGGAGATATCTATCCATGCCATCAATTTGTCGGTCAAGAAGAAATGAAGATGGGAAGTATTTTGGACAAATCATGGGATAATGAAATGAGCACCATGTTTAAAAATGCTCATGTTTACAACAAGCCTTCATGCAAAAGCTGTTGGGCAAGATTTTATTGCAGTGGAGGTTGTCATGCAAATGCATATAACTTCAATGGTGATATCAATGTTCCTTATGAAATAGGGTGTAAGTTAGAGAAAAAAAGATTGGAGACATCTATCTACATGCAGGCAAAAATTATGTTGATGGAGGGGAATGATGATTAGAAAATTCAAAGATTTTCAACCGATTGTTGACGAAGAAGCATTTATTGCTGAGACAGCAGTCGTTATTGGTCAAGTTGAAATAAAAAAAGATGCAAACATCTGGTTTAATGCTGTTATACGTGGCGATGTAAATAAAGTCACTATTGGAGAAAGAACCAATATACAGGATTTGACAATGATACATGTGGCTGATGATTTTGAAACTAATATTGGTGATGATGTTACAATCGGGCATAAGGCAATGATTCATGGATGCACAATAAGCAACGGATGTCTCATTGGTATGGGTGCGATAGTATTAGATGGTGCATTTATAGAAGAAAATGTTATAATAGGTGCAGGTTCATTAGTTACACAGGGGAAAAGGATTCCTAGAAACTCTCTGGTTTTAGGTTCTCCAGGTAAAGTTGTTAGACAAATAACTGATGATGAATTGAAGTATTTCAAAGTTTCCGCTGAAGAATACGTTAAGCTTTCAAAAGAATATTAAATGGGGGTTATATTATGATGAGAAATGGAAAGTTATTCTCAATCATTGCCTTAGTTATTATTGCAATCTTTGCATATACGGCAGTGTATGGCTTAGGTCCAATAAAATCAGTTTCTGAAAGCATCAAACTTGGTCTTGATATTGAGGGTGGTGTTGTTGTCGTTTATGAAGCACAGACAGAAGCAACAGGTGATGATTTAGCAAAAATTATGACACAAACTAAAGGAGTTCTAGCCAAGAGAGTCGATCAATTGGGTTTAACTGAACCTAATATTGCAATTCAAGGGGATGACAGAATCAGAATTGAGTTGCCTGGTGTCAAAAATGTTCAAGAAGCTGTTGATTTAATTGGAAAAACTGCACAGTTGAAATTTGTGAGAGTACTTGAAGATTCATTTGCTTACCCAGAAATGACGATAAATGATTTTAAAGGCGAGTTGATTTTAACTGGTGAGAATGTTAAAGATGCAGGTATCTCATCTGATCAGTACGGTAATCCGGCAGTATCATTAGAATTTGACAGTGAGGGCACTGTGTTATTTAGAGATGCGACAATTGCTGTTGTAAATTATACAGCTAAAAAAGGTCAGATAGCAATATTGCTTGATGATATAGTTATATCGGCACCTGCGACAGACGAAATTATTCCAAGTGGTCAGGCAATTATCTCGGGAAGTTTTGATTTTCAATACGCACAAGATCTTTCTTCACTAATTCGTGGAGGTGCTCTTCCTGTTAATTTAACGGAAGTTCAAACTTCTTTGATTGGGCCGACACTAGGTAAAGATGCTTTGCAATACAGTGTTTATGCTGCAGGAATAGGATTTGCACTTGTTGTGTTATTTATGATTGGCTATTACAGACTTCCAGGAGTAATTGCGAGTTTAACGTTAGTACTTTACTCATCAATAGTAATGTTTATACTTGTAGGTTTAAATGCAACATTGACTTTGCCGGGAATGGCAGGTCTTGTATTATCTGTCGGCATGGCGGTTGATGCCAATGTCATTATCTATGAGAGAATAAAAGAAGAAATAAAATTAGGTAAAACCATCCGAGCATCTATTGACTCTGGGTTTAAACGTGCACTTCGCACGATAATGGATTCTAATGTTACAACGTTGATAGCAGCAGTAGTATTGTATTACTTTGGAGAAGGACCTATTCAGGGCTTCGCAGTTACATTGATGATAGGTATTGGAACAAGTATGTTCACTGCTATTGTTATTACAAGACTATTCCTCAAAAATATTGCGTTGATTAAAGCGTTCAACAATAAAAAATTATTCGGTGTAAAGGGGTGATAAAATGAAATTTGCTAAGAACCTTAAAATTTGGAGTCTGATTTCATTATCTATCATCGTAATCGGACTTGTAATGGCTATGGTAAATGGTGTTAATCTTGGAATAGATTTTACAGGCGGTACAATGATGCACTTTGAAATGAATCAAGTAGTTGAAGTGGATCAAGTAAAAGATGCAATTGCGCAATATAATATCAATCCTGATATTATACATGCGGGTGTTGGTAAAACAGAGATAATTGTCAAAACAAAGGAATCTCTTGATAATACTCAGAGAGTTGAAATATTCAACACATTAAAAACAGAGTTCAATTTGAATGATGATTCATTTTTAGAAGCTGCTCAATTTGGTCCGACAATAGGGGCTGAAATTCAAAGCAAAGCATTGACATCTATTCTAATTGCTTCAATTGGTATGTTGATATACATTACGCTTAGATTTGAAATAATTTACGGTATTTCATCAATCATCGCATTGATTCATGATGTGCTAATTTTATTAGCAGTTTATTCTATTTTCAATATTCCAATCAATTCATCATTTATTGCTGCAGTTCTTACGATAGTTGGATATTCTATCAATGATACAATTGTTGTTTTTGACCGTGTTAGAGAAAATGTTAAATTGATGAAAAAAAGCACCTATTCAGAAATCGCAGATACAAGTATCAGACAAACGCTTACACGAAGCATCAACACTTCATTTACTACACTTCTAGTTATAGGAAGTTTATATGTTTTAGGGGTAGATTCTATTAGAGAGTTCGCGTTTCCTCTCATGACGGGCATTATTGTAGGAACGTATTCTTCAATTTTCATAGCAAGTCCTATTTGGGCTACAATAAAAGATCGTTCTAAAAAAGTTAGTTACAAGAAAGCGTAGGTGAATAAAATGCAAATTACGTTTATCTTATCAATGATGTTTGCTGTAATTATTTCAGTCTTTGCACTGGCCAATTCGGCACCTGTAACAATCAGTTTCATATTTACAACTTTTGAATTGTCACAAGCTGTTGTTATATTGGTTTCAGCAGTAATCGGAGCTGTTGTTGTATTTTTCCTGAATCTGTTTTCAAAAGCAAAATCAGCCATGAAAACAAAAGGTTTAACAAAACAGGCAAAAGAAATGGAATCAAAATTTCAGACTTGTCAAACACAACTTCAAACATGTCAGACACAACTTGAGTTGTATAAAAAAAATGAACTTGATTTGAATGAAAAAAAGAATGAGAACAGTGAAACGGTGAAATAATGAATTTCCACAAAAATATTTGGATAGAAAAAAAAATAAATCAAAGCACGTCTAAAAATTTGGCCCAAGAATTGGGCCTGTTTTTGCCTGTAAGTGATATTTTAGTCAGCAAGAATATTCTGAGTAGCCAGTCTGCTGAAAAGTTTCTATATCCTAAGTATCAAGATTTAGAAGTGATGAAATTATTTACAGGTATTGATGATGCAGCACTGTTGATAAAACGAAGTATAGAAGAAAATAAAAGAATAATGATTTATGGTGATTATGATGTTGACGGCATTACAAGTACAGTTATTTTGTATGATTACTTAAGTAAATCATGTGATAATGTTAAATATTTTGTACCAAACAGACATGATGATGGATATGGACTCAATAGAGAAGCGCTAGATACAATTATTGATGATTTTGATGTGCTTATAACTGTGGATTGTGGTATTACTTCTGTTTCAGAAGTTGAGTATCTGCTTTCTCGGGATAAAGTGATAATAATTACAGATCATCATGAACCTAAGGAATCGGTACCGCGAACCTTACTTGTCAATCCAAAATTAGACATGGATTCATTTCAATATTATGCAGGTGTAGGTGTCGTCTATAGACTGCTGCAGGAACTTTCGAAACTTGATGGAATCACTTTAGATACTGATTATTTGGTTTTTGCAGCACTTGGTACAATTGCAGATTTGATGCCTCTTATTGAAGACAATCGAACAATCGTAAAATTGGGTCTTGAAAGCATGCCCGAACTTAAGAACATTGGGCTCAAATCTTTGATTGAACATTCTAATTTAAAGTTGATTAATATTACTGCTGGAGATATTGCTTTTAAAATTGCGCCAAAGATCAATGCTTCAGGTCGCTTGACTTCTGCAATGGCAGCGATTGAATTGTTTTTGACAAAAGATGTTGAACGAGCTGATAATATTGCCACAGAGCTTGGCATCCTCAATGAAGAAAGAAAAAAAATAGAGATTGAAAGGCTTGAAGATGCAAAAAAACAAGTAGATTCAAATGACGCCTGCATTATAGTTAAAAATAAAGATTGGAATGACGGTGTTATAGGAATAGTTGCATCTCGATTGACTGAATTCTATAGAAAACCAGCTATTGTATTTACTCAAAATGGAAGAATATTAAAAGGTTCAGGAAGAAGCATTGGGGAGTTTAATCTTCTTGAAGCACTGGATTCAACTAACGAGTATATATCTAAATATGGCGGGCATCAATATGCTGCTGGTTTGAGTCTTGAAGCTGATCAATTTGAAAATTTTAAACAATCCTTGAACAGCCACACCAAAAATTTTCTAAAATACGAAGACCGACTTATTAAATTGACTTATACAAGTGATATTGGATCAAAAATGATCAATAGAAATTTTCTTGATCAAATAAATTTGCTTTCACCTTTTGGAATAGGAAACAGTAAACCGATGTTTCTAATCAAGAATGTACAAGTAGACAATACCAAGTTGATGGGGAAAAGCGCAGATCATCTGAAAATGCATTTGAATATTGACAACCGAGTTGTTGATGGCATCATGTTCAATGCTAAAGAAGAATATAAAAAAGTTAAAAAAGGTGATAAAATTGATATTATTGCTACTTTAGACAAGAATATTTTTTTGGGGATAGAATATATTAATCTATATATAAAAGATTTTAAAAAAACAAATGATAATTCTGTTGATATCAATCAAATTATAGCTATTGTAAATAATTATCATCAAATTAAGAATAAAGAAAATAATATATATATAAATCTTATATTGAATAATATTAAAAATACGAATAAACTAGGGTATGCGGATAAAATCTTTAATGAAAAATCACTTAAGAATTTTATTGTTGAAAATTTACCTGTTAGAGAAAATTTAGTTCGAAACTATAACTTGCTATTAAATAAAAAAGAAGTTAATATTCAAAAATTTTTTTTAGATTTAGAAAAAATCAGAATAGATTTATTGCTGATTTTCAGTTTTCTAATTTTTGAAGAGTTAGGTTTTGCAGTTGTTAGTGAAAAAGATAATTATTTTATAATTAAAATGATGGATCATAATGTCAATAAAAAAATGAATCTTAATGATTCAGTAATTTATAGAAATATTAATAAAATTAAGGAGGACTGGAATGAATTTAGATAGTAAAATAAGAGTAATTGAAAATTTTCCAGTAGAAGGAATCAGTTTTAAAGATATTACTACACTGATTGCAGATGGAGAAGCTTACCATTACAGTATTGAAGAAATGATTAAGGTTTTCAATGATCTGCAATATAATATTATTGTGGCTCCTGAAGCTAGAGGTTTTTTATTTGGAGCACCAATGGCGGTCTTGACAAAAAAATCTTTTGTTCCAATTAGAAAAAAAGGTAAACTTCCTTTTGAAACACTTGCATATGAATATGAACTCGAATATGGAACTGATATCTTAGAAGTTCACCAAGATGCAATCAAACCAGGAGATAAAGTGCTTATAATTGACGACTTATTGGCTACTGGAGGTACAGTGAGTGCAATAGTTGAAATGGTAAAAAAACTTGGTGGAGAAGTTGTTGGAATTGGATTTTTAATTGAGCTGACATTCCTTAATGGAAGAGAATTATTGAATGATTATCGCATTGAAACTTTAATTCAGTATTAGCAACAAACCTTCTATATATTATAGAAGGTTTGTTTTATACATTTTTTATATTATAATAGTATATATTTATAAGAAGGTGTTACTATGAATCTTGAATCGTATATTGATCAATTGCAACAATTTAATCCCAATTATGATATGACCAATATCATCAAGGCTTTCAATTTTTCTGAAGAAGCACACAGAGGACAATTCAGAAAATCTGGAGAACGTTATTTTATACATCCTGTTCATGTTTCGCTTATCATAGCGGAATTGGAACTTGATGAAGTATCGATAATAGCGGGCTTGCTTCATGATGTCATAGAAGACACTGAATACACTTATGACGACATTTCAAAAATGTTTGGGAAAGTGATTGCAGATATAGTGGATGGTGTTACTAAACTGGGTCAAATCAGCTTTGATTCAAAAGAAGAACAGCAAGTTGAAAATTTAAGAAAAATGTTTCTTGCCATGGCAAAAGATATTCGAGTAATTCTTATAAAATTGGCTGATCGACTTCATAACATGAGAACGCTCAAATTTATGTCTGAGGAAAAGAAAAAAGAAAAAGCTGAAGAAACATTAGAAATCTATGCACCAATCGCACATCGATTAGGTATCAGCAAAGTTAAATGGGAGCTTGAAGATCTTGCATTGCTTTATATTGATCCGGAAAAATATTATGAATTAATTGCAAAAGTAAATAAAAAGCGAACAGAACGGGAATCTTTGATAGAAAATGTAATTAAAAAGATTAGATTTGAAGTTAAAGATGCAGAGATTCCAGCTGATATAAATGGCAGGCCAAAACATTTTTACAGTATCTATCGCAAGATGATGTATCAAAATAAGAATTTCGATGAAATTTTTGACTTAACAGCTATTAGAGTTGTTGTTGACAATGTAAAAGATTGTTATGGTGTATTAGGTATTGTTCACACTTTATGGAAACCTATACCTGGAAGATTTAAGGATTATATTGCCATGCCAAAACCCAATATGTATCAATCGCTGCATACAACAGTTATCGGTGATAATGGTGAGCCCTTTGAAATTCAAATACGTACTCACGAAATGCATAAAATTGCTGAGTTCGGTATTGCAGCACATTGGATGTATAAAGAAAAGAAAGAAACTGATGATTTAGGCGATAAATTGACATGGATTCGTCAGATGATGGAATGGGAAAGAGATATAGAAAATCCAAGTGAGTTCATGGAATCCTTGCGTTTAGACGTTTTTAGCAATCAGGTGTATGTCTTTACTCCAAATGGGGAAGTTGTAGAATTGCCTGATGGAGCAACACCAGTTGATTTCGCTTACAAAATTCACTCGGCTGTAGGTAATAAATGTGTTGGCTCTAAAGTAGATGGACGGATAGTGCCCCTTAACTACAAATTGCAAAATGGCAATATCATAGAAATTATGACATCAAAAAATTCTACCGGTCCAAGTAGAGATTGGTTAAACTTTGTAAAAAGCACTCAAGCAAGGAGTAAGATAAAACAGTTTTTCAAAAAAGAAAGACGCAGTGAAAATATTGAGAATGGCAAGGAAATTCTTGAAAGAGAAATTAAACGACAAGGAATGATTCCTAAAAAAGTCCTTGCTCCAGAATATGTTCAGGGTTTACTTAGAAGGCTAAGTTGTAAAGATGTTGATGATCTTTATGCAGCTATTGGATATGGTGGAATTGCTACTAATCAAGTCGTACCAAAATTAAAAGAGCGATACGCAGAATTGAATAAAAAAGAAATTGAAGAACAAAAAGAAATAATCATTGCACCTAAAGAAGAAAAACACAAAATAAATAAACAAGGTGTAAGTGTTGAAGGTATAGATGATGTCTTGATTCGATTTGCAAAATGCTGCAATCCGGTTCCTGGAGATCAAATTATCGGATTTATTACAAGAGGTAGAGGTGTTACAATCCATAAATCTGATTGTACAAATTTTGAAAAGACGAACGATTCAAAAGAACGATATATTGAAGTGGAATGGATTCAGGATAAAACTTCTACCTATTCCAGTGAAATTCAAATTATTTCACCTGATAGGAGAGGTCTCCTTTCAGAAATAACAGCTATTATTTCTGAACAAAATTTAATTGTTAAAGGTTTAAATGCTCGAGTAAATGAAGATGAAATTGCAACAATCAATGTAACAGTAGAAATTTCGGATACAAAACAATTAAATAAATTGATGAATAAAATGAAAATGTTGAGTGAAGTGTTTGATGTAAAAAGAGTGAGGTCCTAGGAGGAATTATGAGAGCGGTAGTTCAAAGAGTGAATTATTCAAAAGTGGCCGTACATGATAAATTATTCAGTGAAATCAATAAAGGATTATTGGTTTTATTGGGTGTTGGAAATGATGACACATTTGAAGATGTTGAATATATGGTAGAAAAAGTTATTAATCTAAGAATATTTGAAGATGAAAATGAAAAGATGAACTTATCATTATCGGATATAGAAGGAGAATTAATGGTTGTTTCACAATTTACTTTATATGGTGATGCAAGAAAGGGAAGAAGACCGAGCTTTATTGATGCAGCACGTCCAGAACTCGGAAATGAACTTTATGAAAAGTTTGTATCTTATGCCAACGAAAAAGGGTTTAATGTAAAAACTGGAAAGTTTCAACATCATATGATGGTAGAACTTGAAAACGATGGACCAGTAACAATTTTGATAGATAGTAAAAAAGAATTTTAGGGTGATGAATATATGATAAGAAAATTTATTTCTGGCAATTATAGCGTGAATCAATATATAGTTTATGATGAGACAAGAAAAATTGCCGCGATTATAGATCCTGCCACCTTTGATGCAGAAGTCATTAAATTTATTGAAAAGTTAAAATTAAATGTAGAATATATTATTTTAACGCATGGGCATGGTGACCATATTTTAGGAATAGAGCAATACAAAAAAAAGTATGATGCTAAAATAATTGCTCATGCATCAGAAAAAAAACTACTTAGTGACAGTGATTTGAATTTCACTATGAAAATGTCAGGAAAAGCTGTTATAGTTACACCTGATTTATGGTTGAAAGATAATGAAACAATAAAAATTGGCGATATAAATCTCAAAGTTTTACATACGCCTGGGCATACAAAAGGTGGAATTTGTCTTTTAAATGATGATTATGTTATTACAGGGGATACTTTATTTTACGAGGCTATAGGAAGATATGATTTATATGGTGGAAATTTTGAAACATTGATGCACTCAATAAAGAGTAAATTGATGATATTGCATGATGATTTAATGGTATATCCTGGGCATGGAAAAGAAACTTCGATAGGGTATGAACGAAAAAATAATCCTTTTCTCAATGGAGACCAGCTATGATTAAACTCATTCAAATTCCAAAAGAAATGCAATATGATTTTACTCACATTGCAAGAATATTTTTTGATGAAGTACAAAATACCATTCAAATTGACAATGAAGGATATGAATTGTATTATTCATCAGTGGATAATGAAACGAAAGTTTCATTATTTTTTGATGGCGAAATGATGAATGAATCTGTGTCTGAAAATGAAAAAATGTCAGTGAAAAAGTCCCTTTATGATTTGTTGAGTACTGTAAAAAAAAGTAAAAGCCAATATGGTATTTTAGTTGGCGTAAGACCTGTCAAAGTTGTACATAAGTTGCTTGATGAAAACAAATCTGTTTTGGAAGCTAAAGAGATAATGATGGAGAAATTCAGAGTGGATCCAATTAAAGCAGATTTATTGATTGATGTAGCGATAACTGAACGAAAACTTATATTTAAAGATTATGATGCCATCAGTCTATATATTGGAATTCCGTTTTGCCCATCTATTTGCACGTATTGCAGTTTTCCTTCAAATGATATAAATAAAAAATCTAATCTAGTCGATCCATATATGGAAATGCTGTTGGAAGAAATTAAAACAACTTTTAAATTATTGAATATGACTAATAAGAAAGTGGATAATATTTATATAGGTGGTGGTACACCCACATCTATTTCTGCCCAACAATTAGAAACTTTGCTTAAAACACTAGATGATTATGTGGATATTGAAATGGTTGGTGAATATACTGTAGAAGCCGGAAGACCAGATACTATTACTGATGAAAAATTGAAAATAATGAAGAATTACGGTGTCAATAGAATTTGTATAAATCCACAAAGCATGAATAATGAAGTTCTAAAAGTAATAGGAAGAAATCATACAAAAGAAGATATATTCAGTGCATATAAAATGATTGAACATTATAATTTTAATGCCATCAATATGGATTTGATTGTGGGCTTGCCTGAAGATACAATTGAAAGTCTAAAAGAGACGGTTAAAGAAGTCCTGATACTTCAACCCGATAATATAACAGTTCACACATTAGCAATAAAAAAAGCATCTCATATTAAAAACAATCCAGAACAATACCATTTACTCAACAGTCAAAAAATATCTGAAATGTTAAAATATATTGAAATCAGCATGAAAGAAAATGGGTATAAACCATATTATCTTTATAGGCAAAAAAATATTTTAGGTAATTTTGAGAATGTAGGATATGCACTTGATGGAAAAGAATCGATTTATAATATGAGAATTATTGAAGAAAAGCATAATATACTGGCTTTAGGTGTTGGAGGTGTATCAAAAAAAATTGTTGGAGAAAATCATTTTAATCGAATACCTAATTTTAGATCAGTGGAAGACTATATACATCGATTTGATGAAATGATTAGTAGAAAGAGAACATTCTTGAACTTGACAGAATAAAAGATATAATTTATTATCTAAATAATAGAATAAATTGGTCGAGGAATAGTAGTAGAATTGATAAACATAAAGAGATTCAAGCATTTGGTGGAAGCTTGATTGTTTGAAATTTACGAAGACATCTCACGAAGACTTTCCAAAATGAGAGGGTTTTACCAATTAGGGTGGCACCGCGAGTCATATCGTCCCTAAGTTTAGGGGCGTTTTTTATTTATAAGGAGGCTATTATGATTAATAAACCTAAAGGAACCATGGATAAACTTCCGAAAGAAGTAGCAAAATGGCGTTATGTCGAAGAAAAATTCAGAGATGTTTGCCAGCGTTTTGGTTTTAATGAAATTAGAACCCCTCTCTTTGAATATACAAAATTGTTTAAAAGAGGTGTAGGTGAAACAACAGACATAGTTCAAAAAGAAATGTTTACTGTGATTAGTGACGCAAATTTAAAAAAATACAATGCAGGGCATTTTGATTTAGATAAAAAAGGATTTACATTAAAACCGGAAGGAACAGCTCCTGTCGTAAGAAGTTTTGTTGAAAACAAATTATATGCTGATTCACAACCAACAAAATTGTTTTATATTACACCTTGTTACAGAAATGAGAATCCTCAAGCAGGTAGACTAAGAGAGTTTCACCAATTTGGCATTGAAACATTCAGTTCAATCAGTGCAATGACAGATGCTGAAATTATTGCTGTAGCAATGCAGTTTTTTAAAGAACTGGGTCTAAAGGATTTAAAATTAAAAATAAATAGTGTCGGATGTAAAGAATGCAGACCTGTATATAATCAGAAATTGAAAGAATATATAGAACCTAAGCTAGATCATTTTTGCGATACTTGCCAAGGAAGATATGATACTAATCCATTGAGAATATTAGATTGTAAGATTGATTCCTGTCAGGAAGAATTGATAACAGTACCTATTATTACAGATAATCTTTGTGACAATTGTCAAACACACTTTAATGAACTAAAAAAATCACTTGAGGCATTTTCTATAGAATATGAAATAGACCATAAAATAGTAAGGGGTCTGGATTATTACACTAAAACAGCTTTTGAAATTATATCTGAAAATATTGGCTCACAATCAACTGTCTGTGGAGGAGGCCGATATGACGGTCTCGTTCAGGAAGTAGGTGGCCCGGAAATACCTGGTGTTGGTTTTGGAATGGGTATTGAAAGGCTTATAATGACTTTAGAAGGTGAAAATGTTCCTTTTCCGGAAGATAATACTTTAGATGTGTTTATTATTACTTTAGGGGAAGAATCTAAGTATGAAGGATTAAAAATAGCTAATGAATTAAGGAAAAATGGTATTTCTTCAGATTTTGACCATATTGATAGAAGTCTAAAGGCTCAAATGCGATATGCTGATAAAATGAACGTGAAATTCACCATTATTCTGGGAGAAAATGAAATAAAAAATTCTAGTGTCAATATCAAAAACATGATTACAGGAGTTCAAACTGAAGCAAATATCAATGATATTTCTAAGAGAATAACTGAATTATTAGGAGGAAAATAAATGGCTGAAGCATTAATAAATATGAAAAGAACACATTACTGTGGTGTTCTAAGAGAGACTGATATCGATAAAAAAGTAATTTTAATGGGTTGGGTTCAGAAAAAGAGAAATCTTGGAGGCTTAATTTTTGTTGATTTGAGGGATCGTGAAGGTATTGTCCAAATAGTTTTTGACTCTGAAATTTCTCAAGAAATTTTTGATAAAGCAAATGGTATCAAAGGTGAGTATGTCATTGCTGTTGAAGGTATTGTAAAAATGAGGGAATCAGTCAACAATAATATTCCTACTGGTAAAATTGAAGTATTTGCAAGTTTGCTGAAAATTCTATCTGAATCAGAAATTCCCCCTATACACATTAACGATGATGATAATGCTGGTGAAAATTTAAGATTGAAATACAGATATTTAGATCTAAGAAAGCCTAAGATGCAGCAAAAACTGATTTTTCGTAATAAAGTTGCCAAATCCATTAGAGATTTCTTTGATAAAGAAGGATTTGTTGATATTGAGACACCTTTTTTGAATAAACCTACACCAGAAGGTGCTAGGGATTATCTCGTACCTTCAAGAGTTAATCCTGGACATTTTTATGCATTGCCGCAATCACCTCAAATATTTAAACAATTATTGATGGTATCTGGAATGGATAGGTATTATCAAATTACTAAATGTTTCAGGGATGAAGATTTAAGAGCAGACAGACAACCTGAATTTACACAGATAGATGTTGAAATGTCTTTTATTGATATGGAAGATATATTGGAAATTAATGAAAAAATGTTGAAAGACGTTTTCAAGAAAACCATGGACATTGAATTGAAAATACCATTTAATAGAATGACTTATGATATTGCCATGGAGAATTATGGAAGTGATAAACCGGATCTTAGATTTGGTTTTGAATTGAAATCAATCGATTCTTTAGCTGCAAATTCTTCTTTCCAAGTTTTCAGTTCAACAATAGAAAGTGGGGGAACTGTCAGAGGAATCAATGTAAAAGGATATGAATCAAAATTTACTCGTAAAGATATAGCGAAATTAGAAGAATATGCTAAAATCGTTGGAGCAAAAGGATTAGCTTGGATGAAATTTAAAGATGGTGAAGTCAGTTCACCTATTGCTAAGTTTTTCAATGAGTCAGAACTTGAAGAATTGAAGAATATATTTGATGCTTCTGATGGAGACTTGCTGTTATTTGTTGCCGACAAGAAAAATGTCGTTTTAACTGCACTTGGGGCATTAAGAGTAGAATTAGCAAAACAACTTGATTTGCTTGATTCCAAGAATTTGAATTTTGTATGGATTACAGAATTCCCATTGTTTGAGTATGATGAGGAAGAAGACCGCTATGTTGCTAAACATCATCCATTTACTTCACCAATCGATTCAGATATGGAACTATTGGAAAGCGCACCTCATTTAGTCAAGGCAAAAGCTTATGATATTGTCTTGAATGGTGTTGAAATTGGAGGAGGAAGCATTCGAATTCATCAGTCAAATTTACAGAATCGCATGTTTAAAGCACTGGGACTAGGTGAAGAAGAAGTCAATGAGAAATTTGGATTTCTAATAGAAGCTTTTAAATATGGAACTCCACCACACGGTGGAATTGCTTATGGATTAGATAGAATGGTCATGTTGATGACAGGTTCTGACAGTATACGAGAAGTGATTGCATTTCCTAAAACTCAAAATGCTACATGTTTAATGACAAATGCTCCTGGATTTGCTGAGGAAAAACAACTTGTCGAGTTGAGTATTAAATTGGATTTAGGTGAATGATATGCCGATGATGGGAAAAATAATAAATATAAATGATGATATAGCTGAAATTTCAATGCAAGCGAATGCTGCTTGCGGTGATTGCAATGCATGTAGTCATGGCACAAATGATAGTAAACATAATGTTGAAGCAATTAATTCTATAGATGCTAAACTAGGTGATACTGTTGAATTTGATTTAGAAGTGCCATCAATGCTAGGTGCTGCTTTCATCGCATATACAATTCCTTTGATAACAATGGTAGGCAGTATCGCCATATCATTGTTCATATTTAAAAATATGGGAAATGATTTCAATGGAGAATTATATGCTTCTTTAATAGGATTTACAACACTGATTTTGACATTAGGCATTATAAAATTATTTGATAAAAAAATGAAGGATAGTAAGAGGTTCATGGCGAAAATAACAAAAGTAGTCATAAATTCTAATCAGGAGGTATTTTTTAATGTTAAGAAATGAATGCAATAATCTTAAATCTTGCGATTTAGAAGTTTTTGAGGCGATTCAAAATGAATATGAACGTCAAGTAAATGGCATCGAACTAATCGCGTCTGAAAATATTGTTTCACCAGCAGTGTTGGAAGCAATGGGAAGTGTTTTCACAAATAAATATGCTGAAGGTTATCCATCTAAACGATATTATGGTGGTTGTGAATATGCTGATGTAGTAGAAAATTTGGCTATTGACAGAATAAAAGAATTATTTGGTGCAGAACACGCAAACGTTCAACCTCATTCAGGATCACAAGCTAATATGGCTGTATATCTTGCAGTGCTTGAGCATGGCGATACTGTATTAGGTATGAGTTTGACTCATGGCGGACATTTGACTCATGGTTCACCTGTAAATTTTTCAGGTAAATTATTTAATTTTGTCTCATATGGTGTAAATGAAGACTCAGGTTACATTGATTATGAAGAAGTGAGAAGAATGGCACATGAACATAAACCTAAGATGATTGTTGCAGGTGCGAGTGCTTATTCAAGAATTATAGATTTTAAATTATTCAAAGAAATTGCAGACGAAGTAGATGCTTATTTTATGGTTGATATGGCTCATATAGCTGGCCTTGTAGCAGCCGGCCATCATCCAAATCCGGTTGAATTTGCTGATTTTGTCACTACAACTACTCATAAGACTTTAAGAGGTCCAAGAGGAGGTGCAATTCTTTGTAAAGCAGAATTTGCAAAAGCAGTGGATAAATCAATTTTTCCTGGAATTCAAGGAGGACCACTTATTCACGTTATTGCTGCAAAAGCTGTAAGCTTCAAAGAAGCTTTAACTGATGAATTTAAAGATTATCAGAGAAAAGTCATAGATAATACACAAGCAATTTGTCATGCACTGATAGATTTAGATTACAACATTGTTTCAGGTGGTACAGATAATCATGTTTTTCTTATTGATTTAAGAAACAAAGGGATTACTGGTAAAGAAGCTGAGAGACTTCTAGGTGAAGTACATATTACAGTCAACAAAAATACTGTACCTAAAGAAACAGCATCGCCTTTTGTTACAAGTGGTATCAGAGTAGGTACTGCTGCGTTGACTACTAGAGGTATGAATGTTGCAGATATGATTGAAATTGCAGAAATCATAGATTTGACATTGACTAAAAAAGTTGATATTGAAGAACTTGGAAACAGAGTAAATCAATTAGCTAAAAAATATCCATTATATTAAAAAAATACTGGCCTTGTGCCAGTTATTTTTAAAACATTATGTTAAAATATTCACAGGAGGTATTTATGAATACAAAAAAATTAGTACAAACGGCATTATTTTTAAGTATCACGTTATTATTTCAAATCGGTCTTGGTCCTTTTTCACAAGCGATGGTTGGACCTGCTGTCAATATGATGTTAATTATAAGCACTTTATTGATAGGTCCTTCATATGCTGTGATCATTGGCACATTGACGCCTATTGTCGCATTAATGGTAGGGATAATTAAATTGCCAGTTCTCATACCGATTATTGTAATAGGAAATGCTTTGATTATAGTTGTTTTTAGTTTATCAAAGGATAAAGATATATATTCGAAAATCGCTTTTTTAGTTGCTGCTTCAATTGCGAAATTTTCATTTCTTGCATTGGGGGCGAGATATATTTTAAAACTATTTTTACCTAATGTACCACCAGCGATAATTGTAACTTTTACTTGGCCCCAATTAACTAATGCACTCATAGGTGGTTCAATTGCTCTGGCGATATACATGGCATTGCCTAAAAATATCAAATAAGCCTTAAAAACTTGCTTTTGCAAGTTTTTTTAATTTATTTGTAATATTAAATTACTGAATTCAGATATACAATGAAAATAGAAAATAACAAGGAGTTGGCTGTATGTTCAGAGAATTGAGAAGAATCAAGAAAAAAATGGAACCCGAGATTTTAGAATCAATTTTAAATAATGCAGATTATGGCACTATGGCTTGCCATGGCGACATGGGATATGCATATGCTGTTCCATTAAATTATTATTATGACGGGGAATGCATTTATTTTCACTCAGCTTTATCTGGTCATAAAATTGATGCGATTACGAACAATTCTAAAGTTACTTTCAGTATTGTCAACAGCTATAAAATATTGCCCGAATCTTTGAACACACATTTTGAAAGTGTCATTGTTTTTGGGAAAGCATCTTTATTAGATGAATCATTAAAAAAAGACATTTTATATAGATTGGGAATGAAATATGCTTATAATTTTGAGGATAATGTCAATAAAGGGATAAATAAAGAAACTACAGTTACTGCAATTGTGAAAATACAGATAGAACACAAAGAAGGGAAAATATCCAATTAGGTGAATTTATGAAAAAAGCTACATTTTTTACATTAATAATTTTTTTGATACTTTTCGCAGGATGCAGCCAAAAGATTGATATAAATGCTGATAGTATTGAAGAAACCGCGGACGCTATAGAAAGTCATGTTTCAGAGAATCCGATTATTGAGGATACTATTGAAAACATATTTTTTGATAGCGAAAATTCTTTAATTATTCAAATTGACAACATGGAAAATGCGTTATTGGAATACACTGCATTTGATAATTCGAATTCCATAATTATTTCTATTATTAATTTCAATAAAAATAATGCCCAATTGACAGATGAATTTTATCAAGTTGCAACTCAGTTGAATGATATATTTATATTTGGATATAATATGAAATCACCATCTTCTGTAGAAGTTGTAAAAATAGATGAAGGATATAAGATGATATTTACTGCTACAGAAGAGTTTAAAAACAACTATGGTATTATCAGTTATCCTTTTGAATACAATGATGATTTAGCTAATAAAGAAGCGGTTTACAAGACTCTATTAGCAATGGATGCTATTCATCAGATAAAAATTGAGGATCAGTATTATTTATTTTTCAATAGTTTTACGGAAATTTCAGAACTGATGAAGTTTATAGATGAATTGAATTTGAAAAATATTGAATACAATGTAATTACAAATCATGAAATAAGCGAAAAATCAGATCCATATTGGGATGAAAAATATGATGCCATGGGTTACAAAAGTGAATCTGGTGAAATAATCTATCCACCTATATATAAATTTGCATCAAATTTTACTAATGAAAACGCAGTAGTGAATTTTAAAAACAAGTATGGTGTTATCAATCCAAAAGGCGTTTTTAAAATTTTGCCTACTTACGAAAATATTAGATGGTATTTTGCTGACAAGTATATTTATTTAGAAAATGGAAAATATGGTATTATAAATATCGATGAAGAAAAAGTACTTGAAGCAATTTATGATGAGATTTATAAATACGGAGAAGGATACGGAATATTTAGATTCAAAGGCAATTTAGGATATTTAGACGAGAACGGAAAAATTGCAATAACAGCGCAATTTGACACTGCTACAATGTTCACCAATGGAAAAGCAGTTGTAACAATTGGTGGAAGGACAGGTACTATAGATCTTGATGGCAATATTTTATGGGACCAAAAAATCGATACATTTGATGAAGTATATTTGGAAAAAATAGATGAATCTGAAAAAGATGAATCTTTAAATGAATTTATAACTTATTTCAAACAAATAATTATTGATAAGGATTCAGAAAAGTTAATTGATGTCATATATGATAATATCAAGTTTTCTTTTAGATTAGATAGTGGAAAAGATTCATTTATAAAATACTGGAAATTGGATATTGATCCTGAAAACTCTAAGATATGGAAGGAACTTTCTGATGCGATTGAATTAGGTGGAGTTTTACAAAGTGAAAAGCAATATATCTTTCCGTCAATTTTTGTAACCTTTCCAAGCAAATATGATCCTTTTACCTATGGTGTCATTATAAATCAAAATACTGTTGTAAGAAAATCAACTGAAAAAAACAGTGAAATTATAAAAACAGTTGATAATATAATTGTCATGGTTTTATATTATCAACCAATCAAAGCTGAATCAGGAAACTATATTAAAATTGGCTTACCTGATGGTACAAGAGGATATGTATTAGAGAATGAAGTAAGAGCACCTATTGATTATAGAGGATTCTTTGAAAAAACAAATGATACTTGGAAACTGACATTATTTATAGCAGGTGATTAAACTTTGAAAAAAGTATTGATAGCATTAATGTATATTTTTATATTTAATATTGCATTATATATTACATTTGCAGATAACTATTGTAATTTTAATGATCAGCCAGTTGAAAAAATAGTTGCCAGTGAAACAAATGGTAATCTATTACGAGTATATAGGTTAAATGATAATTTTGAAGATGTAATAAAATCACATGAATCAAATTTTGAAGAAGCGTTATTTATGAACGCTTCTAAATCTTTTGAAAAAATTGAAGGTATAGTACAGGGGAATAATCTAGTTTCCTTTCTACGCGAAAAAAACATCTTGAATGCATCATACATAAAACTCGTTGCAAATAAAGAAGAATATTTTTATTATATAAAAAATAAAAACGCTATTTATTATTTAGATGCAATGACACTGGAATTGAATTTGTTTTCAACAATTGTTGAAAATCATAGGAATGAAAATTTCTTAGCTTTGAGTTCAGGCGTTTTAAGCATACTTGTAATAACATATATTTATGATAGAAAGAAAAGAGTGAAGTATTAATGGATATGTTTGAAATGGTTAGAAATAATAATTTGCATGATAAAAAACCGTTAGCTGACCGAATGAAACCTCAAAATCTTGATCAGGTGATGGGGCAAGACCATGTTTTGGGTCAAGGAAAGCTATTGAGAAGAAGTATTGAAGCAGATCGTGTTCAATCTATGATACTTCATGGTCCTGCTGGAGTAGGCAAAACAAGTATTGCAAAATTAGTATCCACCTTGACTCAGTCGAGATTTGTAATACTTAATGCAGTCACCTCAGGGGTAAAAGATATCAAGTCTGTAGTTGAAACAGCTAAAAGAAATCTGGAATTTGAAAACGTTAAAACAATTTTATTTGTTGATGAAATTCATCGTTTCAATAAATTACAGCAAGATGCATTATTACCGTACGTAGAAAATGGTATTATTACTTTAATAGGCGCTACAACAGAAAATCCTTACTTTGAAGTCAATCAAGCATTAATATCTAGATCTCTCGTTTTTGAGTTATATAAACTGAAAGAAAGAGATTTAGTTGAAGTTATTGAACAGGCAATAGCGAATGATATATTTCTCAATAAAAAAAACATTCAATTAACTGATAATGCTTTGAATTTTTTAGCTCAGAAAAGTAATGGTGATGCACGGCAGGCACTGAATGCATTAGAACTTGCAGTATTGACAACAACTGAAACAGATGGAATTATTTTCATAGATGAATCAATCATAGGTGAATGCATACAAAAAAAATACATCAGTTATGATAAAAGTGGTGACAGTCATTACGATGTAATATCTGCCTTCATAAAAAGTATGAGAGGTTCAGATCCCGATGCAACACTTCATTATCTGGCAAAGATGATTATAGCTGGAGAAGATCCTAAATTTATTGCCAGACGAATTTTGATAGCAGCCTCAGAAGATGTAGGTCTAGCAAATTCCAATGCGCTGAATTTAGCAGTAAATACCATGCAAACAGTTCAATTCATAGGTTTTCCAGAAGCTAGAATAACATTGGCCCATGCAGCTTTATATGTTGCACTTTCTCCAAAATCTAATACTGCATACATTGGGATTGATGCAGCACTAAAAGACGCAGAAGAAATAACTAGTGGAGTACCAGGATATTTGAAAGACGCTACAAATAAAAAAATGAAGAAAATTTCTGAAGAATATCAATATCCACACTCAAATAAAAGTGGATATGCGGTACAGACTTATTTGCCTGATGAATTGAGAGAAAAAAAATACTATCATTCTAAAATGATAGGTGACGAAAAAAGATTGAATGAATTTCTTGACAAAGTAATTGAATATGAAAAAACAAAACACTTGGCCACAAAATGACCAAGTGTTTTTTGATGCTTATTCAACTTTGTAAATCCATCCTTCAGGAGCTTCTACTTCTCCAAATTGAATACCAGTAAGTGTTTCGTACAGTTTTTTTGTAACAGGTCCAACTTCTGTTTCACTATGGAATATATGAAGCTTGTCATTATAGAATATGCCACCGATTGGTGTAATTACAGCAGCAGTACCACAGGCACCCGCTTCGATAAATTCATCAAGTTTGTCGATATAGACATCACTTTCTTTTACTTTTAAATCTAAATAATTTTCAGCTAGGTACATCAAGGAATATTTTGTTATGCTTGGTAATATTGAAGGTGAAGCGGGTGTAACAAATTCATTGTTATTAGTAATTCCAAAGAAATTAGCTGCGCCTACTTCTTCGATCTTTTTATGTGTCATAGGATCCAAGTAAATACAATCAGCATAACCATTGTTGACAGCTTCTTGATGAGGCATTAGACTTCCTGCATAATTACCACCAACTTTTGCTGCACCAGTTCCATAAGGTGCTGCACGATCATAACCTGATACACTGAAATTAACTGGTATCATACCACCTTTAAAGTAAGGTCCAACAGGCATGCAAAAAACACCAAATAAATATTCTGGAGCTGGCTTTACGCCGATATTGTCTCCTACACCTATGAGGTATGGTCTAACATATAAAGTTGCACCTGTGCCATAAGGAGGAACATAAGTCTCGTTTGCTTTAACGACTCTCATGACGGCTTCAATAAATTTCTCAACAGGCACTTCAGGCATTAGAATTCTATGTGCGCTTCTAATCATTCTTTTAGCATTTTCATCTGGTCTGAATAATTGAATAGACCCGTCTTTTGTTCTATAAGCCTTGAGTCCTTCAAAACATTGCTGACCATAATGCAGTGCTGATGAAGATTCACTAATGCATATTTTATTTTCAGTTACTAAATTACCTTCATCCCATTTACCATCTTTCCAATAAGAAACATAACTATAGTCTGTTTTCATATAATTAAAACCAAGTTCGTTCCAATTGATATTTACTTTATTCAAATAAATCACCATCCTTATGAATATTATAACATTAAATCAAGATTATAATTTCACAAAATATTACAAAATCGAATTGTAAAAGTTTATAATTTAATTAGGAGAGGTGAGTCAAATGAAGATTGTTGAAGTTACAAATAAACAAATGCTGAAAGATTTTATAGTATTCCCAATTAAAATGTATCATGAATGTTCAAATTACATTCCAGGAATCATAAAAGATGATATGGAGAATTTTATGATTGATAAAAATCCGGCATTTGATTTTTGTGAATCTAAACAATGGCTTGCTTATGATGATTTTGGAAATATAATAGGAAGAATTGCTGCGATAATTAATTATGAATCCATTGAGAAGTTCGGTGAAAAAAGAGGGCGTTTTGGTTATATTGATTCAATAGATCAAATTGAAATATTTGAAGGGTTATTCGAAGTTGCTGAGAATTGGCTCAAAGAAAAGGGTATGTCAATTATTCAAGGGCCGCTTGGCTTCAGCGATCTAGATGAAGAAGGAATGCTAATTGAAGGATTTAATGAAAAAGGTACTATGACAACAATTTACAATTATTCATATTATCCTGATAATCTAAAACTATTGGGTTATGAAATTGATGCTGTATGGTATGAATATGAACTGATGATTCCAAAATCAATAGACAGCAAAATAGCAAAGCTTTCTGAGAATGTACTGCAAAAATATGATTTAAAAATACTTAAAGCTAAATCATCAAAAGGTTTCGAACCATATATTCATGATATATTTGACTTGATTAATATTTCTTATAAAGATTTATACAATATTACTACATTAACTGAAAGACAAATGGAATACTATAAGAAAAAATATTTTTCATTTATCCATCCTGATTTTGTAAAACTGATTTTAGATAGAGATAATAAAGTAATTGCCTTTGGTATAGGTTTTCCATCATTGTCAAAAGCTTTAAATAAGGCTAAAGGCAAGCTTTTTCCAATAGGGATATTCTATATTCTAAAAGCTTTTAAATTTAATGACCGAGTTGAATTAGCGCTGATTGCTGTAGATCCTAAATATCAAAGAAAAGGCATACCAGCGATTTTGTTCAATGAAATTTTTAAATCATTAATTAAAAATAAAATACAATTAGCGGACCTGAATCCGCAATTGGAAGATAATACTGCAGTGAGGTCACATTGGAAAAATTTTGATATAAGACAGCATAAAAAAAGAGCAAGTTTTAGAAAAAAATTATGATTTAGAATCTTGACAATAATACTAGGATATATTATACTTTAATCGAATTCCTAGTTAAGCAGTTGGGATTGAGGTGAAAAAATTGAAATTATCTACAAAAGGCAGATATGGATTAAAAGCCATGTTTGATTTAGCATTGCATTTCGGTAGTGGACCCGTCTCATTAGCTCATATTTCTGAAAGGCAAGATATTTCCATGAGTTATCTTGAACAACTTATAGCCACACTTAGAAAAGCTGGTTTGGTTTATAGCATTAGAGGATCTCAAGGTGGATATGAACTTAATTTTAGTCCGAGTGAAATAACAGTTGGTGATATTCTAGAAGTATTAGAGGGACAGTTGGCACCAGTTTCTTGTGTAAAAAGCAATGATACAGAACACTGTTCTAAATCCGGTGAATGTGTCACAAGAGCTGTATGGCAACAAATCCATGACAGTATAACAGATGTAGTCGATTCAATTACACTTCAGGATATGGTGAACGATTACATGCCTAAGACAAATGTAATGATCAATCGAAAGGAGTATTAACATGAAAAGAATATATTTAGATTATTCAGCGACAACTCCAGTTAAAAAAGAAATTTTAGAGGAAATGTTACCATATTTTACAGAAAAATTTGGTAATCCCTCTAGTATTCATAAATTTGGAAGAGATGCAAAAGCAAAAGTGAACGAAGCAAGAGAAAAAGTTGCAAAGTTGATTGGTGCAAATGTCAATGAAATATATTTCACAGCAGGTGGCACTGAATCAGACAACTGGGCATTGAAAGCCACTGCATATGATATGCGTAATAGAAATAAAAAAAATCATATTATTACTTCGAAGATTGAACATCATGCTATTTTACACACATGTGAAGTTCTTGAAAAAGATGGTTTTGAAGTGACTTATTTAGATGTAGATAAATACGGCTCAATCAATCTTGAAGATTTAAAAAACAGTATAAAAGAAAATACATTTATGATTTCTATTATGTTTGTTAATAATGAGATTGGAACAATACAGCCTGTAAAGGAAATTGGAAAAATAGCTAAGGAAAATGGTATTCTTTTTCATACTGATGCAGTACAGGCAGTAGGAAATGTACACATAGATGTGAATGATTTGAATATTGACATGCTTTCAATGTCATCACACAAAATTTACGGTCCTAAAGGTGTGGGCGCTTTATTTGTAAGAAAAGGGACAAGAATTACTCCTTTTATTCACGGCGGTGCTCAAGAAAAACAGAGAAGAGCAGGAACTGAAAATGTTCCATCAATAATCGGTTTTGGAAAAGCTGCTGAAATTGCCCTTGAAAACTTAGACATGCATATTGATAAATTGACATATTTAAGAGAAAAGTTGAAAGATGGAATTATGAATAATGTGTCGCATGTTATTTATAATGGACATCCTGAAAAAAGACATCCGGGAAATGTAAATCTTTGCTTTCAATTTATTGAAGGTGAGGCTATGTTGCTAAGTTTAGACATTGTAGGAGTTGCAGCTTCAAGTGGATCAGCTTGTACATCTGGTTCTCTAGATCCATCACATGTTTTGATGGCTTTGGGCTTAGGACATGAATATACAAATGGTTCGTTGCGTTTGACTGTTGGTGATTTCACAACTGAAGAAGATATTGATTATGTTCTCGAAAAAATGCCTGTAATAATAGATCGGTTGAGACAAATGTCTCCACTGTATGAACAAATCGAGGGAGGAAATAATTAATGTATAATGATAAAGTAATGGATCACTTTATGAATCCTAGAAATGTTGGTGTCATTGAGAACCCCAGTGGTGTTGGTGAAGTAGGAAATGTCTCGTGTGGTGACATTATGAAAATATACCTTTTGATTGACGATAATGATGTTATAGTAGATATTAAATTTAAAACTTTTGGATGTGGAAGTGCGATTGCATCTTCAAGTATTGCTACAGTAATGATTAAGGGTAAAACAGTATCTGAAGCTCTTAAATTAACCAACAAAGATGTTTTAGATGAACTTGGAGGATTACCTGCTGTTAAGATTCATTGTTCAGTACTAGCTGAACAAGCTCTTAAAGCTGCAGTCCTTGATTATGCAAATAAAACAGGAAAACATTATCCTGAACTTGATGGATTTGAACCTGATGATGGACATGATGACCATGGTTTAGTACAAATAGAATTTTAGCCCTGTTTCAGGGCTTCTTTTATAGAGGTGAAATATGTTGGATAAAAATAAGGTAGTTGTTGCCATGAGTGGTGGAGTTGATTCTTCAGCTGTTGCTTGCATGTTGAAAGAAAAAGGCATGGAAGTTATCGGACTTCATATGAAAGTATGGGGAACAGTTGATGAAGAATCAGAAAGAGATTTTATATCTATTTGTGAAAAACTTGAGATACCATATCATATTATTGACTTGAGTCAAAAATTTAAAAAGCATGTCATTGATTACTTTATTCTAGAGTATCAAAAAGGGAGAACGCCTAATCCATGTGTTGCGTGCAATAAATATATCAAGTTTGGTGCAATGTTAGAAGAAGCTTATAAATTGGGAGCTTTTTATTTAGCAACAGGCCATTATGCTAAAATTGTATATGATGGAAAAGGTGAATATACTATTGAAAAAGCAAATTCAGAAAGTAAAGACCAGACATATATGTTTTATAATTTGACACAGGATATATTACAACATGTTCTGATGCCACTTGGAGAGATGAATTCTAAAGAAGATGTGAGAGAAATTGTATCATTGCTCGATTTAGAACTGCATAAGAAAAAAGATTCTCAGGAAATTTGTTTTATTCCAGATGATGATTATGTGAATTTTTTGAATCAACAGGGAATTATCAGTAAACCTGGGGATTTCATCGATAAAGATGAGAAAATATTGGGTCGGCATGAGGGCATTATTAAATACACAATAGGTCAAAGAAAAGGTTTAGGTGTCACTTTTGGCAAACCAATGTACGTTATTGATATCAAGTCAAAAAAGAAGCAGGTAATTCTTGGAGATAATTCAGATTTGATGTCTGATACTTTGATTGTTAAAAAATATAATTTCATTTCAAATTCTTTTCTTAAATTAAATGAAATTTCTGCTAAAGCAAAAATAAGATATAGTGCGCATGAGGAATCTTGCATAATTCAGATACTGAATGAACATGAATTGCAAGTTGTTTTTGAAAATCCTCTTAGAGCAATAACACCTGGCCAATCAATCGTTTTTTATATTGATAGCAAAATGATAGGCGGAGGCATAATTGAAAAAACAGTACACAATTAATTGATTTTTTGTTATAATGAAAAAAATATATAATACTGCGTTGATAGAGCTAAGTAAATTGCCTTTGTTAAGAGAGAAAGATCTAGGCTGAAAATCTTTCGTTGTGATTGAAGCTACTCTTGAGTACCGATCCTAATAAGATCGGCGTTGGTTGCGTTAAAGACCTTTTTTCCTCTAAAGAGACTGTCTGTTGGCAGTAAGTAGGGTGGTACCGCGGTAATTCGCCCCTATATATTCGTTTATCTTTGGAGGTTTATTTATTTTAGGGAGGAAGTAGATTATGAAAAATATGGGATTGAATGAAATTAGAAGTGCGTTTTTAGAATTTTTTGAGTCAAAAGGTCATTTAGTGGAAAGTAGTTACTCACTGGTTCCACAGGATGATAAAAGTTTGCTGTTGGTTAATGCTGGTATGGCACCACTGAAAAATTATTTTACTGGTGCTGAGGTTCCTCCACAAAATAGAATGGCGACTTGTCAAAAATGCATAAGAACGGGTGATATAGAGAACGTTGGTAAAACTGCGCGTCATGCAACTTTTTTCGAAATGCTCGGGAATTTTTCTTTCGGAGATTATTTTAAAAAAGAATCTCTTGAATGGGGTTGGGAATTTGTAACAGAAGTATTGGAAATTCCTGTTGATAAATTATGGGCGACTGTTTATCTAGAGGACGATGAAGCCTATGAGATTTGGAAAAATGATGTAAAGATTCCGGAGGATCGTATTATAAGACTGGGAAAAGCTGATAACTTTTGGGAAATTGGCAATGGACCATGCGGACCAAGCTCTGAAATATATTTTGATCGTGGTGAACGCTTTGGTTGTGGAGATTCTGACCATAAACCAGGGTGTGAATGTGATCAATTTCTTGAATTCTGGAATCATGTATTTACACAATTCAATAAAAATGAAGATGGCACATATAAACCACTTGCAAAGAAAAATATTGACACAGGAATGGGTCTAGAGAGAATTGCTGCAATTATGCAAAACGTTGATTCAATATTTGAAGTTGATACGATTAAACGTGTACTTGATAAAGTAGTTGAAATTTCAGGGCGACCTTATAATGACAATGTGAAAGATGATATTTCAATTCGTATCATTACAGATCATATCAGAGCTGTCACTTTTTTAGTAAGTGATGGTGTTTTGCCAAATAATGAAGGTAGAGGATATGTTCTAAGAAGGCTGCTGAGAAGAGCCGCTCGACATGGCAAACTATTAGGAATCAATGGACTTTTTTTAAGAGATATTGTCAACGTTGTCATTGAAGAATCTGGTGCAGCTTATCCTAATCTTGTAGAAAAACAAGAATTTATTAAAAAGGTCATTTCTATTGAAGAAGAGCGATTTTATTTAACGATTGATCAAGGAATGGAAATTCTTAACGGTTATATTGAAATTTTCAGAAAGTCAGGAGTACTACCTGGACCTGAAGCTTTCAAATTATATGATACTTATGGTTTTCCTCTTGATTTGACAAGAGAAATTCTTGAAGAAATCAACATGACGATAGATGAAGATAGTTTCAACGAAGAAATGGAAAAACAAAGAGACCGCGCACGACAAGCGAGAGAAAATGAAAGTGAAGTAGGTTGGGAAGAAGGGAAAGGAAGTATTTTAAGTGCTTTTGAACCTACTCAGTTTGTTGGATACAATCAATTGCATAGTGATGCAGTTTGTTTAGGAATCATAAAAGATTTAAAATCAGTTGAAAATGCAACTATTGGTGATGAAGTTGAAATTTTCTTTGATAAGACACCTTTTTATGCTGAATCAGGTGGTCAAGTCGGCGACAAAGGTGTTGTCTGTAACGATGAATCTGAAATTCATATACTTGATTGTACTAAATCCAAAAATGGTGTCTTTCTTCACAAAGGAATTATCAAAAAAGGAACTATTCAGGTGAATCAATCGTATTCATTATCAGTCAATGCAAATTTACGATCAGATACAGCAAAAAATCACACAACAACACATTTGCTGCATAAAGCCCTAAGAATGGTTTTAGGGGAGCATGTAGAGCAAGCAGGATCGTTTGTAGATTCAAAACGATTGAGATTTGACTTCACCCATTTCAATGCTTTGTCACATGAAGAATTAAAAAAGGTTGAAACCATTGTAAATAAAGAAATATTGAATGCACTACCTGTGGATGTTTCGATTTCAAGTTTAGATGATGCAAAGTCTATGGGTGCCACAGCTTTGTTCAATGAAAAATACGGCAAAGAAGTGCGCGTTGTTAAAATTGGTGATTTCTCTATGGAACTTTGTGGGGGAACACATTTGACTAATTCTTCTCAGGCTGGTTTGTTTAAAATAATTTCTGAAGGAGGCGTAGCAGCGGGTGTCAGAAGAATTGAAGCGCTAACTGGACTTAACGCACTTAATTATTTCGAAAATATGGAAGAAACACTTAACAAAGTGCTGGAGATCATAAAATCAAATAAAGAAGATATTGTCAGTAAATCATCATCAATTGTAGAAGATATGAGAAAAATGATGAAAGAAAATGAAATTTTAAAATCCAAGATTGCATCTAGCAATATTGATGAAGTCAAGGATAAGAGTATTGTGCTTGACGGCATTACAATAGTCAAATATGGTTATAAAAATGCAGATTCAAATATTATAAGAGAAATAGCTGATAGAATTAAAGATCAACTGAATGAATATTTGATTGTTCTAGCTTCTACGATAGATGATAAAGTTATTTTTGTTACAATGGCATCGGAAGGCGCAATAAAAAAAGGTCTTCATGCTGGTAATATAATCCGTGAAGTAGCGAAAATTGCTGGAGGCAACGGGGGTGGAAGACCTAACATGGCACAAGCCGGCGGGAACGATCCTGAAAAAATGGAATTTGCCCTTGATAATGTTGAACAAATTGCTAAAAGTATGCTTAAATAAGATCAAAAGGGTATATACTTATTATAACTCGGGGGTGAAATTATGAATAATCATGAAACTACAAGTTTTGATTTCGATTTTAGTAATGTTGAAGAGATAAAAAAAATATTATTGACAGTTTACAATGCACTATCTGCTAAAGGTTATGACCCTGTAAGTCAAATGACGGGTTATCTTATTTCAGGTGATCCTACTTATATTACTAGCCATCAGGATGCAAGAAAATTGATAAGAGAAGTAGATCGCGATGAAATAATCAATGAATTGATAAAATCATATATTGAAAAGGAATAATGATGTTTAATAAATACAATGATTTGTTAGGTAAAAATATATCCAGGTTGTGTTACGGTACGCTTACAATTGGGCCCTTACAGAGAGGATTTGATTCCTCTTATGGGGCTTCTTTGCTGAAGAAAGCTTTTGATCTTGGCATTAATTTTTATGATACTGCAGAAATTTATGATAACTATGACCATATAAAAAAGTTTTTACAAATGGATATCAATAGAGAAAATGTCATCATTTCGACAAAATCATATGCTTATGATGAAGCGACCGCAAAAGCGAGCTTGACAAAAGCCTTAGAAGAAATGGAAACAGATTATATTGATATGTTTTTGTTGCATGAACAAGAATCATCACATACACTAAGAGGGCATTATGAAGCCATTGAGTATTTTCTTAAAGCAAAAGAAAAAGGATTGATAAGAGCTTTTGGAATTTCTACGCATAATTTGGAAGCTTTGGAAGCAGTATTGAAAGTAGATTATATCGATGTTGTACATGCAATTGTAAATCAAAAAGGTTTTGGAATTGTAGATGGCAGCATTGAAGAAATGTTGGATTTATTAATAAAATTAAAAGAAAAGAATATATTTATTTATGGCATGAAGCCACTTGGCGGTGGCCATCTGATAAACAGTTACAAAGAATCCATGGATTTTGTATTAAATATTGATGAGCTTGATTCAATTGCCATTGGGATGCAATCTGAAAGTGAAATAAAAGCAAATGTTCTTTATGCAAGCGGAAGGGTAGTTCCTTCTGAAGTATTTGAGGATATTGAATCAATTGATCGAAAATTATTAATTCATGATTGGTGCATAGGGTGCGGCAAATGTGTTGAGAGATGCCAACAACATGCATTAAAACTTGTAAATGAAAAGGCGACTGTTGATCAGAGTAAATGCGTTATGTGTGGCTATTGTGCTGCTACTTGCCCTGAATTATGTATTAAGGTGATTTAATGAGTAGAATTATGGGGTTGGATGTTGGTGATAGAACTATTGGAATTGCAATTTCTGATGAAAACAAAAGAATAGCATTGCCATATGAAAATTATTTCAGAACAAGCAATAAAAATGATGTCAATTATATACTTGAATTGTGCGTTGAAAAAAATGTGGTAACAATTGTATCAGGGTTACCTTATAATATGAATGGTACATTGGGACCTCAGGCTGAAAAAACTAAAAATTTTTTAAAATTATTAGAAAAAAAGTTCAAGTATAGTGATAGAATAGAATCAACAATAAATATTATTTTATGGGATGAAAGATTGACTTCCATGGCTGCGGAAAAAGTTATGATTGCTGCCAATCTTTCACGAGAAAAAAGAAAAAAAAACATTGATAAAATTGCAGGCACATTTATTTTACAAGGGTATTTAGACTATTATAATGGAGGAATGTAAAATGTCACATGAACACAATCACGACCATCACAATCACGATCACGAAGATGAGGATCAATTCATCAATTTGACTGATGAAGAAGGCAATGTAGAGGAATTTGAAATAGTTATGTCATTTGAGCATGAAGGAATTGAATTTGCAGTTTTGTATCCAGTGGATGAATCAACTGGTGATGAAGCCTTAATTTTTAAAATTGTCGAAAAAGAAGATGAAACACTCTTTGAAAATTTGACTGAAGAAGAATTTGAAATTGCTGCAAAGGTTTACGAAGAACTTGTTAATGAAAATGAATAGCATTTACAACTTGTATTAAATACATCAAAGTGTTAAAATATATTAAGAGATCATTAAGATTTAGGAGATATATTATGAACGATGTATATACAAGTATATTGCAAAAAGTAAAGATAAAAGGCTATAAATTAACGCCGCAGAGAAAAGCTGTTATCGATACTATTTTAAAAAATGATCATCGTCATTTAAATACTGAAGAAATTTATGAAATTGTTAAAGAACTGTATCCAAACATTGGTTTGGCAACTGTTTATAGAACTTTAATAGTATTAGATGAACTGGATGTTATTACTAAGATGAATTTTGATGATGGTTGTATTCGATATGAAATGAATTCAGAAACTCATCAGCATCATCATTTAATTTGTAGAAATTGTGGCAATGTGATTGAAGTAATGGAAGATTTACTGGATGATTTAGAGAAAACTGTTGAAAAAAAATATCAGTTTAAAATTATCGATCACAACTTGAAAATTTATGGATTATGTAAAAATTGTTTAGATAGCCAGTAAATTTAATTTACTGGTCTATTTTTTGGAATTAGGAGAGTAGAAATGGATAAAAAAGAAATGAAGTTAAAAATCATTCCACTAGGTGGAATGAACGAAATCGGGAAAAATATGACTGTATTTGAATATGGTGACGATATTCTTATTGTAGACACAGGTCTTAAATTTCCTGAAGAAGAAATGCTAGGAATAGATATAGTTATTCCCGATATTGCATATCTTGAAAAAAACAGCGCTAAAATCAAAGGAATCGTCTATACACATGGTCATGAAGATCATATAGGTGCTATACCTTATGTACTGAAAAAGATTGATATTCCTATGTATGGCACTAAATTAACGCTTGGATTAATTGCCAACAAACTAAAAGAACATAAAGACATTGTCAATCCTCAATTGATATATAAAAATCCTGGAGATGTATTCAAACTGGGAGTTTTTGAAATTGAAATGATTCATGTAAGCCATAGTATTCCCGATGCGGTTGCCTTGGCAATACGTACACCTGAAGGAATGGTTATTCACACGGGAGATTTTAAAATTGATTATACACCGATTGACGGGAAGGTAATTGATTTGGCGAGATTTGCTCAATTGGGTCATGAAGGTGTCTTGCTTTTGATGGGCGAGTCCACAAATGTCGAACGTGAAGGACATACAATGAGTGAGAGCACAGTGGGCAGTGCTTTTGAGCAAATTTTCCGACACGCAAAAGGGAGAATAGTAGTAGCTTCTTTTTCATCTAATGTTCATAGAATACAGCAGATTATTAATGCAGCTGTGTTGGAAAATAGAAAAGTAGCTATTTCAGGCAGAAGCATGCATAATGTATCAAGTGTTGCAATTGAACTAGGGTATTTAAAACTCCCTAAAGGCACTATGATTGATGTGGAAGATATTGATAGATATCCAGACAATGAAGTTGTGTTAATCACTACCGGTTCTCAAGGAGAGCCAATGTCCGCTTTGACAAGAATGGCAAATAAAGATCATAGACTAGTTGAAATAAGAGCAAATGATACGATAGTACTTTCTTCATCACCAATTCCTGGAAATGAAAAAAGTGTTAAAAATGTTATCAATCGATTGTTAGAAACTGGAGCACAGGTTATTTATGAATCTTTAGCGGATGTGCATGTTTCGGGTCATGCTTGCAAAGAAGAATTGAAATTGATTCATACATTAGTTAAGCCACAATATTTTATACCTATTCATGGAGAATATTCACATTTGAAACATCATGCAGAACTTGCAGAGACATTGGGATTGAATAGTCAAAATATATTTATTTTAGAAAATGGCGATACAATGGAATTTGCAGATAAAGTAGCAACAAAGGGAAAGAAAGTATCTTCAGGAATTGTTCTTATTGATGGTCTTGGTATTGGAGATGTTGGGAATATAGTTCTTAGAGATCGTAGAATACTGTCAGAAGATGGTTTGATTATAGTTGTTTTGGCACTTGATCGAACAACTGGACAATTGAAATCAGGACCAGATATTATTTCTAGAGGTTTTGTATATGTAAGAGAATCTGAAGATTTAATGATAAATTCAAAAATAGTGGTTACAAATGCTATAAATAAATGTTCAGACAAAAATGTCAGAGAATGGTCAAGCATTAAAAATTCCATGAGAGATTCTTTGAGAGATTATATTTATTCTCAAACTAAAAGAAGACCAATGATTTTACCGATTATCATGGAGGTTTAATAAGATGAAAATCTATGATGAAGCACATGCCTTAGTCAAAGCAATAAGAGAATCTTCCGAATATAGACATTACAAAGAACTTTTAGAAGAAATTGAAAATAACAGCAGTCTGAAAATTATGATTGATGACTACCATAATCGTCAAATGGAAATGCAAAAAAAACAATTGTTGAACAGTCAAATTTCGCAAGAAGATGAAGAAAAATTAAAACAATTGATAACAGTTATGTCAAAAGATCCTAAAACTTTAGAGTATTTAAATGCAGAAATGAAATTTGCACAGATTATGTCTGATGTAAGTAAGATATTATCTGAATTGTAATAGAAACCCTCATTTTAATGAGGGTTATTTTATGGTAAAATAATTTTGAAATTTATATGAGGTGCGATATGAAAAATATTCTATTTATGTTTTTAATAATTTCATTGATTTTAATTGCTGGATGCAGTAAAACTGAATTTTTTCAAAATTTCACTGAGGCTGTTGACTCAGAAAATGATACAGTTTTTGAAATAGTGATACCGAGTGGTGCTTCGAGTGATAAAATAGCCGATATTTTGTTAGATAATGAACTTATTACGAATAAATTGGTTTTTAAAGAAACTGCAAAAGAGATGGGTGCTGATACAAAATTTCAAGCTGGAACATATCATTTAATGCAATCAATGGATATGAATACAATAATCGATATTATAAGCAAAGGCAAAACCTATGAAGAAATTTTGACTATTACAATTCCTGAAGGATTTGAACTGAATCAGATTGTGAAGAGAATTGAAGATTTAGGCATTGCAACTGAAGACCAGATAATGGATGTACTTAAAAATGATCAGTTTTCTTATAAATTTTTGGAGTATGTAAATAGAGATTTTTATCTAGAAGGATTTTTATTTCCAGATACTTATATTATTAAAGAAGATGCCACAGCACATGAAGTCATTGATAAGATGCTCAATAGATTTGATTCGATATTCAAAGATGACTATTACTTGAAAATGGATGAAATGAATATGACAATGAATGAAATAATCACACTTGCATCAATAATTGAACGTGAGGCTAAACTTGATTCAGAAAGAGCGATTATATCCAGCGTATTCCACAACAGATTAGATATAAACATGAAATTACAGTCATGTGCCACTATTCAATATGCGTTAGGAGAAAGAAAAGAAATTCTAACATATAATGATTTAGAAATTCAATCTGACTATAATACGTACAAATACTATGGACTACCACCTGCTCCAATTGCTTCGCCTGGAGAAAAATCAATTGTCGCTGCATTATATCCTGATGATACAGAATATTTATTTTTTGTAACGACTGAGAAAAATGACGGTTCGCATTATTTTAGCAAAACATATGAAGAACAGATTGATAATAAAAATAAAAAGTAGGGATAAAATGATGCAGTTTATTAACGAAAATGCCCAAAAATACTTGATTTCAATGATCAAATCAAATTCTGATGCATTGGAAGAACTTAGAGTAAAATCCGAAAATGAAAACGTTCCGATTATTCATAGGGATGTTGAAAACATGTTGAAATTATTGGTTAAGATGAATCACTCTAAATCAATTTTAGAAATTGGAACAGCCGTAGGATATTCATCTTTAATGTTTGCAGAGATTGGTGCTGATATCACAGTCACAACACTTGAAAGATATGAAAAAATGTATGAAAAAGCGATTTTCAATATTGAATTATTTAAAAAAAGCAATCAGATAAATGCTATTTTTGGAAATGCTGGAGATTTGCTGAAATCAATGGAAAAAACTTTTGATCTAGTTTTTATTGATGCTGCAAAAAGTCATTACAGAGAATTTTTTGAATTATCCTTAAAAAATTTGAATAAAGGCGGCGTCATCATTTCTGATAATGTGCTCTTTAAAGGAAGAACTGTAAGTGATGAATATGTTGAGCGAAGAAACAAAACAATTACAAGAAATATGAGGAATTATTTGGATTTTATTAATGAACCACCATTTTTTTCTGTAATTTTACCAATAGGAGATGGATTGTCTATTACAATCATTGAGGAGGATGCAAATGAAAAAAATCAATAGGGTTGAAATACTAGCGCCTGCAGGCGACTTAGATAAACTGAAATATGCCATAATTTACGGAGCGGATGCTGTGTATTTGGGTGGTCAGACATTTGGATTAAGAGCGGCATCAAAGAATTTTACAATTGAAGAAATGAAAGAGGGAATTTCTTTTGCACATGAACGCAATGCAAAAGTATATTTGACACTTAACATTATTCCTCACAATGAAGATATCAATGAACTCGAAGCATATTTAACACTTTTAAAGGAAGTGCCATTTGATGCTGTAATCTTATCTGATCCTGGAACTTTAATGTATGTAAAAGAACATTTGCCAGAAATGGAAATTCATTTAAGTACTCAAGCAAACAATACAAATTTTATGAGTGCTCGATTTTGGACTACTCAGGGAGTTTCTCGCATAGTACTTGCGCGAGAAATGTCTTTGGAAGAAATTAAAGAGACAGTAGAAAAAACAAAAGATTTAAATATTGAATATGAAGTGTTTGTTCATGGCGCCATGTGCATTTCATATTCAGGTCGTTGTCTATTATCGAATTATATGACCTCTAGAGATGCCAATAAAGGAGATTGTGCTCAGTCATGCCGTTGGAAGTACCATCTTGTTGAAGAAAAAAGACCTGGTGAGTACTATCCTGTTGTTGAAGATGAAAAAGGTACATATTTTTTCAACTCAAAAGATCTGTGTGTCATAAACCATATCAATCAAGTTATTGAGAGTGGCGTAAAAAGCATCAAGATTGAGGGTAGAAACAAGAGCATCTATTATGTGGCAAATATCGTCAGGGCATATAAAGCTGCTGTAGATTCTTATTACAGCACGCCAGAATTCTCTGTCGATGATAACTGGTTGAAAGAGATAAAAAAAGCAAGTCATCGCCAATTTACAACGGGTTTCTATTTTAAGAAACCAGATGAAAATGATCAGCTTTACACAACAAGTTCATATATAAGAGAATATGATTTCATAGGCATTGTATTGGAATATGATGAAGTTTCAAAAATTGCGACTGTCGAGCAAAGAAATAAATTCAGCACAGGTGAAATTATAGAAATTATGGGACCTGACTTTTTTCTTGCTGAAATGAAAATAGGAGAACTATATGATGAAAATGGCATTAAAATTTCTGAAGCTCCACACGCTAAACAAATAGTAAAACTCAAATCAGAAATTCCATTGAAACCATATTACTTATTGAGAAGAGAGAGGGATGCTAATAATGAATAGGCCTATATTAATTGGAATTTCAGGTGGTACTGGAAGTGGCAAGACAACTGTTGCGAGAGCGATATTTGCATCATTGCCGGAAAGTAATATCACTATAATTGCTCAAGACTCTTATTATAAAGAACAATCAAGTTTAAGCTTTGAAGAAAGAGTCAAAACAAATTATGATCATCCTTTAGCTTTTGACAATGATTTACTTAAAAAACAGTTGATTAAATTACTTGACCATGAGCAAATTGAAATGCCAGTATATAATTTTTCAATACATAATCGCTCAAATGAGACTATTACGGTTTTCCCTAAAGATATTATTATTTTAGAAGGCATTATGATTTTAGAAGATGAATCTCTTAGGAATCTAATGGATATTAAAATATTTGTGGATACTGACCCTGATGTGAGAATTATCAGAAGAATTGTAAGAGACATCAATGAACGAGGAAGAACTTTGGAATCAGTAATTGATCAGTATCTTAATACTGTGAAGCCTGCACATGAGCAATTTATTGAACCAAGCAAAAAATTTGCAGATATTATCATTCCTGAAGGTGGTTACAATAAAGTCGCTATAGATATCATGGTTGCTAAAGTTCAGTCAATCATAAAAGAAAAAATGGATTAAGGTGAACTTCAATGGATAGTAATACAAATTTATTTGCTTTGATTGGCCATCCTATTGAACATTCTCTTTCTCCGGAATTTCAGAACAAACTAATTGAATTATATGATTTGAATAGTGTCTATTTAGCTTTTGATGTTTTACCGGATAATTTGAAATATATAAAAGAAACTATTAAAAGCCTAAATATTAAAGGTTTGAATGTTACTGTACCATATAAAGAACGCATTATTCCATATTTAGATGACATTGATGAAGGTGCTGAAAAAATTGGTGCTGTAAACACTATAATTTACGAGAATAACAGGTTGAAAGGCTTTAATACCGATATCATCGGTTTTCAAAAAATGATTGAATCATTGAATATCAATATCCATGAATATAATGTAGTTGTAATTGGATCTGGTGGTGCTTCAAAAGCAATCATCAAAGCTTTTGAGAACTTACATGTTGAAAATATACATATATTCAATAGAACTATAAAAAACAGTGAAGAGTTGTTAAAAAAATTTGAATTTAAATCCAAAAAAATTTCTATGTTAAATGAATTTAGCATAGGAGATGATATGTTAATAATAAATACAACTTCCATTGGCTTAAAGAGCAATGAAAGCCCAGTTGAAATCAATAAAAGAGTCAAAAACTCTATTTTGATAGACATTATATATAATCCAATTGAAACAAAATTGATTAGAGATGCCAAAGAAAATGGTATATATACACTAAATGGTTTACCTATGTTGATTTATCAGGGTCAGGCATCCTTCAGCATTTGGAATAGAATTGATGACCCATATAAATATCATGAATTATTGAGACAAATTCTACTTGAAAAGTTGGTGTAATATGAAAAATATTGTTTTTATTGGAATGATGGGTTCAGGAAAATCAATAGTCGGTAAAAAATTATCTGAAACACTGGGTACATTTTTTTACGATACAGATCATATTATTGAATCGAGAGAAGGTAAAACAATCAGTGAGATATTTGAATTGTTCGGTGAAAGTTATTTCAGAAAATTGGAAGAGGATATCGTCAAAGAAATATCAAATTACGAAAATTCAGTAATTTCAACAGGCGGTGGCATTATTTTGAATCCAGTGAATATTGAAAGGCTGAAGAAAAACAGTTTTATAATCTATTTAGAAAATTCGATTGATGAATTGATATCTCATTTAAATGATGAGACACAGAACAGACCTTTGCTTGCGAATGAAAATATTTATTTTAAATTGAATGAATTATTTAAACAAAGAGAGAATCTATATAAAAAAAATGCGGATTTTATAATTGAAAATGAAAATATGGAAGATACTATAAAGAAAATTATCAATTTAGATATAATCTAAGAATAGAGGACTGAATAAATGAATATATTAGTGATTAATGGTCCGAATATAAATATGCTCGGAAAAAGAGAAAAGGCTCTTTATGGGTCCATGACATATGAGAACCTCAAAAATAATTTAGATGATTTTTCAACTAAATATAATGTTGAAATAGAATTTTTTCAAAGTTCTATAGAAGGTGAAATAGTAGATAAAATTCATGAATTCGAAAAATTCGATGGTATTATAATTAATCCTGCAGCATATAGTCATTATTCGATTGCCATATTGGATGCTTTAAAAATACCTGATATTCCAATTATTGAAGTGCATATCAGCAATGTTCACAGTAGAGAAGATTATAGAAAAGAACTTTTAACCGCACAGGCTGCTGTAGGAGTTATCGCTGGACTAGGCTTTAAAGGATATGAATTAGCAATTGAATATATTGTAGCCACAAAGGCCTAATGTGTGGTAAAATAATATGAGACTATTTTGAGAAATTATTTACGGAGGTTTTATACATGATTTCAGCTAGTGAATTCAGAAAAGGTGTGACGTTTCAAGTTAATAATAGACCCTGTGTGGTTGTTGATTTTCAACATGTAAAACCTGGAAAAGGTGCTGCATTTGTCAGAACGAAATACAAAGATTTAATAACAGGGGCTATTAGAGATGAAGCTTTTAATCCATCTGAAAAATTCCCAAGAGCTCATATTGAAACAAAGACAATGCAATTTTTATATAGTGACAGTGATTTATATTATTTTATGGATAATGAAACGTATGAGCAAGTACCAATATCTTTTGAATTGGTTGAAGATGCCATAAAGTTCATTAAAGAAAATGATAATGCAACACTGAAATTCTATCAAGGAAATTGTTTTATTGTTGAAGCACCAAACTTTGTTGAATTAATTGTGACAGAAGCAGAACCGAGTGTAAAAGGTGATACGGCTTCAAATGTTACAAAAAAAGTTATTGTTGAAACAGGCGCAGAAGTGTACGTTCCTATGTTTGTAAATGAAGGGGATGTCATAAAAATCGATACAAGAACCGGTGATTACTTATCAAGAGTATAAAAGGAGGTAACAAATGAGTTATTTAACAGAAAAAGTGGCTTACATTAGAGGTAAAGCTGATGGTATGCAAATTGACGAATCAACAAATGAAGGTAATATTATTTTAGAACTTATTGATTTATTATCAGATTTTGCTGAAGAAATTGAAGAATTAAATGAAGAAGTTGGAGAAATTGACGAATATCTTGACATTATTGACGAAGATCTTGATGATCTGGAAGATTTTGTCTATGAAGAAGACGATCTAGATTATGATTATGATGAAGTAGAATGTCCTCATTGTGGAGAAGTTATGCATGTTGATTCAGATATATTTGAAACAGGTGAATGTGAAAAAGAATTAACTTGTCCAAATTGTAATGAAACATTTATTTTAGATAATGATGAGTGTGAAGAATAACCCGTTTATCGGGTTATTTTATTGTTAAACAACTGATAGTTTGGTATAATTTAGTTGATTGGAGGCGTTATTATGTCTGATTACGTAGAAAAAGAAATTGTTGAAACAAATGAAATAGGGCAAGTTCATATATCGAATGAAGTTTTAGAAATTATTACTGATATTTCAACTAAAGAAGTAAAAGGTGTTAAAGGTTTATATGGCAATATTACTGATGATTTAGCCGGCATATTTTCAAGAAAAAGCCATACTAAAGGAATTTTAGTTGAGATTGTTGAAAACAGTGCGACAATCAATTTAAATATTGTGGTTGATTTTGGAGTTAAAATTCCCGAAGTTGCTTGGCTAGTCCAAGAAAATGTAAAAAATGCCATTGAATCTATGACAGATATAAAAGTAGAAGCTATCAATGTCAATATTGCAGGAATAAATTTTGTAAAGTAAACTAACTCTAAAAATGAGTTAGTTAGTTTTTTGAGGTGTATTATGAGTAGAATAAAAACGAGAGAATTAGTAATGATTCAAATTTATCAAATGGATATACATAACGAGTATGTTTTAAAACCTAATGTTGAAAAAGATATTGCTAAAATCATTCATGATGGAAGAGAAATTACATATGCATTAAAAGTCATTGAAGATTTTATTGCATATAAAGATCAAATCGATAAAATGATTACTCAATCAAGCGAGAACTGGACAATTGATAGAATTTCTAAAATTGATTTGGCTATTATTCGATTATCAGTAACAGAAATTTTCTTTTCTAAAAATGTACCAGATTCAATATCTATTAATGAAGCTATCCTTCTATCTAAGAAGTTCAGTGATGAAGATTCTTTTAAATTTGTCAATGGCTTATTGGGTAAAATTGTGAGGAGTCAGTAATGTATGTCTTAGGGATTGATACCAGTAATTACACAACATCATTGGCGTTGTCAGATGAATATAAATCAATTCTTTTAGATATCAGGATTCCACTAAAAGTTTCAAAAGGACAGGTTGGGCTTCGTCAATCAGATGCTTATTACCAGCATATTCAGAATCTAACGAATATGATTGACGAAGTAAAGAAATATGCTAAGAACGTTGAAAAAATAGTTGTTTCTACCCAACCAAGGAATCATTCGAATTCCTATATGCCTGTCTTTAATGCAGGTGTTTTTTTTACTAAAGCACTAAATTTTACAGATTCTTTTCATGTCATTGAGTTATCACATCAAGAAGGGCATATTTTTTCAGCATGGGAAAAAGAGTTCGGTGAATATGAATCTTTATTTGTTTTGCATATTTCAGGTGGAACTACTGAATTGCTTAAAGTTGAAATGGTGGAGACACGATTAAAAACAAGTGTTGTTTATCAAACGCTGGATATCAGTTTTGGTCAATTGCTTGATCGTGTTGGAAATTATATGAATCTAGATTTCCCAGCAGGCAAATTCATTGATGAATATGCTAAAGAATACAAGAGCATTAAAAATAAAATATCTTATTCAGAGAAGGGTTTCAATCTTTCAGGCATGGAAAACAAATTTAAGCATATGTATGATGAAACTGGAGATGTAAAGCTTGTATCCAATTCAATCATGTCTTATTTAGTTGATTTGATTGAATTCATCAATAAGAAAATTGCTATGGACTCACCATTTCTAATTATTGGAGGAGTGGGGGAAAGTGAATTTTTAAGAAAATTCATTAAAAATAAAAATGTTGTATTTGCAAAGAAAGGGTTATCGAGTGATAATGCCGTTGGATTATCCCAATATCCATTTATTATGGAGGATCAATGAATTTAAGAACTTTAAACGTGACTGAATTAAATCAATATATAAAAAGAATTATTCATTCGGATCCTATTTTGAATGCTATTAAAGTTGAAGGTGAGATAACTGCTTTTAAAAAACATTCAAGCGGTCATGCTTATTTTTTAATTAAAGATGACAACAGTAGAATTAACTGTGTCCTTTTTAGCAATAATTATGATTTGTTGGACTTTGTTCCAAAAGATGGCGATATGGTTGAGATATTTGGTAAAATATCTGTTTATGAAAAAAATGGAACTTATCAATTATATGTAAATCAAATGAAAAATGCAGGAATCGGCAATCTTTTTAAAAAATTCAATGATTTGAAACTTATGCTTGAAAATGAAGGATTATTTAATCCTCTATATAAAAAAACAATAACAAAATACCCGCAAAAAATTGCTGTGATCACTTCAAGAACTGGTGCAGCAATACATGATGTTTTATCAGTTATACAGAGAAGGAATCCATTAGTTGATATCCTCATCATTCCTGCATCAGTGCAGGGAGAAAATACAGTTAAGGAAGTATTAGATGCCTTTGACTATGTTGAATCTATCAATGGTATTGATACAGTTATTTTAACTAGAGGTGGGGGTTCTTATGAAGAACTTTTCAATTTTAACGATGAAGCCATTGCTCGACGAATTTTCAAGTGCAAAATACCTGTAATTAGTGCAATTGGCCATGAAATAGATTTCACTATTTCTGATTTTGTAGCAGACTTGAGAGCACCTACACCTTCAGCAGCAGCAGAACTAGCAACTGAAGATATCATGAATATAATAAAATTACAAAAAAAACATATTGATGATATGGCTTATACGATAAAAAACAAGATTCATAATTATGAAAAAACTTTAAATCAATATCATTATAATTATCTAAAATTTCCTATTGTAAAAAAAATGGCATTCCAGGAACATCAAATGGAAATTGCAATTGAAAAATCTTCATCTCTTATTATGAAACAGTTGACCGAAATTGAACATAAACATCAAATATTGATTGAGAAAATCAATGGATTGAATCCTTTAAATATTTTAAGCAAAGGATATAGTCGATTAAAAGATGATGCAAGCAATGATTTGATTTTTAGTATTGACAATATAATTGAAGGACAAGTTATTAGAAATGAATTAAAAGATGGCCATATTATTTCAAAAATTATTGCGATTGAGGTGTCTAAATGAAAAAAGTGAATTTGGAAAAGAATTTACAGGAATTAGAAGATATTTTTGAAAAATTGGAAAAAGAAAACATCCCGCTGAGTGATTCGCTGAAACTTTTTGAATCAGGGATTAACATATATCGAGAAAGTATTGATGAAATTGATAAAATTAAAAATAAAATTACAATGCTTATTGATGGCACAGAAGAAAAAATGATTTCTGGTGATGATGATGAATAAAGCTTATACTGAAGCTCAAATGAAAATAAATGAATATTTGCAAAGTTATTTTATTCATTATGAAAATAAATATGAAAAAAAATTCAACGAAATAATCAATTATTCATTGATGAATGGCGGAAAAAGGCTTCGACCAGTATTGTTTTATAAAACAGTTGAAATTTTAAAAGGCGATGTTGAAAAAAATTTGGATTTGGCGTGTTCAATAGAAATGATTCATACCTATTCCTTGATACATGATGATTTGCCAGCCATGGATGATGATGATTACCGCAGAGGAAAACTATCTTCACATAAAGTATACGGTGAAGCGATGGCTATTCTTTCAGGCGATGCATTATTGAATAAAGCTTATGAAATACTTTTCAATAAAATTTTCGAACATAGTGATGATCATGATTTAATTAAAGCTTGCAGGCTAATTGCAGATTTTGCAGGAAACCACGGTATGATTGGTGGCCAAGTTGTTGATATTGAAACTGAATACAGTGATATTTCTAATGATGATCTTCATTACATCATTGAAAATAAAACTGCAAAATTGATAATTGCATCAATTGTTTCTGCTGGACATGTATGCCATATGAGTGATGAATATATCGAGTTACTAAAAAAAGCTGCATATCATATAGGATACAGTTTTCAATTGATAGATGATTATCTTGACGTAGTGGGTGATTCAAAAATAATTGGAAAATCTACTGGAAAAGATAATGCACTTGGTAAGAACACTTATGTAAAGTATAATGGAATTGAGAAGACAAAAAAAGATGCCTATGAACATCTTGAAAACGCTAAAAACTATTTATTCCTTATAAAAGGGTATGAGTGGAAGTTTTTTATTGATTTAATTGAATATTTAAAAAATAGGGAGAAGTAGGTGACAAATTGGTTATAAAAGAAATTTTTCTAAATCAGTATTTTTTAATAGGCTTTGTCGCTTGGTTAATTGCTCAAGTAAGTAAAGTTATTTTGACGTTATTGATTGATAAAAAATTGAATCTATATCGATTAGTTGGATCGGGTGGAATGCCAAGTTCGCATACATCCTTTGTTATGGGCCTGACTACTGCTCTTGGGCTAGATTTTGGTTGGGATAGTGCGATTTTTGCTCTTTCACTGGTTTTTTCACTGGTAGTTATGTATGATGCATCTGGTGTAAGACGAGCAGTCGGAAAACAAGCAATTATACTTAATACAATGTTGGATGACTTATATAAACATCGACATATTGGACAAGAGAAATTAAAAGAGTTAATTGGACATACTTCCTATGAAGTACTTATTGGAGCAATATTGGGAATTTTTATTGCAAACATAATGATGTAGATATTAATGGTGGCGCAGTATTCTAGTCAATAATCTTGATTCTGAAGGCGGGGCTAAAAATCCGTCGAAGGGCACATCGATGAAGTTCCTGGTTTTGGCTTGTGACGCCCAGTTATGGGCCTTGGCTGGGAGTAAGGAACTGGGGGCGACCTACAATGGCATGTAGTATTCGACCCTTATTCCGCGGAGACTTGCATTGCGCAAGATGACACCTACCTGTAGTGAAACTACAGATAGTGTAGCCTGCCTTGAGTGGCGTTTGGTAGACGGGAGTTAAACCGATTGCTGTTGGCCGATAGCAATCGATTATTGCTAATCTAAACCTACACTGCAAAAGAGGCTAAGGGTTAAGAAAGTTGCTGAGGAAATCTCCTAGACTGTTCTGACGAAATGAAATAAGGATTAAAGTGCGCGCTAAGTGGTAATCCAGTCTTATTGCTGGCGACAGTGTAAATAGTTATATAAAAGGAAACTGCTGATATGGCGACATATCAGTATAACTATGGGAAATCCTACTGGACCTATGCCGCAGAGTTTACTTGTTTCATTGCCACCTTTAAATAAATTGGAGTTAATATGAAAAGAAAACATGATTACAATTGGATTATACATATTTTTTTTATAACGTTTTTTTTAGCTGTATTTATCAGCATCGTTTCTGAGATTACAATAAAAAATTTTAATATAGTGGGATCTTTATTAGTATTGTTAGGGATAGTATTTTTAGGTATTGTTTTTGATATAATTGGAATTGCAGTAGCGGCTGCCAATGTAAAACCTTTCAATGCAATGGCTTCAAGAAAAATTAAAGGTGCAAATAAAGCAGTTAGTTTAGTGCAAAAGGCTGATAGAGTATCAAATTTTTGCAATGATGTAATTGGAGATATCGCTGGAATATTGAGCGGGGCTGCAATAGCTGCAATTGCATTAAAGTTGATTCAGTATGACTATTCTTTTTTTAATGTATCGATCGTAGCTGTATTACTTAGTGGTTTTACAGCTGCTTTGACAGTTGGTGGAAAAGCTTTTGGAAAAAAAATAGCAATAAGGAAATGGAAAGATATTGTATTTTATACAGCGTATACTTTATATATAATTGAAACAAAAATAAAATTGAAAGTCATGAGATAATGGAGTTGAATATTGTGAAATTATTGGATTCGATCAATGAACCATCTGATATTAAAAAACTGAATATTAATCAATTAAATCAGCTCTCGATAGAAGTCAGAGAATTTATTTTAGATAGTGTCAGCAAAACAGGAGGTCATTTATCATCGAATTTAGGGACAATAGAAATGACAATAGCATTACATTATGTTTTTGACAGTCCTGAGGATAAGTTGCTGTGGGATGTTGGTCATCAAGCCTATACACATAAAATTTTAACTGGTAGAAAAGACAAATTCAACACTTTAAGAAAATTGGATGGATTAAGCGGATTTTTAAAAAGAAGTGAAAGCATTCATGACATTTTAGAAGCAGGGCATAGTTCAACATCAATATCTGCAGCATTAGGTTTATCAAGAGGAAATGAATATTTGCAAAAATCAGATTATGTCATTCCTATTATTGGAGATGGAGCACTTACTGCAGGAATGGCATATGAAGCACTCAATTATGCGGGTCAATGCAAAAGTCAATTAATTATAGTATTGAATGACAATGAAATGTCCATTTCTAATAATGTAGGCAGTATATCAAAATATCTAAACCGTATCAGAGGCAATAAAATTTATACACTTGCAAAACGCAAATCAATCAATTACTTGACAAAGTCAAAATTTGGAACTAAAACTTATAGGCTTTTATCAAAAGCAAAAAGTGGAATCAAAGAATTGATCATTCCCGGGATGTTGTTTGAACACTTTGGACTTTCTTATTTGGGTCCTGTCGATGGACATAATATCAAAGAATTGATTGAAACACTTCAATTGGCTAAAAAAATTGAAAAACCGATTCTTTTTCATGTCAAGACTGTAAAAGGAAAAGGATATGAATTTGCTGAAAAGAACCCTGATTTATATCATGGCGTGGGTGTTTTTGATTTAATGACAGGAGTAAAGCCATCAGAGACCATTACATATTCAAAAGTGTTTGGTGATCAACTATTGGAAATGGCTAAGAAAGATCAAAAAATTGTAGCTATTACTGCGGCAATGTCATCAGGAACTGGTCTTACTGATTTTTCAAATATGATGAAAAATAGATTTATCGATGTAGGTATAGCTGAACAAAATGCTGTAACAATGGCTTGCGGTCTGGCTTTAAGTGGATATAAACCTTATGTGGCAATCTATTCTACTTTTCTTCAAAGAGCATATGATCAAATTATTCATGATATTGCACTACAAAATTTAAATGTAGTTTTTTGTATTGATAGATCAGGTCTTGTCGGAAGTGATGGTGAAACTCATCAGGGGATATTTGATACTTCTTATTTAAATTTAATACCCAATATGACTATTATGGTTCACAAGGATAGACATGAATTTATTAGAATTATGAATTACAGCAGTCAACATGAAGGACCTATGGCAATTAAATATTTTAGAGATTCAGCAATTGACATAAATGAAGATGATACTAGCTTGTTTGATCCTGAGTTGATCATCGAAGGAAGAAAAACGCTTGTCATTACTGCTGGAAGACTTGTTAATGAGGCTATTACTGCTTCAAGATCAAAAAATATGGAAGTCGGCATATTAAACATACGAACAATCAAACCAATGAATTATGAAAAAATCTATGAGATTGTTAAAAATTATGAAAGAATCATTATTTTAGAAGAAAATATTTATACAGGTAGTTTTGCAATTCAATTGGAAAACTTTTTGTTGAAGAAGAAAATATCACAGATTGAAATTTGTACTTTGCCGGATCAATTTATAGAACAAGGTGAAATTTATGAACTTCTAGCACGTTATAACTTAGATGCAAATGGTATTCTATCAATAATTAATAAAGGATTGTGAGAATTTGAAAATTAGAATCGATCAATTAATGCACGATAAAGGTCTGGCTGAATCTAGAGAAAAAGCTAAACGTCTTATAATGGCAGGTTCTGTATATATTGATGAAGTAAGAGTCAGCAAACCAGGAACAACTGTAGACAGTGAATCAAATATATTGATTAAGGGCAATAAATTAAAATATGTTAGTCGCGGTGGACTGAAGCTTGAAAAAGCAATTGAATTGTATCCAATTGTATTGCAAGATTTTGTTTGCATGGACATAGGGGCTTCAACAGGCGGGTTTACAGATTGTATGCTTCAGAACAATGCTAAAAAAGTTTATGCAATTGATGTTGGATATGGGCAACTTGATTGGAAGCTTAGAAATCATGAATCAGTTGTAAATATGGAAAAAACAAATATTCGATATCTGGAATATGAAATGATTGGTGAAAAAATTGATTTTTTCAGCATTGATGTTGCTTTTATTTCTATTGATAAAGTAATTCCAGTACTTAATCAATTTGTAAAGGAAACATCGCAATTGGTTGTTTTAATAAAACCTCAGTTTGAAGCAGGTAGAGAAAAAGTGAAAAAAAATGGTGTTGTAAAAGAGATAAGTGTCCATGAAGAAGTATTGGAAAATTCTGCTCGACTTCTTTTTGAAAACAACTGGAATATTGTAGAATTAACCTATTCCCCTATAAAAGGACCTAAAGGAAATATTGAATTTTTAGCTTATTGTGAAAGGTCTCAAAAAGAAAACAAGTCATTGTTTGACTTTGATTTGATTAAAGATATAGTAACTGAAGCACATAATTTATTATTTTAGGAGGGTAACATATGAAATACAATCGCCATTCAAAAATATTGGACATTATTGAGAAAGTTGAAATTGAAACACAGGATGAACTCGCAGATGAACTTAAGAAAAAGGGATTCAATGTTACGCAGGCAACAGTCTCAAGAGATATAAAAGAGTTGAGATTAATAAAAGTGCTCACGAAAGACGGTAAATACAAATACTCATCTATCAAGCATACGGATGCTCCTATCTTAAAGAGATTCATAAATCTTTTCAAAGACTCTGTATTGGCATTGGATCATGCAGGAAATATGGTTGTAGTCAGGACTTTGATAGGTGCTGCAAATGCTGCTGCAGCTGCTATAGATGCATTAAAGATAGAAGAAATAGTTGGATCTATTGCGGGAGATGATACTATTTTCATTCTTGTAAGAAGTGAAGAAGACTGTTACAAAGTAATGGATATCTTTAAAGAAATAATTGAATAGCAGGTGAAAATATGCTTTTGGAATTAAATATTGAGAATTTTATTATAATAGATCACATTAATGTTAAATTTGATCCGCATTTAAACATTATTACAGGAGAGACTGGGGCTGGCAAATCAATCATTATTGAAGCTATCAATCTTGCTTTAGGAAAAAAAATAAAAAATGCCGCACAGAAAATAAAAGGTGAAAAAGCAAATATTGAGTTAATTTTTGATGCAGATACAAATAATCTAGATTTAACTATGATTGATGAAAATATAATCAATGATGGTCTTTTTGTCATTTCAAGAGAAATTTATTCTAATGGGAAAAGCATTTCTAGACTTAATGGTAAAATTGTATCACAAAATTTACTTTCATTGATAACAAATCAGTTGATTGATATTCACGGTCAACATATGCATCAATCACTGTTTGATGAGAAAAATCATCTAAAATCGATTGATGCTTTTGGCAGGAAAAAATTGATGAATGCATTAGCTGCGGTGAAAAATATTAGTGATGAATATTTCAATTTGATTAATCGAATCAATGAATTGAAAAATGAAGATTCAATATACGATATTGATTATTTGGAATTTCAATATAATGAAATAACAAATACTGATATTGATCTTGAAATTGATGGAGAAATAGAAAATAAATACACCCGATTATCTCATTTGGAAGATATTATCCAAAGTTTAGAGGAAAGTGTCAATTTGATTGATGAGGAAGGTGGTATTGAAAATTTACTATCTACTGTAAAAAATAGTTTATTGAAAACTTCTAAAGTGGATTCTAATTTAGAAAACATTACTGACCGAATTGACAGTTTAATTATTGAACTTAATGATATAAACAGTGATCTCAATCATTTGTTGAGTGAGTATGATTTTGATGAAAAAGAATATCAATTTGTCGAAAAAAGATTTAATGAATTGAATCTTCTTATGAAAAAATACGGTCATTCTTTAAATGAAATTTTAGAATATAAGAATGACTTAAAACATAAGATTGAAATGATTAAAGGCAAAGAAACAATTTTAAAAGAATTGAATGGAAAACTAGACTTAGTTTATAAACAGTATTTGGAAAAAGCAACTATTCTTTCTGATTTGAGAAAATCAATCTTTAAAGTATTTAAAAAAAATATTACTAATGAAATTCAAGGATTAAATTTAAAAGATATTGTGTTTGAAGCTAATTTTAATGTAAAAAAACAAAACTCCGTCATCAAAGTCGCTGAGAACGGATTCGATGAAATCCAATTTTTGATTAGCACAAACAAAGGAATACTGCCCATGCCACTTAAAGAAGTAGCATCTGGTGGAGAAATTTCACGTATTATGCTAGGTTTAAAAATTGTTCTTTCAGAAGTTGATTCAATTGATTCAATGATTTTTGATGAAATTGATTCTGGAATAAGTGGGGAGACTGCCTATAAAGTAGGCTTGAAAATGGTTGAACTATCACAGAAGAAACAAATAATTGCAATCACTCATTTACCCCAAATAGCAGCAGCTGCAGATAGACATTTTAAAATTGAAAAATTAGAGGGACTTTCTCAATTGATTCCTCTTGAAGAAAAGAATCGAATTGAAGAGGTTGCAAGAATTTTATCTGGCTCTGTAATTGATCGACAAGCTATTGAGAACAGCAAGAGTTTAATATCACAAATTAAAAATATATAGTATTGGAGCGAAATTATGGAAAGAAAATTAGAGAACTTTATAGACTTTTTACATAGCAATGAATTGTCAAATAATACTATAATTTCTTATGAAAGAGATATAATGGATTTTTATGAATATTTGAAAAATAAAGAAATATTAGATTATGATTCTGTTGCAGATATTCATATTAAGGAATTTATGAAAAAACTGACTGACAGAGGCATTAGCAATTCAACAGTTTATAGGAAATCGACAACCATCAAAAAATTTTTTTCGTTTTTGATCAGCAAAAATATGATTGAAAATGATCCTACTCTCAAATTTAAAAGGCCACGGGTCATTAGGGAAACACCAGATTGTCTCACAAGAGAAGAATTGGATGAGATTATAAAAATGTTGCCGATTGATTCGAATATTGGCAAAAGAGATTTTGTAATATTGGAACTTTTGTTCGGTACAGGAATAAAAGTATCTGAGTTGATAAACTTGCAAGTAACTGATATAGATTTTAATGCTAAGCATTTGAGAGTATTTCAAAATTCAGGACGCAATATACCATTAAATGAAAATTTATTGCTGATATTGGAAAATTATTTATCAACTGTCAGAGATGAATTTAATAAAGATTCTTCTGAGGCGTTATTTTTAAATTACAAAGGGTATAGTATTTCAAGACAAGGAATATGGAAAATAATTAAAAAATATTCCCAAGGGTCTATTGTAGATAAAGAAATTAATCCACATACTTTAAGAAACTCATATGCAGTACACTTAATAAAAATCGGAAAAAAACCAGAGCATATTAGCAAAATAATGGGTTATAATCATACATTATCGCCCCAGTTTTTTGCTCATTGTATAGGAGAGGAGTAAAAGAATGCCTAGAATTATATTAATGATTATCGATAGTGTTGGAATTGGAGAGATGCCTGATGCTGAAAAATTTGGTGATTTAGGAGCAAATACTTTTGGTAATATCTATAAAGCTTATCCTGATATGAAAATAAATTACTTGAAAAAATTAGGAATCAGTAAAATTCATGGAGCAGAATATATTCAATATGATGGGAATGTCATAGGATCATACGGAAAAATGATGGAAACCTCCAATGGTAAAGATACTACTACTGGACACTGGGAAATTGCAGGATTGCATTTAGAGCAATCCTTTAAAACATATCCAAATGGCTTTCCTGAACATATAATTGAAGAGTTTGAAAATAGAACAGGAAGAAAAGTATTATTCAATAAACCAGCTTCAGGTACTGTAATTTTAGAAGAACTTGGTGAAGTACATATGAAGACGGGAATGCCAATTGTATATACATCAGCCGATAGCGTTTTCCAAATTGCAGCACATGAAGATGTAATACCATTAGACGAATTATACAGTATGTGTCAGATAGCAAGAGAGATATTGATGGGAGAAGATCAAGTTGCGAGAATTATTGCTCGACCTTTTATTGGAAAAGCCGGTCATTTTGAAAGAACGCCAAATAGAAGAGATTTTTCAATAAGTCCTTATGAAAGAACAATATTGGATGAATTGAAAGACAACAACTATGATGTCATCGCTATCGGAAAAATAGTAGATATCTATAACGGCCAAGGAATAACTGAAGATGTACATACTATCAGCAATATGGATGGTGTTGATCAAACTTTAACCTTTATGAAACAAAGTAACAATGGCTTGATTTTTACAAATCTTGTTGATTTTGATGCAAAATATGGTCATAGAAGAAATGTAGAAGGATACAAAGATGCCATAGAAGATTTTGACGCAAGAATTCCTGAATTGATTGATGCGATGAATTCTTATGATATTTTAATCATAACTGCAGATCATGGCAATGATCCTACATTTAAAGGAACTGATCATACTCGTGAAATGGTCCCACTATTGGTTTACAGTGACCAATTTAAACAAAATGTTGATTTAGGAACTAGAAAAACTTTTGCTGATATCGCGGCTACTATTGCAGAGTATTTTAAGGTTGATAATCCTGGTAATGGCATCAGTATTTTAAACGAAGTAATGGAGGATTAGAAATGGACTACAAAAGAGAAGTTGAACTTTCAACTGAATATATACTAGAAAAAATAAAAGATTTTCAAAAAGTTGAGGTTGGTTTGATACTTGGTTCAGGATTAGGTGTTCTGGCTGATGAAATTGAGAACCCTGTAATTATCCCTTATGAAAACATTCCTAATTTTCCAGTTTCTACAGTAGAAGGACATAAAGGACAATTTGTAATAGGTACACTCTCTGATAAAATTGTAATGGCCATGCAAGGAAGATTTCACTTTTATGAAGGCTATTCAATGAAGGAAGTAACCTTTCCAATCAGAGTTTTTCAAGCATTGGGCATCAAGAAAGTAATTCTGACCAATGCAGCAGGTGGCGTGAATCTTGAATTCAAATCAGGTGATTTGATGATTATTGAGGACCATATCAATTTTTCTTTTGATAATCCATTAATCGGGAAAAATTTTTCAAGTATGGGTCCACGTTTTCCTGACACTTCAACTGTCTATAAAAATTATTTGATTAAAATTGCGGAAAAATCTGCTAAAGAATTAAACTTAGATATTAAAAAAGGTGTCTATTTATTTAATACTGGCCCAACCTATGAAACGCCTGCTGAAATTAAAATGGCAAGAACATTGGGCGCTGATGCTGTTGGCATGTCAACTGTTCCTGAAAGTATTGCAGCAGCACATGGTGGCATTGATGTATTAGGCATTTCACTTATTACAAATATGGCTGCAGGAATTTTAAATCAACCCTTAAGTCATGAAGAAGTTGTAGAAACAGCAAATCGAGTAAAACTTAATTTTATTAAACTTGTTAAGAAAATACTATTTAAATTAGAGGTGAAATAATGCAAATAAAAATTAATGAATCTGTAGAATACATAAATTCAAAAATTTCAAATCAGCCTAAAATCGGACTCATTTTAGGAAGCGGATTAGGCGATTTAGCTGATGAAATACTGAACCCAATTGTAATTGCTTACAATGAAATACCTCATTTTCCAGAATCAACAGTAGAAGGCCATAAAGGACAATTGGTTATTGGAGATTTAATGGGAAAGACAGTTATAGCCATGCAAGGCAGACTTCATTATTATGAAGGATATTCTATGCAGGAAGTGACATATCCAGTCAGAGTTATGAAAAAATTGGGTGTGGAAATAATAATAGTCACAAATGCATGTGGCGGAATGAACCCAAAACTATATCCTGGTGCGTTGATGTTGATAACTGACCACATCAATATGATAGGTGATAATCCATTGATTGGTAAAAACTTAGATGAATTTGGACCAAGATTTCCTGACATGTCTAATGCTTACAATCATGAGTTGATAGATCTTGGTAAAAGAGTTGCCGACAAATTAAATATTGATGTACAAGAGGGTGTCTACACAGCTATCAGTGGTCCTTATTATTTGTCAAAAGCAGAACTTAAAATGCTTAGAATCATGGGTGGCGATACTGTAGGAATGTCTACTGTTCCTGAAACAATAGTTGCCAATCATTCAGGCATGAAAGTTTTAGGCATTTCATGTGTAACTGATATGGCAATACCAGATACACTTGAACCCTTAGATCATGCTTCAGTTATGGCAATAGCAAATAAGACTAAACCGACATTCATCACTTATGTCAAAGGCATATTGGAAGAGGTAAATATAAAATGAGAATTTATGACATAATATTAAAAAAAAGAGATCAACTTGAACTGACAAAAGAAGAAATCAAATTTTTTATTGATGGATATACTAATGGTGACATTCATGATTATCAAGCAGCCGCACTTTTAATGGCCATATTCATCAATGGCATGAATGAAAGAGAAACAATAGACCTAACTGAAGCAATGATGAAGTCTGGTGATGTAATTGATTTAACTGCTATCAAAGGTATTAAAGTTGATAAACACTCGACTGGTGGTGTTGGGGACACGACTACATTGATTCTAACACCTATGATTGCATCATTAGGGGTTAAAGTTGCTAAAATGTCAGGAAGAGGTCTTGGTCATACTGGTGGAACAATTGATAAATTGGAATCAATTAAAGGATTTCATACTAGTCTATCTGTTGAAGAGTTCATAAAAAATGTAAATGAAATCAATATAGCAGTTATTGGACAGACAAAGAACATTGCACCTGCAGATAAAAAATTGTATTCGCTACGAGATGTCACAGCAACAGTAGACAATATCAGCTTGATTGCCAGCAGTATCATGAGTAAAAAATTGGCAGCAGGTTCAGATGCAATTGTACTCGATGTAAAAGTAGGATCGGGTGCATTCGTCAAAACATACGAGGATGCTGTTGAACTTGGTTCTTTAATGGTCAAAATAGGTGAAGGTATGGGAAGAAGAACCATGGCGGTTATCTCTGAAATGGAACAACCATTAGGAAATGCTATAGGTAATGCTATTGAAGTAATAGAAGCGGTGGATGTTCTTAAAAATAGCGGACCAGAAGATTTAAGAGATTTGTGCCTTACTTTAGGTTCTAACTTATTGATGATGGCAAATAAATCCGATACTTATGAAGATGCATATAGCTTGTTGGAGAAACAACTGGAAAATGGTGAAGCACTGAAATCTTTCAAGACTTTTATTGAAGGACAAGGTGGAAATACAGAATTCATCGATAATTACGACCTATTGCCAAAAGCATCGATAATTGAAGAAGTATTTTCTCCTATAGAAGGTTATATTGAATCTATAGAATCTGATGATGTGGGCATAGCATCTTTAATATTGGGTGCTGGAAGAGAAAATCTCGATGATGAAATAGATCATTCTGCAGGTATTTATATTTTGAAAAAAATAGGTGATTATGTTACTGTTGATGAGCCTATGGCAATATTCTATACAAATAAGGCAAATGTGCTAGATGATGCCAAGAATAGATTCCATTCAGCTTTTAAATTCAGTAAAACACCTGTAGAATTTCCTAAATTGATAAAAGCGATTATTTCTAAAGATGGTGTTACGAAGTTTTAATTGATGGGTATTATAAACTCAAGGAGGTTACACAATGAATAAAAATGAAATCAGTTTAATAAAACAAGCAATTATCAATGAAGTAGAAGGATATGAATTTTATAAAATGGCAGCTGGCCAGGCAAAATCTGAAGAAATAAAGCAAGCATTGTTGAATTTGTCAAATGAGGAAATGAAGCATATAGAATATTTACATCTTCTCTTTGATAAAATTAAAGAAGATGCTTTAGATGATTATACATTAGCTTCAATTGAAGTGCCTGAGTCACCTCATATATTTAAATGGGAAATTCTTGAAAAAGAAGACATTGAAATGACACTAACTGTCTTTAGCATAGGCATGCAAATGGAAAAAGCATCTGTGGAATTCTATACAAAAGCTAAAGCAGAAACTCAATTAGAAGAAGCAAAAAAATTATATGATATATTGATCAAATGGGAACAGAATCATTTAGAACAATTTTCAGATGACTATGAAAAACTTCAAGAAGAATGGTGGGCTAATCAGGGCTACGCACCATTTTAAGCAAAGATGGGATTAATCTCCCATCTTTTTTAAGGAGTATTAATATGAATTTCCAAATAAATAATAAAATAATAGATGATATCAATAAGATCTTATTTCAATTTCTAGATGAATATTATATAGTAGGCGGCTATATCAGAGACCTTATTCTTTCAATTGAATCAAATGATATAGATATTGTTGTATCCTTGCCATTTAATAAAATGTTACCTGTGTATTCATTGATAAAAAATGAATACGCTGCAGATAAAATTGAATTTATAGAAGAATTCCATAATATTAAATGGCATCATTTATCCTATATTATTGATATTGTTCCAATGAGAAAAGAAAGCTACCATCTGTACAGTCATAAGCCAATCATCAATGAAGGTACTTTCATCGATGATTTAATGAGAAGAGATTTCACTATCAATTCAATTTATTATAAAATTAAAAAAAATGGAAAAAGAGAAACAATTGATCCATTGAATGGAATTTCCGATATAAGCAATAAAAAAATGCTTCTTAATTATACAGGCAGTTTTACAGATGATCCAAGCAGATATTTCAGACTTTTCATATACAAAAATAGATTTGATTTCAATGTAGATTCATCAATAATAAAAGAATTTAATTTATTGGATTTAAATAAATTGACGGATATGAATATGGTGAATGAATTGTTGAAAGTATTAAAAGAAAATAAAGCCGATAAAATCTTAGAAGATCTTTTGAATTTTGGTTTTTTGAGAAGATATAAGATTCAAACAATACCACTTTTACCTTCAAATTTATATAAAAAAGAAAAGTTGAAAATTCTATTAAAAAGCAATTCTGGTCTACATATTCTATTTAAAGAATTGAATATTTATAGTAAACTATTAAAGATGATACAATAAAAAGGTGATATGATGACATTGCAAATAAAAATAAACGAATTTGAAGGACCATTTGATGTTCTTTTACATCTCATAGAAAGAGATGAAATGGATATATATAATATTCAAATTCATAAAATTACAACAGAATATATTAGTTATATAGAAAGCATGAGACAGATTGATATGGAAATAGCAGCTGAATTCATTGTTATGGCTTCAATTTTAATTGAAATAAAATCAAAAATGTTGCTTCCCAATCATGATGATCAGCCATTTAATTTTGAAAATGAGGAAGACCCAAGATATGAATTAATCACAAAATTAATGGAATATAAAAAGTATAAAGAATTAAGTAAAAAAATAATTGAAAAGAAAATTGACGATCAAATTGTATTTCTTGATGAAGCGAACATTTATATTGATAAGCAATCTTTAGAAAATGATTATAAAAATATGAGTTATGATATAAATCTCTTAAAAGATGCTTTTGAAAAAATGCTTACAAATTTGAAAAGATTTGATGAAGACAAATTAGATTATTTTACGAAAATACGGAGAGAGCAATTTTCACTTGAAACAAAAATATTCGAACTCAGAGATTTATTTAAAAAAGAAAAAGAAGTGTTGTTTACTTCACTTTTTACTTCTGCTAAGATACTGGAGGAATTTATAACAACATTTTTAGCGATATTGGAAATTATTAAAACTGAAAATATTAGAGTAATACAAAAGAAGCAATTCAGTGAAATATTATTGGTAAGTGGGGATTTAAGTGAATTTAAATAATTATATTAATATTATAGAAGCGCTCTTGGTAGCTAGTGAAGAACCAGTAAGCGTAAAAAAAATAAGTCAGCTTTTAGAAATAAATGAGCAGGATGCAAAAAAACTATTGAGTCAACTTGACGAATATTATAATACTAATCAAAGAGGTATTCAACTTTATTTTTTTAAAGATAAAGTTCAATTGGGTACAAATCCAGAATATATGGATTATATAAAAAAAATGATAAAAACATCAAAAAATAAAGGACTAACTGATGCTGCAATGGAAGTTTTATCGATTATTGCATATAAACAACCCATTACAAAAAGTGAAATTGAATATATCAGAGGAATTAATTCAGATCGATTAATCAATCAACTGATGGAAAGATATTTAGTAGAAGAGAAGGGTAGACTAGAAAAAATAGGTAGACCTAAAATATATGGCACTTCTGATATTTTTTTAAGAAATTTCAATCTTAAATCATTAAAAGAACTTCCCAATATCAACTATGAACAAATAGAGGAGTAAAATGAGATTACAAAAGTATATAGCAAAATGCGGGGTTGCTTCGAGAAGAAAAGCTGAATCATTGATTGCTGATGGTAGAGTTTCATTGAATGGTCAGACAATCACTGAAATGGGGATACTTGTAGATCCAGATAATGATATTGTAAAAGTCAATGACAAATTGATAAGCATTGAAAAAAGAAAAATTGTATTGCTAGTCAATAAGCCTGAAGGTTATGTTTCAACTTCTAATGACCAATTTAATAGAAAAACAGTACTTGATATCATTCCTGATTTTAAAGAAAGACTTTACCCTATTGGTCGTTTGGATTATGATTCATGTGGACTATTATTATTGACAAATGATGGTGATTTAACTTATAAATTGACGCATCCGAAACATCATATTTCAAAAATTTACAGTGTAGAAATCGACCATGAATTTATTGAATCTGATAAGATTAAATTTGAAAGAGGTTTTGAATTAGAAGGTTATATAACAAAACCATCAAAAGTGATTGTAAGAAGCAACAAAATTATAGAAATAACTCTTTATGAAGGTCGAAACAGACAAATTAGAAAAATGCTAGAATTATTAGGTTATTCAGTTATAAAGCTTGAACGGATTCAAATTGGAAATATAAAAGACTCTAATTTAAAATCAGGACAATACAGATACCTTAACGAACAAGAAATTCTGGAATTAAGGAGAAATTTTGATGATTGAATTAAAACTTGCAGCAGAACCATTCATATTTAAAAATGAGACATTTATGAATTATTATGATTTTTTCATTTATTCAGTTGATAATTCAGTGATTGGTATTGTTAGATTCGATCTTAAAAAACCATCATTGACAGAAATATTGTTTGATGGATTAAACAATAATTTTACAAATAAAGATGCTCTAATCAGAACAGCATTGAATTATTTTCTCAGACATGATAAAAAAGAGTGCTACTTAAATGATGAAAATTTTAAGTTCTTCATCGATTTTTATAGTGGTGAAAATGTGATACAAAACAATTGGATTCAACTGGAAAAATTTTTCCTCATTGGATGCACACACTAAAAACCGTATACATTTATTCTAAAAGGATTGCATTCAATATGCAATTTTTTTATCATTTTAGAATATATATTAATTATTGAAATATTTCTTGCATAATTTATATGAGATTGTTATCATAAAGAAAGAGTGAATAAGGAGGGTTTTGAGTTGACTGCTAAAGACCGTAAAGTAATAATTAATAAAGATTGGTGTAAAGGTTGTGGCATTTGTGTGGCATTTTGTCCAAAAAACGTTTTAGCTTTGGACCATCATGATAAAATTGAAGTTGCTAATCGCGATGCATGTATTTTATGCGGACAATGTGAATTAAGATGTCCTGATTTTGCGATTTGGCTGGGAGGCGAAGCTGATGAGTAAGAATATTAAATTGATGCAAGGCAATGAGGCCTGTATTGAAGCTGCATTGATGGTAGGTATGAGGTTTTATGCAGGTTATCCAATTACACCATCAACAGAATTGGCAGAATTGTCAGCAGAAAAATTACCTTATTATGGAGGTAAATTCATTCAGATGGAAGATGAAATTGCTGGTATTGCAGCCGCAATTGGTGGTTCTTTAGCTGGATTAAAATCAATGACAGCAACAAGTGGTCCTGGATTCAGTTTAAAACAAGAAAATATTGGATATGCAATGATTGCAGAAGTACCTCTTGTTATAGTAAATGTACAAAGGGGTGGCCCATCAACAGGTTTACCGACATCTCCCGCACAAGGAGATATAATGCAAGCAAAATGGGGAACTCATGGAGATCATCCTGTTATTGCACTATCACCCGAATCAGTACCTGAAACTTTTGAATTGACAATAAGAGCTTTTAACTTAGCTGAAAAATACAGAACACCTGTCATGCTATTGACTGATGAAATCGTGGGTCATATGAGAGAAAAAATAGAAATTCCTGCTATTGAAGAAATTGAAATTTTTAATCGTCTAAAGCCTATTGAAGGAAAAGAATATCTACCTTATAAAATTGAAGAAGGAGATATTGTTCCAAGAATGGCTTCATACGGTGAAGGGTATAGATATCATGTAACCGGTTTATTTCATGATGAAACTGGATTTCCAAGTAATTCAAGTGAAAATGCTGAATTAATGCTTAATCACTTAATGAGTAAAGTTGAAGATAATTTAGATGATATTATCACTTATGAAGAATATATGATTGAAGATGCAGAGTTTCTTATAGTTGCATATGGTTCGACTTCAAGAACTGCAAGAAGTGCTGTCAAGATTTTAAGACAAGAAGGCATAAAAGTAGGTATGTTTAGACCCATTACTATCTGGCCATCACCAGAAAAAAGATTAAGAGAGATATCTAAAAACATAAAAAATATTTTAGTAGCTGAAATGAATTTAGGTCAATATGTTTATGAGATTCAACGAATTGTAAAATCTAATTCAGAAGTTTATCATATTGGAAGAGCAAACGGTGAAGTTTTAATGCCTTCTGAGATTGTGACTAAAGTGAAGGAGGTATTGTAATGAGCAGTACTTTGATCAGCAATTATTTTAGAGAAGCAAACCTTCCTCATATCTGGTGTCCGGGTTGTAGTAACGGTATTGTTACAAGAGCGCTAGTAAAAGCAATTGATGAACTTGGATTAGATAAAAATAAAGTGACAGTTGTGTCAGGAATAGGTTGTTCATCCAGAGCACCAGGGTATCTGGATTTTAATACACTTCATACAACTCATGGCCGTGCATTGGCTTTTGCAACTGGACTTAAGCTTGCCAACCCTGATTTGGAAGTAATAGTGATAACTGGTGATGGAGATGTATCTGCCATTGGCGGAAATCACTTGATCCATGCTGCAAGAAGGAATATAAATATTACGACAATAGTATTCAACAACAATATATATGGCATGACAGGAGGTCAATATTCACCGACTACGCCTACTCATGCACTGGGAACAACTGCACCTCATGGAAATATAGATAAACCTTTTGATATAACACAGTTGGCTGCGGCAGCAGGGGCTACTTATGCTGCTAGAACTACAAGCTATCATGTCAATCAACTTATTAAATACATTAAAAAAGGTATCGAAAATAAAGGATTTTCGCTAATTGAAGCTGCAAGCATTTGTCCAACTTACTATGGCAGAAAAAACAAGTCTGGATCTGCTGTAAAAATGATGGAATTTTTAAGGGACAATTATATTGATATCAAAGCCTACGATAAATTGCCTGATGATAAAAAGATTGGTAAAGAAACAATGGGTGAATTTAAAGAAATTACTTTGCCAGAATATACAGATGAATATTTAAGACTTATTGAAAACTTGAAGGGAGCTGAAAAGTAATGAATTCACATGTTGAAATTCGATTATCAGGTTCAGGTGGACAAGGTCTCTTGCTTGCTGGTGTAATTTTAGCTGAAGCAGCAATATTTGACAATAAAAATGCCATTCAGTCACAAAGCTATGGACCCGAAGCAAGAGGAGGAGCCAGTAAGGCAGAAGTCATCATTTCTGATGAACAAATTGATTTTCCTAAAGTAATAAGTCCTGACCTCGTTTTGGCTTTAACACAGATTGCAAGTGACAAATATTCGAAAACTGTTAATCAGCAAGGCATTTTGATTGTCGATGACAGCATCGAATTAGATGGAAATTATAATTACGGCAGAGTAATAAAAGTCCCAATTATTAAAACAGCTGCTGAAAAAGTAGGTCGGAGTATAGTTGCCAATATTGTAGCTGTTGGATTAATCGCTGAATTGACACAAATGATTTCAAGAGAAAATATTGAAAAAGCAGTTTTGTCGAGAGTTCCAAAAGGTACAGAAGATTTAAACAGAAAAGCATTGATGGAAGGGTACTTATTGGCGCAATCTGTTTTATAGCGGAGGTACAAATGATAAAAGAAGATGCTTTAAGAGACATTAGTTCTAAATATCCAAATTTAAGCAAAGGGCATAAAAAACTAGCTGACTATTTGATGATTAATTATGACAAAGTTGCATTCATGACTGCAAATGAATTATCAGGTATTATTGGTTTAAGTGAATCTACAGTTGTCAGATTCGCCCATTCACTTGGTTATTCAGGATATCCATCTTTTCAAAAGAATCTTCAAGAATCTATTAAAAACCGCTTAACAACATTACAACGTTTTGAAAACACAAGTGAACTTGAGTGTGAAAAAAACATCATAAAAGATATTATGTTTGAAGACATTGAAAATATCAAGAAAACAATCAACAAAATAAATGTAGAAAAATTGAAGTCGATAGCAAAGGATATTAAAACCGCTCAAACTATTTATGTGCTTGGAATGCGAAGTTCAAAGGTGTTGGCAGAATATTTAACTTTCTATTTGAAGTTCATACACGCAAATGTCAAACTTGTTCCAGTTGGAGCAAATGATATTTTCGATGAAATCATTAATACGAACACGCATGATATAGTAATAGCTATTAGTTTTCCGCGGTATTCAAAAATGACTATCGATATTGTCACAATGCTTAGAAATAAAAAAGTAAATGTTATCGGTATAACTGATAGTTATACCTCTCCATTAGCAAAACTTGTATCTGAAGTATTAATAGCAAATTACAACATTGAGACATTTATAGATTCTCTAACTGCACCAATGAGTTTAATCAATGCTTTGATAATCGCGTTAAGCATGGAAAATAAAAAAGCGTTAGAAGATAAATTGAATGACTTGGAAGATATATGGAAAAATAGCAATATATATATTTAAAGCTGACATTAGTCAGCTTTTTCATTTGAATAAAAGATTTACTGTGTTATGATAGTTTTAGTAAAAAGTGAGGGATTGGAATGAAAATAGCAATAGATGGACCAGCTGGTTCAGGTAAAAGCACCATAGCAAAATTGATAGCAAAAAACTTAAATATTACCTATATCGATACTGGCGCTATGTATCGAGCAGTCACTTTATATTTTATGGATAAGAATATCCCTGCAAATGATCTTGATAGTATCAAGCATGAATTGCCTAATATTGAATTAGAATTCATAGATAATCAAATGCATATGAATCAAAAAAATGTTTCGCTAGAAATACGTACACCTAGAGTAACAAATAATGTCTCAAATTACGCGAAAATTGACATTATCAGAGAAGATTTGCAAAATAAACAGAAGTTTATTGCACTAAAACAATCGGTTATCATGGATGGCAGAGATATCGGCACGGTTGTTCTTAAAGATGCTGATTTTAAATTTTTTCTTGTCGCTACGGTCCTAGAAAGAGCTAGAAGGCGATTAATCGATTTAAATAGAGAAGGGTATCAGATGGATATAAATCTCCTTATAGAGGAAATTGAGCGTCGTGATGCAATTGACGCTTCACGAGATCATTCTCCATTGAAAAAGGCAGACGATGCTATAGAAATAGACACATCTAAACTTACAATTGATGAAGTTATAGAAAAGATTGAAAATATTATAAAAAGAGGGTAATCATGTATTATTTTTATAAATATATTGTAAAATTATTTTTCATGATATTTTATCGGATTCAGATAACAGGAATTGAAAATATTCCAGAAAATGAAGGCTTTATTATTGCTCCTAATCACATACATTTTCATGATCCACTTATTATTGGCGCATTTTATCCAGGTAAAATAAATTTAATGGCTAAAAAAGAATTGTTTAAAAACAAGTTGTTGGCTCATATCATAACTACCATGGGTGCTTTTCCAGTTGATAGAGATGGCAATGATATAAAAGCGATTAAAAAATCTTTGAAAATTTTAAAAGAAAAGAAACCACTGTTGATTTTTCCTGAAGGTACTCGCAACCCTTATAAAGGAAAAAATCATTTGGATGGTAAAGCGGGTGTTGTTTTGATTGCTGTCAAGTCAAAAGTCAGAATAGTCCCTGTTACTGTAGATTCAAAGTATCATATCTTCGGAAAAATTAAAGTAATCTATCATGAACCTATCAGTCTAGAAGAATTTTATTCTCAGAAATTGTCTTCAGAAGAATATATTGTTATAATAAATAAAATATTAGATCAAATTTATCAAAAAATGGAGTTAAGATAAATGAAAATATATATTGCGAAAGAATCCGGATTTTGTTTTGGAGTTGATAAAGCTATTGAAATGGCTTATGAAGCAAAAAACAACTCCGAAATGCCATTATATACCTTTGGTCCACTGATTCATAACAAGCAAGTAATTGAGAAACTAGCATCAAGCGACATTTATTCAGTCAATGATCTTGATGAATTAAATTCTTATCAAACTGTCTTGATAAGAAGTCATGGTGTTGGTGAAGATATCTATAAAAAAATGAAAATCCTTAATTTGAAAGTTATTGATGCAACATGTCCATATGTTAAAAAAGTTCATACAATTGTTAAAAAAAATTGTAAAGATGGCCATTTGATTGTAATAATAGGTGATGCAAATCATCCTGAGATTATAGGTGTAAAAGGATGGTGTAAAAATCATTCAATAGTCGTAAATCATCCAGATGATGTCGAAAAAATTTCATTTGATGGTAAAATTATTGTTGTAGCTCAAACAACTTTGAAAATTGATACTTTTAATACCATATTGGATAAAATTAATTCTATTTTTAAAGACGTTTTAGTGTATAATACTATATGTAGTGCAACTTCAGATAGACAAAATGCTGCCAATGAATTATCTAAAAAAGTGGAATATATGATAATTATAGGTGGCAAACACAGTTCAAATACAAAGAAGCTATATGAAATTAGCAAGCAAAATTGTTCAAATTCTATCCATATTGAAACGAAAGACGATTTAATAATGAAAGATATTAAAAAATATGGTAAGATAGGAATAACGGCTGGCGCTTCGACACCAGACTGGATAATCAAAGAAGTTGTAGATAAATTGATAAATGAAGGTGAGGGAATACTAATGCATGATAATTCTGAAATGAGCGAATTAATGGAACAATTTGATGAGTCGTATAATGTTCCAAGAAACGGTAAAATCATTAAAGGAAAAATTGTGATGATAGGCAAAGACGAATTGATCGTTAATATCGGCTATAAAGCTGATGGAATTATTCCGAGAGAGGAAATTTCTGCGGTTAATGCCTTTGATTTAAATAAATCGTTTGCTGTTGATCAAGAAATTGAAGCTGTTGTTATCCAAAAGGATAATGGCGAAGGAAATGTCCTATTGTCAATGAAACGCATGGCTGCAAAACAAAACTGGGAAGATTTAGAAAATGCATTCAACGAAAAGAAAATTATCACTGTAAAAGTTGATAAAGCTGTAAAAGGTGGTTTAACAGCTACATTCGAACAAATTAGAGGATTTATACCTGCTTCTCATGTTGATGCAAAATTCGTTGAAAATTTAAACAGTTATGAAGGAAAAGAATTTGATGTTGAAATAATCGAATTCAATAGAAAAAAGAATAAAATTGTTTTCTCAAGAAAAAATCTTGTAAAAAAACAATATGAAGAAAAAATGAATGAAGCATGGTCTAAATTAGAAGAAGGTAAAATTGTAACAGGTATTGTTAGAAGATTTACTGATTTTGGTGCTTTTATAGATGTTTACGGGATTGACGGCTTACTTCATGTTTCAGAAATCTCTTGGGGAAAAGTAAATAAACCAAAAGATATTTTGAAAAAAAATCAAGAAGTTGAAGTTAAAATACTAGAACTCAATAGAAAAGAAAATAAAATATCTTTAAGTATAAAACAATTGACTCCAAATCCTTGGGAAGTAGTTGAAGAAAAATATATAATCGATGAAGAATACGAAGGTATTGTTACAAGTTTAACTGCATTTGGAGCGTTTGTAGAATTAGAACCTGGATTAGAAGGACTCGTTCACGTTTCTCAAATTTCTAATGATAGAATTGAAAAACCATCTGATGTTTTAAAAGTTGGCGAATCAGTTAAAGTCAAAGTAATTGAGATCAACAAAGAAGAAAGCAGAATTAAATTATCAATGAAGTAGTTTGTTAATCAAAGCTGTGGTTTTACTACAGCTTTTTTTTAATTTATTTAAAATTTATTATTAATTGTTTTTAAATCTCTGAAAAAAATATATAATATTAAGAGATTGGGAGGTACTGATGAATTCACAAATAAAACTGGATATTAATAGTGATGATGTATTGGAAAATCAATATTACATCAGTGATATAAGAAAAATAAATGATGACTATTTTATGACACATGGTATCAAAATGAAATTTCATGTTATCACTTATGGTTGTCAAATGAATGAACATGATTCTGAAAAAATGATTGCAATGCTTAAAAATATGGGATATGAGGCTGTAGATGCCTATAAAGACGCAGATCTTATAGTATTCAATACATGTGCTGTAAGAGAAAATGCAGAACTTAGAGTATTCGGAAATTTAGGCCATGTAAATCATTTGAAAAAGACCAAGAAAAATTTGATTGTTGTAGTAAGTGGTTGTATGATGCAACAACCCCATATTGTCAAAGAGATAAAAGAAAAATATAAATTCGTCGATATTGTATTTGGAACTCATAATGTTCATAATTTTCCAAAGCTCATAAAGAATGTTTTGCAAAATCAAAAACAAGTAATTGAGGTTTGGGATAGCGAGGGACATATTATTGAGGGACTACCTTACGAACGAAAATTAGGTTTAAAAGCATATGTAAATATCATGTTCGGTTGCAATAACTTCTGTACTTATTGTATTGTTCCTTATACCAGAGGTAGAGAACGAAGTAGAGAAAAAGAACATATTCTTCAAGAAATAAAGAAACTAGCCGATGATGGTGTTAGAGAAATTACTTTATTAGGCCAAAATGTGAATTCCTATGGTAAAACGTTTGATATTCCTTATAATTTTGCCGATTTGCTTACAGATGTTTCTAAAATAGATGGAATCAAAAGAATAAGATTTATGACATCTCATCCAAAAGATTTAAGTGACCAACTAATAAATGTAATTGCAGAAAATAAAAAGGTTTGCGAATATGTACATTTACCTATACAAACAGGAAGCAATTCAGTTTTAAAGCGCATGAACAGAAAATATACCAAAGAAAATTATATGGAAATTGTAAATAAATTGAAAGATAAAATTCCAAATCTAACATTGAGTACAGACTTGATAATTGGTTTCCCTGGCGAAACAGATGCTGACAATGATGAGACAATAGAGTTGATTAAAGAGATAGAATTTGATGCCGCATTCACTTTTATTTATTCTAAAAGAGAGGGCACACCTGCAGCTAAATTGGAAGACAGCATTCCTGAAGATATTCAACATCTGAGATTTAATAAAGTTCTGACGGTCATCAATAACATAATTAAAGAAAAAAACGCAAAAAGATTGGGAAATGTGTATGAAGTTCTCGTCGAAGGCAGGGCCAACAGAGATGACTCATATCTTATTGGCCGTTCAAGAGAAAATTTCCTGATTACTTTTAAAGGCAGTGATGATTTAATTGGAGAACTTGTTGACGTAAAAATTACCAGACCAAAAAATTTTTCTTTAGAAGGAGAAATAATCAATACCCCTGTTTAAAAAGGGGTATTTTTGTTATAATTTTATAAGATGACAAAGAGGTGTATTTAAATGGATTTTAACCAACTAACCCCTATGATGAAACAATATTTTGAAATAAAAGGCAGATATCAGGAGTATATTTTATTATATCGTCTCGGTGATTTTTACGAGATGTTTTTTGATGATGCCATTACTGCTTCTCGTGAATTAGAGCTCACGCTTACAGGCAGAAATGCTGGTCTTGAAGAGAAAGCTCCTTTATGTGGTGTTCCATATCATTCAATAGATAATTATATTTCAAAACTTATTGAAAAAGGTTATAAAGTGGCAATTTGTGAACAAGTAGAAGATCCAACACTTGCTAAGGGATTGGTAAGAAGAGATGTTGTGAAAATAATCACACCAGGAACAGTAACAAATCCTGAAATGCTTCATGATCATATAAATAGTTATATTGCTTCACTTTATATATTCAATAATTCTGCAGCAATCATATACAGTGATATATCAACCTTTGAAATATATGGTTTTGAAATTAATGGCGAATTTCTAATTGAAAAAATTCATGATGAAATAAAAAAAATTAATCCTCGTGAAATATTGATTTGTTCAGAATACATGGATGAAATATTGTTGAAAAATTTGACTGATGAAAACTTTGTTTTTACATCATTGGATAGACATTATTTTTCTATCGAAAAAGGAAAAGAAAAAATTAAAGAAACTTTTAAAAGAACGAGTGTCAATTCACTCGGTATTGATGATTACAGTCTTCTTAGTGCACCATTAGGTGCATTGATTGAATATATAAAAGAAACACAAAAAATTACACTCGAACATTTTGGAGAACTTACAATTTTGCATGGAGAAGAATATTTGACATTAGATCAATCTTCAATCTCGAATTTAGAATTATTTCAAACTTTAAGAAACCATGATAAGAAAGGTTCTTTGATTTGGGTATTGAATCAAACCAAAACTGCAATGGGTTACAGAATGCTAAAAAATTGGCTTTCAAAACCTTTGCGAAATTTAGATAAAATTCATTATCGACAAAGAGTGATAAGACTCTTCATAGAAAATGATATTCTAAGAGATGATTTGGAAAATAATTTAAAAAAAGTCTATGACTTAGAACGATTAACATCAAAATTGATATACGGTAATATCACGCCAAGAGATTTGATATCAATAAAATCATCATTAGCTATGATTCCAGATATTAAAACAACTTTAAATATGTTCAAAAATGAAGACATAGATCAATTAAATCAAAAAATAGATACCTGCACTGATATTTTTTCATTGATTCATCTATCAATAATTGAAGATCCGCCTGTTTTACTAAAAGAAGGTGGCTACATTAAACGCAGTTATAGAGACGATTTAAATGAATTAGACAATATTCTAAAAAACGGCAAAAATATCATATTGGAAATAGAAGCTAAAGAGAAAGAACGAACAGGCATAAAAAATTTAAAAATAAAATACAACAGAGTTTTTGGCTATTATATCGAAATAACCAAATCAAATATTAATCTAGTGCCTGAAGACTATATAAGAAAACAAACACTTGCCAATGCTGAAAGATATATAACTGAAGATCTTAAAGCTGTTGAAGATAAAATATTGAATGCTCATGATAGAATGATAAAAATTGAAAGTGAAATTTATACTCAAGTTATTGAAAAAATTAAAAATGAATCAGAGAAACTTTTATTTACCAGTAAGGGAATAAGCGAACTGGATGTTTTAATAAGTCTATCAAAAGTAGCAATTCAAAATCAATATGTCTGTCCAATTTATAATTTAGATGGCATTATTCATATTGAAAAAGGACGTCATCCTGTTATAGAAAAAATAGTAAAAAAAGAAAATTTTATTGATAACAATACATTTATGGACCATGAGGACAATCAGTTTTACGTTATAACAGGTCCTAATATGGCTGGTAAATCGACGTATTTAAGGCAAATTGCACTAATTTCACTAATGGGGCAAATTGGATCATTTGTACCTGCCGAATCTGCAGAATTAACTATTTTAGACAGGATATTTACGAGAGTAGGTGCTTCTGATGATCTTTCACAAGGTCAAAGTACTTTTATGGTGGAAATGAGTGAGCTTTCCAATATACTCAAATATGCAACAAATGATTCTTTGGTACTTCTAGATGAAATTGGCCGTGGAACCAGTACATTTGATGGATTAAGTATTGCTTGGGCTGTTGTTGAATATCTGACAGATAGAAAATTTTCAAACCCCAAAACCCTATTTGCAACGCATTATCATGAATTGACAGAACTTGAAGGTCAGATACGTGGTGTTAAAAATTATAATATTACAGTTCAAGAGTATAAAGATGATATTATTTTCTTGAGAAAAATTATCCAAGGAAGTGCAAATCAAAGTTATGGCATACAAGTTGCACAATTGGCAGGTATACCAAATGTTGTAATTTCAAATGCGAAAAAAATTCTAAAAGAACTCGAAAACAATGATATTGCACGAATACCAAAAATTTCTGATGATGATTATCAAGTCAGTTTTTTCAGAGAGTCTGAAGAATCTATAATAATAGAATTGGATAAGATTGATATTGACAGAATATCACCCATTGAAGCATTGATGAAACTTGATGAGTTGATAAAATTATCTAAAAGGGTGGTAGAGAAATGATTAGAATTCATAAAATGTCTTCCCATTTAAGCAATAAAATTGCTGCAGGTGAAGTGATTGAAAGTCCATCTTCTGTAGTTAAGGAACTAATTGAGAATTCAATTGATGCTAAGTCAACAGAAATTGTCATCACAATAAAAGACGCTGGGAAAGAATTGATTAAAGTATCGGACAATGGCAGTGGCATTCATGAAGACGATATATCTCTAATATTTGAACGTCATGCAACAAGCAAAATCATTCACGAAGAAGATATTGAACATATTGAATCCTTAGGCTTTAGAGGTGAAGCTTTAGCTAGCATTGCAGCTGTTTCAAAAGTAGAAATGCTTTCTAAGCAAGTGTCTTCAACATTTGGTTTTAAAATAAATATTATTAAAGGGAACTTGTTTTCTCAAGAAAAAATCTCATCATCAAATGGTACTACTATTTCAATAGAAGATCTTTTTTTTAACATTCCTGCACGAAAAAAGTTTTTAAAATCAAATTCAAGTGAAATTAAAAACATTAACCATATCGTCTATAATCTAGCAATTGCCAATCCCAATATAAGATTCAACTATACTGTAGATGATAAGTTGCTAATGCAGACAAAAGGAAACAATCAAATTAATGATGTCCTGTATAATATTTATGGAAAAGAATTGTTCAATCATCTTTTAGAATTTAGACTTGAAAATGATATGGTAAAAATATCTGGAGTAACTACTGATTTAAACTATTATCGCGGCAATAAACAATTGCAGAGTTTCTTTATAAATAATCGATATGTGCAAAATTCTACTTTAATTGATGCCGTCAATGAAGCGTACAAAGCACTGATTCCAATTCATAAATTTCCGGTTTTTTTCATTAAAATAATTATCAAAAGCGAACAAGTAGATGTCAATATTCATCCAAATAAATTAATTGTAAAAATTGAAGATGAACAAAAAATAGCGAATTTCTTACAAAAAAATTTAAGAGACAAATTATACAAAAAGGATATCAACACTATTTACGAGGTAAAGGAATTTAAAGAAAGCTGTTTTAAAGAAGAATATAATGAACCTGTCAAAAAAATAGATAATAAAAATTTTATACAGTCAAATATTTTCGACAACTTCAGCAGAAAAGATAAAATTTCCATTAACAAAGAGATAAAAGACTCATATGACATGAATATTATTGAAAAAAGTCAAGAAATTGATGATAGAAAATATGAAATATATGAAAATTTACATTATATAGGTCAAATATTGAAAACATATCTTATATTTGAAAAAAATCAAGACATGTATTTATTAGATCAACATGCAGCACATGAAAAAGTTCTTTATGAAAAATTCATGAATAATTATCACCAAAATAATCTAGATTCACAAATATTATTGTCTCCTGAAATTCTTCAAGTATCAAAAGATGATATAGAAATTATTGAAATTAATCATGACAAATTTGATAAGTTTGGCTATGATTTAGAAATATTCGGAACAAAAGAAATTGTTGTTAGAAGTATTCCTTCAATTTTCAATTTCAAACAAGCAAAGGATATGTTGTTGACACTTATTGATAACTATCATTCTAAAGAATTTCTTTTGAACGATTTAACAGAAGATGATATAATTCAAAAGTCGTGTAAACATGCTATAAAAGCTCATGATAGTCTTTTTAATATTGAAGCCTATCATTTGCTGGAACAACTGAAAAGATTGAACGACCCATTGACTTGCCCGCACGGAAGACCGATTATCATAAAAGTAGCTCAAAGAGAATTAGAAAAAATGTTTAATAGAATTCAGGTGTAAAAATGAAAATCATTGCAATAATTGGACCAACTGCTGTTGGTAAAACTGATATTTCCATTGAAATAGCCAAAAGGCTCAATGGTGAAATAATTAATCTTGATTCAGTTCAAATTTATAAATATTTAGATATTGGTTCAGCTAAACCATCAAAAGAAGAAAGAGAACAAATCCCGCATCATTTAATAGATTGTGTGGATCCTTTTACAGATTTTTCAGTATCTGATTATAAAAAAATGGCAAATGAAAAAATACGTGAAATTATATCACGAGGTAAATTGCCAATATTAGTTGGTGGAACAGGTTTGTATTTAAATTCTCTGTACTATATTATGAATTTCAATGATTCAAAACAAGATCTTGCTTATAGATCTGAGCTTGAAGAACTTGCAAAAGTTAATGGAAATGAATTTGTCCATAATTTATTGATGAAAATTGATGAAAGTAGCGCCAGCCAAATTCATCCTAATAATTTAAAGCGTGTAATACGTGCTTTGGAAATCAATAAAATTTCTGGTAAAAACAAAAAAGATTATCGTGAAAACCTTATTTTGAATGAAGATTATGAATTCATATTGATCGGCTTGAATATGGATAGAAAAAAATTATATGCAAGAATAAATAGAAGAGTTGACAGTATGATTGACAATGGATTAATAGATGAAGTAAAAAAATTAAAAAGTCTTGGTTTAAATGATAGTTTCAACTCAATGAAGGGTATAGGTTATAAGGAAGTATTAGGATATTTGGATAAAAAATATGAATTGGACACTATGATTACATTGATCAAACTTAATTCAAGACATTATGCCAAAAGGCAATTGACATGGTTCAAGCAATATGAAAAAATGAAATGGTTTGATTTAGACACTTATTCAAATATTAATGGCACTATTATAGATATAGAAAGATATATTCTAGAACAAGATTAAAAATTAGGAGGGGTTATATGAAGCAATCAATAAACTTACAAGATGTTTTCCTAAATCAAGTAAGAAAAGAAAGAATTATGATAACGGTCTTTTTAATCAGTGGGTATCAGATTAGAGGACTTGTAAAAGGTTTTGACAATTATACAATTGTACTTGACAGTGATGGTAAACAGCAAATGATTTATAAACATGCTATTTCAACTATGATACCAGCTAAAGAAGTCAATTTTATGAAAACAGAGGAAGAGTAAATAACTAAGGCAGATTGCCTTAGTTATTTTTAGGAGGTATTTTATTTAATGTATAAAGATTTTGGAATTAGCGAGAAATTGATAGAACTCAAAAATAAATGTGAACTTGAATTGAGAAGTACTTTTGAGGAATTAGATGTAATAAATGAATTCAATCAACTTAAAATTCTAAAGGCAATGCAAAAAGCGCGACTGTCAGACCAACATTTTAATTGGACTACTGGTTATGGCTACAATGATATAGGAAGAGAAAAAGTAGAAGAAATATATGCTGAAATTTTCAATACAGAAGATGCTCTGGTAAGGCCACAAATCGTTTCTGGTACACACGCATTATCCTTAGCTCTTTGGGGTGTATTAAGACCAGGTGACACGATGCTTTCTATTTCAGGAAAACCTTACGATACTTTAGAAGAAGTAATTGGATTGAATGGTAATAATGGTTCCTCCTTAATAGAGTTTGGAATTAAATACAGTCAAATTGATTTGACTTCAGAAGGATATTTTGATTATATTCAAATAGAAAACCATATAAAATCAAACAGAATAAAAATGCTTTATATTCAAAGATCAGGAGGATACAGTTTTAGACCTTCATTATCAATTGATGCTATAGAAAAAATAAATAGTATCGTAAAAAGCATTAATCCTTCAATTATCATAATGGTTGACAATTGTTATGGAGAATTCATTGATATGAAAGAACCCACTGAAGTTGGTGCAGATTTAATGGCAGGTTCATTGATTAAAAATCCAGGTGGTGGTATTGCTTTAACAGGAGGGTATATTGTAGGAAATAAAGACTTGATTACTCAAGTGAGTTATCGTTTGACTTCCCCTGGAATAGGCAAGGAAACTGGATTGACATTTGGTCAAACTAGACAAGTATTGCAGGGATTATTTATGGCACCAAAAGTTGTGAATGGTGCATTGAAAGGTGCCATGCTATGCGGGGAAATGGGATTATCCCTTGGATTTGAAGTATCACCTCAAAAACATGATAAACGAAGTGACATTATACAAGCTGTAAAATTGGGATCTCCTGAAAAAGTAATCCAATTCTGTCAAGGGATTCAAGCGACAGCACCTGTTGATTCTTATGTAACACCTGAACCATGGGAAATGCCAGGGTATCATTCTCCGGTCATTATGGCGGCTGGTGCTTTTGTACAAGGTTCATCCATAGAATTAAGTGCAGATGCGCCAATTGAAGAACCTTTTGTTGTCTATTTTCAAGGTGGTTTGACATACGAACATTCTAAATTAGGAGTTTTAATGGGATATAATAGAATTCTATAATTCTATGGAATTTGATACCAATTTAAACTTATTGAAACTACATTATAACTTATTTGTATATATGACGAAATTGTTGAATATTTAACTATAATCAGATAAAATGACAATGTATATTAAATATAAGGAGATGAATTATGAATAAACCAATCTTATCAACTCATTTTGAGTCAAGAACACCTTCATCAGTAAGATTAGCACAGATGAAGTATGAAGATCGAAAAATCAAACCAGAGGCAGTAATAAATGTCGGAATAGGAAATGTTTCTTTACCAACTAATCCTGCAATGATGAAAAGAATGTTTAACCTTGATGCACCAGAAAGTCCTTTTAAAAATGGTATTATCAGATACTCAAGTACAGTAGGGTTTTCTGAAACACAAGATGCATTTAAAAACATTTTAGCATGTGAAGGATTTGATACAAGTAATTTACATGTACAAGTTACAGATGGCGGTTCTGCAGCAATGGAGCTATTATTGATTGGAACAAGTGGAGCTGCAGGAACAGAAGACAAACCATTAATGATGATTGATCCTGCCTATACAAATTATATTTCATTTGCTGAAAGAGTAGGGCGTGCTACAGTTACAGTAAAAAGAGAAATGACTGAAGATGGAAAATTCAACTTGCCTGAACTAAACATTATTGAAGAAGAAATTAAAAAACATAATCCAGGTGCATTATTAGTTATTCCTTATGATAATCCTACTGGACAACTATACGACTATGACACAATGAAAGATCTTGCGAAGCTATGTGTAAAATACAATATGTGGATGGTAAGTGACGAAGCTTATAGAGAGCTTTATTATGAAGTTGAAAAACCATTGGTCAGCATTTGGGGATTGACTGATGCTGATGTACCAGGTATTGAAGGCAGAAGAATGAGCATTGAAACAGCTTCAAAAGTATGGAATGCTTGTGGACTAAGAATTGGCGCACTAATTACCGACAATGCTGAATTCCACACAAAATCAGTAGCTGAGTATACAGCTAACCTTTGTGCCAATGTTATTGGACAATATATTTTTGGTGCACTTGCACATGAAACTAAAGAAGAATTAGTTGAGTGGGTGACAGGTCTTAGAAATTACTATCAAAAGCAAATTATGACTGTTTATAATGGATTGAAAACTATGGAGCCAGGCTTGATTGTTTCTAGCCCTGATGCTTCAATTTACTCTGTAATTGATGTAAGAAATGTTGTCAAACCAGGATTTGATGCAACTGAATTTGTTCTATATTGTGCAGGTGAAGGTGCAATTGATATTGATGGCGTGAAAACAACATTACTAGTAGCTCCAATGAAAGGTTTTTACGATGTTAAAGGAAATGATTACAATCCAGGAAGCACACAATTTAGAATATCATTTGTAGAGACACCTGAAAATATGGCTAAAATTCCAGAATTATTTGTTAAACTATTGCGCGAATACGAAGCACAAAGATAATTTATTAATATTATAAAAAATAAAGGACTTCCATTTTGGAAATCCTTTATTTTTTATGAGTTTTATTAACTACATAAATCTAAATACACCTCTTACAATACCTAGTATTTGCAAATCTTTTGTAAATATTGGGGACATTGTATCATTTTCTGGCTGTAATTTTATATATTCTTTTTCTCTATAAAAAGTCTTTACTGTTGCAGAGTCATCCAATAATGCAACAACAATATCACCATTTTTAGCATCATTCTGCTGTTTGACTAAAACATAATCACCATCTAAAATACCTGCTTGAATCATGCTTTGTCCTGAAATGTTCAAAAGAAAATATTCGCCTGATCTCAGATAATTTGAAGGAATAGGGAAAGTATCCTCAATATTTTCTTGTGCTAAAATTGGCTCTCCTGCTGCAACTCGTCCTACAACTGGGACATTAATCAACTCATTGTGATTAAGTATTCTATTTTCATCTATATATGTATTATCGATGACAATGGATCTTGTCTTTGTTGAATCTCTTTTTATATATCCATTCTTTTCGAGTCTTTGTAAATAACCATGGACAGTTGAAGTAGATTTTACTCCAATCCCTAAACAAATTTCTCTTACAGAAGGAGGGTAACTGTTGTCTCTCATAAATTCCATTATAAAATCAAGAACATCTTTCTGTTTTTTAGTTAAATTTTTTGACATAATAACCACCCCAAACATCTTTTTATTAATTATACATTAATTAGTTGAAAAAATCAAAACATTTGTTCTATTTTATCTTTACAAAGAACATGTGTTCTATTATAATATAAATAGAACAAGCGTTCGCTGGGAGGGACAATATAATGAGAATTATCAATATGAAACGTTTTTTTATAAGCATGACACTACTATCACTAATTGCTTCAATGAGTATGAATTTAATATTCAGTACAATGATCAGTCATGGTGATGATATCAATACTTATATTAGCCATTCTGTAAGCAAAGGTGAAACTGTCTGGGATATTGCTGAAATTTATAATGATGGCAATGATATTAGGGATTTAGTTTATGAAATTGCTATAGAAAACAATCTAAACAATTTTACTATTAGACCTGGTCAAATATTGACAATTCCAACTAACTAATTGATTTTTTTCTTCAGTGCTATTATGCTGCTTAATAATAAGCTGAAAATACCTAAACAAATAAATGCAACTGGCAATCCAAAAGTGTCGCTCAAATATCCAAAGAGTGGGGCGATTATAATAACAAAAACTGAACCAAATTGATTTTCAAGAGATAATACAGTAGCTCTTTCAGATTTGTTCATATAATCACTTGATAGATCAACAAAAATTGGAACCCTTGCATCTTTAAGTACATATAGAACAAAGAATATAATTATTGTAATATATGGTAATCTAAAAATAATAGAAATTGCGATAATCAGTAATCCCAATGATTGTATTATAAATGACTGATTCATTAATTTAATGGTACTATATCTATTTGTAAGTCGATAAACGTTCTTAGCAGATAAGGAACTAAAAATATAAAATACACCATAAATAATTCCTAGGTATATTTTTATGCGTATTTCTGATTCAGTTACAAGCAGTAATAATAAAATAGCTTGTATATAATCTTTCATCGATCTAAAAATAGCATCATACGACGATGAGCTTATAACTGTTTTTAATAAAAATTTTTGTTTAAAAATTGATTTTAATGAGTCTTTAAAAATATTTATAAATTCAATAAAATTAAATTTAGATACTATTTGCTCATTCAAATAATTTGGATATGATAATATTAAGAAAAAATCTAATAAATATGGTACAATTGTCATTAAAAAAATCCATCGTGTTGACGGTATATTTATTATTAATAGGATAGATAAAAAAGATGAAATAGATGAACCTATTAAAGAAAATGATCGTGTACGGCTATAAACAAAAGATTTTAATTCAAACCAATTTCTTCTTTCTAAATAAGCAAGAATCATTGCTTTATGCGTACCTGATCTAAAAGCCTCTCCCAGTCCAAAAAACATCATGGCAATAACAAAATATATGAAAGCATTTCCTATGAAAAAAAATGTGAAAGAAATGATGTAAAAAATAAAACATAACATCAGTTCGTTTTTTCTCCCGTAATGATCCGCTATTATACCTGATGGTATTTCAAAGATATAAGTAATAGCTTCTCTTATAGCATATAGAATTCCAATTTGAAAAAGTGTTATTTGAAAAGAAAACAGATAAATAAGTAAATAGGGTTCGAAAAATTTCAAATTTTTTAATAGTCCATAAAATGAAAATTTAATTATTAATGGATCTTTTTTTATTTCTTTATATATATTCATGATTTATCCTTTGATGGATCTAATTCATAGTTAATGATTATATCCCGCTTTGAATTTTTTTTATGTGCTGAATAAAGCTGAGTAGTCGTAATATTGTCATGATCCAATAAATTTTGTACGTCATATATTGAAAAGCCGAATTCAATTAAAGTACTTGCAGCAGTAGCACGGAGTTTATGTGGACTGTAACCATTGCTGCGTGGTTTATCCAGTGCAATTGAAGTGTATTTTTTAACAAGTTGTCTAATACTTCTTTCGCTTAATCTTTTGTTCTGGATAGAAATAAACAGTGCATCTTCATCATCTGAATATTTACTTCTTTCATTTTCAATATAGTCTTTTATTGAGTTTTCTACTGATTTATTCAATGGCATTATTGATTCTTTTGATCGTTTTCTGAAAATCACGAATTCTTTTCTAGTAAAATTAAAAGATGATATGTTCAATTCTTGCAATTCCTTTAATCGAAGTCCATAAGTAGTAAATAATAGTATAATTGCTTTATCTCTTAATTTAGTTTTATCCCAATATTTTTTTTCGCTTTCAGATAATCCATCACCAGTCTTGACAATATTTAAAAGACTGTTCAATTCTTCGACGTATAATCTTTTAATTGCATCAGGTTGTGGTTTAGGCAATTTAATTGGATTTAAACCTTCAACTATATTTGAATTTATTTGCTCGTTTCTATATAAAAATTTAAAAAGTGAAGAAAGTGCCGATTTTTTTCTTGATAGTGCACGATTATTATTTTCATATACTGTCATTGAAATACCAGAATCTTTATAATAACGTGTACAGTAATCTCCTAAAAAAGTATTGATATCACGTGCTTTTAACGAATTAAAATCATCGAGACTTATTTTGTCAATGGAATCACCATTTATTTTATCAGTATTATTTATCAAATATTCACAAAAGAATTTGATATCATTCAAGTAAGCATATCTTGAATTAAGTGAAACTGCCCCTTTTAGATACGTAAAGTAATCTTTCATAAAATAGGGTAGGACACGCTCTATCTTCATTATTTTTTCAACTGTGTGGTGTTCTTTTGTTACTATGTTATCTGGTTTGGAAGATTTATTATGGATCTTTATCATTACATCACCCTTAATATCATTTATATTACTATTATAACTAAAAAACCCCTCCAGTAGGAGAGGTTTTAAATAATTTAGCATGATTATAACATGAGAGTTTTGTACATCTGATTTTGCTGTGATTGCAAAACAAATTTAAGATGTTTCTTTTCTTCTTTTACAACAAATTTCATCTGATCTTTTGCTACATCAGGGAACATTTCTTGTAGTTCTCTTGCTAAAAGAAGGGTGTCTCTTTCTATTCTTTCAGCCAGCAGTAAAGCATTTTCTTTTACAAAACTCGCTTTAACTGCATCATTTCTAAAATAATTATATTTTATTAATGAGTCTACATAGTCAAAATCATCTTCATCCAACTCAATTGTAAGTTGCTGGTCTAAATCAGCCATAAGAGCAGTATACATCTTCTGGTGGTTCAATTCATCATTAGCTAGTTTTACAAATACATTTTTAGCTTTTTCATCATTTACTTTCTCAGCTAAGTCAAAATAGAGCTTAGCAACTTTTTCCTCTGATTCTGCTAATAATTTAAGTAATTCCATACCATTAAAACTTTTCATAATAAAATTCCTCCTTGTAATATTTAAAATCACTTTCATATAATACCCATTTAAATATTAAAATATAGATAGTCTGTAAAATATTTTTATAAGAATCAATTCACTTGATAGACGATACTATTTGTAATAAAATTAGTGAAGATAAAGAATATTAAAACTATACCTTAAATGTATATTTAGGGCATAGTTAAAATGTGGATAAAAGGAGATTAATTATGCTGTTTTCTAAAACAATTCTTTTCAATGAATTTATATTGAATTATTATGATCCAATCACAGTTCATTCCTACTGTAAATCATGCAACCATTACAATTTAAATTATTCATGTCCAGTGCATTTGAATCCAGTAATTGATAAATTGAAAAAATTTAATTATTTAACTGTATACGTATTTGAATATAATATCCCAGAATTTAATGACATTGATAATATTTATAATTCAATTAGAAATTCTCTTGATAAGGAAATTTTAAATTTTGAGAGTATAATTGATGGAACCAGTTTGATTCCAGGAAGATGCTTACTTTGCAATCCATGTTATAAGGAGTTGCATAAACCTTGTCCTAAGCCTGATTTAATACGTTATTCTTTAGAAACAATAGGTTTTGATGTATCAAAAGTAATTGAGAATGAATTTCAAAAAAAATTGACATGGAATAAGGACAAATTGACATTAGTTTTTGGATTTTTAAGCAATGAAATACCTACTGATGAATTTCATTATAAGTATGAACAACAATATTAATGATTAATAGTAAAAAAAGCTGCGTTATTATTTATTAATAACCAGCTTTTTTTATATTTACAAATATAAAACTTATTATTTCTCAAATATTTCAACTATTCTTTTTAGTTCGTCAATAATATGAATATTCTGTGGACATTTGCTCTCACATTCACCACATTCAACACAAATTGAAGCCCTATTTTCTTCTTTTGTATATGTTAAATAGTTATTTTTATACATTTCAAATTTTTCAAACATAAATGCATCATTTAAATATTTAAATGCACCAGGAATACTTACACCATGTGGACATGGCATGCAGTATTGACATGCTGTGCAATTTACCTGTATTTTTGATAGATACTTTTCTTTAACTTTGTAAACAGTTGAAATTTCATCTTTTGTTAAAGATTCGGCATCAGCATTTAATGTAAAACTAATATTTTCTTTCACTTGATCTAATGTGTTCATCCCACTGAGCAATAATGAAATTTCAGGATAATTCCACACATATCTTAAAGCCCATTCTACTGGAGAACGATTGGGATCCGCAGTTTTCCAAATTGATTCTATGTCAGCTGGAATATCAGTCGCAATACTGCCACCTCTCAATGGTTCCATTGCAATTACAGCCATCCCCTTCTCAGCTGCAAATTTTAGGCCCTCAATTCCTGCTTGATAATGATGATCTAAATAATTAAATTGAATCTGTGTAAAAGACCAATCATAAGACTCAACTATTTCTTTAAATAATGGCAATTCATCATGAAAAGAAAATCCCACATACTTGACACGACCATCTTTTTTAACTTCATCAAGAAATTTGAAAAGATTGTTGGCTAGTAGATTATTATGCCAAGATCGAGCGTTTACAGAATGCACTAAATAAAAATCAATGTAATTCGTCTGAAGCTTTTTCAATTGTTCATTCAAATAGTAATCAAAATCTTCGTATTTATTTATTAACCAAGATGGTAATTTAGTTGCCAAATAAACTTTTTCTCTATACCCATCATTCAATGCATTACCCACAACTATTTCACTTTCACCTTGATGGTATGGCCATGCTGTATCAACATAATTTATGCCATTGTCTATGCCATATCTGATCATCTCAATTGCTTTGAGCTCATCTATGGTTTTATCTTCCTTTACAGGCAGTCTCATTGCTCCAAAACCTAGTATTGATACTTCTTCTTCTGTTTTTCCAAATTTTCTGTATTTCATAATATATTCCTCCTGGTCTTTATAATATACGATATCATATGATATAATATTGCTGGTGATTATAATGGTAAAATATTTAATGAATGATTGGGTAGAAATTTTAAAAGCTGAATTTAATAAAGATTATTTCAAAAATCTAGAAGTTTTTTTACGTTATGAGAATGAGCATTTTGAAATTTTCCCAAAGAAAGAACTTGTTTTCAGTGCTCTCAATATTACTCCTTATAAATATACAAAAGTAGTTATAATCGGTCAAGATCCCTACCATGGTGAAAATCAGGCTCATGGATTATGCTTTTCAGTTCAGCCTACAGTAAAAATTCCACCATCATTGAGAAATATATTCTTAGAATTGAATAATGATTTAGGGTGTTCTGTCCCAAATCACGGTTATTTAATGGATTGGGCCAAGCAAGGCGTATTAATGATAAATACAATTTTTACTGTACGAGCACATGAAGCACATTCCCATAAAAACAGAGGTTGGGAAACTTTTACTGATGAGATAATTAAAAGAGTCAATGAAAAAAATACACCTGTAGTATTTATTTTATGGGGAAAACCTGCACAAGATAAAGAAAAATTTATTACTAATCCAATTCATCATATAATCAAGTCTGCTCACCCTAGTCCGCTATCATCCTACAGAGGCTTTTTTGGTTCAAAACCTTTTTCAAAAACCAATGACTTTTTATTGAATAGTCATATAGATAGTATCAACTGGTGTATTGAAAATATAGTTATCTAATTTTTTCAAAGCAATATTTGTTTTCGCTTTCTCCAACAAATCTATATTCAAGTAAATTTATCAGTTTAAGCATCGGAATATTTTTCTCATCCACTAAAATTTTAATATGAGATATTTTATCATTAGCTAAAATATTATTGATTTCCTTAAGAAGTTCATACCCAAAACCCTTTCCTTGAAAAGATTCCAATATATACATATTTTCAATATACACTACAGATTCTTCTATAGTCCAATTCAGTTCAATATAACCAACAGTTTTATTTTTATAGATATATATGTAATAGGTATTATATTTATTAAAAACAATATTCTGTTTAAAATCTATTAAATCACTTTCTTCTGCTTTTCTTATACTCCCTGTACTGATATAAATTCGTGAATCTTTCCATTCTTTTTCAATATTCTTTTCAATTTTATTCAATAGAATAACTAAATTTGATTTTTCACGTTCACTGAAAGTTGATAAGACTTTACTGATAATTTCATTTTCTTCGTTTAAAATATTTTGATAAATTAAACGGCCTTTTTCAGTTGGATATGCGCGCATAATTCTATGGTCATCAAGATCTTTTTGTCTAAAAATAACCTCATCATTCTCCATTTTCTTCAATGCTTTTGCGACTGTTGTTTTATCGATATTCAATTCACTGACCAATTCAAATTGACTTAAGCCAGGGTTCTCATTAATAAATATCAAAAATGAATATTGCCCTCTTTGTAATCCTTGGTTTTTTAATTTCTTAGAATAAATAATATTTAATGTTCTTGCTATTTTTTCTATTTTTCTTAAAGATTGATTGTCTTCCAACATCAAAATCAACTCCTACCAATAAAATAATTATATAACTTTTTAGTTGAATTATCAACTAAAAATAGAGACTTGAATAAGTCTCTATACTTTTAATATTATTTCATTAACATCATCTAAATCTGAATATTTCTCAAAGATAGGTAAAATATTATCTTTAATAAATTCTTCTACCTGTTCACTGGAACGCCCAATATAATCACTTGGATTAAGCAAGTTTTCAATATCTTTTTCATCTAGATTAAAAAGTGAATCTCCAACTATTCTACTCAATAAATCGTTTTCAAGACCAAATTCTTTTACTTGTCTTCCTGCTTCCATTGAATGTATTCTAATAGCTTCATGCAATTCCTGCCTATCCCCACCTTTTTTTACGGCTTCCATGATAATATTTTCAGTAGCCATAAAAGGCAATTCTGACATGACATGCTTTTCAATAACTTTAGGATAGACCACAAAATTTGATGTGATATTTATTGAAATATCTAAAATTGCATCCATCGCCAAAAAACTTTCTGGAATTGCAAGTCTTTTATTCGCGCTGTCATCAAGCGTCCTCTCGAACCACTGTGCACTTTGTGTCAGCTGTGGATTTAGAGCACTTGTTATTACGAATCTGCTTAGAGCGGCTATTCTCTCGCTTCTCATAGGGTTTCTCTTATACGCCATGGCTGATGATCCAATCTGACTTTTTTCAAAAGGTTCTTCAAGCTCTTTCAGATGTTGCAACAACCTAATATCATTTGTCATCTTATGCAATGATTGCGCTATATTGCTCAAAACATTCAATACCATCGAATCTACTTTTCTCGAATATGTTTGACCGGTAACTTGCATTGATGATTTAAAATCAAATTTATCAGCAATTAATTGATCCAGTTTTTTTACTTTTTCATGGTCACCATCAAATAAATTCAAATAGCTTGCCTGCGTTCCAGTAGTTCCTTTTACTCCTCTGATTTTCATATGATCAATTACAAACTCAATGTATTCGTAATCTAAAACTAGGTCCATCATCCAAAGAGTGGCTCGTTTACCTACTGTAGTCAATTGAGCAGGTTGAAAATGAGTAAAGCCTAAAGTAGGCATATCCTTATATTGCATAGAAAAATTCGTCAAGCTTTTCATTAAATGAATCATTTTTTTTCTGACAATAATTAAAGCTTCTCTCATTTGAATAATATCTGTGTTATCTCCTACAAAAGCGCTTGTAGCACCTAAATGAATAATTGGTTTTGATATTGGTGCTACCTCTCCAAAAGTATGAATATGAGCCATTACATCGTGTCTGAAGATAGATTCATATTTAGCTGCTGCATCATAATCGATATTATAAATATGTTCTTTCATTTCTGAAATCTGTTCTTCACTTATATTCAATCCCAGCTCTTTCTCTGACTCTGCCAATGCAACCCACAATTTTCTCCAAGTTGTAAATTTAAAATCAGGTGAAAAGATATACAGCATCTCTTTGCTTGCATATCTTGTTTCCAATGGATTTTCATATTTTCCTTTCATAAGACCTCCCGAATATTAATAACGTTATAAGATTTATTGTTCGTATTTATTGTACCGAATTAATTATTTTTATACAAGTAAAAAAGATCAGTTATACTGATCTTTTACCGCGGATGCACAATAAATTTAATTGCGGTACGCTCTTCTCCGTTGATATCTATATCTGTAAATGCTGGAATAAATACTAAATCTATCCCAGTTGGCAATACAAAACCCCTTGCAATTGCTATTGCTTTTACTGTTTGATTTATTGCTGCTCCGCCAATTGCGTGAATCTCAGCACTTCCAAATTCTCTAATAACACCAGCAAGTGCACCTGCAACAGAATTCGGATTTGATTTCCCGGATACCTTCAATACTTCCAAAATAATCCCCCTCTTATACTATATTTATCTTGGTTGTACAATTAATTTTATTGCAGTACGCTCTTCACCATCAATCTCAATGTCTGTAAATGCAGGTATGCAGACTAAATCGACTCCTGATGGTGCGACAAAGCCTCTTGCGATGGCGATTGCTTTTATCGCCTGGTTGATTGCACCAGCACCTACTGCTTGCATTTCTGCCATTCCACTTTCTCTGATAACACCTGCTAATGCACCTGCAACAGAATTTGGATTTGATTTCCCTGATACTTTCAATACTTCCACTATTACTCCCCCTTAAATGTATATATTATTATTAACACAGTAGTGTATTCATATTGAAATTATTCGATAAACTTATTACAAATCCTTTATTATTTCACAAAAAATAAAAATAGTCCTATAAAAGGACTATTTTGCATATTCAATCGCTCTTGTTTCACGAATCATATGAACTTTAATTTGACCAGGATAATCAAGTTCATTTTCAATGCGCTTGCTTATATCTCTAGCCAGTAAAACCATTTCATCATCATTGATTTTATCTGGTATAACCATTATTCGAATCTCTCTACCAGCTTGAATAGCAAATGATTTATCTACACTTTCATAGCTGTTAGTGATATTTTCTAATGATTCTAACCGTTTAATATAATTATTAAGAGTTTCTCTTCTAGCTCCTGGCCTTGCTGCAGAAATAGCATCAGCTGCAGTTACTAAAATAGCTTCAATTGTTTCTGGTTCGTAATCTCCATGATGTGTGCTCATAGCATGAATAATTGCTTTGGATTCTTTATATTTTTTCAGTAAATTCATACCAATTTCAATATGAGTTCCTTCGATTTCATGGTCAACTGCTTTTCCAATATCATGCAGCAATCCCGCTCTTTTTGCAATTCTTACATCCACACCTAATTCAGCAGCCATATTACCCGCTAAATGTGCAACTTCCAGAGAATGTTTAAGTACGTTCTGTCCATAACTAGTTCGATATTTTAATCTGCCTATTAACTTAATCAATTCTGGATGAACGTTATGAATGCCCAAATCAAAAGTAGCATTTTCTCCTTCTTCCCTAAGTTGATTATCTATTTCTTTTTTAGATTTTTCTACCATTTCTTCAATTCTCGCAGGATGAATACGTCCATCGACAATCAATTTTTCTAATGCCATTTTAGCAATTTCTCTTCTGACAGGATCGAATGAAGATAATATTACTGCTTCTGGAGTATCATCGATAATTAAATCAACACCCGTCAAAGTTTCAAGTGCACGAATATTTCGTCCTTCTCGACCAATAATTCTACCTTTCATCTCTTCATTAGGCAATGCAACTACAGAAACTGTTGATTCTGCCACATAATCTGCAGCACATTTTTGAATTGCAGTAGCTAAAACTTCTTTTGATTTTTTATCAGCTTCAAGCTTAGCTTCACTTTCCATATTTTTAATCATAACAGCTTTTTCATGAGTTAAATTCTTTTCAACATCACTTAACAATTGTTGCCTAGCTTCATCTACTGTCAATGAGGCGATTCTTTCAAGTTCAAGCAATTGCTTTTCATGCAACTCACCTACTCGTTTCTCAGTCAGTTCAATTGCTTTTTCTCTATTGCCAATTGCCGCATCACGATTTTCAACTTGCTCAAGTTTACGATCTAAAGTCTCTTCTTTTTGTAAATTTCTTCTTTCAACCTTTTGAAGTTCATTACGTCTTTCTCTCGTTTCTTTTTCGAGTTCAATTCGCATCTTATGAACTTCTTCTTTTGCTTCGATGAGCATCTCCTTTTTTGTTGTTTCTGCTTGTTTTTTGGCTTCTAAAATTATAAAACCCGCTTGTTCTTCAGCGCTTTTAATAGTTTTTTCAGCAATTGCTTTACGCATTATATATCCAAATAACAATCCAACAGGAAAGGATACGCCTATCGCTATAATTAATAAATAATTATTAATAGTGCCACCTCCCTTAAATATTTTACAGATTTAATTAAATTACTAGCTTATTTATAAATTGGTGTTAATAGGCTAAAACTACCATTTCCATTATAGCATAAAAAGAAGTAGGTAAACTACTTCTTTTTTTTGCTTTATTCTTTAATTTCTTCATCTAAAGGTATATTATAAAATTCTCTAACCCGTGTCTCTAATTCAAGCATTAGTTCTGGATTTTCTTCTAGAAAAATTTTAGCGTTCTCTCTTCCTTGACCAAGTCGAACATCATTATAACTAAACCATGCACCAGCTTTTTTTACTATTTCGGAATTTACAGAGGCATCCAAAACACTGCCCGATTTGGAAATTCCTACACCATACATGATATCAAATTCTGCTTGTTTAAAAGGTGGAGCAACTTTATTTTTAACTACTTTCACCCTTGTTCTATTGCCTAGAATATCATTATCTTTTTTAATACTATCTATTCTTCGTACATCTAATCTAACAGAAGAATAAAATTTAAGAGCATTTCCTCCTGTAGTAGTTTCAGGATTTCCAAACATAACTCCTATTTTCATACGCAACTGGTTTATAAAAATAACAGATGTATTTGATTTGTTGATGACACCTGTAAGTTTTCTAAGTGCTTGAGACATTAATCTTGCTTGTAAACCCACATGTGAATCTCCCATTTCACCAGAAATCTCAGCTTTTGGTACTAATGCTGCAACTGAGTCAATAACAATGACATCAATTGCATTACTTCTAACCAATGCATCTACTATCTCTAGTGCCTGTTCTCCTGTATCTGGTTGCGATAAGATCAAATTATCAACATCAACACCTATATTTTTTGCATATGCTGGATCTAAAGCATGCTCAGCATCAATAAATGCTGCAATACCACCTTTTTTTTGTGCTTCTGCAATTATATGTAATGTGACAGTTGTCTTACCAGATGATTCAGGACCATAAATTTCAATTACTCTTCCTCTTGGGATGCCACCTATACCAAGTGCTAAATCAAGTTCCAATGAGCCAGTAGGAATACTGGCTATTTTCTCAATAGGTCCATTATCACCCATTTTCATTATTGAACCTTTACCAAATTGTTTTTCAATTTGACTAAGTACACTATCTAATGCTTTTGCTTTATCTTTCATAATCTACACCTCTCATTTGTCGAACGTTTGTTCTATGCTTATTATAACTAAGTCTTTGCTAGTTTACAATAGAATCTTTAATTAATTCCAATCTTATAAGATTTAATGCATTCAGAGCAGCACGATGCCTTATATTGTTTCGATCACCAAAGAAATTAAATTGATGGACTTTAATTTCTTTTAAAGTTTTAATAGCAATAAATACAAGTCCTACTGGTTTCTCATCAGTTCCACCATCCGGCCCAGCAATACCTGTTATTGATACACATACATCCGAATGTGTTTTTTCAAATAAGCCTGTTGCCATTTCATTTGCAACAGTTTCACTGACTGCACCATATTTATACAGTGATTCTTGATTGACATTCAATTCATCGATTTTAGAACGGTTGCTGTAAGTGACAATTGATCTTTCCAAAACTGATGATGAGCCGGGAACATCGACAATTAATGATGACACCATTCCGCCTGTGCATGATTCAGCCAGGGAAAGTTTCAATTGCTTATTCTTTAATAAATTGACTACTTCATCTTCTAAAGTTGAATCATCATATCCGACAATATTCTCATTAAAAATATCGCAGATGATTTTTTGATAAATATCGATCTTATTCGAATCTTTTGATGTCAGTCTGACTATTACATATCTAGGTTTAACATAAGTTGCAATTCTAATTTTATCAAGCAACTTAATTTTTTCATTTAAAATATTTTCAACTTTTGACTCACCAACACCAAAAATAACAATATCTTTAATATGTATCTGTCCATTACCCATTGATTTTATCAAAGGCATGACTGATTCTGTGAACATTGGGATATTTTCTTTAGGAGGTCCAGGTAAAGCTATTAATTGAAGATCTCCCTGCTTCAAAAATATTCCGGGTGCTGTACCATATTGGTTTTTTATAACAATGCTTCCCTCAGGTAATCTCGCTTGAGATATATTATTTTCACCCATATGACTTCCAAATTTACTGAATTTCATTTTAATATCCGATAAAACTTCTTCAAATAATACTAATTCGATATTTAAAGATTTAGCAATAGAAGAAAATGTGATATCGTCGTATGTGGGCCCTAGCCCACCAGTTGTTATTATAATTTCAACTTCTTTGGACAATCTCTGTATTGTTGAAATGATTTTAGTTTCTTGATCTTCTACTGTTACATGTTCAATAACTTCAACTCCTAAATTTTGCAATTGTGATGAAAGAAATTGACTGTTAGTGTTTAATGTTTTACCAGATAGAACTTCATTTCCTATTGTAAAAATAGCAGCTTTCATAAATTACTCCTTCAAAACTTCAATATTTTTAATAATGTAATCACCAGCAGAAATTATAGTTAACGCTAAAGTAATCCAAGGCAGTATAATATTTAATTTCATATTCTCTATGAAAGCAAGATAAGGTGATATCAATAAAATAATTATTGTAAGCATTTGAAAAATCGTTTTAAATTTACCATAGTTGCTTGCAGCAATTATTTTTCCTTCAGAAGCAGCAACAGCTCTAAAGATGCTTACAATAAATTCCCTACTTATTATAGCTATAACAATCCAAGGATTGATTAAATTTAAATAAGTTAGAGCGATAAAAGCCGAAGCAGTTAATATTTTATCTGCCAACGGATCCATTAATTTACCTAATTTTGTTATTAAATGATATTTTCTCGCTATATAACCATCTAAAAAATCAGTAAATGATGCTAAAGAAAAAATAATCAAGGCAATCATAAAATTTTGAATTGAATCAATAAGTAAAAAAATCAAGAAAAAAGGAACAAGCAGTATTCTCAAAGTTGTTAAAATATTTGGAATATTCATTTACATCTCTCCTATTAAATCATATTCTAAATTGTCACTAATTGTAACTTCATATATTTCACCGATTTCTAAAGGCTGCTTTGCATGAACATATACAACGCCATCAACTTCGGGTGTATCATATTGTGTACGTCCAATGAATATCAATTCACCTTCAACTTCTTCATCGATTATTACTTGCATTTTTTTGCCAATAAACTTATGCATTAATTGACTTGATATTTCAAGCTGTACTTGCATCAGTTCCTCATATCTTTCATCAACAATTGATTCTTCAACATGATTCGGCAATAAATAAGCAGGTGTATCTTCTTCATCTGAATATTTAAAAGCTCCTAGCCTATTAAATGGATATTTTTGAATAAACATAAGTAAATCATTGAAATCTTCGTCAGTTTCACCTGGAAAACCTATAATAAGAGTTGTTCGAATAACCGCATCTGGAATATGCTTTCTTATTTTATCAAGTACATTCACTATATTTTCTTTTGTAGTATGTCGATTCATTAATTTTAATATTTTATCTGAACTATGCTGAACAGGTATATCAAAATAAGGAACAACCTTAGTATTACGTTTGATTGATAAAATTAAATTTTCATCAATCACATCAGGGTACATGTACTGAATTCGTATCCATTGAATACCTTCAATTTTATTCAGCTGATCCAATAAATCTGATAAACGATATTCGCCATATATATCAATTCCAAAGCGAGTTGTATCCTGAGCAATGAGAATAATTTCTTTTACACCTTGATTACTCAACAATTGCACTTCTTTAACAATATCATCGATTTTTCTGCTTCTAAATGCACCTCGAAGCTGTGGAATAATACAAAAGGTACATTTGTTGTCACAGCCTTCTGCAATTTTAACAAAAGCATAATAATTCGGTGTCAATGTTTGCCTTGGCAACATTTCAGGCAATATCAAACTGATATCATCTGTCAGCATAAATCCACTCTCGCCGTTCTTTATTCTTTCAATAACCTTATGGATATGAGGAAATTGTGAAGTCCCAATGTATGCTTTTACTTCAGGAATCTCTTCTAACAATTCTTTTGCATATCGTTGAGCGAGACATCCTGCTACTATTATTTCGCTCTTGTTTTCTTCAATGATATTGAAAATGGTATCAATGCTTTCCTTCTTAGAATCATTGATAAAAGCACACGTATTTATGATTACATAATCTGCTTCAAAAGAATTATCAACTGTTTTATAGCCATTTTTTAATAATATCCCAGTCATATGTTCTGAATCCACTAAATTTTTTGAACATCCCAATGTTTCAATATAAATTCTATTCTTTATCATAACTTACCTCATTATAGTATGTTTCTAAAGCTGTTACTGCTTCATCAACGTCTTTATAGTAAATTTCCAAATTGTAATCCTTTTGCTTTTTTATAGAAAAATTATACAGTGGGTCATAATATTCATTAATCAATTTTTCTATTACAGTGTCAAATTCTTCATTGTTGACAAGTTCAATCAAGTGATTCACCTTTTCATGTCCCATTCTTTTTCTCAAATGGTTAATCGAATCAATAATTTTTTTACTTTTAAATGCCGGAAGATATAATTCTTTTATTATTTCTACTCTATTGCCTAAATCTGTTTTTATTAAAATATGATATCCTTTTTCCATAAATTCATAGAATTCATTCGTCATCGATACTGTACCAATTCTTTTACTTTCACTTTCAACAAAAATATAGGGTTTTTGTGTCCTCAATTTTTCAAACACTAGATTTTCAAACATTTTCTGACTTGGAGGACTTTCATCATAAGGAACATTTCCAAATACTGAACCTGCATTTTTAGCTAAATCTTCAAGATCGATAACTGGTATGTTTTTAGCGATCAATCCGTTTAATATTTTGGTTTTTCCTACACCAGTCTGCCCATGAATAACAATCAAAGGTTTTACTTTCAACAAATCATTACTTTCTAAAATCACATGATTTCTATATGCTTTGTAACCTTCATTCAATTTATACAAATTCTTTATACCAATACTTTTCCCAAAATTATAAAGTGTATCTGAACGCATACCACCCCGTGAACAATATAAAATGAGCTCATCATAATCTTCAGTTAAAATCTGCAATTTTTCAAAAAAATCCTTTAATTTGCCTTGTACAGCATCTATTCCTTCTTTAACCGCATCCGCTTTGCCTAATGCTTTATAAATTTTCCCAACAGTATCTCTTTCTACATCATCTAAAATCGGCCAATTAATGGCACCGACAATATGAGATTCTTCAAATTCTTTTGGTGATCTGACATCTATAAAAATTTTGCTCTTTAATTCCAATGCTTCTTTAATATTAATTATTGTCATATTTACTCCTTATTGATATTGATCTAATTGTTCAATCGTCAAAAGAACCTCTCGTGGTTTGCTTCCCTGTGAAGCGCTGACAATTCCCTGTGATTCCAATTCATCAATTATTCTTGCAGCCCTATTGTAACCTATTCTATATTTTCTTTGAAGCATTGAAACTGAAATCGTTTTTTGATTTGATAAGAATCTTATGATTTCTGGTGTTAATTCATCCGAATTCATTTCAACATTTAATTTTTCAGTTTCATTTAAAATATCATTATTATAAGCCACTTCTATAACTTGGCTTTTGATGTGTTCAACTATCTTTTCAATTTCATTTTCTGAAATAAATGCTCCCTGAAGCCTAATCGGTTTTGAAGCGCCAACCGGATTAAAAAGCATATCACCTTTACCCAATAATTTTTCAGCACCTGCCATATCAAGAATCGTACGTGAATCAATTTGAGATGAAACTGAAAATGCAATTCTAGAAGTAATATTTGCTTTGATCAAGCCAGTGATAACATCAACAGAAGGTCTTTGTGTAGCAACAATAAGATGAATGCCTGCCGCCCTTGCCATTTGGGCCAGCCTAGCAATGGAGTCTTCTACTTGATTTGGAGCTACCATCATTAAGTCAGCAAGCTCATCAATTATAACAACAATTTTTGGTAATCGCGTTTCTTCATTTTTCAAATTATATCCATCAATATCTTTAACTTGGTTATCAGCGAAAATTTCATATCTCTTCGTCATTTCATTTACTGCCCATCCTAATGCGATAGAAGCCTTTTTAGGATCTGTCACAACAGGAAGTATCAAATGAGGTATACCATTGTATATATTTAATTCAACCACTTTGGGATCAATCATCAACATTTTCACTTCATCTGGATCAGCGTTATATAGTATGCTCGTAATAATTGTATTGACGCATACACTTTTACCAGAACCAGTTGCTCCAGCAATCAAGAGATGTGGCATGCTAGCAAGATCTGAAATAACAGCTTCCCCTGAAATATTTTTCCCAAGTGCCATTGAAAGTTTGGAATTTGATTTTCTGAATTCTTCACTCTCTAAAATTTCTCTTATTTTTACCATTGAATTCTCTTCATTAGGAACTTCAATCCCTACAGCTACCTTACCGGGAACTGGTGCTACTCTCACTTGACTAACAGCTAAATTTAATGCCAAATCATCTGATAAATTGACAATTTTGCTTATTTTAGTACCTGGTTTTGGTTGAATTTCATATCGTGTGATAGTAGGTCCTTTATTAATTTCTACTACTTTAGCATCAATTCCAAAATTTAATAGTGTCCGTTCCAATATTTCAGCTTTTTCAATAATTGCTGATTTATCAATTTGATCGCTCACATGCTTAGGTTTTGTAAGCAATGTCACTCTCGGTTTGACATAATTCAATATTTTAGAATTTATATTTTTATTCAATTCAGTGACAATTTCCTTATCTGAACTTGGATCAAGTTTTTCATTTGGTTCTTCATTGAAATCACTATAATTAAATATTTTTATTTTTTTCTGTTCAGGTTTTTTTTCTATAACCTCTGGTATAATTGGCACTTTTATTTCTTCTGCATTTTCTTGAATATTTTCTTTTATTTTTATTGTTCTTTTAGCCGGTTCACTCACTGAAGTTTTTTTAATTTTAATGGCAGTTTTTAAACTTTTCAACTTAAAATTTGTCAATAATATCAGGCTGATAATCATCATTGTTATTGTGACAATTAACAAACCATATTTTCCAACACTTAAATAAAGAAACATAGTCAGTATATTGTTAATGACTCCGCCACCCATTAATTCTTTTCCACTTAAATAAAAGTTTTGAAAACTTGATACTGAAATCAATTTCATCGATTCTGAAATATAGGCATCTCTAATAATATTAAAATCACTGATTGCATATAAGAAATTTATAGATAAAAATAAAAGTATGACTCCTATTGAAATTTTGAATTTAAAGTCTTGAAAATTTTTATTGATATTTAAAAAGATTAAAGTAAAAAGAACATATGGTAAATAGTATCCACCATTACCCAAGAGCCCAAAAGAAGTGTTTTTAATAAATTTACCAATAATACCAACTGACTCTGTATGTAACGATAAAATAAATATAATTGTCAGTGATATTAACAAGACAAGTTCGATTTCATAAATGCGCCGTTCTTTTTTTATATCTTTTTTACTGTTTTTTGAATTCGTTTTATTTGCTTTTTTTACTGTTTTTTTTCCACCAGAGACACGTGCCATCAGGTCACCTCCATAACGTTATCATTATATCATATTTACAAAAAAAAAGATGGCTTATGACCATCATGATTCCATATTGAATTCCTTGTGAAGGCTTATTACAGCAAGATCTGAAGCATCACTTTCAACTAGACAGCTGATTGTCATATGTGAGTCAGATGTCTGCAGAATTTTAATATTCTCATTTTCCAAAGCTTTGACAACTCTTCGCATTATACCTGGAACACCGTGAATCTTATGTCCTATGATAGTCACCTTGCTGCAGTTCTCTTTTTTCACATATCTCAAATCCATTTCATTCAACAATTGATCTAGATCACGCGATACATTGCTTTGAACAATGAAATATTTATTGTCCTCAAAAAAATTGATCATATCGATGGAAATATTATTATCATGCAGCGCATCCATAAACGCCTGATCTTTTACTTGATTCATTCTATCTGTTACTTTATATTGAATCCATGAATCAAATTTTGTAATTGCAGTTAAAATTCTTTCAGATTCATAAGTTTCTGTTATTTGTGTGCCATTTGACTGGTCATGAGTGTTCTTTACAAAAATATTCAAAGACGCTCTTTTCGCAATATCGACAGCATTGAAATCTACTACCTTTGCACCGTGTTTTGCCATTTCATAAAGTTCGTCGTAATTCATGCTCTTCAATAAAGTTGCGTTTTCAACTATTCTTGGATCGGCAGTCATTACACCAGAAACATCCGTATAGATTTCAACTTTATCAGCTTTTAATGCTTCTCCAAGCAATGTCGCTGTCGTGTCAGATCCACCTCTTCCTAAAGTCGTAATATCACCATTAGTGCTGATGCCCTGAAATCCTGTCACCACAGGTACGATGCCCTTTCGGATTACTTCATGCAAATAAGCTGTATTGACACTTTTTACTTTTGCTTCTCCATAATGGTCATCTGTGATAATTCCTGCCTGAAATCCTGTCATGGCAATCGCTGATATACCTTTACTGTTGAGATAGGCCGATACAAGCGTTGCAGAAATAATCTCTCCACAGCTCATTAAAAGATCAAGATCTCTTTTAGAACTTTGCTCATGGATGCTTTTATAAAGGTTTATTAAAGTGTCTGTTGAATACGGAGCATTGTTTCTTCCCATTGCAGATACAACTACAACAGGTGAATAACCTTTTTCTATATCAATAATCACAGACTCTTTTATTTTTTCTCTATCTTCATTTGAAGTGACTGAAGTTCCTCCAAATTTTTTCACAATTATTTTTTTCAATTAATTCACCCTTAAATACCTGTTGAACCAAATCCGCCTGATCCACGGTCTGTTTCATCCAGAGTATCCACTTCGTCAAATTCAGCTTGTTCATATTTTGCAATGATCATTTGCGCAATTCTATCTCCTGAGTGAATTGTAAAAGGTTCATCGCTTAAATTTATTGCTGGTATTTTAATTTCACCACGATAATCACTGTCAATAGTACCTACAGCATTGACAAGACTGATTCCATGTTTGATTGCCATTCCACTTCTAGGTCTTAATTGTGCTTCAAAACCATTTTCAAGTGCTATGAACAAACCTGTCGGAATCAATTTTCTTTCTAAAGGCATCAGTGTGATTGGACTTTCTAAATAAGCCATTATGTCCATTCCTGCAGATCCAGATGTTTTGTAATTAGGGAGCTGATTATTTGAAATATTGACGATTTTTATAATTGCCATTTTAACCCTCCAATTTATTAATCATTAAATTATACAATTTCATTATATCTTTTTTTTCTATTTTTCCTACAGAACTGATAGCTTTCTTTTGATTGAAAAAAAGCTCAATTACTTTCAAAATATCTTCATATGTTGTGTTCTGTATTTCTTCTATAATTTCATCAATATGTTTTACAGGTCTATTGAATAAAAGTTCTTTTGCCATCATACTCATGTAAGCATCCGAAGTCTCAGTATTCAAAGCAACATTTCCTATAAGATGTTTTCTTGAATTATCAAATTCTTCAATAGTTATTCCGTTATTTTTTATTTTTAACAATTCATCAATGACCACCTCAGTTGCATGTTCAAGCTGATCATCACCAAGAGAATAGCCTATTGTCATATTGCCCGCCATTTCATAGCTGTTTATTTGAGAATAAATAGTATAAACTAACCCTTTTTCTTCTCGTATTTTTTGAAATAATCGAGAACTCATAGTACCAGCAAGAATATTATTGAATATATGAGCTGCATAATACAATTCACTATTTGAATCCGGGCCCCAAAATGACAAATCGATGTGTGTCTGTTCAAAGTCTTTGCTTCTATAATGATATCCTGATTGATTTTCAATGAATGACTGAGCTGAAATTTTTTTATTTGTATTATTATTGTAATTGCCAATCGTTTCATTTAATTTATCAATTACCAAATCTTCATCAAAATCTCCTGCAACAGCAATTGCAATATTTTCATTAGTGTAAAATGTTTTGATGTAATTAATGATCTCTTCTCTTGTGATGGCATCAACTGACTCTAGTGTCCCTAATATTGGATGGGTTAAGTAAGTACCTTTATAAACAATTTCAGATAAAAGATCATAATTAATTTCTTCAGGTGTATCATCATAAGATTTTATTTCTTCTTTGATAACCGATTTTTCTTTATCGATATCCGCTTCATCAAATAAAGAATTCATTATCATATCGCTTATTATATCAATCGGCGTAGTAATATCTTTAGGTAGCACTTTTGCATAAATTCCAGTACACTCTTTTGAAGTGTACGCATTTATATCCCCACCTAGATGATCAATCGTGCTCGCTATATCCATAGCTGATTTATTAGCAGTTCCTTTAAAAAGCATATGTTCTATAAAATGTGAAATTCCACTATTGTAACTGTCTTCATTGACTGTACCAGCTTTAATGAAATAACCGATAGAAACAGACAATGAATACTGCATTTTATACATCACAACTGGAATATTATTTTTAAGTTTAATTATTTTATACAATTTTATCACCTTAAAAGTAATGATGAAAAGTGCAAGATTTCTTGCACTTTTCCATTAATTCTCTTTTGTTTTATTTTCTTCTTCTTCTAATAATACTTTTCTAGAAACACTTATTTTTCCTTGAGGATCAATTTCCATAACTTTAACGACAATTTCGTCGCCTTCTTTAAATAAATCTTCAACTTTTGCAAGTCTTTTAACAGTCATTTGCGAAATATGGCATAATGCATCTTTCCCTGGCAACAATTCTACAAATGCACCAAATTTTGCTATTTTCACGATTTTCGCTGTGTAAATTTCTCCTACCTCTACATCTTTGACGATTGCTTCAATTCTGCGAAGTGCTTCTTTTCCACCAATACCGTCATTCGCTGTAATCAAAACTCTACCTTCATCATCAATATCAATTTTAACATTACATTCGGATGTAATTTTTGTGATGACTTTACCACCTGGTCCAATAATCTCTCTTATCTTGTCTGGTTTGACTCTCAATTTAAACACACGAGGTGCATATTGAGAAAGATCCGAACGAGGTGCTGACATTGTTTCATTCATTTTTTCTAAAATATGCAAACGGCCAATTCTTGCTTGTTCAAGAGCTCTTTCCATAATAGCTCTATCAAGACCTCGAATTTTTATATCCATTTGAATTGCAGTGATACCATCTTTTGTTCCAGCAACTTTAAAGTCCATATCACCCAAGAAATCTTCCATACCTTGAATATCACTTAAAATGGTTACATTCTTGTCTTCTTTGATCAACCCCATTGCAATACCAGCTACTGAATCCTTAATTGGAATTCCTGCATCTAGCATTGATAGAATTGAAGCGCAGATACTTGCTTGTGAAGACGAACCATTTGATGAAAGCACTTCTGATACAATACGAATAGTGTATGGGAAGTCATCTTCTTCTGGTAAAATTGGTAATAATGCTCTCTCACCAAGCGCACCATGACCAATCGCACGTCTATTAGGACCAAACATTCTACCTGTTTCTCCTACAGAGAATGCAGGGAAATTATAATGATGCATGAATCTTTTGGTATCTTCAAGATCAATTCCATCTAAACGTTGCGCTTCTCCCAGTGCACCTAATGTAGTTATTGAAAGTGCACTTGTCAAACCTCGCATAAAATAACCTGAACCATGTGTTCTAGGTAAAATACCTAAATCTGTTTCAATTGGTCTAATTTCCTCAGGAGAACGTCCATCTGGTCTTAAATTCTCTTCTGTTATCATTTTTCTCATTTGATGTTTTTCAAGTGATTTAAACATATTTTTAGCTTCCTTCATCAAAGATTCCGGCGCTTCAAATTTTTCAATGATTCCTGAGTTCATTCTCTCTACAAGTGTATTTACAAAGTCTCCACGTTCAACTTTATCTTGGATTCTTACTGCTTTATGAAGATCCTCATTTACCAATGATACTATTAATTCTTTCAATTCTTTATTTTCTTCAGCAGGTATATATTCACCTTTTACAATTCCTAGTTCTTTAACTAGATTTTCTATAAATTCAACGATTTCCTTAATGATATCATGTCCATACATTATTGCATTAAGCATTGTTTCTTCAGAAATAAATTTTGATCCTGCTTCAACCATCATTATGGCATCTTTCGTTCCAGCAACTGTCAAGTCCAATAAAGAAACTGCTGCTTGTTGTGTATTTGGATTAATGATATACTTACCATCAATCAAACCAACTTGTACCGCACCAATTGGGCCATCAAAAGGAATATCCGCAATTGACAAAGCAATTGAAGCACCAATCATCGCTGCTATTTCAGGTGAATTTTCTTGATCCACAGACATTACTTGTGCTACAATCTGCACTTCATTGTAATAGCCATCAGGGAATAATGGTCTGATAGGTCTATCGATTAATCTTGAAGTTAAGATAGCCTTTTCAGAAGGTCTCCCTTCTCTCTTGATATATCCACCAGGAATTTTACCTACAGAATAAAGTTTTTCTTGATACTCAACGCTAAGTGGGAAAAAATCGATTCCCTCGCGAGGAGCTTTTGAATTGACTACAGTAACTAAAACAGCAGTGTCACCATAGCGAATCATTGCTGCACCGTTTGCTAAAGGTGCAAACCGTCCAATTTCAGCAATCAGTTTTCTGCCACCTAAATTCATTTCAAATGTTTTTGAAATATAACTCATAAATACCTCCTATTAATTTTTAGAGCATTTTAGAATTTATCCTACTTGAAGTAAGCATAATTATTATTTTGTCCACTTCAAGTAGGACAAAAGCAATAAATTCTAAAACTCTTATTATAAGAAATAGCGGGATCTCCCCGCTATTGACTTATTTTCTTAAGTTTAATTTTACAAGGATTGCACGATATCTTTCGATATCCAATTTCTTAAGATAGTTTAACAATCTTCTTCTTTGACCAACCATTTTAAGAAGACCTCTTCTTGAATGGTGATCTTTTTTATGCATTTTAAGATGATCATTCAAATAATTTATTCTGAAAGTCAATAATGCAATTTGAACTTCTGGTGAACCTGTGTCACCATCATGAGTTTTAAACTCACCAATTATTTGTTGCTTTTTTTCTTTTGTAATCATGTGTAACCTCCATAATTTTATTTATATCCCTTAAAGCCCTGTAATTCGTTGGAGAATCGAAAAACTGAGTATTAAGTTTAACAATTAATTTTAACATAATATTTTACTTAAGTAAACTATTGAATACAAATTTAGCTTTTTCAACATCATTTTCAATCCATTTAATCAGTTCTTCTTTAGAATGAAATTTCATTTCATCTCTTATTCGACTGATAAATTCAACAACAATTTCCTTTTCATAAAGATCACCATTGAAATTGAAAATGAATGTTTCAAAATTTAATTCATTTTGATTGAAAGTAGGATTAAATCCAATATTTGTTATCGAATTATATCTTATGTTTTTCGATAATACTTGTGTAATATAAACGCCAGGTTTTAAAGTATGCATGCTTTGGTCAATTTTAAGATTCGCTGTGGGAAATCCAATTTCAGTACCGATTTTTTTACCAGGCATTACAATACTTCTATAATAATGTCTGCGCCCCAAAAACTTATTGACTTCTTCAATATTTCCTTCAGACAATAATTCTCTAATCAAAGTTGAGCTCACACGCATTCCATCAACTAAAATAGGCTCAATAACATCTAATTCGTATTTGAATTCATTTTGTAAACGCAATAGCAATTCATAATTTCCTTGTGCTTTTTTACCAAAACGAAAATCATGTCCGATTACTAAATGTTTTACATTTAAATGATTTAAAAGTATTTCTCTGATGAATTTTTCTGCTGAAATATTCATGTGATTTTCATTGAACTCTATCAATATCAGATAATCAACATGCAATTGACTAATCAATCTCACTTTTTCATCTAAAGTAATAATATTTTTTACTTTTCCGCCTGTTGTTACTTCCTTAGGAATATTAGAAAAAGTATAGACAACAGATTTTAAACCATCTTCTTTACATTTTTTTACAACCGTCTCTATTACTTCTTTATGTCCAATATGAAGTCCATCAAAAGTTCCTATTGTCACTCCGACTTGATCATTAATGCTATTTATATCATCTATGTCAAAAAAAACCTTCATATTTAAACCTCTCTCAAAAATCTCTTTTTAATGATAATCTCATTTTTTTCACACACTGCGATTCCTACAAGATTTTTCTTGTACATTAATTTTATCAATGAATTATCTTGTTGAGGAATTTTAACAGGAATGCCATTGCTAAATTGAATAAAATCATCTGATGGCAATTCATACGTGCTTGCATTTCTTAATATATCTTTCATGCTTATTAAGAACTCATTGTTATTAGACTTCACCATCTGATGCAATTCTTCCAAAGTATATGATTCTTCAACGGAGAATGATTCGTTTTCTAGTCTTATCAAATTAGACATCAAAGCTTTTGTACCAAGTTTATCACCAATATCATTGATTAAGCTTCTCACATAAGTACCTCTAGTACAAACTATGTCAAAAATCACTTTTTTTTCATTGAAATCAATTAATTCCAGCGATTTTATTTCAATATCTCTGGCTTCTCTTTCAATTTCAATTCCTTTTCGCGCTAATTCGTACATTTTTTTACCATTGACTTTTAAAGCTGAATACATTGGCGGAACCTGTTTTGATTTACCAAGAAATGTGTTAAGTACATCAATCAGCATTATTTCATCAATTCTGAAATTCATTTCTTTTTCTTCAATTTTTCCCCAAATATCCAAGGTATCACTTGTCATTCCAAAAATCATTTCAGCTCTATATTTTTTATAGGGGCTGTTCATAAAAGAAATCAGTTTTGTTGCATCCCCGATAAAAATATTTAGAACACCAGTCGCCATTGGATCAAGTGTACCGCTATGCCCTATTTTTTTTTGATTGAAAAGTTTTCTCAATACTCCAACAACATTATGAGAAGTCATTTGAGATGGTTTTATTACATTAACCAATCCTTGCATAGACATTATCCAACTCTTCCAAAATTAGTTTTTTTGCAGCTTCAAGTGTAGTAGCCATTCCAAAACCAGCCGCATTTTTATGACCGCCCCCACCATGATTCACTGCAATTTCAGCAACATCAAAGTCAGATTTCGATCTCATTGATATCTTCACTTCATTCTCTTTTTCAACAATAACGACTGAAATTTCTACACCTTCTATGTTCCTTATAGCTTCAACAATATTATCTGTGTTTTTACATCCATAAGTATTTCTTATTTCATGAGAAATTGTAACTATACCCACTTGATTGTTGTTATAAAATTCAACTTGATCAAGTACTTTTGCATCGAAAATAAATTTTTTAAGCGGAATATTTTGAAATAGATTGCGACTTATTTCAGTTACATCAATATTATTCTTCATTAGTTTCGCAATAATCTCATGTGTTATTGATGTTGTATTACTGTACATGAAATTTCCTGTATCAGTAGCTATTGCTGTGTATAAATCTTCAGAAATTTCTGTATCGAAATCAACATTCATTTCAATAAGCAAGTTATAAATTATTTCGCCTGTAGCACTCGCTTCACTATCAACAAAATTTAATTCTCCAAAAAAAGTATTTGTTTTATGATGATCAATATTTATGATGGGTTTCACTAGAAATTCAATTCTGTCTTTAAGTCTATCAATATCACTTGAATCAAGTGATATGATCAAATCATATTCGTCGATATTTAGTGAACTTACCCAAAAATCATGGAAATCAAGAAATTTCAATTCATATGATATTTCATCCAAACTGATTATTTTCACTTTCTTATTCAGCTTTAATAATCCCTTTGCCAAAGCCAGTGAAGAACCAACAGCATCCCCATCTGGCTTTAGATGGGGCATTATCACTATTGATTTACTGGCATTAATTCTATTGATTATCTTTTTCATCATCATCACTCTCATGATCAATATCCAAACCTTTTATGATTTTCTCTAAATGCATGGCATTTTTAATAGATTCATCTAATTTGAAAATCGGTTCAGGCGTAAAATGCATTTTTATTTCTTTTCCTATTTCTCTTCTAATATAACCTTTTGCCTTGTTAAGTCCTTTCATTGCTTCAACGATATCAACATTATCTTCAAGAAAACTGATATAAATATTCACAAATCTAAGGTCTTTTGTTGTATCAACATGTGTGATACTTGTAAAATGTGGAACTCTTGGATCTTTCAACTCATACATAATCATATGGCTGACTATTTTTTTAATCTCTTCAGAGATTCTTTTATTTCTATCGAATTTCATAATTGTTCTCCTAACTAATCAAGAGTTCTCTCAATTTCTTTAATATAGAAGGTTTCTATAATATCGCCTTCTTTTAAGTCATTGAAATTTTCTAGGCCGATACCACATTCGTATCCAGTGTTAACTTCTTTAACATCATCTTTAAAACGCTTCAATGACGAAATTTTACCTTCAAATATGACAATACCTTCTCGTATCAAGCGAACTTTTGAATTTCTAGATGCCTTTCCTTCTAATACATATGCACCTGCAATCGTTCCGATATTCGGAACTTTAAAAGTAGTTCTTACTTCAATCTTTCCTTCAATCATCTCTCTGTATTCAGGTTCCAACAGACCAGATAATGCGTCTTTAACATCTTTGATTGCTTCATATATAATTCGATAGGTTCTTAATTCAACTTTTTCAATATCTGCAAGTGATGCAACGTTTGTACTAGGACGAACATTAAATCCTATAATGATTGCCTTAGAAGCAGAAGCCAGAAGCACATCTGATTCAGTTATCGCACCTATTTGAGAGTGGATGATATTAACTCTTACTTCTTCATTAGATAGTTTTGCCAAAGATTGTTTTATCGCTTCCATTGAACCGTGAACATCTGCTTTAAGAACGATATTGAGTTCTTTTATTTCACCATCTTTAATTTGCTCAAACAGTTCTTCCAACGTAACACCTTTTTTATTTGATCTCATTGCTTGTTCTTTTCCAATATTGATATTTCTCTCAGCATGGAGTCTAGCTCTTTTATCTTCAGTTGTCACATAGAATTTCTCTCCGGCAACAGGTACTTCATTTAAACCTAAAACTTCAACTGAAGTTGATGGTTTTGCACTTTTTACATTCTTGCCTTTGTCATTGAACATGGCTCTGACTTTACCATATGTTCTGCCTACGAAAATCGGATCTCCAATTTTCAATGTGCCATTTTGAACAAGTACAGTGGCAACTGGCCCGCGGCCCTTGTCAAGATTTGCTTCAATTACAGTACCGATTGCAGGTCTTTTTGGATTTGCTTTCAATTCTTCAATTTCAGCTACAAGAAGGATCATTTCTAGCAAAGTATCAATTCCTTCTCCTTTTAAAGCAGACAATTCAACAGAGATAATATCCCCACCCCAATCTTCAACTAGAAGATCATGATCAGCCAACTCTTTTTTAACGCGATCAGGATTTGCATTATCTTTGTCTATCTTATTGATAGCAACAATGATTGGTACTCCAGCTGCTTTTGCATGGTCAATCGCTTCAATTGTCTGAGGCATAACACCATCATCAGCGGCAACAACCAGTACAGCTATATCCGTCACTTTTGCACCCCTAGCTCTGAGTGTTGTAAATGCCTCATGACCAGGTGTATCTAAAAATACGATTTTTTTATTGTTGATATATACTTCAGAAGCTCCAATATGCTGTGTTATCCCACCAGCTTCGCCTTTAGTCACTGATGTTTTTCTAATTGCATCCAATAAAGATGTTTTACCATGATCGACATGACCCATTACAGTTACTACTGGTGCTCTAAATACCAGATCTTTTTCATTGTCGTCATATTCGAATTCCAATTCATTAAGTTCAACTTCAGTTTTTTCTTTTTCAACTTCAAAACCATATTCCAAAGCTAAAAGTTCAGCAATTTCCAAATCAAGTGATGCATTTATTGCCATCATCTTATTATATTCTGTCATCAATTTGATAATTATATCATTTGCTTGCACATCAATTAAATCTGCAAATTCACCAATCGTCAATTCATTTGGAAGAATTACTGATTTGTTATCAGAAGTTGATTCTTCTTTAGGCAATTGCTTATAATAAGCTCTTGATTTTTTTGTCTTTTTAGAATAATCCCTTGGTCCTTTTCTTACATCCTTAACAATATTTTCCGTCTCTTTTTTGGGATGTTTTTTAATTTTCTCTACAGGTATTATTGCATCTTCATTAACTTTGTCAGGAGTTATTTTTTTAGGCAAAGGCTTATTCTTATGTGTTTTTTCTTTAGGTAATACTACTTGATCTTTAGTTGCTTTTGTTTCAGGTTGATTTGATTTTTTTACGGTTTCTACCACTTTTTCCTTCTTTTCTGCATCATGTAGATGCTTTTTTCTGATTTTCAATGCATCTAAGTCTTCAATCGCACTCATATGATTTTTGACCTCGATTCCAAGTTCTGTCAATTCATCAATAATGTCTTTAGTTGATAAATCTAATTCTTTTGATAATTGATATATCCTGATCTTTGTCAAAAGATCACCTCCGTTATTCGTTTTCCTCAGAGTAATATGCCAGTATTTGCTTTGCAAAATTTTTATCTTTGATTCCTAGAATTGATTTGTTTGATTCTCCAATCGCTCTAGATAATTCCTCAGTCGTTGATAGTTTTATGCATTTTATTTGGTGCATTGCAGCTGCTTTCACAACTTTCTTCTCAGTATTTCCAGACACTTCATCAGAAAAGATAATTAATTCAATATTCCCTAATACAGCAGCTCTCGAAACTTGCTGAAAACCGAACAATACATTATTTGATTTTCTTGCGAATCCCAAGAGAGTTAAAATTTTACTGTTCATCAGTAAATTCCTTTTTCAATTGTTCATATATTTCATCAGGCACTTTCATTCCAAAAGCTCTACTTAAAGCATTTTTCTTGAGAGCAGTTTCAAAACATGCTGTATTCTTACAGATATAAGCTCCCCTTCCATTTGCTTTTCCTGTAAAATCAACAAATAATTGATCTTCTTTAGTTTTAACGATTCGAAGCATCGTTCTTTTGTCGAATTGCTCATTACAACCTATACATTTTCGTAAAGGAATTTTCTTATTTTTCAAACCAATCAACTCCTATGCTTCAACTTTCTCGTTTATCTTAATCATTTCTTCATATTGAGCAACACTTTTTATATCAATTTTCCAATTTGTCAACTTTGCAGCAAGTCTAGCATTTTGACCTTCTTTACCAATAGCTAGTGATAATTGATAATCCGGCACCACTACCAAAGCACTATGTCTATCATCATTGATAATGACTTTTTCAACTTTTGATGGATTTAAAGCATTTGTAATGTAGACAATTGGATCTTCACTCCATTCAATGATATCAATCTTTTCACCGCTTAATTCATCCACAACACTTTGAACTCGAGATCCCTTTTGTCCTACACATGAGCCTACAGGATCGATATTTGTTTCTTTTGAAAATACCGCAATCTTAGATCTTGAGCCAGCTTCTCGTGAAATACTTCTGATTTCCACTTGCCCATCATGTATTTCAGGTACTTCCAATTCAAAAAGTCTTTTTACTAATCCAACATGGGTTCTTGAAACAATGATTTGAGGGGCTTTATTTGTTTTCTTGACTTCAGTAATGTATGTTTTTATGCGATCTCCCGGCTTATAGTGCTCTGTTGCAATTTGTTCTCCAGGTAAAAGAAGCGCTTCAGTTTTACCTAAATCAATATATATGATTCCTTTTGAAACTCTCTGTATTATTCCAGTCACAATTTCTGATTCTCTTGTAATAAAAGAATCATATATAACATTTCTTTCAGCTTCTCTAATACGTTGTACAACAACCTGTTTTGCCGCTAATGCCGCAATTCTTCCAAAGTTCTTTGGAGTGACTTCTTTTTCAATCAAATCCCCAACTGAGTAATTAACATCAATTTTTTTTGCATCTTCCAATGAAATTTGCTCATAAATATTTTCTACAACTTCTACCACGTGAAACAATTCTAAAACTTTGAATTTACCTGTATCCCTGTCTATTTCAACAGTTACATTATGCGAGCTTCCAAAATTCTTTTTGAAAGCAGTGATCAATGCAGCTTCAACTGAGTCAATCAACGTTTCAGCTGATATACCTTTATCTCTTTCAATTTGATAAATAGCATCAAATAACTCATTCTTCATCTATATCCTCCTTATTCAAACTCAGCAACTAATCTTACTGAGGCAGTTTTGTCTTTATTGATAACTATTTTTTCGCCTGAAATTTCGTTTTCAATAATAAGTTGTTGATCTATATAATCTAACAGTATTCCATTGATTATTTTTTGACCGTTAAGTGTTTGATATAACTTCACTTGAATTTTACTGCCTTTAAATTTAATGAAATCATTTTCATTTTTTAATGGTCTATCAATTCCAGGAGATGACACTTCAAGAAAGTAATTTTCCTCAATAGGGTCCAATCTGTCTAACTCTTGATTCAGATAAGTGCTGACAATTTGGCAATCATCAAGTGACACACCGCCATCTTTATCAATATATACTCTCAAGTACCTATGTGGCCCTTCTTTTACAAATTCAACATCCACTAATTCATAATTATTTTCATCTAAAAAGGGTGAAATAACATCTGTAACAATTCTAGCAACTTTTCCTTTGCTCATTTTAACAACCTCCTCTATTACAGAAACAAAGAGTGGGAAAAACCCCACTCTTTTGTCTTTGTATAATACGTTTAATTCATTTTAACATACTATTAAAAATTATGCAAATCCATAAATTGCAATTGATTCGTATCTGGCAGCTTTTTTAAACAACCGTGTATTTCTAGAGCTTCTATCACAGTTTTTGAACTTTTGGTTCTCACGCGCAAATCTTCTTTAGAGATGAACACTTCATTTTGTCTTTCATTAAAAATATTTCTAGCAACGGTTTCTCCTACACCACCTAATGCTTGAAGTGGAGGCAATATTTTACCATCTATTACTCTGAATTCATTATAATGTGATTCATACAAGTCCACTTTTAAAAATTCAAAACCTCGAGCATACATTTCATAGACAACTTCCAAAACAACTGCCATATCTTGATCTTTTTTACTTGTTTGCTCGCTGGCATTAATTTCATTCATTTTCATCAAAACAAAGTTTTTTCCTTGTGAGACTAATTCAGCATCAAAATCAGCTACTTTTGAAGAAAAATATGTTGCATAAAAAGCAAGTGGTTGATGGACTTTAAAATATGCGATTCTAAAAGACATCATTACATAGGCTACAGCATGTGCTTTTGGAAACATGTATTTTATCTTATTGCATGAATCAATGTACCATTTTGGTATTTTGTGTTTAACCATCAAATTATCTTGATCTTGTGTTATTCCTTTTCCTTTTCTGACTCGTTCCATTATATTGAAAGCATCTTTATGCGGCAGATTGTTTTGTATCAAATAATTCATTATGTCATCTCGAGTTGAAATGACATCTTTCAATTGAGCCGTATTTGTCCTGACTAATTCCTGAGCATTATTGATCCACACATCCGTTCCGTGACTGAGTCCCGAAATTCTCACAAGTTCTGCGAAAGTAGTCGGTTGCGTGTCTTTTAACATCTGTCTTACAAATTTAGTTCCAAATTCAGGAATACCCAGACTGCCAATAGTTTCTTTATAATTTTCATCTAAAATTTTCAATGCTTTTGTTGAAGTGAAAATCGAAATAGTTTCACGATCATCCAATGCGACATCCTGAATGTCTAAATGAGTAATTTCTTCCAATTGTCTGATGATCGTAGGAACATCATGCCCTAAAATATCAAGTTTCAAAATACGACCACTGATTGAATGATAGTCAAAATGAGTTGTTATTACACCCGAGCTCGAATCATTTGCAGGATACTGAATTGGCGTAAAATCATGAATATCTTTGTAATTAGGTACGACCATAATTCCACCAGGATGTTGCCCTGTTGTTTTTCTGATTCCTGTACAACCTTTTATCAATCGATTTATTTCTCTTTGACTGACTTTTATATTATTGTCTTCAAAATAATTTTTTACATAACCATAAGCTGTTTTATCAGCAATCGTACCGATAGTACCTGCCTTATAAACATACCCTTTACCAAATAATACTTCAGTATATTTATGTGAATTTGCTTGATAGACACCAGCGAAGTTTAAATCAATATCAGGTTCTTTATCCCCTTCAAAACCTAAGAACACTTCAAAAGGTATATCATGTCCATCTTTTTTTAAATCAGAAGCACATTTTGGACATTTTTTATCTGGTAAATCGGCACCGCTTCCAATTGAATCAGATGTAATAAACTCAGAATAATGACACTTTTTACAAACATAATGTGGCGGTAAAGGATTCACTTCTGTTATATCACTCATTGTCGCAGCAAAAGATGAACCGACTGAACCTCTTGAACCAACTAAGTAGCCATCTTCAAGAGATTTTGCAACCAATTTTTGTGCGATGATATACATAACGGCGTAACCATTGGAAATAATTGAATTCAATTCTCTTTGAAGTCTTTTTTCAACAATTTCGGGTAAATCTTCTCCATAGATTTTTCTTGCTTTTTTAAAGCACATATCACGAAGGTCATCATCTGATCCTTCTATTTTGGGAGGAAAAGTTCCTTTTGGTATTGGTAAAATTGACTCATCAATCATATCTGCTATATAATTTGTGTTGCTGATAACTACTTTATTTCTTAAATCAGCATCTAAAAAAGAAAAATCATCTAACAATTCATCTGTAGTTTTAAAATGTAATGGTGGTTGATCAGTATCTCTGTATTTTTGACCTGCCATCAATATTTTTCTATAGATAGCATCATCCGGTTCAAGAAAATGCACATCACCCGTTGCTACAACAGGCTTATTTGTTAGTTTTCCCAATTCGATAATTTTAAAAACGATGTCTTTCAATTGTTCTTCACTTTTAAATTTTCCATTTTTAATCAAATGATAGCTGTTTGCAATCGGTTGTATTTCAAGATAATCATAAAATTCTGCAGTTTCTATCATTTCTTCCGGCTGGAGCCCTCGTACAAAGCCTTGATAAATCTCACCAGAATCGCATGCACTCCCAATTATCAAACCATCTCGAAACTCATTTATCAGTGATTTTGATAAACGTGGTTTTTTGTAATAATATCTTAAATGAGATTCGCTGACCAATCGATAGAGATTTTTCAAGCCGCTTTGCGTCTTGGCTAAAACAGTAAAATGAAAGAATTCTCTGGAACTCATGTCTTTTTTGTCTATCTCAATTTGGTTAATCTGTGACAATGTAAAAACTTCTCTGTTTTCAAGCTCTTGAAGCTGAAAAATAAATATTTTAGCAGTAGCGATAGCGTCATCAACTGCTCTATGATGATTTTCCAATGTAATTCCATAATATTTTACTAAACTACTCAACCTATGTCTCTTTAGGTTCGTCAATAATATTCTACTGAGTTTTAAAGTATCAATAATAATATTATCAAATTTCAAATTATTTTTTTTACAATTAAAAATTATAAAACTTGTATCAAACACAGCATTATGTGCCACAACCGGCAGGTCTCCAATAAAATCCAAAAAAGAAGGCAATTCTTTGTCGATTGTATTCTTGCCTTTAAGATCATCATCTGTAATTCCAGTTAATTCTATTATTTCAGAAGGCAAAGACACTTCAGGATTTATTAAAACACTAAATGTCTCAATAATCTCTTTGTTTTTTATTTTAACAGCACCGATTTCAATAATATGATCCATAGTATACGAAAACCCAGTCGTTTCTATGTCAAAAATAACAAACTCTTGATTAAAATCTAAATCATTTACTTTTTCAATTATTTTGCTAGTGTCATCAAACAAATAACCTTCCATACCATAAATCACTTTGATCTCATTGTCTTTAGCTGCATCCATCGCTTCAGGAAAAGCTTGAATAACGCCATGATCTGTAATAGCAATAGCCTTATGACCCCATTCTTTTGCTCTGGAAATCAGTGCTTTTGCTGGGGTAGTACCATCCATTTCACTCATGTTTGTATGTAAATGCAGTTCAACTCTTTTCTCTGTGGACTGATCTTTTCTTATTACTTCTTTTATATCCAGTTGGTTGATTGCATTTGGAAATAAAATCAGTTCATTCCCAAATGTATCATATCTGATATTACCCTCAAAAGCATAATATTGATTAATATTAATTTTATCATCAATAGATTGAAAATCTTTTTTATTCAAGAACATTTTAATGCCGATTGAATCTGTATAGTCTGTAACTGAAAGCGTAAAAAGAATTTTACCACCTTTTAGTTCGCGATTTTCTTTTGCAAAAACTGTCGCATGAATCAGCGCTGTTGTTTCTTCTTCAACTATTTCCCTTATTTTTTCAACATTGCCCTTTGTCAATCTTTTATAAACTATCGTATCATCCTTATTGCCACTTGATTGTTTGCTTTCCTTTATGACAGATTGTTTCGTTGCTTCTTTGACCATCTCATGTGCTTTGCTCTCTTGATCAGTGTTGAACTCTTCTAAAGAATCTTCATCATTGATATGCCATACAATATCAATAGTTGAATCAAATTGTTCATCATAGGCATTTTTAATCATAATATCCAATTTTTTATTTCTAACTAGATCAAGTGAAATTTGACTATCTAAAGTCAATATAATTTCCTGTCTATTTCCTCTTCTTTTAGATTCCAATAGCATTTGCTGAAGTACTGGCATTCCCTTCGTAATACGTCTCACAATATCTTCCCATAAATCCAACGGAACTTTTGGCTTCGAATACTGCATATTAGGCATGCTAAAACTTATATTATCGATAAAAGGCAATGCTTTTTTTATATCTTCAACCAATATCTGAATAGTTTCTTCGTTTATCTGAGAACCTTTTTTTAATAGAAATTTTAAAGTATTCTTATGTTGATCAAAGACAATCTGCTCAAAAACCTTGTGTTCAGACTCCAATTTATCAAGTATTTGTTTGAAATTATTAGACATATTATTCCCCTATAGTTTATCTATTTCCATCAGCAGTTCACTGATGATATTTTCTTCTTTTATTTTTCTTATTGCTTTCCCTTTTTTAAATAAAAGTGCTTCACCTATCCCGCCTGCAATTCCAATATCCGCTTCTCTCGCTTCACCTGGACCATTGACGATACATCCCATGACAGCGACAGTAATTGGTTTTTTTACATCCTCAAGTGCTGATTCTATCTTATTGGCAATGTCAATGATATTTACATTGGTTCTTCCACATGTTGGACACGATATAAGCTTTACTCCAAACAATCTCATATCCAAGTCTTGCAATATCATCTTCGCAACTTTTATTTCTTCTACTGGATCAGCAGATAAAGAAACTCTTAAGGTATCCCCAATGCCATTCAACAATAAATGTCCGATTCCAAGTGCAGATTTAACTGTTCCACCAATCAATGTTCCAGCTTCAGTCACACCCAGATGGAGTGGATAATTTGATTTTTCATGCATCAATTCATATGCCCTTATTGTTTTTAAAACATCTGATGATTTCAATGAGAGAACTATTTTATCATAGTTCAAATCCTCTAAAATATTGATATGATTAATTGCACTTTCAACCATGGCTTCTGGAGTAGGTCCTTTATATTTGTCAATTAGATAGGTTTCAACACTTCCCGAATTGACGCCTATTCTTATCGGGATATTTTTATCCCTGATACGATCGACAATTTCCTTTACTTTCCATCTTTCTCCAATATTACCCGGATTTATTCTGATTTTATCAATACCACCATTTATCGCTTCTATCGCAAGCCGATAATCAAAATGAATATCAGCCACAAGAGGTATATGTATTTCTTTTTTAATTTCTTTTATAGCTAACGCTGATGCCATATCCGGCACTGCTACTCTTACAATTTCACAACCCGATTTTTCGAGTGCTAAGATTTGATTGACTGTCGCTTTTATATCCTGGGTTTTAGTTGTAGTCATTGATTGAATTGCAACTGGATTTAAACCTCCAATTTCCAAATTTCCGACACGAACAATTTTTTTTATTTTTTTCATTTCAAACTCCTAAAATAATTTTATCAGGTCTTTAAAAAGCACAAAAACCATCAACGCCATCAAAATGGCAAAACCGATAAAGTGCACAAATCCTTCTCTCTCTGGAGAAACAGGTTTCCCTCTCACTAATTCAATTAAGATGAAAATCAATCTTCCTCCATCAAGCGCTGGAAAAGGAAGCAAATTGATAATGCCTAAATTTATTGATAAATACGCGGCTATAAATAATAAAGACAAAATGCCAGCATCAGCGGCTTGTCCAACTACTCCTATAATTCCAATCGGGCCAATAACCTCACCTTGCACTTCATTTCCTACTATTAAATCTTTTAGGAAGCTGAATATGCTCGTAAAGATAAAAATCATTTGATTCCATCCCGCTGCTATTGATTTAAAAAAAGATTTTTCTATTGTTGGAATAATCCCAACAATTTTCCTATCCGTATTTTCTTCTAAAGTAGGTGTGACTGAAACAGTTAACTTTTCACCATTTCTATCCAATAAAATCTCAATATCACCTGAAGAATCACCAATTGCACTAGAAACATCTTGCCAAACATTTATCTCCATACCATCAATTTCAATAATTTTATCACCCGTCTGAATGCCAGCAGTATATGCAGGCATGTATTCATCAACAATATCAATCGTCGTTGTTGGCATACCGATATTAAATGCAATGATGCTCAAAAGAATTACTGCTAGAATAAAATTCATGAGTGGTCCTGCTATTATGACAGAAAGTCTTCTCAAAGGTGTCTGATTGGTAAACCCTCTCGGATTTTCAGATTCTTCATCTTCACCTTCCATTTTTACGAATCCGCCTAATGGAAATGCTCTTACTGAATATTCCGTCTCACCTTTTTGTTTTTTATATATTTTAGGTCCAATTCCTATACTGAACTCATTTACTTTAATTCCGTTCAGTTTTGCCAGAGTAAAATGCCCTGACTCGTGAAAAATAACAAGTAAGCCAAAAACTAATATAAAACTTATAATTGTAGTAAACATATTAAAACTCCTATCTTAATCTCATTCTTATTTCTTTGTCTAATGCTATGATTTCTTCAATCGATGGATTAATTATCATTTTGTGATTATTCATTTCCAATTCAATTCTATCGCTTATATCATAAAATTTAACTTGATCCATTAAAAACTTGTTTACCATGACTTCATTGACTGTATTATAAACCGTTGGCATAGAATTGCCTTTTTCAATTGCTGTATATCCCAAAGAAAGTCCTGGAAATACTTTATGATCTGGTGATTCAAAAGTCAGTTGATTGTATTTCATAAAATCAAATCGTTCGATATCAAAATTTATTCTCTCTGGATAATTCAATGCATAGTGAATTGGCACTCGCATATCAGGTCTTCCCATTTGGGCAATTATAGATGAATCATTGTATTGAACCAATGAGTGGATAATACTTTGTGGATGAACAACAACATCTATTTTGCTTGCTGGTATGTCGAACAGCCATTTTGCTTCTATTACTTCTAAACCTTTATTGACCAAAGTTGCAGAATCTATACTGATTTTTCTTCCCATCGTCCAATTCGGATGTTTAAGCGCTTGAAATGCTTTTTTATTGTAAATTTCCTCATAACTCAAAGATCTGAATGGACCACCAGATGCCGTCAAAATAAGTTTTTCGACATTTTTCATCTTGTTGCCTTGTAAACTTTGAAAAATTGCACTGTGCTCAGAATCAACCGGTAAGATGATACTCTTATTAGCATACACTTCTTTCATGATAATATGACCTGCAGTTACCAATGATTCCTTATTGGCAAGCGCCAACGGCACTTTATTTTTGACAGCTGTATACGTTGGAATCAATCCTACATGTCCCACAAGTGCATTAAGAAGTATATCGATTGTCTCAACATTAATCAACTCAACAAGTTCATTCATCCCGAATAATATTTTACACGTAAAATTCATTTTTTTCGCTTCGTTAAATGCATCCAAATCTGTTATTAAAACAAATTGAGGATTTAACTCATCAGCTTGTTCTTTCAATAATTTTATGTTTTTATGACCACTTATAAAAATCAAATCGAAACGGTCTTTACTCTTCTTTATTATATCAATTGACTGGGTCCCAATAGATCCTGTAGAACCAAGTATTCCTATTTTTTTCATCTCTTCCACCTACTTTTTAAAGTCATTTCATATTATAACATAAAAAACTCTTATAGCGCATGCCATAAGAGTTAAATGAATTTAATAAATATATAAACAAGTGGAATAATAATCAACACACTGTCGAAACGGTCAAGAATACCACCGTGCCCTGGCATTATTTTTCCAAAGTCTTTAATGTTGAAAATCCTTTTTATTTTTGATGCAACTAAATCTCCTAATTGGGATATCACAGTTGTTATTATTATGAAACCAGCAAATACTGTTAAAGATGACAACTCCCTTAAATCAAAATAATAATAAAATATCATACTTGACAAAGTTGCTCCAATAATACCACCTACTGATCCCTCTATTGTTTTTTTAGGGCTGATTGTCGGTGCCAATTTATGTTTTCCTATCAATCTTCCAGTAAAATAAGCGAAGGTATCCGATCCCCAGGCAATAATAAAAACAAGCCATACCATAACTGGAAAATCTGAAGAGGAAATGCCATTAAGTAAATAAATCGGTACAATGATATAAAAGATAGAAATTTGGAACAATCCGATTTTATCTATTTTCATAGTTTCTGTAAACAATCCTGTCAATAAAAACAAGAACATCATTAAAGTCAAAAATAATTCAAAATACTCAAAACCGAATAAGTACAAATACATCGTTGTAACAATACCCCCGATGAAAGTAAATAAATTTAATATCTTAGTTGACAAGTAATACTCATACAATGCTATTCCAATAACTATAAATGACGAGATTTTTAAAACCATTCCTCCATGTATCAGCACATACAACAATATTGGAAGAGCAACTATTGAACTGACCAGTCTTTTAATCATCTTTAAGTCCTCCAAACCGTCTATCTCTTTGTGTAAAGTTTTTCAATGCTTTTTCAAATTCTTTCTCATTGAAATCAGGCCAAAGTACATCAGTAAAATATAATTCAGAATATGCCAACTGCCATAGAAAAAAATTACTTATACGTAATTCACCACTTGTTCTAATCAACAAATCTGGTTCAGGCATGTCTTTTGTATATAAATACTTGCTGAAATCATTTTCTGTTATTGATTCTACTGTACCATTTTTCAACATTTCATTTATACCATGAATGATATCGCTTCTACCACTGTAATTAAGAGCTATGTTAACAATGATTCTATCACAGTTTTTAGTCAATTGAACGGAATTGTTTATTTCATTTTGAAATTCCTCAGCAAAATCACTTAAGTCACCTAATATGTTTAACCGTGCGCCTTCTTTTACAAAATTCTTTGTTTCAGCACGCAAATAAGTCAATAAAATATCCATTAAAGCACTAATCTCTTCTGCAGGCCTTTTCCAATTTTCTGTAGAAAAAGCATAAAAAGTTACATATGAAATTCCTATATCTTTGGCATAGGTAATAATTTTTCTTAAATTTTCAGTACCCGCTTTATGACCTAATGTTCGAGGTAAAAATCTTTTTTTTGCCCATCGACCATTGCCATCCATAATAAACGCAACATGCTGTGGTATTTTCATTTGTGTATCCATTTTACCTCCAAGAAAACACCCTCCTATAATTGGAGGGTTGTATAGGCTACAATCAGTTCCACTTCATCATCAATCACTCTTTGTGCAATGACAATAGTATCTTTAATTGAATAATTGAAATATCTCAAATCTTTTCTGTTGATTGTTTCTTTAATAACTATATTCAAATTTTTATCAAAGGCATAAATCTTCTGACGTGCTTGATCTATAGTTAATGATCTAACATCAGGTATCACTTAGACCTCCATTATTTCTTCTTCTTTTTGCTTAATCAAGTCATCAATAATCGCTACATATCTATCGGTCATTTTCTGAACTTCATCTTCTGCTGACTTCAATTCATCTTCAGTGATCTCATGTGCTTTTTGAGATTTTTTCAATTTATCATTTGCTTCTCTTCTCTCATTCCTTAAGGCTACCTTGCTTGCCTCTCCAACTTTTTTAACCGACTTAGCTAGTTCTTTTCTTCTCTCTTCAGTTAAAATCGGCAATGTCAATCTAATTACTTTACTGTCGTTTGATGGATTAAGTCCTAAATCTGAAACAAGTATCGCTTTTTCAATACTTGAAATTGAAGTTGGATCGTAAGGCTGAATAAGTAATACTCTTGCCTCAGGGACAGAAATATTAGCCATTTGCTTAAGAGGTGTGCTTGTACCATAATAATCCAAAAGGATGTGATCCAAAAGTGCTGGATTTGCTCTCCCAGCTCTAATGCTATGTAAGTCATCTTTCAATACATGAATTGTCTTCTCCATTTTTTCATTTAATAAATCATGAACAAAATTCTTCATCAAAAACTCCTCCTTATTTCTGTACCAATGCTTTCACCATTAAGTATTCTAATGATATTACTAGGTTCATTCAATCCAAAAATATTAATTGGAATATCATTATCATTTAAAAGTGTAGCAGCAGTCAAATCGATTACCTGTAATTCTTTTTCGATAATCTCCTTATATGTTAGTTTATCAAATTTTTTCGCATCTTTAAATAGTTTTGGATCTTTATCATACACAGCATCAATATTTTTTGCAAAAAGAATTTTTGAAGCATCAATTTCAGCAGCACGCAAAGCTGCAGTAGTATCTGTTGAAAAAAATGGGTTCCCAGTTCCAGCAGAAAAAATAACAACTCTTTTCTTTTCCAAATGTCTAACTGCTTTTCTCTTTATATATGGCTCTGCAATTTTATTCATTTCTATAGCAGACATAACACGTGTCGGTATTCCCAGATTTTCTATTGTGCTTTGAAGAGCAAGAGAATTAATTACAGTTGCAAGCATTCCCATATAGTCTGCAGTTGACCTGTCCATATCTTTAGAGCTTCGACCTCTCCAAAAATTTCCACCGCCAATAACTATCGCAATTTCAAATCCAAGATCGACAGCATTTTTTATTTCTTTTGCTATTTCTTCTAGGGTATCAAAATCGATGCCTGTTCCATGCTCTTTAGCAATAGCTTCTCCACTCAATTTTAATAAAATTCTTTTAGGATTTTTTATATTCAACTTATTCCCTCCAGTTTTTATAGTTATTTAAAAAAAAAGAACACATTGTGTCCTCTTTATTGTAATTGTTTTGCAACTTCTTCAGCAAAATTTTCTTGTTTCTTTTCAATTCCCTCGCCCAACTCATATCTCATAAATCTTCTGATTGAAATATTTTCACCAATTTTAGCAATTTTCTCAGTCAATAATTCTTGAATAGTGACATCAGGATTTTTAACGAAAGGTTGCTCTAACAAGCAAATTTCTTTAAGATATTTAGATACTCTGCCTTCAACCATTTTATCAACGATTTTTTCAGGTTTGCCTTCATTCAAAGCTTGTGTTCTTAAAATTTCTCTTTCATTATCAATCAATTCCTGAGGAACTTCACTTGCACTTACAAACATTGGATTTGAAGCCGCAATATGCATTGCTACATCTTTAGTAAATTCAATAAATTCTTCATTTTTGGAAACGAAATCAGTCTCAGAATTAATTTCAACTAACACACCAATTCTTCCTCCATGAATATAAGATGTCACCAATCCTTCAGCTGCTATTCTTCCTGCTTTTTTAGCTGCTTTAGCAATTCCTTTTTCTCTTAATAATTTTACCGCTTCTTCGATGTCGCCATTTTTTTCTACTAATGCATTTTTACAATCAAGCATACCTGCGCCTGTGATTTCTCTAATTTCTTTTACCATACTTGCAGTAATAGTTGCCATTTTATTTCCTCCTTGTATATGATTAAGGGTAAGAATAATTATCCTTACCCTTTTATTCTTAGTTTACAGTTTCTTCTTTTACTGGTGATTCTTTAGCTGCTTTAGCTAATTCAGCTTTTGAATCCGCTCCTTGCATTCCTTCAATTACAGCATTTGCCATTGTTTCTGCAATCAATTTTACAGCACGAATTGCATCGTCGTTACCTGGAATTGGATAATCAACATCTTCAGGATCACAGTTTGTATCAACGATACCTACTACTGGAATACCTAATAATCTTGCTTCATGAATTGCAATTTTCTCTTTTTTTGGATCTACAATAAATAAAACATCAGGTAATTTCTTCATATCTTTTATTCCACCTAAAAATTTCTCAAGTCTTTCTTTTTTAAGTTTCAACTTGATAACTTCTTTTTTAGGTAAAGATTCGAACGTTCCATCTTTTTCCATTTTTTCGATTTTGTAAAGTAAATTGATTCTGTTTTTGATTGTCTTATAGTTGGTCAACATTCCGCCTAACCATCTTTGACTTACAAAATATTGGCCAGATCTTCTTGCTTCAATTTCAATTGACTCTTGCGCTTGTTTTTTAGTTCCTACAAATAAAACAGTGCCACCGTCTTCAACGATTTCACGCACTACATTATATGCTTCTTCAATCTTTTTAACTGTTTTTTGTAAATCAATGATATAGATACCATTTCTTTCTGTAAATATATACGGAGCCATTTTTGGATTCCATCTTCTTGTTTGATGTCCGAAGTGAACACCAGCTTCTAATAATTGTTTCATACTAACTACTGCCATTTTATTTCCTCCTTAGTTTTTCTTCCGAGCTTATCATCCCTTTATGCAACCCAATAGGCACACCGCATTCCAGTTAAAACTCGTGTATTTTTAAACCCATAACATATTATCACAGGTTTATAATTAATTCAATAGCATGGAATTAATTATTTATCATATTTGTATAATTCATCAATCAAATATTCATTTAGAATTTTAATATGTGTTCCTTTCATTCCAAGTGAACGCGAATTTATTACACCTGCACTTTCTAATTTTCTGAGTGCATTTACTATTACTGAACGTGTTATACCAACACGATCTGCAACTTTTGAAGCAACAAGTAAACCTTCTTGCCCATCAAGTTCTTTAAAAATATGAATAACCGCTTCCAATTCTGAGTAAGACAAAGTTTCAATCGAAATTTGAACAATTGCTTTATCTCTAGCATTTTTTTCAAGAATCAATCTATCAGAACGAATAATTTCCATACCAACAACAGTTGACGCATATTCAACAAGCACTAAATCGTCATCGTTGAACATTACTTCACTTCTAGCCAACAACAGTGTACCCAAGCGATTGCCACTTCCTAAAATAGGAACTATTGTTGCAAACTTTGAGTAGCTGTCAATTTCATTTTCAAATAATTTAATTAAATCTTCTTGTGTAATATTATACAGCGTATCGGTAATTTCCAATAAAGATTTATTATATTTTGGTGGGAAGTACTGCTCATTTGTCTTGTCGTCAGTAATAACAGGGCTTCCTGAAACATCAAAATAACTTGTACCAAGAACTTTTCCCTTTGTACTTATAATATAGACATTTGATTCTAATACATCCATCAGCAAATCACATAATTCATTGAAAACAACTGGTGTATCACCAGTTCGCTGCAAAATTTTATTCAATTTTCTTGTTCTATTCAGTAAGCTTGTTGACATCTTCATCACCTTTACTTTCCTTGTATTTGCACTCTTTATTTGAACAGATTAAATAATCTTTCTGTTTTCCCTTCCCTTCAAGCAAAATCGAATGGCATTCAGGACAGTATTTATCAACAGGTTTGTCCCATGATACAAAATGGCAATCTGGAAAAGTATTACAGCCATAAAAAACTTTAAATTTCTTAGTACGTCTTTCTACAATCTGTCCTGTTTCACATTTAGGGCATTTTACACCAATCTCTTTTAGAATAGGTTTTGTATTTTTACATTCTGGATAATTTGAACAAGCTAGAAATTTTCCAAAACGACCATGCTTGATGACCATTTTCGAACCACAAACTTCACAATCGATATCTGTAGGTTCAGTTAAATCCACTTTTTCAATATCATTTTCAGCTTGAGAAATCATTTCTTTGAAGGGAAGATAAAAATCTCTTATAATATTTTTCCATGGTGTTTCTCCTCTTTCAATCTGATCAAATCGCTGCTCCATATTCGCAGTAAAATCAACTGCAACTATCTTATTGAAATAATTCTCCATAATATCATTTATAATAAAGCCTAATTCAGTTGGTACAAGCATTTTTTTCTGTTTTTCAACATAACCTCTACTAAGAATTGTAGATATTGTAGGTGCATATGTACTCGGTCTACCTATACCCTTTTCTTCCATCTCTTTAACAAGTGTTGCTTCAGTAAAGCGATTTGGCGGTTGCGTAAATTTCTGTTCCTTAATGAGTTTATCAAATTCCAATATTTCATCAATCGCTAACTTAGGAAGCAATTTATCTTTTTGTGAATTATTCATAACTTTTAAAAAACCCTCGAATATCAATTGTGATCCATTTGACTTGAATAGATAATCGCCATTTTTGATTTGAACTGATAAATTATTGAATTTCGCTGGTGACATTTGACTTGCCATAAATCTTTGCCAAATCAATTCATATAATTTATATTGATCATTCGACAGAATACCTTTTAAACTTAATGGTGTTCTATACACAGAGGATGGTCTAATGGCTTCATGGGCATCTTGAGAATTTTTAGTTTTTTTAACTTTATCACTTGTTGAAACAAATTCTTCACCATATTCATCTAAAATAAACGCTTTGGCTTGTTCTCTTGCTTCATCAGAAATTCTTGTTGAGTCAGTACGCATATAAGTGATTAGTCCAACAAATCCTTCAGGCAATTTGATACCTTCATAAAGTTGCTGTGCAATAATCATCGTCTTTTTCGTAGAAAAATTGTATTTATTGGATGCTTCCTGTTGCATGGAACTTGTAGTAAAACTAAAATTCGGATTTCTCATTTTTATTTTTTCTTCAATATTTTCAACCTTATACTCTGAGCCATGTAAATCTTTCTCAATTTCATTAGCTGTTATTACACTTTCAATATCAAGTTCTTTATTTAAGTGTTGAACGAGCCTCGCATTAAAAACTTCACCATCACTTGATTTTAAATCAGCTGAAATATTCCAATACTCTTTCGATACAAATTTATCAATTTCCTTTTCTCTATCACAAATTATCTTTGTAGCCACTGATTGAACTCTTCCGGCACTTAATCCTTTTTTTACTTTTCTCCATAAAATAGGACTGATTGAATAGCCGACCAATCTGTCCAATACTCTTCTTGCCTGTTGAGCATCTATCAAATCGATATCCAGTTTTCTAGGCATCTTGACAGCACTCTTTACAGCTTCTTTTGTGATTTCATTAAAAGCAATTCTTGAAGCCTCATTTTCGTTTAAAGCTAATATATGAGCTAAATGCCATGCAATTGCTTCTCCTTCACGATCCGGGTCAGTAGCCAAATAAACATGATCACTTTTTTTTGCCAGTGATTTTATTTCTTTTATTACTGGTCCTTTACCTCTGATATTGATATACTGGGGCTCAAAATCATTTTCTATATCAATTCCCATTTTGCTTTTTGGTAAATCTCTAATATGTCCAATCGAAGCAACAACTTTATAGTTCTTGCCTAGAAATTTTTCTATCGTTTTAGCCTTTGCTGGTGATTCAACTATCACAAGATTTTTTGGCATATAAACCTCCAAATTCTGAATTTTCAATTATTGTTTATAAGATAACTAATACTTAGTATATAACAAGAAAGTAAAAAATCAATAAAAAAATCACTTTCTTTATTGACATCTCAAGAAATTATGATAGCGAAGTAGAAAAAGAGTCTTACAAAATCTATAATTCCAGAAATTCATTTTTTAAATATTTAATTATAAATTTTATTATTTATTATTGAATATTTGATAGTAATCCAAAATATCATTTACCGATGTCACTGGTATTGCACCACACTTCAACAGATAATTATTGCCTTCACTGAGAGGATTATATATTGAACCCGGTATCACAAAAACTGGTTTCCCTTGATTTAAAGCATGATTGACTGTTGTCAATGTTCCACTTTTGATTCTTGATTCTATAACCAGAATACCTTTTGAAAGACCACTTATTATTCTATTTCTATATGGATAATGATATCCTTTAGGCGTAACATTAGATTCATATTCAGTGACTATCAGATGATTGCTTCGGATATTTTCCTTCAATTTCAGGTTCGATCTAGGATAATTGATTTCGATTCCACAACCCAGCACCGCTATTGTTGACCCATTCGCGTCAAGAGCTCCCTTATGCGCATATGTATCAACTCCTATAGCCATGCCGCTAATAACTTCAAATCCGTTTTTTGCCAGTGATTTGGAAAACTCATAAGCACTTTTTTTGCCTTCGTCACTTGGATATCTCGAACCGACAATTCCAATCATATTCTTTTTAAACATTAACTCGACAATACCATAAACAAATAATTTTGATGGTGAATCATCAATGTCTTTTAATCCGCTTGGAAAGTCTTCATTGTATAATACAGTCAAAAATACCACCCCTTCTGATTATTTCATAAGGAGTGGCATTTGCATCATTTCAGATGTGAATTTCCATTTTGAATCAATATTTTTTTAAGATTGTCTTTACTCTCTCATCAATATAAATATCCTTGTTTCCTTTTGATTTCGAGATGATATAATTCACAAGTTTTTCTCTGTTTTCTATAGAATTCCTGATAAAAACATAATTTGTATCATATCCAACAGCAATATATTTTTTATATTTTCGACTGACTGTTATTGCCTCAATTTTCTTATATGGAAAATAATTTTCTTTATTCCCTTTCATTTCATAAAAACCATTTTCACTTGTCTTTAAAAGATAGTTTCTATTTACTATTTGATCTTTAAGCAACAATAACATGACGACTATCAATATTCCTCTAAAAAGCCAATTTGATGGTAAAAATGTAAAAGATATCATAAATACAATTCCTAAATTCTCAATAAGAAGTGCTGACTTTTTCTTTCTAAACTCCACTTACTTCACCAACCTTTTAAATTTTTTAAAAATGATTTCCTGTGTATCTTTGAAATTCCAAAGCTTTGAATCGCTTCATAATGAGCCTTTGTTCCATACCCCTTATGTTTTTCAAATCCATATTGCGGATATTTCTTGCTCATTTCAATCATGATTAAATCTCTAGTTACTTTTGCAATAATAGATGCAGCTGCTATTGAATTACTTATTTGATCACCTTTAATTAAGTTTTCCTGCTTAATAGGCAAATCTAATTTTACAGCATCAATCAATAACACATCTGGTTTAATATCCAATGAATTAACTGCTAAAATCATCGCTTCTTTCGATGCGTTTAAAATATTGATTTCATCTATTTTTTCATGCTGAACAACGCCAATACCTATCGCTAATGCTTTTTCTTTAATGATGAGAAAAAGTTCATCACGTTTTTTAACTGTCAACTTTTTAGAATCATCCAAACCTAATATTGTATCATTATCAGGCAATATAACTGCAGCGGCGACAACAGGACCTGCCAAGGGACCTCTGCCTGCCTCATCAATTCCAGCAATAAATATAGCATCATTGTTTTTATATAGAGATTCATAATGATTCATTCGCGCATACTTTTCTAAAAGCAATTCATTCGCTATTATTTTTTTCTTGATTTGTGCTGCCAGTTTTACAACTGATTGCCTTTCATCAAGCAGTAAACTATCATAAATTTCATCAAGTTTTTCAGAATTCTCAATAATTTCTTTTATTTCAGCAACAGATAATTTTTTCATATTAATCAACACTTGGCCACTCTAAAGAAATTTTGCCTAATTTACCATTTCTATACTCATCAAGCAATATGTTGCTTATTTTAAAGTAATCAATTTCATTGGCTTTTAAAATACACCCGCGTTTTATAGCCATTTCATCCATTACTTCAATAGGTTCTTTATTTTCAAGCTCAACCTGATAACGCTTTTTTAAAAGTTCAGGATAGTTTTTCATTAAAAATTCTATGAATGAAATTGCTATTTCTTCAATATCCAATATTTCATCTCTAATTGAACCGACATATGCTAAATTTTGTCCAACATGTGCACTTTCTATTTTAGGCCATAAAATACCGGGTGTGTCAAAAAGTTCTAGATCTTTTCTAATTCTAATCCATTGCTTTCCTCGTGTTACTCCTGGTTTGTTCCCTATTTTAGCAGCCTTCTTACCAGCCAGTTTATTTATCAACGATGATTTCCCAACATTTGGTATACCGACGATCATTACTCTGATAGCTCTATCTTTTAAGCCTTTGGCTTGCATTTTTTCAAACTTGGGTTGTGCTGTCATTCTTATTTCATGAACAAGTCTATTGACGCCTTCCCCAGTCAAGCAATTAATAGGAATCGATTTTATTCCTCTATTCTTATAGTATTTTATCCAACTTTCCAATACTATGGGATCAGCTAAATCAAATTTATTGAATACGATTATTTTTTCTTTTCCTTTTACCAAATCATCAATTTGAGGATTCTTACTGCTTTCAGGAATACGTGCATCTAGCAGTTCGACTACTACATCCACCAATTTTAGATTTTCTTGTATCAATTCTTTTGTTTTTTTCATATGTCCAGGATACCAATTGATTGACATATCATCACCACCTATCTTCTTCTATATTATATATTAAAACAAAAAGTAAACAAACTGGCAAATAGCCAGTTTGTGTTATCTTTTCTCTTTAACTTTTGCTTTTTTACCGACTCTGTCTCTAATGTAGTATAATTTCGCGCGTCTTACTTTACCTCTTCTAACAACTTCAATTAATTCAATCTTTGGAGAATGAATTGGTAAAGTTTTTTCAACTCCAACCCCTGAAGAAATTTTTCTAACAGTAAAATTTTCTGCAACACCACCATTTTGCTTCTTAATAACTAGTCCTTCGAAAATTTGAACTCTCTCTCTTTTTCCCTCGACAACTTTAATGTGTACTTTAACTGTATCACCAACATTGAAAGGTGTAAGATCTGTTCTCAATTGTTCGCTTTGTATTTCTTTAATAATATTTAAATTCATTTGGTATGCCTCCTTTCTTCCTAGCCGTTCTTAACTTGAAATATGTCAGTGGAACGTCCGTGCTACCGCAAATTATTATACCACAGCGTAAAGTCTATAACAAGCGGTTTTTAATTTCTTTTATCAACTTCAAGATGCGTTCATCAAACACTTTATTCCTAATGCCCTTCTGTATTAAATCTGGTCTATTTTGAAGTGTCAATCTTATTGATTCCATCAATCTATATTCTTCAATCTTTTGATGATTGCCAGAAAGTAAAATTTCAGGCACTTCGTAATCCTTAAATACTCTGGGCCTTGTATACTGAGGATATTCTAGAAGACAATTAGAAAAACTTTCTTCATCTAAGGACGACTCAGCAAGTGCACCAGGCAAAAGCCGTGTTACAGCGTCGATAATGACTAATGCTCCAATTTCACCGCCACTCAGAACATAATCTCCAATAGAAATTTCCAAATCAACATAATTGTCGATAATTCTTTGATCCAAACCTTCATAATGCCCACAAATTAAAATCAAATCTTTTCCAACAGATAGTTCATTCGCCATTTTTTGGTTGAAAGTTTTACCTTTTGGTGTCAGATAAACAACTTTTTTCTGATTATAATTCAATTTCTTCAATGCACTGGCAATGGGTTGAGGAGATAATACCATCCCGGCTCCGCCACCAAAAGGTGCATCATCGACAGAGTGATGTTTACTGTCAGAAAAGTCACGAAAATTAACTGCTTGAATATTTACAATACCATTTTCTTTCGCTCTTTTGATGATACTTGTGTTTGAATAATTATCAATAATTTCTGGAAACAATGTCAGTACTTCAATATTCATTATAATCCCTCAACAAGATTGACGACAATATAGTGATCATTGATATTGATTTCTTTTATGAATTCAGAGACAGCCGGCAACAAGATATCTCTGTCTTGAGTCTTGATGACATAAATATGTTGTGCAGTATTGGTTAAAACATCTGATAATATTCCTATTTTTTCACCATTGCTCATTACGTCAAGTCCGATTAAATCTATGATTAAATATTCGTCCTCATCTAACTTTTTGAGATTTTCTCTGTCAATAAACAAATATTCATTCTTCAATTTCAAGGCATCTTCAATTGTATTAATTCGTTCAATTTGTAAAATCGGCATTTTTTTATTATAAGTTACTTTCAATATTTTATACTTTTCTTCTTTTATATATACATATGCCATTTCTTCAAATCTTTCAGGATAATCAGTATAAGGATAAATTTTAACTTCACCTTTGATTCCTTTGGTATTGACAATCTGTCCAACTTTTATTTTTTCCATAACTATTCACTCCATAAAAAGTAAACCCAATTATAATTGGGTCTACTGAATTATTTCTACTATGACTCTTTTATTTTCTTTCATAGCTGCTGCTTTGACAACAGTTCTAATTGCCTTGGCAATTCGTCCTTGCTTGCCAATTACTTTTCCCATATCATCAGGAGCGACTCTTAATTCAATGATTACTGATTGATTGCTTTCAGTTTCATTAATTTCAACGAGTTCTGGGAAATCAACTAACGATTTTGCTATATACTTTACAAGTTCTCCCATTATAACACCTCCGGATTACTAGTTGTTATTTTGACTCTTCAAATTTTGCCATGATACCAGTTCTTTTGAAGATATCTCTAACAGTATCAGTAGGTTGAGCACCATCTTTCAACCATTTGATAGCACTTTCTTCATTGATCTTTAATTCAACGGGATTTGAAACTGGATTGTAGTAGCCAATTTCTTCAATAAATCTTCCGTCTCTTGGAGATCTTGAGTCAGCAACTACCAATCTATAAAAAGGTTTTTTATTAGCACCCATTCTTTTTAATCTAATTTTTACAGCCATTCTTTCACCTCCTTAAATATTATTATATCTCATCACATTAAGTGTGATTAGCTTACATGAACGGCATTTTCATGCCTCCCATTTTATTGCCTTTTGTCATTTGTGTCATTTGCTTCATCATTTTTTTAGTTTGTTCAAATTGCTTAATTAATCTGTTGACATCCGAAACATTAGTACCGCTTCCTGCCGCAATTCGTTTTTTCCTTGAAGCATTCAATAGGTTGGGATCTTTTCTTTCTTTTTTTGTCATGGACTGAATGACAGCTTCCACTTTGACTAATTCTTTATCATCAACATTTATATTTTTCATTGCCTTGCTATTCATTCCAGGAATCATATTCATCAATTCACTGAGAGGTCCCATATTTTTCATTTGTTGCATCTGTTCAAGAAAATCATCTAAATCAAGTTCTTGATTTTTGATTTTCTTTTGAAGTTTCATTGCCTTTTCTTCATCAAAGTTTTCTTGAGCCTTTTCAATTAAAGACATTATGTCTCCCATCCCAAGAATTCTTGATGCCATTCTATCAGGGTAAAATTCTTCGAAATCTTTGAATTTTTCACCAACACCAATAAATTTAATTGGTTTACCAGTCACAGCTCTGACAGATAAAGCAGCTCCACCACGGGCATCACCATCTAATTTAGTTAAAATCACACCTGTTAAACCTAATTTTTCATCAAAAGCTACTGCAACATTTACAGCATCTTGACCGGTCATTGAGTCAACAACCAATAATATTTCATCAGGATTTACCGCATTTTTAATTTGGCTTAATTCATCCATTAAATTATCATCAATATGCAAGCGTCCAGCAGTGTCGATAATTACTAAATCTTGTCCATTTTTATTAGCTTGATTGATCGATGCTTTAGCGATATCAACTGGATTTATTTGATCACCCATAGTATAAACAGGTATTTCAAGAGATTCTCCAACAACTTGCAATTGTTTGATAGCAGCAGGTCTGTATATATCACCTGCAACCAACAATGGTTTTTTACCTTGTTTCTTCAACAAATTTCCAAGCTTTCCGCCTGTAGTTGTCTTACCTGCTCCTTGTAAACCTACAAGCATAATTACTGTTGGCGGTTTTGAAGAAATCTTAATTTTAACGTTTGTTTCTCCCATCAATTTAGTCAACTCTTCATTGACTATTTTAATGACTTGCTGTCCAGGAGTCAAACTCCCCATTACATCAGTTCCATTTGCACGTTCACTGACATCTGAAATAAATTGCTTTACTATTTTGAAATTGACATCTGCTTCAAGAAGCGCTAATTTAACTTCTCTCATCGCTTCTTTAATATCTTTTTCATTTAATTTGCCTCTACCTGTTAAATTCTTAAAGGTATTTTGGAGTTTTTCTGATAAACCTTCAAATACTGCCAATGTCCATCCTCCATTCAATCAATTATCAATTGATTCATTCTTTCAATAATATTGTCTAAAAATTGATCGTGATTTTTATCAATCAATTTTGTTTTCAACAATTCAATTTCTAAACTCATTTCTCGTAATTCTTTTTTATGAGTCTCAAATTTCTGAATTAAAGATAATTTTTCTTCAAAATTTTGTAAAGTTTTTTCACTTCTTTTAACCGAATCATATACAGCTTGACGGCTGATATTAAGATTTTGACTAATTTCTCCCAAAGATAAATCTTCATATATATAAAGTTCTATCATTTGCCTTTGATTTTCAGTCAGCAATTTACCATAAAAAGCGTATAAGTTGCCTATTTCCATTTTTTTTTCTATCATTTCATCACCTGTAAAGGTTATTTGCTTTACAGTGTTATTCTAATAGCTAGTGCTTCAATTGTCAACAGAAAAATATAAAAACATTAGTCAATTAATGCTTTTATAAAGGTTTCTCCATCAAAATCTTCAAGATCTTCAATTTTTTCCCCTAAACCTACTAATTTAACAGGAATACCGACTTCATCTTTAACAGCTAAAATCGCACCGCCTTTTGCTGTACCATCCAATTTTGTAAGAATTATTCCCGTTATATCAGCTACTTCTTTAAAGGTTTTTGCTTGAATAATGGCATTCTGACCAGTAGTTGCATCAAGAACAAGTAAAACCTCTCTTTTAGCTTCAGGATACTCTCTCTCGACAATTCTGAATACTTTATTGAGCTCCATGACAAGATTTTTTTTATTGTGAAGTCTTCCAGCCGTGTCACATATCAATACATCTGTACCCCTTGATTTAGCAGCCTGAATGCCATCATAGATGACTGATGCGGGATCAGAACCTTCTTGTTGAGAGATAACTTCTACATCTACTCTGTGTCCCCATACTTTCAATTGGTCAATAGCTGCAGCTCTAAATGTATCTCCCGCTACTAAAAGTACAGATTTATTTTTGTCTTTATATTTTTTAGCCATTTTACCAATGCTAGTCGTTTTCCCTGCACCATTTACTCCAATGACAAGAATAATTTGAGGTGTAGTTGTATAGTCAATTTTACTTTCCTCTTCAAGAGCTACGTGAGAAATCAGTACATCCTTCAACACGCTTTTTATCTCACTGCTCTCATTTATTTTTCTTTCTTTCAAAGAAGTTCTCAATTCACTAATGATTTTAAGGGTTGTATTCATACCAACATCTGCAGTAATCAATATTTCTTCGATTTCTTCTAAAAGTTCCTCATCTATTTTTCCATAATTAAAAATCAAATCATCTATTCGATCGGTAATATTATGTTTGGTTTTATTTAATCCTTCTGATAATTTTGCAAATATAATTTTAAGCATCCAATTCCTCCTGAAAATCAAAATCTGACAGTTTTAATGATATGACTTTAGATATACCGTATTCTTCCATCGAAACACCATATAAAGCATCTGCATATTCCATAGTACCTTTACGATGAGTAATCAATATAAATTGGGATTCAGTTGAAAATTCTCTTAAAAAATGTCCGAATTTATATACATTTGAATCATCTAATGCCGCCTCAATTTCATCCAACACACAGAAAGGAGTCGGCTTAGCCTTTAAAACTGAAAACAACAATGCGATAGCTGTCAATGCTTTTTCTCCACCTGACAACAAATTGATGTTTTGCATTTTTTTCCCTGGCGGTGATGCCATTATATTGATATCTGTTCCCAAAACGTCAGTCGGATCCGTCAATACAATTTCACCATGTCCACCACCAAATAATTCAGCAAAAACTATTTTAAACGACTCATTGATTTGATTGAAAGTATCTTTAAAACTCTTTACAATCTTAAGTTCCATCTGTTTTATAAATTTAGTCAGCTCTGATTTTGACGAAACTAAATCTTCCAATTGAGTCGACAGAAATTCATATCTTTCTTGAACCATTTGATATTCCTGAATTGAATCCAAATTGACATGTTCAATCTCTTTCATTCTTTTTTTCAATTTATTCAATTCATTTTTGGAGATGAAGTCAATTGTGTTTTCAATTATTATTCTCGCTTCTACAATTGAAATTTCCCTTTGATTCCATAGATTATTAGATAGATTGCTAACTTTGACATCCAGTTTTGCCATTTCCAATTCAATTTCATGTATTAATTGCCTGATATCATTAGTTGAATTTTCAACTTCTGTCAATTTATTGCTACTATCTTCCAATTCACTTTCAATATCATTGATCTTTCGCTTGTAGTTTGAACGTTTTAATTCAAAATGATTGATTGCTTCATTCAAGTTTCCAAGCTCGTTTCTTTTATTGTCCAATAGATCCAGATCATCATAAAGCTGATTGTTTTCAGTTTCTAAATTGTGACTCCATTCGTCGATTTTCAATGCTGTTTTTCTTTGTTGAATTTCATAATCATCTAATGTATTGGAAATATTCCTTATATTTTCATCAATTTTTGCATACTCAATTTTTAACTGTGTCATTTGTTCTTCCATTGATTTCAATTTTTTTTCATCAACAGATGAATGCGTTGTATGATGAAGAATTCCTTCTATCTTACTTATTTCAGCACTCAATTCTTTAATAGTATCATCCAATGAAGCACAATGATTTTCCTCAGTTTCAATTTCTTCTAAATCGCCTTTTCTTTCATTTTTAAGACGTTCATGGACTTTATTGTCATTTTCAAGTTGTCTCACAAGTACCAGATTATCAGTTTCAACACTTATTTTTAAATTTTTTGTCTCAATCAGCTGATTTTTCAGTACTCTTATTTCATCATCAAATAAAATTATCTTAGATTCAAATATATTGCGTTGGTTTTCAATCTCATCCAATTGTTTTTTATATGAATCAACTTTAGTCTTAAGAACATCCAATTCTTGTTTTCTTTTAAAAATATTATCATTTTTATTGCCTTTGCTTCCGCCTGTAATCGGACCATTTGTAATAATCACATCACCATCTAAAGTGACAATCTTATAGTACCCTGTCAACTTTTTAGAAAGAAAAATACCATTGTCAATATTATCAACAATAATAGTCTTTCCTAAAAGATAATCAACTAAAGCATCATATTTTGAATCGAAACTGATTATGTCTCTTGCAAATCCTAAAAATCCACGTTCATTTAATTTTATACTTTGTGATTTAACTTTCAAAAAACTTAAAGGTAAAAAGGTAGCTCTTCCTATACGGTCATTTTTCAACTGCTTAATGATTTCTTTTGCCTGTTCCTCATTATCTGTTACAATTTGTGTCGCACTTTTACCAAGGGCAGTTGCAATGGCTTCCTCGTAACCTTCTGGAATTTTTATCAAATCCGCTACAATACCTATAATTTTTTTATTTAGATTTTTCCTATCTATATATTGAAGAATTTTTTTTACATTATAGTTTAATCCTTCATAATTTTTTTCCATATTCTCAAAAAGTTCAATTTCAGATTCTGATCTATATTTCAGTCGACTCATTTCTTCTTGACTAGATTTGAGTTGATATAGTTTTTCATCAAGTTGATCTCTTTCAGTTACCTTAATTTTCAAGATTGTTTCATTGTTCTCAATTTGTTCATTGTAATTTTTTAGTTTCAGGTTATTTTCTTTGAATAACATTGTACTGTTCTCAATGTTTTTATTGGCTTCATCTTCTAACAACAATGCTTCTTTAGCTTTATTATGCAATTTTTCAACATATTCATGGCTGGACTTTTTTTCGGCATTGTAAATATTCACATCAGATCTGAGCTCAATCAATTTACTCATCAATTCATTTTTATCAGAATTATTCAATCTGAACGCTTCTAAATTTTCAGTATACAGCCCCTCGAGATCAGCAATTTCTTTTTCATAAACTTCTTGTTGATTTTCGAGTACTTCTTTCTCTTTGAATTTTTGAGAGATATTATTCTGTAAATTAGTAAGGTTATTCGTTTCACTTTTTATAGTTTCTTCAAGATATTTAATTTCTTTTTTCTTATTTGCTATTTTTTCTTCTCTTACTTTTACATCAATCGTCAAGCCATCTTTTTCTTTTGATAGGATATCGTATTGCTGATTGCTTTTTTCATTGTCACTTTTTAATGTTTTTAAAATTTCATGTGAATTTTGCTGCTGAAAAACAATAACTTTTTTCTCTTCTACTAATTCATTGAGTATTTTTTCGCTTTCTAATTTTTCAAATTCTTTTTCATCATTCTTTTTCTTATATGCATCATACTCATCTAAAAGATATTTTATCTCGCTTTCTTTGACTTTCTTTTCTATTTCCAAAAATTCTTGTGCCTTTTCACTCTCTTCTTTCAAAGGTTCTATGCGTGAACTGACTTCACCTATTATGTCATTGATTCTATCGATATTATCATCGACTTTTAAAAGCCTTTTTTCTGATTCTGTTTTTTTACTATTGAATTTTACAATTCCAGCTGCTTCTTCAAATATAAGCCTGCGATCAAATTTATTGTCGCTAAGAATATTGTCAATATTCCCCTGTCCTATTATGGAATATCCATCTGTACCAATACCCGTGTCCATAATCAATTCTTTGACATCTTTTAACCGACATGGTGCTTCATTAAGAAAATACTCACTTTCACCTGAACGATGAAGCCTTCTTCTAACACTTATTTCTAAAAAATCAGAATTAAAAAAATTAGTGCTATTATCAAAATATAGTGCAACTTCAGCAAAATTCAATGGTTTTCTATGATTTGTGCCATTGAAGATAATATCTTGCATCTGTGCGCCTCTTAATATTCTTGCCTTCTGCTCACCTAGCACCCATCTGATTGCATCAGTTATATTGCTTTTTCCTGAACCATTAGGTCCAACAATACAGGTGATACCACTAATAAAATCTATCTCTATTCTATCTGCAAAGGATTTAAATCCTTTCATTTCAATCTTATTTAAAAACAATGTGCCACCTCATATCAATATATTGTATAACTTTTTCTCTCATCATCGATAATTAAATCAAACTTGTAGCGCATAATTTCTTCGCTTTCTTCAATTTTTAGATGCGTATCTGGAAATACAGTTGAAAAATAAATTAAATTTTCTTTACGATGACCTGATAGATTTGAACGGTCTTTTTGATTTATAATAATTTTTATCTCTTTGCTCTGATTGAATCCGATAATTTCCTCAAGCGCATTTCGAAACATCCTTGCTTCCACTAAGTTTTTAAATGATGGATGAAAAGGTCCATCTACTATATCTGTACCCATTAAAAGTTCATCTGTAGGTTGCAAACCAACTCTGATAACATTGATTTTATGAGAATAAAAAAGCTGTAAAAGATCTGATGTGTACTCAATTGCATCTTCCATGCTTAAAGCATGATAAATTCCCTGCTCATACATATTGCACAATTCAGTTTCTTTTAAAACAAGCGTTGGATATATTCTAACACAATCAGGTTTTAAGCTTATTATTTTCTGCGCCGTTTTATAGGACAAATCATATGTATCACCGGGCAGTCCTATCATCATTTGCAAACCCAATTCAAAATTATAATATTTTATTAAATTAGAAGACCTTATTACATCTTCGATCGTATGTCCTCTTTTAGCTTTTCCTAGAACAGTGTCATCTAAAGATTGCACACCTAATTCAATTGTTGTCACACCATATTCCTTTAAAAACAAAAGGATTTTCTCATTGATATAGTCAGGGCGCGTTGAAAGTCTAATTCCGTCAATCATACCTTTCTTCAAATAAACATTGGCAATTTCCAAGTAGTCAATTTGTTGGCTCATTGGAATACCCGTAAAACTCCCACCAAAAAAAGCAATTTCAATGTGTGTGTTATTATGGTTGATTCCTGACAAATGGGTATCAATCAATTTGATAATTTCTTCTTTTTTGAGTTCACTTTTCACACCTGTAATTGATTTTTGATTGCAAAATACGCAATCATGTGGACATCCCTTATGAGGAACAAAAATAGGTATATTAACTTTCTTCATATTCGTATGCCTTTCTCAATAGCTTGTTTAGCAGCATTTTGCTCAGCTTCTTTTTTATTTTTACCTTCACCGCGACCTAAAATTTTATTATCTGCAATGACTGCTATTGTAAAGATTTTATTATGGTCAGGTCCCTCTTCTAATACAACTTCATAACTTATTTCAACTTGTCCATTTTTTTGAAGTATTTCTTGAAGTGCTGTCTTATAATCTAAAATTATTTCTCCTGATATAGCCATTTTGATTTTCTCATCCAATATTCTCAATATGAATTCTTTCGCATTTTCAATGTTTGAATCAAGATAAATAGCACCTATAAGCGCCTCTAGAGCATCTGCCAATATTGATGGCCTTTCTTTTCCTCCAGTTATTACTTCCCCTTTTCCAAATCTCATGAATTCACCTAAATTAAGCGCTTTTGCGGTCTCCGATAATGTTTCTTCGCATACAATGGTCGCGCGTGCTTTAGTAAGACCACCTTCAGGTTGATTACTCAATTTTGAAAATAAATATTCAGTGATTACAAAACTAAGAATTGAATCACCAAAAAATTCCATTCTTTCATTATTGTTTCCTTTATATTCTCTGTTTTCATTTTTAAACGAACTATGAGTCATAGCTTCAATCAATAATTCCCTGTTTTTAAATGCATAATCCATTGAGTTTTCTAATTTTTTGTAATTCATATAACCCTCCTCCAGAGGACTTTTTAACGTCATCAAGTTTTGAAAACATAAAAAAATCTTCTAACATATATTCTATTATTTAAGCCTGTAAATTACAATAGATTGTCTTATAAAGAATAAAAAAAGCGAGAAATTCTCGCTTTATTCATATTTTTTAAATATTAATGTGCCATTATGTCCACCAAATCCCAAAGAATTTGAAAGACCGTATTTTATATCCCGTTTTTTTCCTTCATTTGGTGTATAATCCAAATCCAGTCCATCATCAGGTGTTGTGTAATTAATTGTCGGAGGTATAAATCCTTCTTTCAATGCCATCACAACAGCAATTGCTTCAATACTGCCAGCAGCTCCCAATAAGTGACCTGTCATGGATTTTGTGCTGTTGATCGAAATATTTTTAGCCTCATCACCAAATACCGATTTTATTGCTAATGTTTCATATTTATCATTTAGAGGTGTTGATGTGCCATGTGCATTTATATGATCAATATCGGAATTTTGTATTTTCGCATCATTTATTGCCATTTTCATCGCTCGAGCAGCGCCTTCACCATCTGGATGTGGTGATGTTATATGATATGCATCTGCTGTATAACCATATCCTACAATTTCTGCATAAATTTTCGCATTTCTTTCAATTGCATGATCATACTCTTCCAATATCAGCATTCCAGCACCCTCACTCATAACAAATCCATCCCTGTCTTTGTCAAAAGGCCTTGACGCTTTTTCTGGATTTTCATTTCTTGTAGACAAAGCTTTCATCGCACAAAACCCTGCAATGCTCAACGGTGTTATTGCCGCTTCAGCACCACCTGCAAACATCAAATCGGCATCACCTCTTTGAATGATTTTAAATGCATCACCAATTGCGTGTGTAGAAGAAGCACATGCAGTAACAACTGTCGTATTAGGACCTTTTGCACCAGTAGCAATTGAAATATGTCCAGCACCGATATTTGTAATCATCATTGGTATAAAAAACGGACTAATCCTACCAGGACCTTTCTCAAACATCTTTCGGGCTTCACTTTCAAATGTTTCAATGCCTCCAACGCCTGAACCCAATACAACACCAAAACGATCCATATTAACTTTTTCAACATCAATTAAAGAATCAATAAGCGCCATTTTTGCACTTCCCACAGCAAAGTGAGTAAATTTATCCATTCTTTTCAATTCTTTTTTAGTGACATACTCTGAAGCATCGAAATCTTTGACTTCTCCCGCTATATGTGCGTCAAGTTCTGAGGCATCAAACAATGTAATCTGCCCAATACCATTAGTGCCTTTCTTCAAATTCTCCCAATACTTTTCAAGTCCAGTACCAATAGGAGAAATGACACCTATTCCTGTAACAACTACTCGCTTTGTCATCTTAAATCCTCCGCTTTTTATAATTTCGATTCTACGTATCTCGCGATATCTCCGATGCTTGTAAATTTTTCTGCATCTTCATCAGGAATCTCTATATCAAATTCATCTTCTAGAGCCATAACAACTTCAACTGCGTCCAATGAATCTGCTTCTAAATCTCCCATCAATGATGTTGTATCTACTATTACTACATCTTCTTCCAATCCTAATTGTTCAATAATGATTTCTTTTGTTTTATCAAATACTTTTGACATATAAATCACCTTTCCTTTTCTTTTTATTTTTTTATTTTTATTTTATTTACATAACCATGCCACCGTCAAGATTGATTACTTGTCCGGTAATATAGTTTGATACACTACTTGATAAGAATACGACTAAATTGGCAACATCTTCTGGTTGTCCGTAGACACCAAGTGGAATAGCCTTTGCATAACTTTCTTTCACTTCTTCTGTAAGTTCTTTTGTCATTTCAGTTTCTATGAATCCAGGTGCGACAGCATTCACATTGATATTCCTTGATGCAAACTCTTTCGCCAAAGATTTTGTAAGCCCAATAACTCCAGCTTTGGACGCTGCATAATTCGCTTGACCCGCATTCCCCATTACGCCTACAACTGATGAAATATTGATAATCTTTCCATATCTTGCCTTCATCATCAATTTTCCAAAGTGCTTGCTGCATAGAAAAGTGCCTTTTAAATTAATTTCAATGACTTTCATGAAGTCATCTTCTTTCATTCGCATAACTAGGCCATCTTTAGTAATACCTGCATTATTTACCAATATGTCAATTCGTCCAAACTCTTTATATACAGCTTTTGCAAACTCTTCAACACTTTTTTCATTAGAAACATCCGCTTTGTAAATCATGGCTTTGCCACCCATAATTTCTATTTCACTTTTCACTTCTTTTGCTTTTTCATCACTGCTTGTGTAATTGATTACTACATGTGCACCTTCTTTTGCAAGCATCAATGCAATTGCTTTTCCAATACCTCTTGATCCGCCTGTGACAACTGCCACTTGATCTTTTAGCACATTTATTACCTCCCAAGCTTTTCTAAAGTTTTTTCTAAAGATTCCATATTTTCAACATTAAGTATCAAGACATCTTTTGAAATTCTTTTAATGAATTTACCTAATGATTTATCAGGTCCAACTTCAATAAATATATCAAAACCATCATCAATAAGTTTCTGTATGGATTCTTCCCACCTTACAGCATTAGATACTTGTTTAACCAATACTTCAAATGTCTCATTGCTGTCTTTGTTATAGTCGGCATAAACATTATTTACCAGAGGAATGTCTAGAGTTTTTATTTCTATTTTTTCAAGTTCCACTTTCAGTTTTTCTCCTGCGCCAACCAACATAGAAGTATGAAAAGGTGCCGACACTGGCAACATTACAGCTTTTTTTGCGCCATTTTCTTTTGCTATCGAAACCGCGGCTTCAACAGCCAATGTTTCACCAGCTATAACCAGCTGCCCAGGGCAATTATAATTCACAGCTTGAACAACACCAATACTAGATGCTTCTCTGCATGCTGCTTCAACTTTTTCGTTGGAAAGACCTAAAATTGCAGCCATAGTACCTTTCCCATCTGGTACTGCTTCCTGCATAAACTTACCTCTTTGAGTCACTATTTTAAGTGCATCATCAAATTTCATCGCACCTGCCACAACAAGTGCCGAATATTCACCTAAACTAAGTCCCGCAACAGCTTGAGGTATAACCCCTTTTTCTTCTAAAACTTTTGCAGCAGCATAACTCACTGTCAAAATTGAAGGCTGTGTATATTCTGTCATTCTCAATTTTTCATCATTAGAATCAAAACAAAGTTCAGCCATATTATATCCAAGTGCGTCATTTGCCTGATTAAAAATCTCTTTTACTATATCAAAATGATCATATAATTCTTTTCCCATCCCAAGATATTGAGCACCTTGTCCAGGAAATACAAAAGCTATTTTCCCCATATTTGCCTCCATTACCATTTAATGAGTGCTGCGCCCCAAGTTAAACCGCCCCCGAAACCAACTAATACAATATGGTCTCCCTTATTTATTTTACCTTCACTCACAGCTTCATCCAATGCAATTGGAATTGAAGCGGCTGACATATTTCCATATTTATCTAGATTGACTTTCACTTTTTCCATCGGCAATTTGATTCTTTTCGCCGCAGCTTCTATGATTCTGATATTGGCTTGATGCGGCACCAGATAGTCAACATCTTCTAACTCCAATCCAGCTTTTTTTATCACAGTCTCAGCACCTTGTCCCATGATTCTAACGGCAAATTTAAAAACTTCACCGCCACCCATTTGAATGAAATGCTCTTTATTATTAACCGTTTCAATTGTTGCAGGCTTTCTTGAACCGCCTGCAGGCTGTGTCAAATATTTCCCGCCTTCGCCTTTTGCACCTAAATCTGTACTTAAAATGCCACTTCCTTCTTCAACCTCACCTAATACAACAGCTCCAGCACCGTCTCCAAATAATACACATGTCCCACGATCTGTCCAATCAGTTATTTTCGATAAAGTCTCAGCTCCTATAACTAATACTTTTTTATACATTCCTGTTGCTATGAATTGTTGTCCTGTTGTAATTCCATAAAGAAATCCTGAACAAGCTGCTTCAAGATCAAAAGCCGCCGCATTTTTAGCACCCAGTTTATCTTGCAATATACAGGCAGTTGCAGGAAAAGCCATATCAGGTGTAACTGTAGCAACTATGATTAAATCCAGCTCTTCTGCAGTGACTCCAGCCATTTCCATAGCCTTTAAAGCCGCTTCATATGAAAGGTCAGATGTCGCTGTATTTTCATCTGCAATTCTTCTTTCTTTTATACCAGTTCTTGAAACAATCCATTCATCTGAAGTTTCAACCATTTTTTCCAAATCAAAATTCGTCAAAATTTTCTCTGGCAAAGCACTTCCTGTACCCAAGATACCGACACTTTTTAAGTTATTCAATTTCTCCACTCCTGTCTTGAACATAATTTTGTATTTTTTCAATAACGCCTGATTGAATATATTTTTCTGTATAACGCACAGCATTCATCATCGCCTTTGCATTAGAACTGCCATGAGCTTTGATTACAGCTCCTTTTACACCAAGCAAAGGTGCACCACCATACTCTGTATAATCCATCTTCTTTTTAAAATCATCAAAACCTTTTTTGACCATCACGCCAGCCAATAAAGAGAAAACATTCTTTTTAAAGACACTCTTGATATTGTTCGAAAATGTTTTTGCAACCCCTTCAGTCAACTTAAGAATTATGTTGCCTGTAAAACCATCTGCCACGACTATATCTGCAACACCAAATGGTATGTCACGACCTTCAACATTTCCTATGAAGTTCAGATCTGATTTTTCAAGTAAATCATAAGCCTCTTGAACAACGACAGTTCCTTTACCCTTTTCTGCCCCGATATTTGCAAGACCTACCTTTGGCGACTCAATTCCGAGTACAAATTCTCCATAGTAAGAACCCATTACTGCAAACTCCAGAAGATTTCGCGACTTGACATCGGCATTTGCACCAGCATCCGTTAAAATTCCCATTTTATTATCCATAGGGAAAACTGATGCAATCGCAGGCCTGTCTATGCCCCTAATTCTTCCTGTGCGTAAAAGTGCTCCTGCAAGTAAAGCCCCTGTGTTGCCAGCAGATATAAATCCATCTATCTCATTTTTCTTAAGCAAGTCCAATCCTCTTACCATTGAAGAATCTTTTTTTCTTTTTATAGCTACAACCGGTTTATCATCATTTGTAATCACTTCAGTTGTTGCTTCTATGATTACTCGGGATAAATCAACTTTATAATTATCAAGTTCTTTTCTTATTTTATACTCATCACCAATAAGCATAAGATCACTTTTTACATATTTTAAAGCCTCTACTGCGCCTTTAACTGTTTCTTGTGGCGCATGGTCTCCACCCATAGCATCGATCGCTATTATCATATTCTCCCCCCCTATACCGCTTTCATAATAAATTTACTTCTAAAAACCTGTTCATCATGCGCATTTATAAATACATGAACATAATATTCATTTTCTTTAATTTGAGTAACTTTGGCTTTTGCTACAAGTTTTTCTCCTGCTTTTACCGGTATATTATATTTAAGATTAGCAACGCCTGTAATAGCAACCTCAGCATCAATTACAGCCAATGATAGCGATTCAGCCATCGCAAATATATGATGACCTTTCACAATTTGAGTTTTCTCAAAGACCATTGATACATCAGTGTCTAGTACAGAAATAGCACGATTATTCAGCTCAAGGTCTAAAAGTTCTCCAACAATTTCCGATTGGGAAAGTGTTCTAACTTTGTTGTAATTTTCTTTTGCGACGACTTTAATCCTAGTTCTCAATTCAGGTATTCCCAGCATCATTCTATCTAATCTGATTGTTTGAATACTCACTTTTAATTGATCACTCAATGAATCATCCGTAACAAAAGGATCATTTTCGATTATTTCAATCAATTGGTCTTGACGCGCTTGCTTTGCTGTTTTAGTTTTCAACATCACCACTCCGTTAGTACTTAATTTTAGTACCTGCTACTAATTGTAAGTATAATAGATTTACAAATCAAAATCAATACCTTTGTCAAAAAATAAATAAAGCCGGTTAAAAACCGACTTTACTTCTATTCTTCAACCCCCTCCAACTGGTGGAAATATCGAAATAATATCTTTGTCTTTTATAAAATCCGATAAATTACTGTGAATGCCGTTGATCATTAAAATGGCAACATCATTCACATCAATTCCAATAATGCTTATTATATCGTTGCATGTAGATCCTTCTGCAACTTCCATAAAATCTTTTTTAAATCGATTCAATCTCAAAGTGGCAAATAATCTCACTTCTACATTCATTTAATCTATTCCTAATTCTTTCAATTTTTTCTCTGTAGGAATACCAATAGAATCCCATCCTCTTTCAGAATAATATTCTGGAAGTAAGATACCCAATTCATGCACTCTCCCTTTTGAAGGACCCACTTCAATCGCATCATTCAATAGTCTAGGCGGTAAAGTATCCTCTGAAGGAGCAATTCCAGCTTCTAAATTATACAATTTTTCAAGATTGTAAATTCTCTCTCCTGCTTTTAAAATGCTTTCACCATCAAAATTCATACCAGTAGCAGCATTCATGAATTCAGCATAATCATCAGCACCTAATGCAAAAGAAGTAAATAAGCAAAAACCAAGCGAGTCGATAGCTGCTGTCAAATCTTGAAATATTTTTGTCCATACTGGTTTGTCTTTAGTCTCAAAACGATCAAGCGCCTGTGGCAATGACAATATTTCAGGTGAGATCATATAACCTCTTACATGGCAACCTCCGCGATTTGATGTAGCATAATTAAGTCCTTGTCCTTGGACACCTCTAGGATCATAAGCAGGCATTTCAAGTTTTTTAACACTCATCGACAAATCACTTCTACCATAACTCTCAGCCAATCGATAAGAACCAAGTGCTATTTTGTCACCAAACCCTTCTCTTAAACCTGTTTTTCGCATCCATTCGGTCATAGAAGCCGCATCACCAAATTCAAGCTTCATGCCATCGAGCTCTTCATCTTTGATATACCCTCTTTGATAAAGTTCCATGGCGGCAGCAAGAGTAGAACCCGCTGAAATTGTGTCAATACCCATTTCATTGCACATGTGGTTTGCAAGAATAATCTCATTCAAATCATTGATTCCAAGATCCGATCCAAATGCCCAGATAGTTTCATACTCAGGTCCACCACCTTCACCATCTCCAATTCTTACATGACGGCCACATGCAATCGGACAGCCATAGCAAGCAGTGTTTTTTATCAAAAATTTATCCGCCAATGTTTCTCCACTTATATCATCTGCATCAGCAAATTGAGATAATTGAAAATTATTCGTAGGAAGCATTCCCGCTTCATTGATGATATTGACCAATACTGCCGTTCCATAAGTTGGCAATCCTGAACCAGTAACGCCGTTTTCTTTTATTTTAACCAATGATTCTTTATATGTTTTCATCAATGCTTCTTTATCATATACTTCAACTTTATTAGTTCCACGCACAGCTATCGCCTTTAAATTCTTTGAACCCATTACTGCCCCTACACCTGATCGACCTGCTGCACGATCTTTTTCATTCATGACGCTTGCGATTAATGACAAGTTTTCACCGCCAGGTCCGATTGTCAATACTTTCGCTTTTGGATCTGTTGCTTCTTTGATTCTATTTGTCACATCAGTTACCAATCCACCCCAATATTCTGCCGCATCTCTTATTTCAACATGCTCATTATTAATATAGATATACACAGGTTTTTCTGATTTTCCTTCTACTATAATTAGGTCATATCCTGCAAATTTCAACTCTGGTCCCCAAAAACCGCCAGAATTTGAACTTGCAATTGTTCCACTCAGCGGAGATTTTGTTACAACCATATATCTCGAACCTGCCGGTGCAGAAATACCAGTTACAGGACCTGTTACAAACAAAATTTTATTATCTTCACTAAAAGGTTCTATCTCAGGATCAACTTCATCCATATACATTTTAGTTCCAAGTCCCCGACCGCCAATAAAATTTTCAGCATTTTTTTCATTCAGAAGTTCTACATTGATTTTACCTGTCGTCAAATTGATTCTCAAATATTTTCCAGTGTAACCATACATATTTATCCCTCCTCTATATTTTCACTTATAATTAATGCAATTACTATGCCAAGGTTCCTACACTCTCATTTTAAATGCTTCATATTGAAAAGAAAAAAGATGCGTTCTATTTTTGAACACATCCAACATATTTTTATGTTCTATTTCGTAACAGTGTTACAATTTAGAGCAGTCTATTTTATGATTTTCAATCTTTCTATATAACGTATTTCTCGCAATGCCTAACACCAGTGCAGCCAAAGTAATATTGCAATCATATTTTTTCAATATTTTTGCAATCTGTCGTTTTTCAACTTTTACCAGCGAAAGTTCTTCTTCATACACATTATTATTTAAAGAAATCAAATTTTCTGTATGATTAAAATCAATATCCGGCAATGCTTCAGTGTTTATGATCAGTTCAACAAAATTTTGAAGTTCTCGAATATTCCCAGGCCATGGGTATTGAATCAATTTATCGTAATATTCATCAGGTATTTCAATTTGCTTTTTATTCAATCTATTAGAAATTTTATTTTGATAATAATCAAATAGTAATGGAATATCCTCTTTGCGTTCTCTTAGAGGTAACAGATAAATCGGCAACACATTAAGTCTATAATAAAGATCTTTCCGAAATCTTTTTTTCTCCACTTCTTCTTTCAAATCTTTGTTGCTGGCAGCAATAATCCTCACATCAATAATTTTTTCTGTACCACCTATTCTACTGACGGTCTCCTCTTCTATAACCCGCAGCAGCCTATTTTGAAGTTCATAGGGCAACTCACCTATTTCATCCAAAAAAATCGTGCCTCCATCAGCCAATTCAAATTTACCTTTCCTTCCACCTTTTGCAGCCCCAGTAAAAGCACCTTCTTCATATCCGAACAATTCAGATTCAATCAAATTTTCAGGAATAGCACCACAATTTATTGCTATGAACGGTTGATTTTTTCTCTTGCTGTAATTTTGTATTGACTGTGCAAATATTTCTTTTCCAGTTCCACTCTCACCGATTAATAGGACAGTAGATTTACTGTTGGAAATTTTCTTGGCAAATTCAATCGTTCTCAAAAAGTGATTGTTCTCACCGATCAATTTATCGAATGTATATGTCGCTCTTGAATTATTTACATTATCTTCATTTTTTCTTTTAAGTTCAATATCCTTGAAATAACATACATAATTCGCCTCATCAGGATTCATATTTACTCTATATACAGAAATAAATATTTTTACTCTATTTAATTTTGAGTCTATTTTAACTTCGACATCTTCAACATTCAATCCATCTGCTAATCTTCCCTGAATTTTATGCCAATCCGAAATCAAATTATAGACATTCATTTTTTCTGGAACATATCCAAAAATCGTTCTAATCCTATCATTGTTGAATATTACAAAACCATCATGATCAATAATAAATGCAGGAATAGGAATCGTATAAAAACAGCTTGGCAGATAATACTGATTGTTAATTGAATTTTGAAGTCTTGTAAGTTCATAGTTTTTCTCTATCGCGTAACCTGCCGCAATTAAAGTTCCAATAATATGTGTATGTATCGAATAACTATATCCAGATAAATCCAACGTTCCGATGATAACATTGCTTTCATCGTGTATCGGAACGCATGAACATGTCATATCATGAAACGCTTCAATAAAATGTTCATCGCCATGCAGTTGAATTGGCTTGTCTTCAATTAAAGTAAGTGCAATTGCATTAGTTCCAATACTTTTTTCATCCATAAACACTCCCGGATGTATACCCATATTGAATACTATTTCTCCAATCTGCTCATCCCCTATTATACTCAGTACACAGCCCTTTTCATCTGTCAGCACCGCTAAAAAATGGGTGTCTTTTATTTCATTGTAAAGTTTATTTATGATTTTCTCTGATGCCAAAATTAAATCTGATGATTTTTTTAATCTTTTAATCAATTCATCTTTTTCCAATATTCGATTACTGTATTTTTGTTCAGGAGAAATTCCAAATTCAATACTTCTGTTATGTGATTCTTCAACTATTTTTCTGAGCATCATCTTCATCCTTTACATTCGTTTAGATACTTTATACCACATATTCGAACATTTAAATTTTTTATATAAAAAAACCTGATGCATATTTGCACCAGGTATTTTTTACTCTACTGATATAATCTCTTCACCTTTATAGAATCCACATGATGGACATACATGATGAGGCATCATTGGTTCATGACACTGTGGACATATTGACAAGTTTGGAGCAGTCATTTTAATATTAGATGCTCTTCTTTTATCTCTTCTAGACTTAGAAATTTTTCTTTTAGGTACTGCCATGGATTACACCTCCTTATCACTTAACTGAAAAAGTCGTCGAGGATTTCAAATCTAGAATCAACTTTTTCATCTTCACACTGACACGTTTCATGATTCAGATTCGTTCCACATACAGGACATAATCCCTTACAATCTTCATCACACAGTACTTGTGTTGGTAAGCTGATAATCATTTCTTCCTTTATTGTCTCGACTAAATCTAAACGATTTTCAACAATTTCTATAACGTCTAAATCATCAGATTCATTTGGTAACAACATTTTATTGAGATTTCTATTGAAGCTCAACGGTACACTATCAAGGCAACGAGAACAGCTAAAAACCATCTGGCCTTGCATATTCAAATCAAGAAATAATTGAGATCCTCGTTTTTCAACTTTTCCAACAACATGAATTGGTGTGGATTCAAGCATTCCTGTAGCTTCAAATTGCTCCTCTAATTCAACATTGTAATCAAATTCAAATGGAATGGCAAGAACTTCTCCACTCATCACTCTTCTTAAATCAATTTTCATATTAATGCACCTCTTAATTACAACATTATTATTATATAGAGTGATTTTTTGTTTGTCAAGAAATAATATTAGAGCGCACTCACAATTTCCTCTGTATCTCTAGCAATCATAAGCTCCTCATTAGTTGGAACCAAAAGCACTTTGACTTTAGAATTTTCAGATGAAACAACTCTTTCTTTACCTCTTACATTATTTGCTTCAGAATCAATTTCGACGCCCATAAATTCTAAACCTTCGCAGATTGCTTTACGGTCAGGCGGTGAATTTTCTCCCAATCCCGCAGTAAATATAATGACATCAACGCCACCCATAAGAGCAGCATATGAAGCTATGTACTCTTTGACTCTGTTTTGATAGATTGTAAGAGCCAATTTAGCTCTTTCATGTCCAGCCTCAGCAGCATTTTCAACATCTCTAAAATCACTTGAAATCCCTGAAATACCTAAAATACCAGATTTTTTATTTAATATATCATCCATTTCCTGAATTGAAAGATTTTCTTTATTCATTAAGAAAGTCAAGATTGCCGGATCAAGATCTCCTGATCTCGTACCCATTACAAGTCCTTCAAGAGGCGTAAATCCCATTGAAGTCGCGACAGATTTTCCATTTTTTACAGCTGCTAAACTTGCACCGTTTCCTAAATGGCAACTGACTATTTTCATATTATTATAATCCATACCTAGCATTTCAGCAGCTCTTGCTGAAACATAACGATGTGAAGTTCCATGAAAACCATATCTTCTAACTGCGTATTTTTCATAATATTCATAAGGAATAGGATATATATATGATTCTTTAGGCATTGTTTGATGGAATGCAGTATCAAATACGCCTACATTCTTAATGTTTGGCAACAATTCTTGTATCGCTTTAATTCCCATTATATTTGGAGGGTTGTGTAACGGTGCCAAATCAATGCATTCTTCTAGTGCTTCCATAACTTCATCTGTGATTAGAACTGATCCACTGAATTTTTCACCAGCATGCACAACACGATGTCCAGCAGCGTCGATTTCATTCAAATCTTTAATAGCACCATATTTTTCATTTGTCAAAGCATTTAAAACAACACTTAGTGCCTCTTTATGATCTTTCATAGGTGTTACAATCAATTCTTTACCCTTGCCTGTTGTCTCATGTTTTAATTGTGATCCTTCAATACCTATTCTCTCAACTATACCTATAGCCAAGAGTGCTTCTCCATCCATATCAAGCAATTGATACTTTAACGAAGAAGAGCCACAGTTTATAACGATTACCTTCATTGAGTCCTCCTTAAAACTACTCACATATTTTGTATACAATACACCATCTATTATACACTTCATCAACAAACATTTTCAAGTCCTTATATTTACTGTTATAATGTTTTTAGGTGATAATATGAAAATATTAGGTATAATTGCAGAATATAATCCATTCCATAATGGCCATGAACATCATTTAAAGCAAAGCATAAAAATTACAGAGGCTACTCACACTATCGCAATAATGAGCGGTAACTTTGTTCAGCGAGGTGAACCAGCTTTAATGGATAAGTGGATTCGTGCCAAAACAGCCATCGACAACGGCATAAATCTTGTTGTAGAACTCCCCATTGTCAACGCAATATCAAGTGCTGAAAAATTTGCGCACGGCAGTATCCATCTACTGAATCAAATGGGTATTGTAGATGATATCGTCTTTGGTTCAGAAAGTGGTGATTTATCTTTAATTGAAAAAACTGCAGAATTTTTATCGATTGAATCCAATTCTTATAAAGCACATCTTAAAAATCATTTGAATAATGGCGTCTCATTTCCTTCTGCAAGAGAAATGGCTTTACAAGATATCGGCTTTAGCAACAACAATCTTAAATCAAATGATATTTTAGGAATTGAGTATATTAAAGCTATCAGAAGACTGAACAGTCCCATTTCATACCATTTGTTGAAAAGAGAATCAGTGGACTACCATTCTTTACAATTAGTGAACTCTTTTGCAAGCGCAACCGGCATCCGTCAGTGGATAAAAAACGATGATTACCTGAGTGTTCGCTCTTCAACACCTCCATTGACATATCAAACTATATCCGAATACTCAGATTTTATCTTTTTAGAAGATTTTTATGAAATATTAAGATATAAAGTACTTTCTGCACCTTCAAAAGAATTATCTGAAATATATGAAATAACTGAAGGCTTGGAAAACAGAATTTTTGAAAGTATGAAAATTTCCACAAATATGGAATCCTTCATAAATTCTGTTAAAATAAAAAGATTCACAATGACACGAATTAAAAGAGTACTTCTAAATATTCTTTTAGACCTTAAAGCTGAATCAGTTTCTTCTTCTGATTTATTATCTCCTCAATATATAAGAATTTTAGGCGCAGATGAAAAAGGATTAGAAATATTGAGAAAATTAAAAGAAAACGAAAATTTATCTGTTATAACAAATCTCAGTAAATTTAAAACTGAAAATCCTTTAATTCTTGAACAATTACGTTATGATATCTTGGCCAGTGATTTGTATTCAATCATAAAGAAAGAAAAACTTGGACAAGATTATTACCGCAATCCATATATTAAAAAAAACAAATGACGCTCCTGCATTATTTATATAACCAAGAAGCAGTTTGTGAATATCATCAAATTCTTCCTGATAATAATTTCTGATAATTTCATTTTTTGCAACTTTATAAATATATTTCTCTTTTCCAATTTATCAAATTTTTATGCTAAAAAACGCCATTCCTCCCACGACTGAAGTCACGGGTGTTCTGGCGTTAATTATAAAGTTCAATAAAATACCGCAAAATATGATTTTCCAATTCATAATTGCGGCTTTTTTATATATTGAATCAAACCATTCACTTGTTTTTTTCTTGTCCATCAATGTATTTCTTTAATTCATTTTTATTATTTTCTAATAGTTCAGTTACATCAATCATGTTATTGTATGCTTTTGAAATAATATCATAAGAATATAAAAATGCATTTTTTTTAATTTCTTCCGCATCAGCTTTCGCTTTTGATAATATCATATCTGATTTTTGCCTTGCCAATTCTACAACCTTATGCTCGTCAAGCAAATGATCAAATTGATCTTTTGCACCTCTTAAAATTTGAGTTTCTTTTGTTTGCGCTTCATTAACAATACGATCAGCATCTCTTTTTGCATCATCAATAATTTTATTTCTTTCATCTTTAATCCATTTAGCATGTTTAATTTCATCTGGCAAAAGGAGCTGAATTTCTTTTAGTAAATTGCTTATCTCATTTCTATCGATCAATATCTTTCCTGAAAAAGGAATAGAAGAAGATACCTCCAGCTTGCTTTCAAACTCATCCAGTAATTCTAATACTTTCATTTTTCTCCCCCTTTACCAAGCTTGTTCATAATTTGATCATAAACATAATCCGTCACAAATTCATTTACTCGACCACCTAAAACAGCAACTTCTTTCACGAGGCTTGAACTTAAAAAAGAATATTCAGGACTTGTCATCATAAAAAGAGTTTCTATTTCACTGCATATACCCTTATTCATTAAAGCCATTTGAAATTCATATTCAAAATCAGTGACAGCACGCAGTCCTTTGATTATGACATTCACATTTTTACTTGTTACATAGTCAGTCAATAAACCAACGAAAGTATCAACTTTTACATTACCTAGATCCTTAATTGAATTTTCAATCATAGCAACACGTTCATGCAGCTCAAACATTGATTTTTTATTAGGATTGTGAATGACTGCAACAATCAATTCATCACAAATTTTTGATGACCTTTTTATTACATCCAAATGACCTCTTGTAACTGGATCAAAACTCCCGGGATAAACGGCTGTTTTCACGATTACTCCTCCTTTTGATGGTAAAAACTTAAAGAGGTATTACCATATTTCTTATATTTATATTTTTCCAAATTCATATACTCTTCACTGTATTCTTCATCCGGATGATGTTCTACAACAATTATACCATTTTCATTCAATAAATTGTTTTCTGCTATAATTTCCATCGCTCTTAAACCCATGCCTTTTTTATGTGGAGGGTCCAAGAATATAATATCAAATTTCATTTCATTTCTTTTCGCATTCAGCAAGAAATTTTCAAAATCATTGTTGATTATTTCAGCTTGATCAGATAATTTTGTTTTTCCAAGATTTTCTATTATTACAGCGATGCATTTAGGATTCTTTTCAATAAAATATGCTTTTTTTGCGCCACGACTTAAACATTCAATACATAAGCTTCCCGACCCACTGAATAAATCAAGTACCACAGAATCATAAATATCATGTTGAATAATATTGAACATGTTTTCTTTAACTCGATCTACTGTAGGTCTTGTTGTCATTTCTGGAATCGTATTCAACTTGATACCTCTGGCAGTTCCTGCAATTACCCTCATAATTAACTCCTTACACAAAAATGCTTTGATTGTATTTTTGTAGATAAATTTTAAATTTTTCTCTATTTTCAAAAAGCTCTTCAACATCTTCAACTGTTTTTTCCATTATAGTCTGATGTTTAAAAAGATCGGCTATGAGGAAATGATTTGTTCCATGCTGCTTTATGCCAAGCACTTCTCCCGGGCCCCTGATTTCCAAATCTTTTTGAGCCAAAACAAACCCATCGTTGCTATCACTCATCGCTTTTAAACGATCAGTGTTTCCATTGGATACCAAATAGCAGCAACTATCCCAAACACCTCTTCCAACTCTACCTCTCAATTGATGTAATTGACTGAGGCCAAATCTTTCAGCATTGTATACTACAATAAAGCTTGCATTAGGAATATCAATTCCAACTTCAATGACAGTCGTAGAAACTAAAATATCATATTGATGATCTTTAAAATCCTTCAGTATTTGTTCGCGTTCTTCAAATTTCAACTGACCATGAACAACCGCCGTTCTATATTCACTAAAATTAGCTTTGATTTCTTCATACCCATTTTGAATTGATTTAACTTGATCAAAATGCTCACTGTCTTCAATAAATGGAAATACTATGTACCCCTGCTTATTTTCATTCAATTGATTTTTTATTGCTTCAATTAATTTATTTTGCTGATTCTCTTTCAATATCACCGTTTTAATCGGTTTCCTGCCTTTAGGCAATTCTTTAATAGTTGAAACACTAATATCTGAATATAAAACCATTGCCACTGTTCTTGGTATTGGTGTTGCACTCATCATAAGATAATTAGCTTTTTCATTCTTATCGATCAATATTTTTCTCTGATTTACACCAAAACGATGTTGTTCATCAGTAATGATCAATCCTAATTTTTTAAAACTTACAGATTCTTGAATTAATGCATGCGTTCCTATTATAATATCAGCCTGACCATCTCTAATCAACTCATGTATTTCTTCCTTGTCTGCTACCGAACTTGTCAGCAATATAATGCGAAGTTCATCAGGCAATATATTTCGAAAATTATTGTAATGCTGTACCGCCAATATTTCAGTTGGTACCATCACCGCAGTTTGAAATTGATTTAAAAAACTCAAATAACTGGCTATAATACCAACAATTGTCTTGCCGCTGCCGACATCACCCTGCAACAACCTTCGCATAGGTTTTTTATCTTCAAGATCAGCAATTATCTCATTCATGACAATCATTTGATCATGCGTCAATTTAAAAGGCAAAGAGCTCGTTAAATTTTCAATCTGATTTTCAAAGTTTTTAAACCGATGTCCATTTTTATACGCATCCGCTTCTTTAATCAAATAATTTCCTAATATAAAATTAAAAAACTCCTCATAAATCAAACGGTATTTTGATTCTTTAAATTTTATTCTGTTTTCAGGAAAATGAATGTTTTCTAATGCATATTTCCTTGAGCAGAGTTTATTTTTTTCAATAAAAAATTCAGGAAGTATTTCCTGAATTTCAAAGGAAAGACTTTGTCTTATAAAATCCCTCATGTTTTTTTGACTCAATTCACCAGGTATTTTATATACTGGTTCAATTCCTAAAAAATTTTCCTGTACACTCTCTACCATTTCAGGGTGAATTACTTTAAAAGTTTTACCGGAAATATCAATCTTTCCAAATATATAATACTCATGTTGAAACTTGAATTTGTTTTTCAAATAATCAGCTTGAAAAAATATTGCTTCACCGATAAAACCATCGCTTTCTACCTTTAAAACTAGCATATCTTTTTTACCGTAATTTTTTCTGACTTTCAAATCAACAACGGTTCCTTTGATTACTGCAGAGTCGCCTGATTTTAACTGTGCAAGATTATACAAAACTGATTTGTCAATGTATTTTGTTGGGAAATAATAAAGCAAATCATCTGTTTCCAACAATTCCATTTCACTCAACAACTTTTCTTTTTTGGGCCCTACCCCTTTTAGCTGTTTTACTTTCACAAAATCAACTCCATTAGAAAAAGAGGGCAACACCCTCTTTTACTCTACTGAAACCAAGAAATAATATAAAGGCTGTCCACCATAATAAACTTCAAAATCAATATCTGGGTACTTTTCTTCTAATTTCTCTACCCATTCATCTACCCATTCTTTTTCTACATCTTCTCCATAGTAAATAGCAATCACTTCAGAATCTTCATCTATCGCCGCTTCCATCGAATAAAGAAATCCCTTTTCAATCGAGTCTTCAACTATTTTTATTTCTCCATTGATGATTCCTAGAATATCACCTTTTTTAATTTCTTTAGAATCAAAACTCGTGTCTCTTACCGAATATGTCAAATGAACAGTTTTAACTTTTGAAATGATGTCATTCATCACATCTTCGTTTTCTTTTGGAGAAGCATCTTCACTATATCCCACCATCGCACTGATTCCTTGAGGAATTGATCGAGTAGGTAGTACAATTATATTTTTATCAGATAATTCTTTTGCTTGATTTGCAGCCATGATAATATTTGAATTATTAGGTAATACAAATATATTTTCTGCATAAATTTGATTGATAGCATCCATAATATCTTCTGTGCTGGGATTCATCGTCTGACCGCCAAAAATTACATGATTGACACCTAAATCTTCGAAAATCGAACGAATGCCATCCCCCATTGCGACTGCTATAAATCCATATTTTGATTTTTTCATGTCTTTCTCACTAATCAATTTGTTTTCATGCTGCATCTTCATGTTATCTACTTTTACATTCATCAATTCACCGTATTTGAGCGCAGCTTCAAAAGCAATACCAGGGTTATTAGTATGAATATGTACTTTTACTATATCATCATCCTGTACAAACACCATACTATCGCCAAGTTTGAGAATTTCATCCCTTAGCTTGGTGGCATCTCCAACTTGTGATTTAATAATGAATTCTGTACAATATTGAAATCTAATTTCTTCGCGTTTTTCAAATACATGGTCGACTATAGGTTTTTGAACTTGCTCAACTAGGTTTTCTTCGATTTCAAATCCCAAAATCGCATTATTGAAACCGTTGAGAATAGAAATAAATCCTTTCCCTCCAGCATCTACAACACCTGCTTGTTTTAAGACTTCTAATTTATTAGGTGTATCTTCTAAAGATTCATTAGCCGCTTCAATGATTATTCTAAAAAAATCATGGAAGGCCATATTTTTCATATGAATTTCCTGTGCTTTTTCCGCAGTCTCTCTGACGACCGTCAATATGGTTCCTTCAACTGGTTTTAAAACAGCTTTGTAGGCTGTTTCAGAAGCCATTTTTAAAGCATCTGCAAACTCTATCGTATTAACAGTCGTTTTGCCCTCAAGACCTTTTGAGAAACCTCTAAAGATCTGTGACAATATTACACCAGAATTTCCTCTTGCTCCCATTAAAGAACCACGTGAAATTGCTTTGGCAACGCCCGCAACATCTTTTTCATTTCTGCTTTTCAATTTATTGACTGCTGATTGCATCGTTAAATTCATGTTTGTTCCTGTATCTCCGTCGGGAACTGGAAAAACATTGAGTGCGTTGATCTCTTCTTTTTCTTTTGCAAGACTCATCGTTCCCAGAATAAACATTTTAGTCAGCAGTTTACCATCTATCATCTTAATATCCATGTCATGCCTCCTATCTATTCCTGAACTTTGACGCCTTCAATATTTACATTAACTTTTTTTACTTGTAATCCTGATTGATTTTCAACATTGTAGCGCACTTTCTCAATAATATTTTCCGCTACTACAGAAATTTTAGTTCCAAATTGAATTATTACATAAAGATCTATGATCAAACCTTCGTCAGTTTCTTCTATTTTTACACCTTTACTTAAATTTTCTTTTTTAAGTAGATTGACAATGCCGCTTGTAGTAGATCTTGTAGCCATTCCAACAAGTCCATAACATTCTACTGCGGAAGATCCTGCAATATTTGCGATGACTTCTTTATTGATATTAATTGAGCCTAAATCGTTCTCAACTTTAATAGACATGTCTTTTCCTCCTAATTATATTTAATGTACTTTATATTTTACTATTAAATGTTAAAATAAACAAGTAAATGAATAAATGACAGAGTTTAAGTCCCTTTTCAAATAATGAAACTTATGTGTTGTCAAAGTGAAATTTTAGTGATAAAATGTGAGTGTTGAATTTTGGAAAGAATCTCGAAGGAGGTGTAATAAATATGGCAAAGGTATGTAGTGTATGTGGTAAGGGTGTAATTACTGGTAATAATGTATCTCACGCAATGAATCATAATAAAAGAACGTGGAAACCAAATTTACGTAAAGTAAAAGTTAACGAAAGCGGAACTGTAAAACATGTTATGATTTGTTCAAGATGTTTGCGTTCAGGAAAAGTACAAAGAGCTGTTTAATAATAAAAGTCTACAACCGTAATAAGTTGATAGACTTTTTTTTATTTACAAACCTAGTGTTGATTCTCTCGATAACATCGCAATGATATTGCCTTTTGAAAAGCTGATAGATGCTTCAGCTTCCGTTATTTCATTGCTCAAAGTCAATGAAGAAGGAAAGCTGATGTATTTATTGTCAAGAGGATATTTCACACCTTCTATTTTCAAATCTTCAATATCACTTAAAATGACAAGTGATAAATAAAATTTCTCTCTCTTCTTGATTCTACATGTTTTTGCACAATTAAATACAATATTATTTTCATCAATCAAATACATGTTCAAATCTTTATACCGCAATAGCAATAGCATATTGCTCATGGAATGATCTAATCTACTTCCTGTAAAACCAACACAATGGACATATTGGGCTTTCATTTTTTCAACAGTATCGAACGCTATTTCTGAATCTGTTTGATTTTTTTCAGGATTGTACTTGTATATTTTTGAATTCTTATATTTGATGAGCAATTCTTCAGAAATAGAATCAAAATCTCCAATCATTAAATCAGGAATCAAATCAAGAGGACCTAAATGCTTAGCCCCCCCATCCACTGATATGACTTTATCGTATTTTTCAAAAATGTTTTCCTTTAATTTCACATAATCATTTATTTCACCATTGCCTAAAAGTAATACTTTCATAACTATCCTCTCAATTCTCCGATTGAATTCAAGTAATTATTTGAGTTGAAAACTGCTGATCCTGCAACAAGAACCTGGGCTCCCGCTTCTCTAATAATTTTTGCGTTTTCTCTTGTAACCCCACCGTCAATCTCAATAAGATATGAATAATTGTTTTTTTCTTTAAGCTCTTTTAAACTCTTTATTTTATCTAAAGTGTATGGAATAAATTTCTGTCCGCCAAAACCTGGATTGACCGACATAACCAATATCAAATCCAGTTGCGGCAATAAATGTTCTATTGTACTGATTGGCGTTGCTGGATTAAGCGATATCCCTGCTTTTATACCTGCAGATTTAATCAATTGAATGCTGCGATCCAAATGAACTCCTGATTCTTGATGTATTGTAATGTAATCTGCACCTGCTCTTGCAAATTCATCAATATAGCGATCCGCATTTTCTATCATTAAGTGAACATCAAAAACCATATTTGTCACTTTTCGTATACTTTTAATAATCGGTATCCCAAATGAAATATTAGGTACAAAATGACCGTCCATCACATCTATATGAACCCAGTCTGCTCCTGCCTTTTCGATTGCAATAATTTCATCGCCTAAAATGCTGAAATCCGCTGACAGTATTGAAGGTGCTATTTTAATCATTAATATCTTTCCTTTCTCTGAGACAATTCATTATATATATATAGATATGATTCATATCTCATTTTGCTTATTGTTGAATTTTCAACTTGTTTTTTAATTCCACAACCTGGTTCATTTATGTGCTTACAATCAGCAAATTTACACAATTGTGTCACTTGATTAAATTCTCTGAATAAATTTTTCAATTCATCCAATTCAATTGTTGAAAGATCCAATGAAGTGAATCCCGGTGTATCCAACACAAATCCTCCAAAATCAAGTTCAATCAATTCTGAATGTCTAGTAGTGTGTTTCCCCCGTCCTATTTTTTCACTCACTTCTCCTACTTTTAATTCAAGACCAGGTTTAAGCTGATTTGTCAAAGAAGATTTGCCTACACCTGATGGTCCTGCAAAAACATTGATATGGTCTTTCATCACTTCTTTGAGTTCAGCAATTCCTTGCATCAAATCAACACTAGTAACAACAACTTTATATCCTGCACTTTTATAGATGTTTTTTATCTCGTGAATATAATCTGTCAAATCCAAATCTACTTTATTGAAACATATGATTGGTTCTAAGTGATGTGATTCTGACAGCACAATAAGCTTATCAAGCAATATAAAATTAGGATTAGGGTTCATGACTGACATCGTAATGATTACTTGATCGACATTGGCCACATGTGGTCTCATCAATTCCACGCTTCTATCCATTATTTCAACGACATGCCCTTCCAATTTTTCTTCTGAAATTATTTCAATCTTCGCAAAATCACCTACTAAAGGTGTTATATTGACATTGCGAAAAAGCCCTCGCGCTCGACATTCGTAAATTGTTTTATCGACATCTACATAATAAAATCCACCAATTCCTTTAATAATAATTCCTTCTTTTATCATTCAACAAAACTCCCTGGCAAAGAACGATAGAATTCATCGCCAAAATAGACATTGATTGTCACTTGCCCGCTAGAAGTTAGTTCTACAATAAATTCGCCTTCATCTTTTCTATGCTCAGCTTCATAAACAACAGATGTGATTCCATCTTTAACAATTTCAATTTTAACTTTTTCAACTTCATTCACAAAATCAGCTGTAAAAAATTTTAGCGGTAGAGTAACCTGTTTTTCAGGTTCAGGTCCATTGCTTAAAACGACATCGACAGTTGTTCCAGGATATATGATGCTCCCTTGTGAAATGCTTTGCGAAACGATTAAGTCTATAGCATAAGTTGAGTATTCATACCCTACCGGATTTAAATAAATATTTTTTCCTTCAAATCTAGCAATTGCTTCTTCATAGCTAAGGCCTATTATTGTCGGCATAATATACTCTTGTTTAGCTTTACCTTGGGAAACTACTATATCAATAACCCCACCGATTTCGATTTCTTCAGCTGCCTTTGGATTTTGACTTATTATATATCCTGCTGGAAGATCATTAATAACATATTCAATATTGCCAATTACCAATTCTTTATTTGCCAATACGATTTCAGCTTCACTTATTTCCTTTTGAAGTAAATTTGGAACTTCAATCATATTCTTGCCTTTACTAATAATCACTTTAATAGTAAATCCTTCTTTCAATACCACACCCGGTTCTTCTGATTGCTCTATAATCCATCCTTTTTCAATCACATTGCTGTATTGATAACTATCTTCTTCAATATAAAGACCTGTCTGATTCAAAAGAACTTTAGCTTCTTCAAAAGACATATTCACAATATTTGGAACTTCAACTTCCTGTACAGAAAATTTATCCTGAAGTATTGTAAAGCCAATAATTCCAAAGATTATAATTGACGCAATAAATGCCATAAGTATTATAGTAACAAGAGATAAAGAACTTTTCTCTTTACCAGATTTGTTTTTCTTTTTTGCAGTGCTTTTTTTATTCTTCATTTTCATTTTTTCCAGCTCCTCGAAATCTGGTAAGAGCATCGTTGGATGATCATAATCAATATTATCTGAATATGGAAAAATTTCATTTGGGTTGTTTCGTAACCTATTGATATCTATAATCATTTCATTGACGCTTTGATATCTTGTGTCAGGATTTTTGCTCAATGCTTTTAATATAATATTTTCCAATCCTTCAGACATATTCTTGTTTAGTGTTCGTGGATTCAAAATTTGTTCTTTCATATGCTTCAGAGCAACTGCAATAGGATTATCTCCTTCAAATGGCAATTTGCCTGTTGCCATTTCGTACATGACTACACCTAAAGAATATATATCAGAACGCTTATCAATAAATGACCCTTTTGTCTGTTCTGGAGAAGAGTAATGAACACTGCCAAACATTTCTTTTTTATGAACAATCGTTGAAGAATTGATAGCTTTTGCAATTCCAAAATCAGCAACTTTTGCAGTCCCATTTTCAGAAATCATTATATTTTGAGGTTTGATATCTCTATGAATGATATTGTTCTTATGCGCATGCTCAAGTGCACTTGCTATTTGTAAGCTGAAACGAAGTATTTCATTTTCATCCAAAGGACCATTTTTATCCCTAATATGCTTTTTTAGTGTAATGCCATTAATGTACTCCATTACAATGTATCGTGTTTTCCCTTCAACCCCCACATCAAAAATATTTACGATATTGGGATGATTCAGTTGTGCCGCAGATTTTGATTCATGATCAAATTTTTCAATAAATTCTTCATCATCATTAAATTGGCTTTTTAATATCTTAACAGCGACAAAGCGTTGCAGCACATGGCATTTTGCTTTGTACACGTTTGCCATTCCACCTTCGCCTATTTTTTCCATCAGTTCATAACGTTGACTGAGAATTTTTCCAATCATTTAAGAGACTCCTTTTCTTGACCAAATTTAACACATATAATACTTATATTATCATTGCCGCCTTTTTCTATTGCAGTTGCGATTAAATTTTCAACAATTGATTGTGGCACATCTATCTTGTTTACAATTTCCCTGATTTCTTCATCGTTGATCAAATCTGTCAAGCCATCACTCGTCATCAATAAAAAGCTGTCTTCTTCAAATTTCTCTGAGTACACAGATGGAAATATTGAATTTTTAGTTCCTAACGCTTTAAATAAAATATGACTATTTGGATGATTGATCATTTCTTTTTCAGTAATTTTCTTTTGTTTAAATAACTCTTGTACCAATGTATGGTCTTCTGTTATCTGTATTATTGATTCCTTTGTTATTTTATATGCTCGTGTATCACCAATGTGTATTATATTTACAATGTTTTCATCAACATGGCATGCAGTAAAAGTCGTACCCATACCTTTATAGCTTTTATTTTTTAGTGATGCTTTATAAACTGATGTGTTACAGTAGGAAATAGCATTGAGCATCTCAATAACATTGAATTTTTCTAATTTGTTCAAAAACTCAACAAATGATTGGACCGCCATTTTACTGGCGACTTCTCCAGCATTATGACCACCCATGCCATCTGCAATAATAAAAATATTATGCAATTCATCAAAAAAGATATAATCTTCATTGTTTTTTCTCACAAGCCCACTATCAGTTTCTAAAAAATATTGCATAAAATCCCCCATTTAAACTTTCTTTAGTCGACAAGCAAAAAAACCATCCATATGATGTTTATGTGGGTAAATTTTTAAATAATTATCATTAATTAAATCCACAGAAACTTGATTTATTTCATCCACAATAAAATCAGGATGGTCATTTAGAAAAGTCTTTATGACTTCATCGTTTTCCAATTCATCAATAGTACATGTGCTATAGACTAGTACTCCGCCTATTTTAACATATTTAGAAGCATTATTTATCATTTTTATCTGAAGTTCATTTAAACTTTCATGATCAGCCAATTGTCTTTGCCACTTAATATCAGGTTTTCTTCTTATAATACCTAGACCTGAACAAGGTGCATCCAGTAATACACGATCGTAACTTCCTATAGATTCCTCATCTAATAGACTAGCATCCTTCAATTCAAATTTTATTGATTTAAATCCCAAGCGATCTGTATTCTCTTTTATTTTAAATAATTTTTCATATGAAATATCTCTTGCAATAATTTCACCTTCATCTTCCATCAATTGTGCTAAATGAGTCACTTTTCCACCAGGAGCCGCACACATATCCAAGATTTTCTCTCCTTTAGCAGGTGATAATATATGTCCCACCAACATGCTGCTCTCATCTTGCACCGTAAAATAACCTTTGCTAAACCACTTAGTTTTAAATAATTCCAAATGATTCATGGACTCTATAATGATTCCTTCAGGAACATAAAATGAGGCTCTCACCTTAAAACCCAAATTACTCAATTCATGCATTAAATCATCTCTTGAAGTTTTCAACACATTGGTTCTAATGGACAATTCTGGTTCAAGATTGTTGCTTCTGAGCAGTTTCTCTGTTTCTTCAATTCCAAAAAAATCAACCCAACGATTGACCATCCATTTTGGGTGAGAGTAATTTACAGATAATCTAGTTAAATCATCCATATGAGTTTGATCAAAATCAAGCATGATCTGCTCATAGTTCTCAGCAAAATTTCTCATGATTCCATTTGTGTATTTAACAAGTTGATGATTTGACTTTTTCATAAGACGTGCCATTTCATTTACCGAAGCATAGGAGGGAATACTGTCCATATATATTATTTCATAAATTCCAAGCCGCAATATATTTTTATCGTTTTCACGCAGTTTTGAGATTTTTATCTTGGATTGGAATTGCAACAAACTGTCAATGAACATCAGATTCTCAACTACACCATTCACAACTCGAAAAAGATAACCATGCTCTTCTCTTTTTATATTGGCAGATTCTCTGGCTAAAACTTCATTCATATATTCTTTTTTATAGGTAATAGCCGTCAAAACATTGACGGCTAATTTTCTCACATTAATTTGATTCATTTCATCTCCTGCTGTTTCTTATTAAAATCAATCTGAAAAGCTGACCGGCAGACACTGCTGCTGCTGCAACATATGTCATTGCTGCTGCTTTTAAAACTGTTTTTGAGCCAATTATTTCTTGATCATACACTATACCCAAATCTGTAAGATTGGCAATTGCTCGAGTGCTTGCATTGAATTCAACTGGCAATGTGACAATCTGAAAAAGAAGTGCCAATGCATAAAAGAGAATTCCCAAGTCAATAAGTTGAAGGATATTGAAAATAAATCCCGCAAAAACCAATATCATCATATATTTCGAACCAAATGATGCCACAGGAGCCAGCAATGAACGAAAATTCAAAGGAGCATAACCTTCTGCATGCTGAATAGCATGACCTACTTCATGGGCCCCTACACTGACAGATGCAATTGAATTACCTGAATATACTGCCTCAGATAAACTTACTGTTCTTGATCTCGGATCATAGTGATCCGAAAGTTTTCCAGCAATTTTCACTATTTTTACATCATTCAATCCATGCGCATCTAAAATTTTTCTAGCTGTTTCAGCACCAGTGATCCCTCTAGTATTTGGAACTTTAAGGTATCTATTAAAAGTTTTTGTCACCATGCTTTGTGCATACATCGCGTAAGCAATTAATGGCAACAAAATGATGAATCCTAAACTTGATCCGTAAAAAAACATAAAATCACTCTCCTAATTTTAATCCTATTTCAAAATGATAACCTAGAGCAAATTGCTCGATAGACATTCTTTTACCACCAGGCAATTGCAATTCCATAATATTGATTATTTCATCTCCTGTTTGAACCCAGAAACCATTTTTATCAAATTTTACAATTGTTCCAGGCAGTTCATTCGTCTTATCTTTAATTATTTTACACCTATATACTTTGATTCTTTTTCCATCAGCAGTTGTATACGCTACTGGCCAAGGATTATAACCTTTAACTGAATTGTAAATAGTTTCAGCTGTCATAGTCCAATTAATCATCGCCATTTCTTTTTTTATAATAGGTGCATAAGTAGCTAAAGGATGATTTTGTGGAATTGGCTTAATATTTCCATAAGTCTCCAATGTTTCTTTCAATACTTCCATACCAAGCAACATTAATTGATCATGCAATTCTCCAGCATTCATTTCATCTTCAATATGAATTGATTTTTTTAAAAGAATATCTCCAGAATCAAGACCAATATCCATTTTCATCGTTGTCACACCTGTTTCTTTATACCCTCTTACAATCGCTGTATTTATAGGTGATGCACCTCTGAGTTCAGGAAGCAAACTGGCATGAACATTTATACATGCTAATTTAGGAATATCCAGAATTTCTTTGTTCAAAATCTGGCCATAAGCAATAACAATAATCATATCAGGTTTTAAATTTTTTAGAATTATTTCATATTCTTCAGTTTTTATTTTTTCTGGCTGATAGATTGGTATTTCTGGATACTTCAAAGCATATTCCTTTACAGGTGGAGGAGACAAATGTTTCCCTCTGCCTTTAGGACGATCTGGTTGAGTAAATAAGCCAACTACTTCATGTTCTTGAATAAGAAACGCCAATGAGGGAATAGCAAATTCCGGTGTTCCCATAAAGACTATTCTCATTCTATCTCTTCCTCATCTTCAATTTTATCAATAAAAAGAATACCGTTAATATGATCAATTTCATGACACAGAGCTCTCGCCATCAAACCTTCTCCAATCATTTCAAAAGTTTCTCCCGCTAAATTCTGTGCTTTTACTTTAACAATCAAAGGCCTTCTTACTGAGCCCGTAACATTTGGTACACTCAGACACCCTTCAATTTCAAATTGCTCTCCTTCTTCATAAATGATTTCAGGATTTACAATTACATGAGCTCCTTTTCCATCATATACATCTATGACAACTAATCTTTTTAATATTCCTATTTGGGGTGCTGCAAGTCCTACACCATCTTCTTCATACATTGTATCAATCATGTCTTTTGCCAATACTTCTAATTTTTCATCAAATTTTGTGACTTCTTTTGATATTTTTCTAAGGACAGGGTCTCCATCAATTCTAACATTTCTTAATGCCATTTTCTTCCTCCTATATTAAAGTTACAGGGTCTACATCAACATTTAAATAGACACTCTGATTCTTTATTTTTTTTGATATATTACTTATTATACCCTTAATATGACTTTGGTCAACTTCTTGAAATTTAATTATAATTTGATATCTATACATTCTTTTTGCTTTTTCAAGTATAGCTGGTCCAGGTCCTATAATTTCAACATTCCAACTTATCAAATGTTTTCTTATCTCTTTTGCAATGCCACCTGCGTATTTTTCAGCTAGAGAATCATCTTGAGATGATATGATTAAATTCATTAAATGATTATAAGGAGGATATTTCAATTCCTTTCTTATACTCAGTTCATAGTCCATATATTTGTAAAAATCATGTTGCAATGCTGACAAGACAGCATAATGATCTGGGGAATAAGTTTGCACCACGACTTCTCCCATAGTATCTCCTCTGCCGCTTCTGCCCATGGCTTGAGTCAACAACTGATATGTGACTTCACTTGCATTGAAGTTGGGCACATTGAGATTGATGTCGGCAGCTAAAATTCCCACTAATGTCACATTTTTAAAATCATGGCCTTTTGCTACAATTTGAGTACCTAAAATAATATTGAATTTATTGTTTTTTATTCCATCATAAGCATCTTTTAAAGCGGTTTTTCCACTCATGGAAGCACTATCCATTCTTATGACCTTGCTTTCAGGAAATTTAGAAATAATCATTTCTTCAATTTTTTCAGTTCCTATCCCAAAATATTTAAAATAAGTACTATTACATTCAGGGCAGGTCTTAGGTATGGATGTCTTGAATCCACATATTTTACATTCCCCATAATGCCCTCTTTTATGATATAACAAAGGCAAATCACAATGTGGACACTTCATGACATGACCACAAGATCTACATGAGATAAATGAGGAGTACCCTTTTTTATTGATGAACAATATGACTTGCTCATTTCTATCAAGTCGATCCTGAATTTTTCCAACCAACAAACGGCTAAAAACAGATCGATTGCCCTCGTTCAATTCTTCTCTCATATCAACAAGATAAGCAAGTGGCATCGATTGATCATTGACCCGTTTGCTCAAATTCAAATAATGCATTTTTCCATTTATACATTGATAATACGTTTCAACAGATGGTGTCGCAGTTCCAAAAACGACAGGTGCTTTATGATGTTCCCCTCTCAATAATGAAATATATTTAGCGTTGTAATTCGGTTGTGATTCAGATTTATAGCTGCTTGAATGTTCTTCGTCAATTATTATCAGTCCTATTTTTTCAATAGGCGCAAATACTGCACTTCTGGCACCGATAATTATTTTAAACTTACCTGTTTTTATTTGATACCATTCATCCATCTTTTCACTTTGATTCATTTTACTGTGATAAAATGCAACGGTTTGGCCAAATCTCTCAATAAAACGCTGCGCCATCTGAGGAACCAAGGAAATTTCTGGAACAAGAATTAAAACAGATTTGTTTTTTTCAAGTGCTTTTTCAGCCAAATGCAAATATATTTCAGTTTTACCACTACCTGTCACGCCATGAATCAAATACGAATCATATACTTTATTTTCAATTGCGTTGCTTATAGTATTATAAACCGCTTTCTGCTCATCATTCAGTTCATGTTTGAAATCATTTTGGTTATTTTCCATCCTATAAATGTTTTCTCTAAATACATTTGTTTCTTCAATTTCAAATATACCTTTTTTCACAAAGGAATTTATTGTTCCACTAGGTACTTTCAATTCAGAGATTGCAATCACATCACTTGAATTTATTATAAAATGGTTTAATAGATTTTTTTGATTCACTGCATTCGATCTAATTTTATCATATTCTTCCAACAATTGGACTTTAGTTGTTTTTAATTTTAAATATCTGATTGATTTTTCCTTTGATTTTTTCTTGTAACTCACCTTTTGAATGACTTTTCCTTCATCAATCAGTGCACCCAAAGATTTTTCGCCTGAATCCAATACTTTTTTTATTTCATCATTTTCGTATATGTACGATGTTTCAATCGAAAGTTGAGTTGCAGAAGGTATCGCAGCTTTTAGAAACCAAGAATAATTTGATAAATAATAATCTTTGAGATGCTTGATCAATTCAATCATTTCAATGTTCAAATCATAATTCTCATCAAACACTGCGTTGACACTTTTAAAATTTTTATTGAACCCATCAACTACATTGAAAACAATGCCTTCTTGAATCTTATTCGTTCTTCCAAAGGGAACTAAAACCCTCGATCCTATGTGAATCATAAATTCAAGTGATTGCTTTACATTATAAGTGTACAATTGGTCTGTTTGATTGACTGTTTTTAATAATACAACGTCTACTTGCATGATTCACCTCAAAAAAATAAGAGTAGTATACTACTCTATTTTAACATACTCACTATTTTTTTTATGATTTCTTTAGCAATTTCTTCTTTGCTCGCTATATCAATCTTTTCTACATAGTCTTCACCCATAACGAAATAAACTTCATTCTGATCAGATTTAAAGCCGATAGCTTTATTGGACACATCATTAGCTACAATCATATCCGCATTTTTTCGTATCAATTTTTCTTTGGCATTATCAACAACATTATTAGTTTCAGCTGCAAAACCAATCAATAACTTATTTCCCTTTATTTTTCCAAGTTCAAAAAGAATATCTTTTGTTCTCCCAAATGCAATACTTAAATCTCCATCGACTTTTTTTATTTTTTCTGTTTCAAAATTTTTTGGTTTATAATCAAGAACTGCAGCAGATTTTATAATAATTTCTGCCCATTCAAAATTTTCCATCACTTTATCATACATTTCTTGTGAAGTTTCAATAAACTCTACTGAAACACCATACGGTGAGTCAATATTTACAGGTCCACTGACAAGTTTTACATTTGCACCATATCGATGTGCCATTTTTGCTATGGCATATCCCATTTTTCCAGTTGAATTATTTGAAATAAACCTCACTGGGTCAATACGCTCAAGCGTAGGCCCAGCTGTAACTAGGACATTTTTACCTAAAAGCTCATCTTTTCTATCTATGATATCGATAATCGCTTCGACAATATCATCAGGTGTTGCCAATTTTCCGACACCAATATCTCCACATGCCAACCTACCATCATCAGGACTGATAAAGTGCATACCCAGTCCTTTCAATTTATCCATATTTTCTTGCACTATAGTATTTTCATACATTTTCGAATTCATGGCAGGTGCTATCAATATTGGCGCCTCTGTAGCCAATACCGTCGTCGTGAGCATATCATCCGCTATACCATTGGCAATCTTACCAATGATGTTGGCAGTTGCTGGGACAATACAAAAAACATCTGCTTTTTTTGCAAGTGCTATATGTTCAATTGATGTGCTTTGCCATTGATTAAACATGTCACTGGCAACCATTCTTCCAGACATCGCCTGAAAAGTCATAGGTGAAATAAATTCCTGTGCATGCTTCGTCATAATAACATCAATTTCAAAATTCATTTTTTTAAGTTTACTGATGACATCCAGTGCTTTATAAATCGCAATTCCACCTGAGACGCCAAAAACAATTTTTTTACCTGAATACATTCTACTCACCTGTTTCGTCAATAACACATTTCACTTTGCCAGTATAAATTTCTTTTGCTGCAATTGAGACTGGTTTATTCAAAGTATTTATTTCTTTTAACTGCTCATTCTCCACTAATTGTCTTGCTCTTTTTGATGTTGCAATCACTAGTGAATAACGATCGTCAATTATGTCTAATAATTGATCAATTGATGGATTAACCATTATTCTTCCTCCTTGTACATTTTTAATATTTCTTTGACATCTGCCATAACTCTACATTTTTCAGCTTCAATAATTGATTTAAAAGAATACACCGAATCTTCCAATACATCATTGATGATATAATAGTCGTATTTTTCAATATAACTTATTTCATTGAATGCACTCAAAAATCTTTTTTTTAAAGTTTCATCAGTTTCTGATCCTCTACCAATAATTCTATTTTTAAGCTCAACCATCGATGGCGGAAGAATAAAAATGAAAATTCCTTCTGGATAGTTTCTCTTTACTTGAACGGCTCCTTGAAAGTCAATCTCTAAAATAACGCTGTCGCCTCTTTCAACTGCTTCTAAAACCGCTTCTTTAGGTGTTCCATAATAATGATCGTATACTTTAGCATATTCCAGGAATTTATCTTCTGCAATCATTTCTAAAAATTCTTTTTCAGTTTTGAAAAAATAATTGACTCCTTCAACTTCTGCATTTCGAGGCATTCTCGTTGTCACTGATACCGACACTTTGAAATCATCATTACTTTTTAAGGTTTCTTTGATAATCGTTCCTTTGCCAGCACCTGAAGGGCCGCTGACAATAAACAGATTGCCTTTCCTCCGCATATTTTCTCCCCTTATTCGATATTTTGAATTTGCTCTCTAATTTTCTCGAGTTCACTTTTCATGACAACTACATAATTAGAAATATCATAATCAGGTGATTTTGACCCGACAGTATTTACTTCACGATTGATTTCTTGAAGTAAAAAATCAAGTTTTCTGCCAACCGGTTCATCTGATTTCATTAAATCGTCTAATTGTGAAAAATGTGAATCAAGACGCACCAATTCTTCATTGATGTCTTTTCTATCAGCAAAAATAGCAATTTCCATATTGAGCTTATCTTGATCATAATCCTCTATTTGGTCTAGAAGATCATGTATCCTCTGCTCCATTTTATCCCTGTAACTCAAAGATATCGAGGGTGCCAACAATTTGATATCATCGAGAATATGCTTTATTTTATCAGTTTTCTCTAATATATCAAGTTTTAATTTGTCTCCCTCTTTCAGTCTCATGTCTACCATTGCATCAACCGACATATTGAAAGCTTCTGTAATCGCCGCAATTGTTGTTTCTTCATTAATTTCTCTATCTTCCACAATCATCGCATCTTGAATTCTAAGCAGCTTATTCAAATCAACTTTTTCTTTTAAATCAAAATGATCTATAATCTTTTGATATGCCTCGACATATCTTTCCAGAAGTGGCAAATCAGGTTTCACCACAACGTCTTCACGCTCTGATTTCTCAAGATTCACAAATACATCCACTTTACCCCTGCTTATTTTGCTTTTTATAATAGCTTTCATCAAGTCTTCATATGGGTTAAACTTTCTCGGCAACCGAATATTGATATCCAAGTATCTATTGTTGACGCTTTTCATTTCCACGTTCAATTTAAAATCTTCATTTTGTGTTTTTCCTTGGCCATATCCTGTCATGCTGCTAATCATAGAAATCCTCCTTAAATATGCCTTCAAATACTGTTGTAGCACCGCCTTCAAGTACCACATCCTCATTTTTATCAATATACACTTTCAATAATCCACCCGGTGCATGAACTTCAACTTCACTTGAGACTCTTCCTGTTTTAAACAGAGAAAAAACAGATGCCAGTGCACCAGTACCGCAAGCCAGTGTATTTCCAGCTCCCCGTTCCCATGTATCAATTTCAATTTCATTTACATTCAAGACTTTAACAAAGTTGACATTGGTCCCTCTATTAAAAAATTTATGATGTTCAAGAAGAGGTCCATATTTAAGCAAAGTATTTTTATCTAATTCATCCAATTCAATTGTCAAATGTGGAACGCCCATTAAAATATAACTTCCAATGAATTCTCTGTCTGATACATCTATCTTGTCGTTAAAAAAATAGTTTTCAAAATGAGAATTATATACTGGTTTCCCCATTGCAATTCTCACTTTACTTGAATTGATGATTTTTGAATGAACTTTACCAGATAAAGTATATAGATAGAATTCATCTGAGTCAACCAAGGAATTGTTATATGCGTACATAGCCAGACAACGGGCACCATTGCCACACATTTCACCAATAGATCCATCTGAATTGTAGTATCGCATATCAACGCCACCTGATGATTTTTTGTCAACTACCATCAATCCATCGGCACCTATAGAAAAATGTCTCCTGCAGAGAACCGAAGCCAAATGAGAATAGTCCTTGCTGACTTCATCGTGAATAATAATAAAATCATTTCCCGCACCATGCATTTTGGTAAATTCCATATATTTCTCCTTTTTGATTTATTTTATCATAAAATTAAATTAATTATATTTTTTTATGGGTACATATTTAATTAAAGGAAGCAAAAATGTTATACTAAAAACGGATAAACATTTGATTTCGTGTGTCTTTTGGGGGAATTAAAATGAAAAGAAAAATCATTTTCATCTTGCTGACTGGCCTTTCGTTGCTTACAGCTTGCCAGAAACAAGATACTCTAGTTGTAGGTATCGTCGGCAAATTTTCAGGCGCCAATTCAGATCTTGGCATCGCCATGTACAACGCTACTTCATTGGCTTTAAGTGAACTCAATAAATCCGGAAGGCATTATGAAAAGATGTACTTCGACATCTCCAACTACGAAACACCTGAATCCCTGTTCCAAGACATTTTGTCTAATGATTTAGATTGCATCATAGGTCCAGATACATCCTCGTATATGGAAAAAATTTATCCCTTAGTTATTGAAAATGAAATTTTGACATTCGGCACCACTTTATCTGCGGATAATCTATCAAATAAAAGCGATGTTTTTTTCAGACTTATGAATACAACAGAGGAAATGGCCATGCTAACTGTCAGCTTTGGAATTGATGGATTGAATTTAAAAAACACTTTATTTTTATATGATACCAGCAATGAAGCATTCACAAAACAATATGTAGATTATTTTACACAGTATTCTAAGGATTTCATATCAGCAGCGGGCTTCATTCCTCTTGATATGGATTCATTCGGTGATTTAAGTGAAATACTGTTGCTTTATGAAAATTATGACTCCATACTTTTGATCACAGATCCTATAAAAACAGGCATCACCATTCAAAAGATCAAAAGAATTTCTCCTCAAATTCCCATTTTGTTGTCAGCTTGGTCAAATTCTTCGATAACGCTAGAATATATTGGAAACAATACAGAAAATATATATGTTATTTCAAACTTTACTCCCACTAAAAAAGATTCATATGAAATTTTTAAACAAAATTATTTTAATAGATATGAAACATATCCTACTGTTGCTTCATACTTTGGTTATGAGATGACTTATTTTATGGATTTCACTTATCAAAATACACACTTTTCAGATATCCCTCAAACAATTGACTTTATAGATAGCCTCGACAATTACAGTGGGATATTTTCCGACTACACATTCAACGGTTACGGTGACGGAAGACATCCGCTGGTCATACAGAAGATTGAAGATGGTCAATTTGTGGAGGTGATCCAAATTGACTAATAAAAAAACTACTATTTTCAGATATATAACTACTCGGATATCAATAATAATGTTAGTTATAACATTATTGATCATTGGCTCCATTTATTATTTTAATTTAAGATCCGTTGTCAATCAAACACTTTATTCACTTAATAGTGATGTCAACTACTTTGAATATCTTACAATTGATTTTATGGAAAGAATTAACGAGACCTTCAATAACATCCTTCTTATCACAGATATTGAAAATGTTCAATTTGAAGATAATCAATTTCTTGAAAAGTTCTTGGCAGAACATGATGAAATAAGTTCATTGACAATTTTAAGCAACGATGGAAAAGTTCAATTTTCATTCCCTTTTAATAAAACATACATAGGCCTTGATTTTTCAAATTTGAATTTATATAAAAACTCTACTGCTCAAATTCAGTATTCTGACGTTGTAATCAATAATTTGACTGGCAACCATGAAGTATATCTAACCAATAAAAAACCTTTATACACACTATTGGCATCTTTTATTATTGCAGATGATTTATATGAAAAATTGGATTTACTGCAAATAGAAGAATTTGATTTGAAAATAATCGACAGAAAAAATACGGTCATGTTTTCAAGCAACAATCGTTACCTTTACAATCAACCAAATATTGTAAAAAATACAACGATTTATTTTCAAAACAACGCTTTCCAAGTTTCAACGGTTAAAAATATTTATGGAGAAACACGTTTTTTCATTGAAAGAAAAGTTGAGCCATTGGGCTGGAGCATTAAATTCAGCGTTAATAAATCTTATTTTAATTCTTTTTACTATCCTACTTATTTAGTAATTGCTTTTATAAGTATACTCCTTTTCACATTTATGCTTGCGTTTGTGTATTATTTCAAATTTAAAATAAACAGCCCACTTATTTATCTCAATCATCATTTTGATCAAATTTCAGAAAAAAAACAGATTCCATTCAATCCACCTGAGAGCTCTTTGATAGAACTCAATGAATTATATGACCATTATGAGAGAATGCATACTAATATCATCGACAGAGAAAGAGAGCTGAATCAATTTGTTTACATTGCATCTCATGATCTGCAGGAACCACTCAGGATGATTTCAAGCTATATAAAAATACTTGAAATGGAGTATTTTCAGGAACTTGATGATGAAGGAAAGAAATATTTCAAATATGTCGTAGATGGTGCTGTAAGAATGAAGACATTGATACAGGATTTACTGCTTTATTCAAGAGCCGGTGCTGAATATCAAATAAAATCTGTTGACCTCAATACACTTTTTTCGGAAATCATTGAAGAAATGAATATTTCTATCAGTGAAAGCGATGCAAACATATCAATAACTCAACTTCCAGTAATAAAAGGAGATAAGGACCGACTGACCCAATTGTTTATGAACCTTTTAAGCAATTCCATAAAATACAGGAAAATAGACTGCCCATTGACTATAAAAATATATTATGACAATAAAAATAATGAGCTCATCATTCAAGACAACGGCATCGGAGTGGATGAAAAATATTTGGAGGATATATTCCTTCCATTTAAGAAATTGCACTCATCAAGTGATTATAGAGGAACAGGAATCGGTCTTGCTATCTGTTCTAAAGTAGCCATTAATCATGGCTGGAAAATTTATGCGGCATCTTCAGTAGAAGGCGGTTTGATGATTAAAATAAATTTGAACAACAAGGAGGAAAAAAAGTGACTAAGAAAAAAATCAATATACTGCTTATTGAGGATAATCCTGGCGATGTCGACCTTATTTTATACACTTTCAAAAAAAATAGGATCAACAATGAAATAAAAGCCATCACTAGCGGCGAAGAAGCGCTTGATTTTATATTCAAAAGAAACAATTACGAAAATGCTCTAAGCCCTGACTTGATTATTCTTGATATCAATCTTCCTAAAATCAGCGGCCTTGAAATATTAAAAGAGATAAAATCACATTCTGAAACTAAAATGATCCCTACTATCATTCTTACAACGTCCAAATCGGAAATGGATATTCTTACTGCCTATGAAAACTTTGCAAGTGCCTACGTCGTGAAACCTGTAGAAATTGAAGAGTTCATAGAAACAATTGCTAAACTTGATAACTTCTGGCTTGATATAGTGAAATTACCAAATAATAGAGAGAAATAATAAGGGAGTCTTAATATGACAACAATGAATATTTTAATAATTGAAGATTTGATATCAGACCAAGATCTTCTGCTTTATCATCTAAACAGAATAAAAACATTTCACACAAAAGCAAACATTTCAGAGACAATGAAATCAGCGGAAGAGGCATTGAAAACTTCTCATTATGATGCCATTCTACTGGATCTGAACTTGCCGGATTCAAGTGCAATCAATACATTGAACAAAATCCTGAAAACATACAGAAATATTCCAACAATTATCATGACCACTTCAGATCCTGAACTGGAGAAACAGGCTATTCAACTAGGAGCCCAAGATTTCCTCGATAAACATCATCTTGATAGTAGAATACTTGAAAAATCGATTTTATTTTCCATAGAGAGGCAAAAATTTATGGAGAATTTACTCAATCTGTCTTTTATAGACCCTATAACAAATCAATATAATTTCAAATTTCTGATGGAAACCTACAATAATATTTATCGCAACATTCCGAAAGATTTTATATTAAGTTTATATCTAATAGACATCAGAAATTTTAATGAATTCAATTTGTCTTTCGGCCATGAATTGGGTGATGCTCTCCTTACAGATATAGGCATCAAGCTCAAAAACATCCCATACAATCATTACTTCTTTTTGGCACGGGGGTCCGGCACTCAATATTATCTCTTGACTATTCAAAATTATGTTGATTTAAAATCTGAAATTACTTCGTCTAAATTGACTGAATCACTTATGAAAGATTTTAAATGTGCTGACAATTTTGTTCATATCAATTTCAAAATTACTCGCACTGATGTCTTCAGTCACAAAACTACCCTTCATGATTTGATCAACGAATGTGAATTTGCGTTGCATGAAATTAAATTAAACGATGATATTCATTATAATATCTATCATCCAGAACTCAACAAAAGATTAAATAGAAAAAGGCTCATAGGTAAACATTTATCAAAATCAATAGAAAAAAATGAGCTTTATCTCGTCTACCAACCTGTCGTCAATATTGAGAATGAAAACATTGATTTTTGTGAAACCCGTATACGTTGGAATTGCAAAGATTTAGGTTTTCCTGTATATCCAGATGAATTCATTCCAATAGCTGAAGAAACTGGTTTCATAAAAAATATAGGCTTATTTGTAATAAGTACCGCCATTGACAATTATGAATTTTTTAAAAAACATTCTATAATTGTTTCAATCAATTTATCAGTCAATGAACTTGACCAAAAGGATTTTGCCCAAAATGTAATCGATCTCTTTGAACTTTCCGTTGCTTTACCTCAACAATATGTCTTTGAAATAACTGAACACACACAATTCATAGACAGTTTAAATGTTCACAGAAATATCTATCAGTTGATTGAGTATGGTTTCACTTTCTCCATTGATGATTTTGGAACTGGTTATTCAACATTTCAGCAGATTGCAAGGTTCAGTGGCAGCATCATCAAAATAGACAAAAGCTTTATTCAAGATATTGAAATAGACAATTACAATAAAGCTATCATTTCTGCCATCGCAAACATGGGAAAAACACTTGGCATAACTGTTGTTGCAGAAGGTGTTGAAACCTTATCGCAGCTAAATGCACTTCGCACAATGAATATTAATTATATTCAAGGATATTATTTCTATAAGCCAATGGTATTTGAAAATTTAAAAAATATAAAAGAGTCTGTCTAGATTATAAAATGATTCCCCTTAAGTGGATTTTGCTTATTTGCCTTGTATTTTTGAGGGGAATCATATCATTGTTGGATAGTCTCTTTTTATGTTATAATTGTATCTATTGAGGTGATTCATATGGCTTTCGATGGCCTAATACTAAAACATACAATCGAAGAACTCCGTGAAAATATAATACATTCAAAAATAGACAAAATATTCCAGCCTGAAGAAGATGAAATCCATATTCAATTCAGAAACAAGCTGAGATTAAAATTTTCAATCAATGCATCTATGCCTTATTTGACTTTGACGAAGCAAAAAAAAATCAACCCGCAGAGCCCTCCAAATTTTCTTATACTATTGAGAAAATATTTGACAGGTGCTGTATTGACCCATATTGAACAATCGGGCATGGACCGTATTGTTTTTTTCACTTTTTTCAGTCGCAATGAAATGGGCGATGATATCGAATTGAAACTCATTTATGAACTGATGGGAAAACATTCAAACTTAATAATGGTCAATCATGAAGACATCATCATTGATAGTTTGAAAAGGGTTCCACCCTATATGAGTCATGTCAGACAGATTTTACCCAATTTGAAATACTTTCAAATTGAAAATGATCAATTGGATATTCAAAATATCCCATTTGATTTATTCAATGAATCCATTTCTGATAAAAACGAAAAAATATTTAAAGTTCTTTATCAGGTATTTGAAGGTTTCAGTCCTTCATTGACTAAAGAACTGATATCGCGATGCAATATTGATCCAAATGAAAATGCACTTAATCTAAATGTTTCACAAAAAAACATTTTATACATGACTCTCATCGATTTAAATGTCGAAGATTATTATATTTTCTTGGATAATGACGGCTTTTATAAAGATTTTCATATAAAAAATTTGAAAGTTTACAATTCATTTACTACAAAGAGCAGCATTTTGGAACTGATTGATGACTTTTATAACAATAAAGATGTACAACTTCATATCAAACAAAAATCGACTGACTTAAGAAAACTCGTTGAAAATAGAATAAAACGTGTTGAAAATAAAATAGAGGGTCTTCAAAAGGAACTTGCTGAATCTCTTGAATCCGAAGCTTTTAAGATTAAAGGTGAATTGATTCTTTCCAATATCTATCAAATTCAAAGTGGTATGGAAAGCATTACTGTCTACAATTACTATTCAGAGAATGATTTGTTGATTGAACTCGATCCTCAAAAAACACCTCAGGAAAACTCTCAGCTTTATTATCAAAAATATAACAAGATGAAAACTGCAAAGATCTATATTGAAAATCAACTTAAAGTGTCCAAGGATGAATTTGACTATCTTCAATCCATTATGACATCAATTGACAATACGCTTGACAATGATAACTTGGAATTGATCAAGGATGAATTGATTTCAGAGGGTTATTTGAAAAAAAAAGGATTTAAAAAATCAAAAAAAATTATATCAAAACCTAACGAATACATTTCAAATACAGGATTCATAATATCTGTAGGTAAAAACAACAAGGAAAATGATATTTTGACATTTAAAAAATCCAGCAACAGTGATTTGTGGTTTCACACTAAAAACATTCCGGGATCACATGTTGTAATAAGTACTCAAGGTAAGGAACCTGACAATGAAACTATAGTGCTTGCTGCAGAATTGGCGGCATTTAACAGTAAATCCAAATATTCTTCTACAGTTCCAGTTGATTTCACTGAAATACGGCATGTAAAAAAACCAAGCGGTGCAAAACCGGGATTTGTAAACTATTTTCATCAAAAAACAATTTATGTTACACCAAATGAAGAAAAAATCAACCAACATAAAAAAGAAGTCTAATAGACTTCTTTTTTAATCATTTATCATAAATTGCAACTTCATCAATATGGTCAATTTCAGTTAGTCTTACTTTAATGATTTCCTTTTGCGAAGTAGGCACATTTTTCCCTACGAAATCGGCTCTAATAGGCAATTCTCTATGTCCTCTATCAATAAGCACGCCTAATTGAATCGCTTGTGGTCTACCTTTTTCAAATATCGCATCCATAGCCGCTCGCACAGTTCTACCAGTGTAGATGACATCGTCAATTAAAACAACAACTTTATCATCTAATGAAAAATCTATTTTAGTTTCTTTCACAATCGGATTTTCATCGAGTTTTGTCAAATCATCTCTATATAGAGTGATATCAAGTACGCCGACATCTACGTAGTTTCCTTCTATTTCTTTTATACTTTGCGCAATTCTATTTGCCAGTGGAACACCTCTTGTTTGAACACCTACGAGAACAACATCACTGATGCCTTTATTTTTTTCAATGATTTCATGGGCAATTCTTGTAATTGAACGATTCATCGCCTTTGAATCCAATATCAATGCTTTAAATTCCATCATTTCCTCCATAAATTTTCTCGAGCTTGTTTATAATCTCTTGATAATACGCTGGTAATTCAGATACAAATGTCATCATTTCACCTGTTCTCGGATGCTTGAGATGAAGTTCTTTCGCATGTAAGAGTTGTCCGTCATGCTTGATTTTTTCTTTCTTGACACCATACACAGGATCTCCCAATATTGGAAAACCAATTGATTGCAGATGAACCCTAATCTGATGCGTTCTTCCAGTTTCAAGTTTTACTCTCAATAAAGTGTAATCATTTCCAAAATATTTGATGGGTTCATAGTGCGTTATAGCTTCCCTTCCACCTGAAACAATTGCCATTTTTAATCTATTCTTAGGATTTCTCGCAACAGGTCGATCTATTTTTCCTTCTTTTGTCACTTTTCCATGAACGATAGCATAATAAATTCTCTCAATATCATGAGATTTAAGCTCATCTGAAAGGTGATGGTGAGCAAAGTCATTCTTAGCAACTACTATCAAACCTGAAGTGTTTTTATCTATTCTATGGACAATGCCCGGTCTGATTATGCCATTTATTGATGATAATTTACTGCTGTAAAACATGATGGCATTTACTAACGTTCCAGTATAATTTCCAGGTGCGGGATGGACAACCATTCCCTGTTCTTTATTGATCACCATGATATCGTCATCTTCATAAACAATATCTAGTGGAATGTCTTCAGGTACGATATCCAGAATATCAGGATCAGGAATTTCAATTTCAACTTCATCACCCAATGATAATCTATAATTTTTTTTAGCACTCAATTTGCCATTTACTTTTACTTTTTCATTTGCGATTAAATTTTGAATAAAGCTTCTGGAATAATCATTGAACTGTTCCGCAAGAAAGATATCAATTCTTTCATCTATATACTCTGTTTCAATATAATATTCAAACCGTTCCATTTGCATTCTCCTAAAATGATAGCTGGGATTTTCCCAGCTATCTCTAATTACTATATTCTCTCGAGGAATATTTTTGTATCATGTCCATTTAAATTATGTTCTTCATAATTATGATCTTCAAGTGCATTTATTTCAACAGCCAATGTCTCATCCTTGATGTATTCATCAAATGTTCTGATCGCTTTTGTCAATTCATCAGATGATTCAAAGTAAATTTTTATGTGGTCAGCAACCTCGAAATCATTGCTCTTTCTCATCTGCTGTACTCTGGAAATGAATTCTCTTGCATACCCTTCATTGACTAGCTCTTCAGTCAAAGTCGTATCCAAAATGATAAAAACATTGTTTTCCATTTGTACAGTAAATCCTTCTTTTGATTCAATATTGACAACCAATTGATCATTGGTTAATTCGATTGTCTTTTCGTCACTCAGCACAATTGAAACTTTTTCACCCTTATTGAATTTATCAACAACTTCGCTTGGATCTAATGTCGCAAGCACTTTAGAGAACAAACCCATGTCTTTTCCTAAGATTGGTCCTAATTCTCTAAAATTCGGTTTTAAACTGAAGTTCATATATTCATTTACATTATCAATGAATCCAACTTCTTTTACATTTAACTCTTCCATTAATAATGGCGACAAGTCTTCTATCATTTCTTTGTTTTTTCCATCAATGTAAACCTTTTGAATCGGTTGTCTTACCTTGATTTTAACAGATTCTCTCGCTGCCCTTCCAAGCCCTACAAGAGTTCTGACCAAATCCATTCTATTTTCAATCTTTTCATTGATCAGACTTTCATCAACCACTGGATACTTCGCTAGATGAACTGACTTATCTCCAGTAAGATTTCTATAAATTTCTTCCGAAATATAAGGCGTAAACGGAGCAATCAATTTAGAAATATCAACTAAAACTTCATAGGTTGTATTGTAGACTGATTTTTTATCCTGATCCATTTCTGTGCTCCAGAATCTTCTTCGGCTTCTTCTGATATACCAATTAGATAAATCTTCATTGACAAAATCTTGGATTTTTCTCACTGCTTTTGTCAAATCATATTCATTCAAATCACTCGTTACATTTTTTATCAAACTGCTCAGCTTAGATAATACCCATTGGTCAAGTTCTGGTCTTTCTTTTGGTTGAACATAAAAATCAGTTGCCTTCACATTATCCATGTTTGCATACATTGTAAAGAAATTATAAACATTTTGAAGTGTTCTGAAGAATTTACTGTTTACTTCTTTAAGTCCTTCTTCATCAAACTTGGTCGGTGCCCATGCAGGTGAAACATAATTAAGATACCATCTGACAACATCAGCGCCATAGCGGTCGAACAGATCAAATGAATCTACTGTATTGCCTTTTGTTTTCGACATTTTCTTTCCATCTTTATCTAATAGCAAATCATTTACCAATACGTTCTTATATGGTGATTTACCTGTAACAAAAGTAGAAATTGCCAATAATGAATAGAACCAGCCGCGTGTCTGATCAATTCCTTCACAAATATAGTCTGCAGGAAATAATTGATCAAAATCTTCTTTGTGTTCAAATGGGTAGTGATATTGGGCAAAAGGCATTGCTCCTGAGTCAAACCAAACGTCAATAACTTCAGGTACTCTTGTCATGATCCCACCGCATTTGTCACATTTCAAATGAACATCATCAACATACGGTCTGTGAAGTTCAATCGTTTCATCAATTGATTCAATCGCTCTCTCGGTCAATTCTTTAATAGATCCCACTGAAGCCTTATGACCACATTCACATCTCCAGATATTTAGAGGAGTTCCCCAATATCTATTTCTTGAAATCGCCCAATCATTTAAATTTTCAAGCCAATTTCCAAATCTCTTTTCACCGACATATTCTGGATACCAATTGACTGTTTTATTGTTTTCAATCAATTTATCTTTAAGTTTTGTAATTTCAATATACCAGCTTGGCTTTGCAGAATAAAGAAGTGGTGTCTTACATCTCCAGCAATGAGGATAATTATGTTCCATTTTTTGCTTTTTATATAATTTTCCTTCTTCTCTCAACCATTGAACAATTTCAGGATCTGCATCAATGACAAATGTTCCTTTCCAAGGTGTTTCAGTATATTTACCATCTTCATCTACTGGTTGAGGAACAGGTAAATCATATTTTCTTCCAGTATGGTAATCATCTTCACCAAAAGCAGGTGCCGTATGCACAATACCTGTTCCGTCTCCAGTTGTTACATAATCTCCTAGTGTAACAAAGAAAGCTTTTTTATCTATTTTTAGGAATGGCATCAATTGCTCATATTCCACGTATTCTAATTCTGCCCCTAAAAATTCATCGATAACTTCATAATCATCAGACAATACTTCCTTTGCAAGATTTTTTTCAAGAATATAAGTTGTCCCATTTTCCACAACTCTCAAATACGTTTCTTTAGGATTAACAGTCAATGCGACGTTTGAAGCAAGCGTCCATGGTGTTGTTGTCCATACTAGGAAATACTCATCTCTGTCTTTTCTTTTAAATTTAACATAAACTGTTTCTGTTTTTACTTCCTGATAGCCGAGTGCAACTTCATGTGATGCCAGCCCTGTTCCGCAACGTGCACAATATGGCAGAATTTTATGACCTTCATAAACATATCCTTCTTCAAAAAACTTGTTGAGGATCCACCATACTGATTCTATATATTCATTGCTTAGAGTAATATAAGGATCATCCATATCAACTAAATATGCCATTCTTTCTGTTTGTTCACGCCATGCCGCTTCATATACAAACACAGAATCACGACATTGTTTATTAAAAGCTTCAATACCATATTTCTCTATATCTTGTTTATTGGATAATTTCAATTTTTTCTCTACTTCAATTTCAACTGGCAATCCATGTGTATCCCAACCTGCTTTTCTTTTTACTTGAAAGCCTTCCATTGTTTTAAATCGACAGACTGAGTCCTTCAATGATCTTGCAACTACATGATGCAGTCCCGGACGACCATTTGCTGTAGGAGGACCGTCATAAAACACAAAATTGGGTCCATCTTTTCTTGTCTCTACACTTTGATGCAATAAATCAATCTCTTTCCAGTAAATCGAAAATTCCTGTTCTCTTTCTTTATTGCTTTTTTTATTTAATTCTTTATACATTCCTTCACCCCTTATAATAAATAAAAAATCCCTATACATACGTATAGGGACGAATTTTCTCCGCGGTACCACCCTGCTTATTGAAAGCACAATCTCTTCATGATTGGATAACGGTCATCAACCGGTATTTGCTACTTGCTTTCACAAAACTGCTCAGGAGTGATTTTCATACTTTTAAACTATCGATTTCCACCTGCCATCGACTCTCTAAAAAATTTAAATTGTACTATTCTTCTCCATCAAAGCATTTACTGAATTTATAAAAGATTATATCTAATATTACTACATTCGTCAACTAGTAAAAGAGATGTACCTTCACTTGTGTATTTCCTTTTTTTGTTGTTCCTATTAATTCAATCAATTGAAATCTGCCATGACCTCTAAGAGAAACAATATCTCCTATATTGAGGTCTTTTTTATAATTTTCAGTTATGATATGATTCCTTTTTACTTTATTGTTTTTAAAATACTGCTGAACATCACTTCTACTGAGATTGAAAACCTTAGATAAGATTAAATCGAATCTCAATGAATTTCCAGTAACCATTTTTTCTTTATAATTCGGTTTAAAATCGCTGATTTGATTATAAAGAACTTCCTCAATTGATATCCGCGAGTTTTTAATTCTAAGTAAATATGTTTTTATGAACTCTACCATTTTATCAATGGCCATCATATACACAATATTCTCTTTTACAAATATATCGCCAATTTTTTCTCTTTTGATACCTAGATTCAAAACTGCTCCCAAAACATCACGATGTGTAATGACAGTTTGATCTAAAATAGTCATTTTTAGGACTTTTATCGGGATATCTTTTTCGCTTATTGACATATAACTAGGGTAAACAGCGAGAATTGCATATTCACAATACAGGTTGAGTTGAATTTTTTTTATGATAAATGAATCTTCAATCAATTTCTTATTCAATTCAGTCCATAAAGCAGGTAATACAAAATCCGTAAATGCAATCATATGATTATCGATTGAGCGCTCAATCATATCTTCAATATGGCTAAGTGCAATTTTCTCTTCTTTTCCTAACATTTATAAAGAAAATATCAAATTTGCTATGAATTGAATCACTAGCAAAGCCAATATTGGTGAAAAATCCAGAGTGCCTCCGATACCCACTTTTTTTAGAAGTTCTCTAAATGGTGCCAATATAGGTTCAGTTATCTGGTAAATAAAAACTACAATTGGATTAGTATAATCTTTTACAAACCAAGACATCAGCACACGACCTAAAATCAGTAGATTAATCACTCGTACGAAATAGTACACTGCCACTTTAATAATTGTCATTTTAACACATCCTTATTCCATTTCATAATCTGTTGGCACAGTATTTTTTAAATTTCCTGAAATATCAACATTCTCAGGTGCCAAAAGAAATATATTTTTAGAAACTTTAAATATTTTTCCGTTCAAAGCATATAATGCTCCCGAACAAAAATCAAAAACTTTTCGTGCAATTTCAATATCCAACGATTCTAGATTGATAATCACTGGCTTTCTATTTTTCAAATTATTTACTACATTTGCAGATTCATTGAAATCTTCGGGTTTAATAATTGTTACATTGAATTTACTTGAATCTCTATCCATCGAATTCACCTTTGGCTCATCATAAAATTTTTTGTTTAAAAAAAGGTTTTGAGCATCTTCAGTCTTTAAACTTTCATTTTCAATTTTAGTAATTTCTTCATTTTCTATATCATTTTCTACCTCGTCAGAGTCATCATCCAGACCCATAAAAAATTTAATTTTATTAACAAATTTATCAGCCATAATCTACCTCCTATTTAGAATAATCTCTTTCACCATATATGCCAGTGCCAATACGAATCAGATTTGCTCCTTCTTCAATGGCAATCATATAATCATTTGTCATACCCATAGATAAATAATCCATCTGTATATTATTATACTCATTATCTTTCAAGTCTTCAAAAATTTCTTTCATTTTTTTAAATATCCATCGAGTATCTTCTGGATTTTCTAAATATGGCGCCATAGTCATAAGTCCTCTGACTCTGATATTGGCCATATTACTTATAGATAATAGTAAAGTATCTAAGGCATCACGATCAATTCCAAACTTAGTTTCTTCATTTGAAATATTGAGTTGAATCAGAATATCCATGACTTTTCCAATTCCCAAAGCCCTATTATTTATCTCCATCGCCAATCTTTCTGAATCAACAGAGTGAATCAAATCAACTTTGTCAATAATATACTTGACTTTATTTCTTTGCAAGTGTCCTATCAAATGCCATTTTACTTTTTTTGTGATCAAATCAAATTTTCTTTGTACTTCTTGAGGTTTGTTTTCTCCAATATCAGTTATGTCGTATTTTAAAGATTCATTGACAATGGCATCATCAATTGTCTTAGTGACGGCAATCAATGTCACATCATTTGGATTTCTATTGACTTTTTCACAAGCAATTTTAATATTTTTTCTTACTTCTTCCAAATTGTCTCTAATGTTTTCCATAAGCACCTTCCTTATTAATTTGTTAGATACTTCTCTCCATCCCTCAATACTTCATCATAAAGTTTAACAGTTGAAACTCTCTCAGACTTATCATTGACTAGCTTTGTAAAATAATCACTTACAACAATTGCATACTCTTCATCATATCCAATTACCTTTACTGGCCTAAAAGTAGCTTTATTGTTAACATTTAAAACATAGACACCATAATCGCCGTCTACTTTGACAAGTGAATTCTTTTCTATTTTAAGCCCTTTATAATTGCTTGGATTAAGTTTTGCACTTACTTTTCGATTTTTTTGATAATCGTTGATCAAGTAGTTCATATCCATCAGTAATGCCAACTTATCACCTTGATCAAAAATATCAATTACTTCTCCTGTTACATGTTCGTTATTAATTTCAATTTGAGTTACTTTTCCTATTTCAAAAAAATCCTGATATTCTTTATCAATAATAGCAATCAATTCCCAGTGATTGCTATTGACGACTTTGTAAATAATATCGCCATCAGAAGCATATTGTGTGGAATAATTTTCAGGTTCAATAGATTGCTTTGCAAAAATATTAAAATCAATTTGTTGAAGCTTTTGATTTTGAAGAATATTTTCATACCCATCAATATAATAACTGATTATTCCTGATTCAGGAGATAAAAGTTCAGTCAAATTATTGTCTTTTGACTCTGATATTATAATTTTATCTGATTCAGGCGACTCAAGTCCACTTAATCTATCTTTCTTATCCAGTTTCAATTCAAGCTCATCTTTTATCTTGAATATTTCAGAATATTTCTTATCAGAAATCATATATTTTATCTTATTGAATAAAAATGCAATATCATAATCAAGATCTTCCATATTAATTTCAACATTAACATCTAATTTGTTTGTTACTTCATTCTGTTTATCATTAGGATTTATTTCACTCCTCTGTATTTGTGCAATCAATTGATTTTTTTTAATCTTTTCTCCTTCAGCAATAAAATATTGAACGAGCCCACTGCTATTGGTTCTGACAACAATTTCATCTCTGATAATAAAAGCATCCGCATCGATAAAAACATCAATATTCCCATTGCTCAATGGATACGAAGGGTCATTTATGAACAATTCTTTTTTATACGCAAAATATCCTAGTGCAGTTAAAAAAACTGCAAAAATCAAAATTCTGGTTATTATTTTTCTTCTCTTTTTCACTTTATCACCACATTCATCCATGTTACCAATTGTGATTATTTTCCATCTCATGCTTCGATTCTCTTTCCATCAATCGAATGACAGAATCATTTGGATCTTTGTTTTCATAGAGAACTCTATAAAGTTCTTTTGTAATTGGTGCATCAACACCCAATTTCATTGATAGATCATAGGCAGATTTCACAGTGTAGATTCCCTCTACAACCATTCCAATTTCGTGGATTGCAGCATCTACTGATTTCCCTTGGCCAATTAAAATACCACATCTTCTATTTCTCGAATGCATACTGGTACAAGTCACAATAAGATCTCCTATTCCAGAAAGTCCTCTAAAAGTTTCCTGAGATGCTCCCATAGCTTTACCTAAAACAGCAATTTCATTTATACCTCTAGTCATCAATGCAGCTTTTGTATTATCACCATAACCTAAGCCATCTGTAATTCCAGCACCCAGTGCAATGATATTTTTTAATGCACCACCTATTTCAACTCCAATGACATCTGGATTAGTATAAATCCTCAAAAATTTGGATGCGAAATTATCTTGGATCAGTTGAGCAGATGCCATATTTTTTGAAGCAGCCACTAAAGTTGTTGGCAATTTTTTAGCTACTTCTTCAGCATGTGATGGTCCCGAAAGAACAACATAGCTATTATTTGGCAAATACTCTTCTACAATTTGTGAAATCGTTTTTAAAGATCCAATTTCAATCCCTTTAGCAAGATTGACAATTAATTGATTTTCATCTACGAATTGGTTTACTGAATCAAGAACTTCCCTTACTGATTGAGACGCAACCGCAAGAATAATAATCTCCTTGCCAAAAATTGCTTCTTCATAATCATTCGTCAAAAAAATTCTTTTATCAATTTCTACATCTTTTAAGTATTTTTCACTAACGCGTGATTTTTTAACTTTTTCAACGTACTCTTTATTTCTTCCATAAATAGTTATTTCATGACCTAATTCATTCAGCAAAATTGAAAGACCCGTTCCCCAACTTCCAAATCCCAACACACCGATTTTCATAATATCACTCCATTAATCTTTTTTATCTCTAACCATCATTCTAATAGGTGTTCCTTCAAAATTAAATCGATCTCTCAATTTATTTTCTAGATATCTTAGATACGAAAAATGCATCAAATTTGAATCATTGACAAAAACAATAAATGTTGGCGGTTTTATAGAAACCTGCGTGATGTAATATACTTTCAAACGCTTTCCTTTATCCGAAGGAGGTTGATTAAGCATAATTGCCTCATTTATAATATCATTAAGCAATCCAGTCGACGCTCTAAACGTCTGATTTTGATGAACATAATCAATCATTTCGATTATTTGTTTTATTCTTTGTCCTGTCAATGCAGATACAAAAACAAGTGGTGCGTAGCTAAGAAATGCCAATTCATTTTTAATGTTTTTTACATATTCATTGTAAGTTGAATTATCTTTTTCAATCATATCCCATTTATTCACAACTATGATGACGCCTTTTCCTGCTTCATGTGCATAACCTACTATTCTCTTATCCTGCTCAGTTACGCCTTCTTCAGCATCAATGACAATCATACTTATATCACTATGTTCAATTGATGCGAGACTTCTTAAAATCGAATATCTCTCAACATTTTCGTATACATTCTTTCTTCTACGAATCCCTGCTGTATCAATGAATCTATAAAATTTACCATCAATCTCAATTTCAGTGTCTATCGATTCACGTGTTGTCCCTGCAATAGGACTTACTATGACTCTTTCTTCACCAAAAATTTTATTGAGAAGTGATGATTTTCCAACATTAGGTTTTCCTATAATTGCCACTTTTACAGTTTCTTCATCTTCTGTTTCTGTATCATCTGCTGGAAACTTATCACAAACTTCATCAAGAAGATCTCCTAAGTTAAGTCCATTTGAAGCTGAGATAGGAATTGGTTCTCCAAGACCCAAAGTATAAAAATCATAAAAAGTATCAGGAACATCTGCTCTATCTGATTTATTGACTGCGATTATTATTGGTTTTTTTGCAACTCTCAACATTTGAGAAATTTCCTCATCTGCTGCTGTAACACCATCTTTGGCATCAACTAAAAATATTATGACATCTGCTAATTCTATAGCGACTTCTGCCTGCTTTTTCATTTGAGTTATGATGATATCTTTTGAATCTGGTTCAAGTCCACCCGTGTCAATCATGGTGAATTTTTTATTCAACCATTCCCCTTCAGCATAGACGCGGTCTCTTGTTACTCCTGGATAATCTTCTACAATAGAAATTCTTCTACCAGCAATTTTATTAAATAATGTTGATTTTCCAACATTAGGTCTACCTACGATTGCTAAAATCGGCTTACTCATCTACTCATCTCCTCTAATATTTGAAGAAATAATTTCCCTTCAACAGGTACTTTAATAATCTTCGCTTTTATTTTCTCGCTTATTTCTCCAATATTCATGTCATCTAAAAAAACGTCTTCATCTGCCTTGAACATCACATCAGGCAATAATAATGCATCGTATATTGAAACATCTTCTAACTGATCAATAATATCTTGCGCAGTAATCAAACCACTCACAGTTATCTTTTCTCCAAAAAAATCATTTCTAATCGCTTTTACATCAATTGATAAATTTTTATTGTGATATACTATGTCCTCAACTAATTCCTTCAAATATTTTTCTGCCAAGAGACCGGTAACCATCAAATATTTACCATTGAGTTTATTTGTGACCATAGAATTAATTATATCAGTTTGAAATTTTCTCATAAGTCCTATTCCATCTTCAAGTTGCACAAAACCCTCGTAAGTATCATATTCTGGAAGTGGATATTCAGCGTTTACATAAAATTCATCCGATAAAAAGGCAAATCTTGTCCCAAGTTTTTTAAGCATTTTTGATTGAATATTTTCAATCTGAACAATTGATTGATATGATGATTCTTTTGTAAAAGGATTTAGCTGAAAAAGCCCTTCTCTGTGTTTTGATATGCCCACTGGCACTATAGCTACCGATTGAACTTGTGGATATAACATTGCTAAATCCTCAATAGTTCTATCAAGATGCTCTTGATCATTAATTCCCGGCATTAATACAATTTGTGCATTCATAGTAATATTTCCTGATGCCAAAATACGCATTTTATCGAGTATATCACCTGCAAATCTATTATTTAATATTTCGACTCTCAACTTCGGATTGCTTGTATGTACTGAAATATTAATAGGGCTGATATGGTATTTTACTATCCGGTCCAATTGTTCATAACTGACATTTGTCAATGTGACAAAATTACCCTGCATAAATGAAAGTCGTGAATCGTCATCTTTAAAATAAAGTGTCTCTCTCATTCCCTTGGGCAGTTGATCAACAAAACAGAAGACACATTGATTAGAACAACGCTTTGCATCATCTAATAATGGATTTTCAAAAGAAAGCCCTATTTCATCGTCAAAATCCTTTTCAATCTCAAAAATAGTCTGCTCATTATTCACATGATTTTCTATTAAAAGTTCAATCTCCTCATCAGAAGTCAAATAAAGATAGTCAATAATGTCAACGATTGGCTGTCCATTAATACTGATTAAAAAATCACCTGCTGTAATACCTAATTCTTCTGCAATACTATTTTCTTGAATTTTTGTAATTTTAAATTTTTTCATAATTACCTCTAATCTAACATTATAAAGCCAGCCATTCTTCCTGATTCCGCACCTTGACGTCTATAGGAAAAAAATCTATCAGCTTCTTTGTATGTGCAATGGCCGGATAATTCAATGTTTTTTTCTAATATTCCATTATTGATCAACATGTCCCTGTTGCTATTGACCATGTCAAAATATGTTATTCCTTCTTTATGATAAATGTAATTTGTAAAAAAAGAACGATCTTCAAAATTATCTAAAAAATCATCACTGACCGCATAATAGTGAGGACTTATATTTGGACCAATTCCCACCAGAATATTTTCTTTTTTACTGCCATACAATTCAACAAATGCTTCGATCATTTTGACACCAATTTTTTTTTCGGTGCCTTTCCAACCAGAATGAGCAATTCCTATAACCTTTTTTGCAGGATCGTAGAAATATAAAGGTGTACAATCAGCATAGAAAGTCATCAGGTTAACACCTCGAATATTAGTTATAAATCCATCTGTATCTTCAAATACTTTAAATTCATCTACAGAATCTATTTTAGCTATATGATTAGAATGCGTCTGATGCGTTGCTATCGACTTGTTTTTATCAATAGCCAGGGCGTCAAAGAAAATCTCATAATTTTCTAGAACATGTTCTCTTTTATCAGGTGCATAAATTCCAAAATTCAAACTTCTATAACCACCTTGACTGACACCACCATTTATTGTCGTAAACCCATGTTTTGTTGTTATATTAGTAAACTTTAAAATTTCTAAATTTTTATAAAATTGACTTTTCATTAATTTTCCTTCTTCTCATCCAACATTTTAGTTAATTCATTGATAAAGGAATTTAAATCTTTAAATTGTCTATAGACAGATGCAAATCTCACATAAGCTACTTCATCTAACAATTTAAGTTCTTCCATTAATAATTCACCTATTTTTGCTGATGGAATTTCTCTTTCCATACTATTGATTAAATTTTGTTCAATACGGTCTGCAACAGATTCCATTTGATCAATGGAAATTGGACGTTTTTCACAAGCTCTGATTAAACCATTTATTATTTTAGTTCTATTGAAAGATTCACGTGTGCCATCTTTTTTTACAACGATTAAATTGACTTCTTCAACACGTTCATATGTCGTATAACGCTTATTGCAATCAATGCACTCACGTCTTCTTCTAATGACATTCCCTTCTTCAGTAGGTCTTGAATCAATAACTTTTGATTCTTCATAACCACAGTAAGGACATTTCATCATTATCAACTCCTCAAAAAATTAAGGCCAAAATGGCCTTATCGTCTAATTAAAAACGGTGGTCTATCTAAATCCTGGTCATCATCTTCATCAAGTGAACCCAAATCCAAATCTAAATCCAAGGATTTTTTTTCAAAAATATCAGGCACTTCAATTTCATCCCTATTATTTATAATAATAGCTTTTCCGTCTTCTCCAAATAAATTCTTTGGTTTGTCATGATCAAATCGTGTTGCAATTACAGTTATTTTTAGTTCATCGCCAATTTTTTCATCTATTACTGCACCAAATATTATTTCAGCATCTTCACTGACACTTTCAGTAATCAATTGAACAGCTTCATTCACCTCATGAATACCTAAATTTTCTCCACCTGTTACATTTACTAAGACACCATTGGCACCTTGAATTGTAGTTTCCAATAAGGGACTATGTATTGCCTGCTTTGCAGCTTCCATAGCACGATTGTCACCAGTCGCCTTTCCAGTTCCCATATGTGCAATACCGCTGCCAGTCATTATAGTTTGAATATCTGCAAAATCAAGGTTAATCAATCCATCAATTGCAATTAAATCTGAAATGCCTTGAACGCCTTGTCTCAGAACATCATCAGCCACTCTAAAAGCTTCAACAATTGAAGTTTTTCTTTCTACAATTTCCAATAATTTATCATTTGGAATAGCTAAAAGTGTATCAACACTAGCTTTTAATCGCTCTATGCCCAATTCTGCATTTTTCATTCTTTTTTTACCTTCAAAAGTAAATGGCTTCGTAATAACACCAACTGTTAAAATCCCCATTTCTTTTGCAATTTCAGCAATGATAGGTGCTGCTCCAGTCCCAGTTCCTCCACCCATTCCCGCTGTTATAAAAAGCATATCTGTATCAACCAAAAATTGTTGAATTTTTTCTTTACTTTCCAAGGCTGATTGTTCACCTACTTCGGGTTTGGCACCTGCACCCAATCCTTTTGTAATACTTTCTCCAATTTGAATCTTCAACTCTGCCTTAGAGGAATGCAAATCTTGTTGATCTGTATTGATTGCAATAAATTTAACACCTTTCAACTGATGTTCAATCATGCGGTTAACTGCATTATTGCCACCACCACCAATTCCTACAACTTTTATTTGTGCAAATAAATTATTATCAGTATCGAATTCTATCACTGAATTTTCCTCCCTTTGAATCTATATTAAAAACTGCTAATCATAAATTTCTTTACCTTATCATAACATAATTTTGAAAGAAAAACATCTTACATTCTTTTAAACATATATCTTCGAATAATGGAAAAGTTTTGAAAAAGTCTCGTTCCAAATACAAAAATAGCTGCATAATAAAGAGGCACACCCAATTGATCACCTATATAGGCAAGTGACAGTGCCAATATGGAATTCCCAAAAAAACCCGACACAAAAATAACCGAGTCGAATTTTCCTTCTAGATTACCTCTAATCCCTCCAAACAGGGAGTCGATTGCAGCTAAAATCGCTACAGACAAATAAATGCTGAAAGCGCCTGATATATTTATTGGAATAAAATACCCCAATAAAACACCAACTAAAATTCCAATAATTGCTATAATCATATCAGTTCTCCTTCGTTTTCATATATTCAAAATCGCGATAGCCTTCGAATCCAGGTATTTCCAGATAAATACTTGTATTTACTTCTAGAAATAGTCCCCATTGTTTTAGAATATATCCATATTTATCAGGTGCATTCACTGCTGCTTCTAAATATGTCCTATTACCAATCGCCTCTATAATAAAAGGTTGCGAATACAATTCATCATTAATTCTGATAGTGGGACCGTTACATACAATTTCCGTAAAATGCGGAATGACTCTTTGACCATTGACCGCTATTGCTTCTGCACCCGCACTGACTAAATCATCTATAAGCGCCTGAATATCCAAATCATGTACCAGTAGATTATTTGGATTTTCGTCATCCAAAAGTTGACGCTCACTGTCAGTAAAAATAATAACCACTCCCGGACCTGAAAGCGCCTCAACTCCCGATATCTTACCGTATATTTCAATATCTTCAATTAAGACTGATTCAATATTACCCGTTTCTTCAATTGCAGATTCATAATTTATGATTTGATCATTCAAACTATTTATTTTATCTTTTAATTTTTGATTTTCAAAATTTTGACTGTCAATTCTATTTGTTAAAGTTTCAATATCTCTAAATGAGACATATTTCATACCCGTTTGAGCTATTTTATATTGCATTACTATAAGAAATCCAAGAATAACCAAAAGAATGAAAATTGTTTTTTGAGGTTTCTTTTTAAACACGATATCACCTATTTCTTAAGGATCTTGGCATAATTGAAATCAACAATTCCATTGTATTTAAGAATTTCAATATTATCTGATTTTTTCACTTCAACAAAATATCCCATATTTCGTAAAGTTGAAGCAATCCCAAATATTTGATTGAGTGCACCATCTAAAGTATCTTTATTTCCAATCGCTTTAATGATGAACGGAGGATATTTTGGCACCTTATTGATAACAAGTGCACTTCCTGCAGTTCTGATTTCGCTGATGCTGATAATTCTTTCATCATTGATGGAAATTGCCTCAGCGCCTGCAGCATTTAGCTCATTTATCAATATATTAATTAAATCATATTCATAAATAATATTGACATCTGCCGTTGTATTGCTTTCATTGACAGGATTGTCCAATATGACTTGTATACCTTGTCCTGAAACATCTAAAAATCCGCCAAAAAGTTTGTACCTTTCAAGATCAACAGTCAATCCTTTAATCATAGCATTATCACTTGAAGCATCATTTTCAATTTCTTGAAGCTTCGTTTGAAGCTGATTTATCTCCATTAAAAGTTTATCTCTTTCACCAATGACAGTTTCATATGCACGGCTTAATTCTATGGATCTTGTTAAAGGATTTGAGCCCTCTAAATAATTGCCTTGTACAACTTTCAATTGTATTGATATGATTAAACCTAGCACAATACTTATAAATCCTATCAATAAATAATTTTTGTTTTTTACTTTCATGAATTTCTCCTAATTGAATGGCTTGTACAGTGGAAGTCCATCTGTACTTACATCAATAACTCCTTTAGCAATATCTGATTTTATTAAATCTAAATAAATATTATAAAATGCGTTAAATCTATTTTCAATATTTTTTCCATCTCCGAAATTCACATAAAAATCACTATAGATTTTTAATAGTATCTTATTATCCTCAATCTGTATAGATGGAAGAAAGTTTAAATCTGAAATTTTAATCAACTGAACTAATTCTATTGATGATTCCATTATTGATTCATTAAATACTTGAATTTTGTTTCCTAAATTAAAATTTTCAACTTCCAAACCATAAATCGCCATCAAACCAGCTTCATTTTGATTAGCAGATAGCGCATAGTGATTTTGGTCAATATTGATAAAATAATTTGAATAGTAAATAGATAGTATCGCTTTCCTTACAGTATAATCAATTGTAATCCTATCAGGATAAATTTTTTCAACAGTTGCAGTTTTTATCATCGGATGTCTCTCAAGATTCTCTTTAACCATATTGACATCTATAAATAATAAATTAGTATTTTTCTTTATTTTTGAATATTCAAGAATTTCAAATTCAGATATTTCTTGATCTCCAAATATATCAACAATTTTCAATTTAAAATAATCCGAATTAAAAACGAAGAAGCTAATTGACCCAAGAAGCATTAAAAAAATTATCAAAACTACTATTTTTTTCATGGACACCCTCATTAAAACATTTTCAAAATCTCATCTGCAATAATATTTCCAGCATTATGTAATAAGACTTTAATGGAATTTTCCGACATTTCTTCTAAAAGTTTGTCATTATCAAGCAAACTGTTCAATTGAAAATTTATGAAATTTATATCAATATTATTTTCATCAACAATAATTGCTGCTTTTGATCTTTCAAAAGCTTTTGCATTTTCCATTTGATGATTGTTTGCAACATTTGGTGAAGGCAGTAAAATGGATGGAATCCCTAAAGTTGATATTTCAGCCAAGGTTATCGCTCCACTTCTAGCTATCACAATATCTGCAGCACTCATATAAAGAGGCATATCCTCAATATACTCTAAAAATTTAAGATTATCCGGTAAATCAGTTCTTGATTTAAATGATTCATAATATCTATTACCCGTCGCATGGTAAAAAACAACATTTTCCCTATGAGAAAGTAATTTTGCCAATTCAACAACCAAATTATTAATCTTTTGAGCCCCACCCGAACCACCAAAAGAAAGAATCATTTTCTTATCTGTAATACCCATTTGTATTTTTGATTCTTTTTTATCGATGTGCTTAAATTCATCTCTCACAGGATTGCCACTGAGAAAAATTTTTTCGCGCTTTATTTTAAAATAATCCAATGAATCTGGAAAACTCACAAATATTTTAGTCACATATCGACTCAAAAATTTATTAGCTACACCAGGATAAGCATTTTGTTCATGGATAAATATTGGTATTTTTTTAATTGCCGCAACAAAAAGTATAGGAAAACTTACATATCCCCCAGTTCCTAAAACAAAAGCTGGCCTATATTTATTCAATATTTTATTTGCATCGAACAAGCTTTTAATCAGCAGGAAAATATTTTTAATCGTATGCCATCCTATTTTTCTATTAAGCCCTTCAATGTTGATTTTTTCAAATACAATATTTTTTTTTGGAACAATTCTGCTTTCAATTCCACGTTCAGTTCCTACATATAAGACTTCTGTTGAAGGTTCTTTGAGTTTCAAAGATTCAATTATCGCCAACGCAGGATAGACATGTCCACCAGTTCCTCCACCAGTTACTATTACTCTCACAGTTTCTCCTCCTGACAATCAATGTATTTTGAAATATTTAAAAGTATTCCCATGGAACCCATCAAAATAACTAAACTTGTTCCTCCAAAACTTATAAAGGGCAATGGCATACCTGTTACGGGCAATAATGAAGTAGATACACCAATATTGATAATCGTTTGAATCGCTACTAAAAAAGTAATACCATAGGCCAGTAACTTGCCAAACATATCATTTGTTTTCTTCGCAATATTAAAACCTCTATAAATTAAAATAATAAAAACACTCATTAATAGCAAGGTCCCGATAAATCCAAATTCTTCACCTAATGTCGCAACAATAAAATCATTTTGAGGTTCAGGAATATACAATTTATTTTGTGTGCTTTGACCCAGTCCTACTCCAAATAAACCCCCTGATCCTAACGCATAAAGCGAATTGACTATTTGCCATCCAGAACCCATGGGATCTGCAAAAGGATCCAAAAATGTCAAAAATCGTTGCATCCGATATGTTGATTCTGCAATAAAGTACCAACCTGCAACAATAGCAACACTTATCATTGGCAGAAAGTAAATAAATTTAGTTCCAGCTATATACATCATAGATAAGGCCAGTGTAACAATAACTGCAGTCGTTGAATAATCAGGTTGTTTTAATATAAGTGCTGCAATAATTGCAATCACAAGCAAATAAGGTTTAAACAAATCTGAGAACTTATCAATTTCATATTTCTTGCTGCTTAGCATTTGTGCAAAAAAAATAATCATGGCTATTTTTGCCAACTCCGACGGCATAAACTGATGACCCGCTAGGGTAAGCCATCTTTGTGCACCATTATATACATCTCCCATTATCAATGTCATACCTAAGAATACAGTAGATACAATTGTTAACGGCCATGAAACTACTTTGTATATTCTATAAGGCACATTTGATGCGATAAACATAGCTATCAGACCAATTGCTCCCCATAATAATTCTTTTTTGAGAAAATGAAATTTATCATGCCATTTATTCAAAGCATAATAATATGATGCGCTAAATACCATTGTGATTCCAATTGCAAGAAGGATCAAAATCATAAACAATAAAATATAATCAATAGTTCCTTTTTTCATTTTCATCCCAACTTTTCAACAATTTCTTTAAAGTGACTTCCTCTTACTTCGAAATTCGGATACATATCCCAACTTGCACATGCAGGAGAAAGCAGTATTGCATACCCATCTTCGGAAACATTTATTGCTTCAGCAACAGCTTCTTCAAGATTTTCAACGATTTTTATCCGTGAAAAACCATTTTTCATAGAAGTATCCGCAATGATATATTTAGTTTCTCCATATAATACCATATATTTTATATTTTTCGAAAAAGTTTGTATCATTTGATTGAAATCCGAACCTTTATCCATCCCACCAGCAATCAAAACTGTCGGTTGATTCATGGATTCTATTGCTTTTATAGTTGCATCAGGATTTGTAGCTTTAGAATCATTGATGAATACTCTTCCGAATTTTTTTTTGAAAATTTCCAATCTATGCTCTACACCTTTAAAATCCATAACAGAACGTCTTATATGAGTGACGGGAATTCCTGAAAGAAAGGCCATACTGACGGCAGCGAGAACATTCTCGACATTATGAAGCCCAGGTATAAAAATCTCTTCTAGGTCCATTATTTTAGTGATTTGATCTTGCATAGAAATAAAAATCGAATCGTTTTCTATAAATGCTCCATTTTTCAATTTTTTCTTTCTTGAAAAGTAAAAATTTTTAGGATTTTCAGAATCAAAATTCCTTAGAATTTCATCATCATAATTCAGTACTCTATAACCTTCTGAATCTTGATTTTCGTATATCCTGAATTTAGTCTCAATATAGTTCTGCATTGTTTTATGCCTATTGAGATGGTCTGGTGTTATATTCAGAATTGCCCCAATTTTCACTTTAAAGGTATCTATCGTCTCAAGTTGAAAACTGCTGAGTTCCGTAATGAAATATGTAAACTCTTTTGATATTGCTGTTTTTTCAATTGCAGGAACCCCTATATTTCCAACCAACTCCACATTTTTAAAATAAGATTTAAATATTTCATATACTAATGTTGTTGTAGTCGTTTTCCCATTGGTTCCTGTAATACCAATGAAAACACCATTTGCAAGCAAGTAAGCCAACTCTATTTCTCCTAAAATTTTAATTCCTTTATTTTTTACTGTTTCAATAATTTCAATATCTAGAGATATACCAGGACTGACTGCAATAAAATCATAGTCATAAGTTACAGGGAATCTATTGAAATAAGCATTCCTGGCATATTGCTCTATTATTTCTATTTTTTCAATCTCGTCACTATTCTTGCCATCATATACATCTACAATATTGCCTAATTCAGACAGTACTTTAAGCATTGCCATCCCAGATTTACCAAGACCTATTACAAGTATCGACTTATTTTTCATAATTTTCTCCTAATATATTATTATTCCAATAATTGAAAGCAATAAGCCAACCAGCCAAAAAATCCGAACAATTTTCTTCTCGGACCAAGCACTTAATTCAAAATGATGATGCAATGGACTCATTTTAAATACTCTTTTTCCAGTTAATTTAAATGATGTCACTTGAATAACGACAGACAGTGTTTCCATTACAAAAACACCCCCTACAATTATAGTAAATAATGGTGTTCCAGTAAGCAAGGCCAAGCCCCCAATAAATCCACCAATCGCCAAACTGCCAGTATCACCCATAAAAACCTTAGCTGGATACTTGTTAAAATATAAGAATCCTACTAAAGCAAAGATAAAAATCAAAGAAATATTCATTAAATTTGAGTCGTTGATTATATAAGCCACTGCAGCAAAAAAAATCATGGAAGCTATGCTTAGTCCACTTGCAAGTCCATCCAATCCATCTGTTAGATTTACACTATTGACGATCGAAACTAAAAACAGCATCGTAAATGGATAATACCATAACCCTAAATGAATTTTCACTTGTGTAAAGGGAATCAATATATCATTGCCAATATCATAAGTAATATACGCAACAATAAGTGAGAACAATACTTGCATCGCCATTTTCTGATAAGCTCTGAGTCCAAGATTTCTTTTTAGCACCACTTTTATGTAGTCATCAACAAAACCTATTGTTGCAAATAATAGAAAACTGATAATGACCGTATAGTAAGGTGTTTTGAGAAATCCGCCTATTATAAATGATACAAGAACTGCCACTATAAACATGATCCCTCCCATTGTCGGAGTGCCTTGTTTCATAAGATGGCTTTGTGGTCCAACTTCTCTTATGGTTTGACCGAATTTTAGTTTGTTTAAAAAAGGAATAAAGACCGGACCCATCAATAAAACTACTACAAGCGACATTAAAATCGCAAAATTGTTGACATTCATCTATAACCTCACCTTTATATTTTATTAAGAATCGTTTCCATCGCCATTCCTCTGGATCCTTTTATCAAAAGAACATCTCCTGATTTGAGAAAATCATTCAATAAAGAAGCAGCTTGATCAAAATTATGAATATGTCTCACTTTTTTTTCATCAAACCCTCTTTCAATAAGTCTAATGCCTATATGCTTTGCCATTGATCCTATTGTAATACATAAATCTACGTTATCCAAATTTATGTATTCAGCAACTTGACGATGTCCATCTATTGCAAATTCACCCATCTCAAACATATCTCCAAGAAAAACAACTTTTCGTTTACCGACAATATTATCAATCATTTCAAGACTGCTTTTCATGGAATCAGGGCTTGCATTATATGCGTCATTGATAATCAAATAACCTTTAGGGCTCATTTCTAAGCTCAATCTCATTTTCTCACCGGAATATGCACAAATTGCCTTTTGAATAAGTTGATCATCTATTCCCAGCAATTTCCCTGCAATTACTCCGTTTGCACTGTTAAGAACATTATGTTTCCCAGGTATGCTCAATTCAATTTTTATGTTATCTATCATATAGTTATGGCAATAGTTGGTATCTGATTCTACATTTGTAATCTGAAAATCAACCTCATTATCATATCCATAATCAATTTTTCTGTAATCTGAATTTTCATTATATGATTTTCTTAAAAGAGTATCTTCTCCATTTAAAATAAGAATATTGTCTTTTGTAAAATAATTTACTATCTCCATTTTTGCCTTTAATATACCCTCTCTTGAACCAAAATTTTCTATATGGCTTGATCCAATGTTAGTAATAATTGCAATATCGGGTTTAGCAATTTCAACTAATCGATCAATTTCTCCAAAATGATTCATACCCATTTCAAGTACAAAAACTTGAGTATCCTCATCGCTATTCAATATAGTTAGAGGCATCCCAATATGATTATTGAAATTCCCCTTTGTTTTTACTGTATTAAATTTCTGACTAAGTACTTGGAAAACAAAATCCTTACTTGTTGTTTTTCCTGTCGAACCTGTAACTGCAATCACAATTGCATTTGATTCTTCAATAATATATTTTGCAAGCTCTTGCAAAGCATTTAAAGTATCTTCAACAAGTATAAGTGGTAAATCCTTTAATAATTCCCTATATTTCATAAAATAATCTATTGAGCAAAAAGAGAATTGCGCACCTTTTTGAAAAGACTCCACTATAAATTCATGCCCATCAAATCTATCGCCGACTATCGGCATGAAAATACTTTGAGACTTTATTTGCCTAGAATCAATAGCAATTAGATTTGTATCAAATATCAAATCATGCGTCATATTATTCAGTTTTAGATCAAGTCTTTCAATAATATCATTCAATAAAATTTTTTTCACTATTTCTTCCCCTTCAAATAGGCTAGTGCAACTTCTGAATCACTGAAATGAATTACTTCCTCTCCAATGATTTGATAGGTCTCATGTCCTTTTCCTGCGATAATAATTGTATCGCCAGGAGATGCTATTTCAATACTTTTTTCAATTGCAGTTTTTCTATCTAAAACGACTTCATATTTTTGAGAATTACTCGGTATTCCTTTAACAATATCCTCCAAAATCATTTTTGGATCTTCATTTCGAGGATTATCACTTGTTATAATAGTAAAATCGGCTATTTCATCAGAAATTTTTCCCATTTTAGGTCTCTTATCCTTATCTCTGTTTCCACCGCAACCAAAAACACTAATCAATTTTCCTTTAGTAAATGATTTCCCAATATTTAAAACATTTTTCAACGCATCAGGTGTATGTGCATAATCAACAAAAATATTGATTCCTATTTTATTTGCAACCACTTCAAGTCTTCCACTTACAGGTTTTATCGAATGAATCGCATTAAGTATCTCCTGTATATCGAACCCTATCATCACAAGACTTGCAATTGCTGCCAATGTATTAAGAATATAAATATCACCAAAAAAAGGCGTTTTTATTTCATACTTATTTTCTTTATACGTCAATTCAAACAATGTGCCTTCTCTAGATGTATTTAACAATTTACCATAAAAATCCGCTTTCAAATCAATAAGACTATATGTATAAGATTTATCTTTAAATTCATTATACAATTTTTTTCCATATGCATCATCATAATTAATTAAACACTTTTTTGAAATTTTAAACAATTTTCTTTTTTCATTAAAATAAGATTCCATATTTTTGTGATAATCCAAATGATCCTGTGTAAGATTTGTAAAAACTCCTACATCAAAATTAATATCATTGACTCTGGATAAACTGAGAGCATGTGAAGATACTTCCATAACGGCATATTGAATTTTATTGAAAATCATTTCAGTAAACAATTCATTCAATTCCAATGATTCAGGTGTTGTCGATTTAGAATCTACAATCTTATCTCCTATCAAATTTTGAATAGTTCCAATCAAGCCGCTCTCTAAATTCATTCCTTCAAGAATATTGCGTATTATATACGTTATAGATGTCTTTCCATTTGTTCCTGTTACACCTATCACATTAATTTTATCTGTTGGATTTTTATAAAAATTCTTACTGATGATCGAGAGTGCTTTTCTTGCATCATCAACTTTTATTTGCTTATATTCTGTTGGCAACGATTCTTGCACAATTACAGCAACAGCACCTTTTTTCAATGCTTGCTCGATATATTGATGCCCATCTACTTTGAATCCTTTGATGGCGACAAAAATAAAACCTTTTGAAACTTTGCGGGAATCATAAGCAATCCCTTGAATTTCAATATCCTCTTCTATTTCTCCTTGAAAATCCAGACCGCTCAAAACATCAATCAATTTCATTTTCATCCACCTTTTTAACTTTTATAATGATAAGTGCTGACTCTTGAACCATTTTTCCTGCTTTTGGATATTGATCTTCTATAATAAATTTATCATCAATCGCTTCTACTGATGTCGCACTGAGATTCAAATTCAATGCATTTGCTTTTCTCACAACTTCTGAATATTGTAGCCCAATAAAGTTTGGAACTTCAATGTTTTCTTCAGACGATTCAAGCTGTGGTGATACACCAAGATACCTAAATGTATTCTCTAGAACATCTTTTGCTACAGGTGCCGCTATAACTGAACCAAACGAACTGAAACTTGATTCATCAATAATAATCAAAACAGCAACTTCTGGATCTTCCACAGGTCCTATACCGGCAAAGGAAGAATACGCCAAGGAATCACTATATGTTCCATCAATTATTTTTTGGCTTGTACCAGTCTTGCCACCGATTCTGATTCCTGCAATTTGTGCATTTGAACCAGAACCATTATCTACAACCGACTCCATCATCAATCTCATTTCAATGGAAGTCTTTTCACTGATTACTTGACTTATAGCTTCAGGTTCAAATTCATCTATTATATTGCCATTATCATCAGTAATTTCTTTTATTATATAAGGTTGCATCATTAATCCATTATTGGCAATCGCACCAATCATTCGAATCATCTGTAGTGGTGTCACCGATATCCCTTGACCAAAACTCATAATAGCCGCTTCAACATTGTTCAATGTTTTTAAAGGGATCAACAATGGACTAGCTTCCGCAGGAAGCCCTATTCCAGTTTTTTCGCCAAAACCAAAGTCATCGACATACTTATAGAAAGTTTCTTTTCCCAACATGATTTCCGTTTCCATAAAAACTGGATTGCAACTATTTTCAAGACCCTCAGTCAATGTTTCTTCACCATGAGGATGTGCATGAGACCAGCAATTGATTTTAATGCCATCAACAACCAAATAGCCCTTTGCATTAAACATTGTATAAGGTGTCACAACATTCTCTTCAAGACCTGCTGAAGCAGTTACCAGTTTAAATATGCTTCCTGGTTCATAAAGGTCACTCACAACCGGATTCCGCCACATTTGAGACCAGAAATTCACTTTTTCAATATTTTCCATATTTTCAAGATCAACATCATAGTATTCAGCATTAGCTTCTCTAGGTTGGTTTAAATTGTAATCCGGCTTAGTTGCCATCGCTAAGATTTCACCTGTTTTAGTATTCATTACAATTCCATATACCGATTTTGGTTCATTGTCCCTATAAGCATCTTCCAATGCGTTTTCTAAATAATGTTGAATCACCTGATCAATTGTCAACACAACATTGTATCCATCGATTGGTTGATATTCTTTATCCGTTCCAAATGCAAGCTGTCTCCCGCTTGCATCCGTGCTAATCAGATATTTTCCGGGAATCCCTGTCATGACATCATTGAAGGATTGTTCGATTCCAGCAATTCCGATATTGTCAAGAGATGTATGTCCAATCACATGTGCAGCAAAATTATCATATGGATACACTCTCTGAATATCATCGGTAATCCATACTCCCTTTAACTGTAAATTTTGTATGGCATCTGCTGTTTCCTTATTCAACCCTCTTTTGATGTTAAAAAGAGTAGTTTCATCATCTATTTTACTATATATATCTTCTTTATTTAGTTTAGTCACATTGTCTATACTTTCAATTGTAGATTCCAAATCATCAATTTCAGTAGGTCTTGCCCAAATAGTAAATGTCTTTATGCTGAAAGCTAATTTATTACCATTTCTGTCCAGGATAGACCCTCTCATGGCCGGAATAGGAATATCTCTTGTTCTCTGCATCGTTGCCAGTGTTTGATACTCTTCGGAATTGATTACTTGCACATAAAAAAGTCTCATTATTAAAACAAAAAAAATAAGACTTACGACAATTAACAAGAAAGTAAGTCTTTTATTTCCCTTTATCAGCTTTTTATTCATGGTTTCCCCCTAATTCCAAATCGACTCTATTATTGAAGCAACAAAATTCTTTTCTTTTGTCACATTGCCATTGATAACTATAGCACTATTATCTACTAATTCATCAACATTTTCAATATTCAAAGCATAATTTGTTTGGGATCCAATATAGATCGTTTGATAATCCTGAGGATACTGCATCTCTAATTTATTGATTGCATATTCTTCAATATTATCAAGGCTCATGGATGATTCAATTTGCAATTTCAACTCTTCGACTTGAATAGATAATGATTCAATTTCTTGTTTTAAAGCAAAGTTATTGTATTTAATTTCATTTATTTCTGCATAACGAATGAGTAGATATGCCATCGATCCAAAAACAAGAAGTATCATCAAGCCCGCCAATAATCTATTGATCATACTTGCCTTAGTCTTTTTTATTTCATGATTTTGTTTTAATTTTCTGGATTTTATTAAAATCTCCTGTTGCATCATTTCATCATAGTTATATGTAGCATAATGATCAAACGTAGACATCCGGATTCCCCCCCTGATAATCTTAAAGTTTTTCTGCAATTCTAAGTTTTGCACTTCTTGAACGCGGATTAAATTCCAATTCCTTCATGCTAGGCACTATAGGCTTTCTTGTAATTATTTTTACTTGTGCCCTGTGATCACAAATGCAAATTGGATATTCTGGTGGACAAATACAATCCAATGCCAAATCCCTAAAAGTATTCTTCACTAATCTGTCTTCAAGTGAATGAAAAGTGATAATGGCGATCCGTCCACCTTTTTTTAATTTTCCTACTGCATCCTTTATTGTATTCTCGATTATCCCAAGTTCATTGTTTACTTCAATTCGAATGGCTTGAAAAGTTCTTTTAGCTGGATGTGGTCCATCTTTTCTTGCACCTTTAGGCACTGCTTTCTTTATGATAGAAACCAATTCAAAAGTAGTTTCTATAGGTTTAATTTCTCTTTCATTGACAATAAATTCAGCAATTCTATAATGCCAATTATCCTCACCATATTCTTTTATTATTCTGTCCAATTCTTCAAATGAGTACTCATTGACTACTTCAAATGCAGTTAACGATTGTTCACTATTCATTCGCATATCAAGTTCTGCATCGTAATTATAAGAAAATCCTCTCTCAGGTGTATCTAATTGATATGACGAAACCCCTAAATCAAGTAATACACCATCCACTTCTTCATATTCAAGATTATCAAGCACCTCTTTTATATGAGAGAAATTTGAATGCACCAAAATAAATTTACCTGAAAATTCAACAAGTTTTTGTCTAGCAAATTTTAATGCATCTTGATCTTGATCTATGCCAATCAATAATCCATCATTCAGTTTTTTTATTATTTCTATCGAGTGTCCTGCACCACCTAGTGTGCCATCGATATAAACGCCATCTGGTTTGATATTTAATCCTTCAAGAACTTCATTCAACATGACGCTATAATGGTTAAATTCCATAATTCACCTCTAAATCCCTAAATCTGACATATGTTCAGCAATTTCATCATAACTGATATTATCCGGATCTTTATAACGATCCCATTCTTCTTGGCTCCATATTTCAACACGTGTTCCCACGCCTATGATCATAATTTCCTTCTCTATTTTAGAATGCTCTCTTAAATTTTGTGGTATTAAAATTCTGCCTTGCTTATCAAGTGAACATTCTGTCGCACCTGCAAAAAACAATCTTACAAAAGCTCTTGCATTTTTATTAGTTAAAGGCAAAGCTTTTAACTTTTCTTCGAATATTTTCCATTCGTTATCTGGAAAGCAGAACAAAGAATTATCCAATCCTTTTGTCAAAAAGAATTTATCTCCTAATCCTTCCCTGAATTTTGATGGAATATTTATTCTGCCTTTTATATCTAAATTGTGTTGGTATTCGCCAATAAACATATTTTCACCTTCGTTAGGGATATTACCCCACAATCCTCCACTTTAAACCACTTTTTATTCTTTTTCGACAAAAAAAAAGAAAACCCTTTATTTTTTTTAAAAAATTTTAGGATTTCCTAATAAATTTCAATTAATTTTTGATCACTTTCATATTTTTAAGGCAGAAAAAATTTATTGATTTCCTTTAACCCTTTCCATTCTTTTTCTAACATACAAAATAACGCCACTAAATATTATAATCGTCACAATACTGATAACCTGTGCCATCCTGAAAGAGCCCAGCATCAAACTATCGGTCCTCATACCTTCAATGAAAAAACGACCAATAGAGTAAAGGATACCATAGAGCAAAAATCCTTCACCATCGAACTTTCTTCTAGGCAAGTACCACAGTAAAACACCAAAGACCATCAAATTCCACAATGATTCATAAAGAAAAGTGGGATGCACTTTTATACCATCAACCATTATACCCCATGGAAGATCTGTAGGCCCTCCATGAGCTTCACCATTGGCAAAATTTCCCCATCGACCAATTGCTTGTCCTAATATAAGTCCTGGAGCTGCGATATCAGCCAATTCATAAAAATTTATTTTCTTTATTTTAGTAAAAATATACCCACTTATCAATCCAAATATTATGCCTCCATGAATTGCCATACCTCCTCCTCTAAAATTCAATATTTGTGAAGGATTCGCACTGTAATAGCCCCAATTGAAAACAACATAATACAATCTCGATCCTAAGACCGAAAATATTAATACTATCAGCAAAAGATCATATAAATCGTTCTCCTTATAACCTTTTTTCTTTGCTAAATGCATCATGACCATACTTCCTGACAACATGGCTAAAGCCATCAATATACCGTACCACCTAATACTGATACCAAATATTTCTATTGCTACCGGATTCATTCTTTCACACTCCTATATTATATTACTTTTGATAAAGTTATTTTATTTTCCATATCGAACTTAAAAGCATTATTAACTTCTTCTTCTGAGATACTTTCAACTATACTGAGAAAATTCAAAAAATTAATGCCTTTTATATAATAATTAATGAAAGTATTTGAAATATATTGAATGGAATTAAAAGAGCTGATATATCTTCCAATTATTTTTCTCTTAATTCGTATAAAACTGTCAGATTGAATGCCTTCGGCATTGAATTTATCAATTTCTTGAAGTATTTTGCTACTGACAGTATCAGAATCATTGGATTCTCCTCCAAAATTAAAATACGAATAACCTAGACCGTAGCTGTATTCATATCCAAACGTCCCATTAATCAGTCCGTTTTCGTAATTGATGTTATAAAATTCACTACTTTTGCCAAACATGTAATCTAGCGCTATTCTATTGATCATTGATTTTTTAAAATTCTTTTCATCTAAAGAAGCCTCATCTCCTTTAATGAAAAAATTGAACATTGGTATAGGAACTCCCATTTTCATTTCTACTAAAGCCTTATTTACTTCTTTTTTTTCATTTTTAAGAATTATTTTTCCATTCCCTTTTTTGTTTAAGTATGCTTCCGGAAGAATATCAAGCACATGCTTTTTTATCGATTCAAATTCAAAATCACCAATTAGAAACAATGTCATATTGTCAGGTGTATAAAAAGTGTCATATGCTTTCATCAAATCTTTTGGGAAAGAATTTCTGACAGATGCTTCATCCCCTGCAATATCTTCTCTTATAGGATGATTTTCATACATGGCGTTGAGTCCATTGAAATAAACTCTCCAATTGGGATCATCATCATACATTTTGATTTCTTGAACAATAATACCTTTTTCTTTTTCTACATTTTCATCATTGATATGTGGTGTCGTTACAAAGTCTATCAATATTTTAAGTGCTGACTCAAAATTATTGACAGTTGAAAAATAATAGACAGTTGAGGCAAAATTTGTGTAGGCATTTACATTAGCACCCAATCGGGCAAATTGAGAAAAAATATCTCCTTCTTCATCTTCAAATATCTTATGTTCTAAAAAGTGTGCAATTCCCATGGGTAATTTAATCTCATTTCCTGACTCATCGATAAATTCATTATATAAAGCACCATATTTAGTAGTGAAATAAGCATATTTTTTCATATAATCTTTTTTTGGATAAATAAATATATCTAAACCAGATGGATGAGGAATATGAAATATTTTTTCATCTAATTTCGCATCATAAATTTCATTGATTTTCATTCAGCTCATCTCCTTTGATAAAATGCACGGTATCGAGTATAAATTTATTTCCTGCTTCCATAATTTCTTCTTTTGTCACATTCATCACTTCATCTATAATTCTATTTTCATTGTATTCAGATCCTGTCAATTCTCTAGAATAGTAGTAATTTATAAAAGAATTTGGGTAATCTGTCAATGACTTGACACTTGAAACCAATACTTCTTTTGCAACATTGATGTCATCTTCTGTAAATTCTCCTCGTTTTAATTTATCAACTTCCTCAACAATCAATTTTAAAGTTCTATCATAATTTTCTATTTCAATTCCAGAAGCGATCAGCATAACCGATTTAAATTTTTCTATTTTTGAAAATATATAATAGCATAGGCTCTCTTTTTCACGAATGTTTCTGAAAAGAGTCGAATTACCTCCGCCACCTAAAATTGTCGCAAATAAAACAGCTGGTTCGTATAAAGGATCGTCATATCTGATATGAGTTCTGAATCCGAGTGTCAGCTTTCCCTGATTGACGTTCATTTTCTCACTGACATATTTAACTTCTTTTTCTTCTTCACAAAACTGTTGACAAGGAATTTCAACAACTTCTGCTGGAATCACATCTGAAAAATTTTTAATGACAAGCTTATGGATCTCATCAAAATCCATATCACCAATAGTTAATATGTCAATCGGTGATGATTTTAAAATCTCAGTAAAATATGAATAAACTTCTTCATTCTCTAAGCTTTTTACTGTTTCTACACTGCCATAATGGTAGACTGAAAACGCTTCTTTTTCACACATTATTTCGATACATCGATCGACTGCATATGTTATTTTATCATTGACCCTCGAATTTATTTCCTCAATTAATTTTAATTTTTCCTGCTCAAAAAATTCAGAATTGAATGAATTGCCATCATGATAGACATTGAAAACTGCCTCTTTTAAAAATTTCATTGATTCTTGTAAAATATTTTCACTTTCCACCAATCGCTTATTTGGAAACTGAATTTTGCAATGCATAGTGATTTTTTCTCCATATTTAACAACATCACTTATAAAAACCGCCCCATACATTTCATCCAGTTTATCATTGAATAATTTTGCGCTTTTGTATTTCATTGAACCTCGTGTCAGTAAACGGCTTATTAGTGCAAGTTGTGATGCTTCTTTATCATTTAAAGGTCTCAATAAAAAAAGCCCTATCAAGTCCGTTTTAAACTTTTTGCTTTTAACTACCCTTATTTTAAAATTCTGTGTTATTTCATATTTTTCTATACCTTCAATCATTCATTTACCTCCTAATCGTTACTAATCTTATTATAGCTTAATATAGAGGTTGATAAAAGCATTGACTTATCTTATAATACATTTGATAAGGAACTAAGAATGGAGAGGAGCTTCAAATGAAACTTGGTATAGTTGGACTTCCTAATGTAGGAAAAAGTACACTATTTAATGCAATAACAAAGGCAGGTGCAGAAAGTGCTAATTATCCTTTTTGTACAATCGAGCCAAATGTAGGGGTCGTTGCAGTACCTGATCCCAGACTAGAAGTTTTGGAAAAAATGTATAATTCAAAACGAAAAATATATGCTGCCATTGAATTTTATGACATTGCAGGTCTTGTAAAGGGTGCATCAAAAGGTGAAGGATTAGGCAATCAATTTTTAGGTCACATCAGAGAAGTGGCTTCTATTGTTCATGTTGTCAGATGTTTTGACGATGACAATGTCGTTCATGTTGAAGGAAAAATTGATCCTATCAGTGATATTGAAACAATTAATCTTGAATTGATATTTTCTGATCAAGAATTGATTGAGAAAAGAATTCAAAAAACTCAAAAATCTTTAAAAAATGATAAATCCTTCCAATCTCAGCTGGATATTTTGCTGAAAATAAAAGAACATCTTGAAGAAGGCAAACCAGCAAGAATTATATCTTTCGACGACAGTGAACTTGAGTTTGTTAAGAGTCTCTACCTGTTGACATTCAAACCCATTATTTATGTGGCTAATGTATCAGAAGAAAATGTAACAAATTATGAAAATCCCTATTATTTAAAAGTGAAAGAATACGCTGAAAATGAAAAAGCTGAAGTAGTTATCATTTCTGCGCAAGTTGAGCAAGAAATTGCTGAACTTGATGATGCAGACAAATCTGAATTTTTAAATGACCTAGGTCTTAAAGAATCAGGATTGGATAAACTAGTTCATGCTGGCTATCATTTATTGGATCTCATCAGTTTCTTAACTGCAGGCGAACAGGAAATTAGAGCATGGACAATCAGACGAGGCACAAAAACTCCACAAGCTGCCGGGAAAATACATTCTGATATTGAAAAAGGATTTATTCGCGCAGAAACAATTCACTATGATGATTTAGTGGCTGCAGGTTCAATGGCTTCAGCAAAAGAAAAAGGTGTTTTGAGATTAGAAGGTAAAGAATATATTGTCAAAGACGGCGATATAATCAATTTCAGATTCAACGTATAAATAGAACTACACATTTTAAGACATATGAAAACCCACTAGTCTGTGATTTCAACAGTTTGGTGGGTTCTTTTTTTGTCGCTATTCTGTTTTAGGTGTAACGTGGGTTTAGTAGGTGTTTAAATTACTATTCCCACTCTATGCCGATACCTTTTTATGTCCTTTAACACGTTGGAAATACCACGTTAATTTTATTTTTAACTAGATTCTATGAGCATTTTTGTAACTACTCTGAATAATAGTATCAATTTAGTATCGCTCTCGCTAATATAACCTTTATAAAGGTTACTAATTCTACTAGACGCGAACGTAAATCAACGTCATGATCCTCGCAGAAGTCTTGTAACCAATAATAGTCACGGTCAAAGCTTCTGTCTTCATGATATCGTCTAAGGACTCTACTAATCCTAGACTTAAACTCCATTGGTTTAGACATGGTTGCTGATATCTTATCAAATTCAGCTTTGAAATCATCACAGTTAATCTCAGATTTTAGATACTTCAAGAATAGCAATTCATAGAAAGTGAACGGAACTACATCATCTATCAATTCTTTGACCAGCGTTTCATGTGGTCCGCCATCTTTTGTATCATCTGAAACAAATGCTTCAATACCAATAACACTCGCCAAAGCTATAGAATGTCAACAGAAAACTAGACAACTTTCTTAAGGTGTAAAAATTTGTAAGTTGCTGGTGGTAAATATCCTAAGGAAGAATGTAATCTTATATTGTTGTACCAATTAACATAATCAAATAATTCTAACTTCAGTTGATCTAATGATTCAAACACTTCTGGATAAACAAATTCAACTTTGAAAGTTTTAAATGTTGCCTCAGCTACTGCATTATCATAGGGACAACCTTTGTGACTTAATGATCTTGAGATATTAAAAGTATTCAGTAGATTGTCAATTGTATGATTTTTGAATTCATTTCCTCTGTCGGTGTGAAATATTCTGATGTTTTTAAGATTGCTTTTGATTAATGCAAAGGCCTCATGTACAAGAGCTGATGTTTTGTGTCGACCGGCACTATGACCTATTATTTCACGATTATATATATGGATAGACTACACTAAGTTAGACAATTTTTTTAAGGTGACATAGAATAAACTATAACCCTTAAGGAGAATGAAAATGATAACAAAACTACCAAAACAAATTTTCACATATGAGTTCAAAAATCAAATGGCTCAACGATATTTAAATGGAAAAACGAAAGCTGCAATCTTAAAAGAATACGATTTAAAGCCATCTGTATTTGTCAACTGAAAAATGCTCCGCTTATTAATGCTTTTAGCTCGAGTAAACTCAATTGACAAAGAACAGCAACTCAAATATACTCTATCAACACCATAAAACACGACATTCAGATTCAACATTAAAAAATAGCCACTCTTTTGAGTGGCTATACTAATTTTACAAATCTAACTGAAATATCATTTTGATAACTTATTCGACCATCAATATCTTTTGTAACAAAAACAAGTCTTTGCCAAATTTCACCAACTGGAATAATCATCTTACCCAGTGGTGCTAATTGTTCAATAAGCATTTCTGGAATATTTCCTGCTGCAGCTGTCACAATTATTCTGTCAAACGGTGATTTTTCAATCCATCCAAATGATCCATTCCCAAGTTTATATTCAATATTATCAAAACCCATTGCTGAAAGTCTTTTTTTAGCTTTTAGATACAATGGTTCAATAATTTCAACAGTATATAGTTCCTTGGAAAATTTTGCAAGAAAAGCACTTTGATAACCACTTCCCGTTCCAATTTCCAACACTTTATGTTCACTGTCAATATCCAAATTAATCGTCATATAAAGTACTAAAGACGATTGTGATATCGTTTGACCATAACCGATAGGAAAAGGTGAATCGACATGAGCATACATTTTATTTTCCTCCATGAAAAGTGAACGATCAAGTTTATTGTAATAAGAAATGATGTCTTCTTTATCAATTTTCATCTTTATCACCAGTATATATATACCCTTTTGTCTTATTCCCAATAATACTATCTTTCTAATGAAGAAATTTTGATGCCATGATCAAAAACGCAACAACAATCAGTATAACTGTTAAAAACCAACGTGTTTTTCTTATTTTATCTGAATCAATCGGTTGATACATAGGTTCTAGTTTCCCTCCACAGTATGGACATTCCATCATATGATCTAATACATCCTGGTGACAATGAGGACAACTGACTATATATTTATCAAATTTACTTTTATATGGTTTTTTATCCATCTATTCACCCCTTAATATGCTAACCATATTTGTGTGGAAAACAAGATGAACATTCCAAATGCGACAACAAACACTAATCCTATAACAAGACCTGCCATTAAAGCACTCCTCATGATTTCCATTGTTTCTTTTTTAGTAAGTGGTGGCAAGGTACTGCTTGAATTTTCAATGTTTTTTCTATTTTCAACCTGCCATGGCGCTCCGTCAAAATTCATATCTGCTATTACCCATTCATCATCTATAAAATCTTTTTTCTTTTTCATCCAAATCAGTCCTCACAAAAAACATTATTTTATTTTAATTCCAATATTTTTATGTTTGTTTTTTATGGTAGAGATGACACGCTGTCATATGCCCATTTTCAACTTCAACCATTTCAGGTATCTCTACTTTACAAATATCCATACAATAATTGCATCTTGTGTGAAATTTACATCCTGAAGGAGGATTTGCCGGCGAAGGAATGCTTCCTTCTAATATGATTCGTTCAGTTTTTATTTCAGGATCTGAAACTGGAATTGCACTAAAAAGTGCTTTTGTATAAGGATGTAACGGATTTGAAAAAATAGTCTCTTTATCTGAATATTCGACTAGATTCCCAAGGTACATTACACCAACAGTATCCGATATATATTCAACAACTGAAAGATCATGAGAAATAAAAAGATATGTCAAGTTGTATTTATCTTGCAACTCTTTAAGCAAATTGATAATTTGAGCTTGTATAGAAACATCAAGAGCTGAAACAGGTTCATCACATACAATGAAATCAGGATTCAATGCAAGTGCTCTGGCAATACATATTCTCTGCCTTTGGCCTCCTGAAAATTCATGCGGATAGCGTTCTTTATGATAGACTTGAAGCCCACAATCCAGCATGATTTGAGAGATGTAATCGTCATATTTATCAGCCGATATCAATTTATTGTCTCTAACTGCTTCACCTATTATTTCACCTACAGGCATTCTTGGAGAAAGACTAGAATATGGATCTTGAAAAATGATTTGAATTTTCGGTCTTATTTTTCTCAATTCTTTTCTATTAAGTTCATGGATATCTATTCCTTCAAAAAAAATTTTACCTTCTGTTTTATCTGTTAATTTTAAAATTGTTTTTCCAATAGTAGTTTTTCCACATCCTGATTCACCAACAAGCCCCATTGTAGTTCCTCTTTTAATGTTAAAACTTACATCATCTACCGCTTTGACATTTGCTTTCACTTTAGCAAATAGTCCAGAAGAAACCGGATAATATTTTTTTAAATTTTTGACTTCTATAACATAATCTTCAACTTCATTTTTGTGCTTATAAATATTTGGAATACCATTCGCTCGTTCAGTCATGTTTTTCCTCCTCGCTGTCAAGATAGTGATAACAAGCCACCATATGAGTATCTGACACATAAATTTCAGGCGGATATGCACCATTGCACTTCTTCATCGAGCGATTGCATCGATCTTTGAAATAACAATAATCTGGCATGTCGACTGGATTAGGAACCGATCCTGGTATACTGTATAGTTTACCGGCCTTTAATCCTCCAATTTTAGGGCGACTTGCCATTAAGCCGACTGTATAAGGATGCAATGGATTATGAAAAATTTCTTTGGCTGTTCCCTTTTCAATCACTTTACCCGCATACATGACTACAACGAAATCTGCCATTTCAGCAATAACACCTAAATCGTGTGTAATAAGCATAATACTGCTGTTAATTTTATTTTTCAAGTTTCTGAGCAGATCCATAATTTGTGCTTGTATTGTTACATCAAGTGCTGTTGTAGGTTCATCAGCAATAATAAGTTTAGGATCACAAGATAGCGCCATGGCAATCATGACTCTTTGGCGCATTCCACCAGAAAGTTCATGCGGAAACATTTTATAAACACCTTCTGAGTTGGCAATTCCCACCATATCGAGCATTTCAATTGTTCTATTTTTTATTTTCTCTTTACTCATTCCATGATTATGAAGTTCTATTACTTCATCAACTTGCAAGCCAATTCTAAAAACTGGATTTAAGCTGGTCATAGGTTCTTGGAAAATCATCGAAATTTCATTTCCTCTAATTTGCTGCATTTTTTCATTAGGTATTTTTGCCAAATCATAAATATATTCATCAAAATCAAATCTTATTTGACCTTCGACAATCTGACCTTGAGGTCTCTGAACTAATTGCATGATTGAAAGACTAGTCACTGATTTCCCACATCCAGATTCACCTACTATTCCAACCGTTTTACCTTTTGGTACATCAAAAGTCACTCCACTGACTGATTTTACTATTCCTATGTCTGTGAAAAAATATGTATGAAGGTTTTCAACTTCCATCAGGTTATCGTTATTTTTCATGATAGTTGTATATTCATCAACCGAAACATTCTTTCTTTCTCTTGTTTTTTCAAATTCATCAGTTGTTTTTCGATTCTCTCTAGAAATACGTCTGACTTCTTTAGCTGTTAGATAATTCACGTTTTTTTTCTCTTGATTTGTATCTTCTTTACCTAAAACTTTCATCAGGTTCCAATTATTTTTTTTCATGTTTCACCTACCGTTTCATCTTAGGATCAAAAGCATCCCGTAAACCATCACCGACAAAGTTGAATCCAAGAACTGTTAAAAGTATCAACATTCCTGCGGGTATCCATACAAACCAGAAATTTGTCATTTCATATGCTGTAGTAACTCCACTGATGATATTCCCCCACGAAGCATATGGAAACTTAACACCTAGACCTAAAAAACTCAATGTCGATTCGTAGAGAATAATTCCGCCTAGACCTAGTGATGCCAATACAATCAACTGTGGTATAACATTGGGAATCAGATGTTTGAAAATCCTTCTGGAAACACTTAAACCAGTTGCTTCTGCAGCCAACATGAATTCTTGTTCTCGCAAGGAAAGAATTTGACCTCTGACCATCCTCGCAATTCCTGGCCAACTCATAATTCCTAAAATCAACATTAAATAGTAAATTCTTATTTTTGGATCTACTTCAAGAGAGTCCATGACTGAACCAATGATAATCATCAATGGTAGAAACGGAATGCAATTAAATACATCGACAATACGCATGATGAACATGTCTATCCATTTTCCAAAATAACCAGCGATTCCTCCCATTATAACGCCTAGTATTGTCTCTAAAAGCACTACGATGAAACCGATTACAAGAGAAATTCTCCCTCCATACATTAACCTTGTTAAAACATCCATTCCATGTTTATCGGTCCCTAACCAATGTTGATAAGAAGGCTTTTCATGCATAGAAATCAAATGGGTCTTTGTCTCTGTTTTAATGGTATAGACATTATTGAGTCTACTGATTGTATATTCCACATCATTTCCGTCTTCATCCGGATATATGAACATATCCTTTTCATCTGAAATCGCTCTTTCCATTTCCTCTTTAAATTGAATACTCAGAAATACATCTTGTGATATAGGCTGAATAGCTAATTGTGATATCAATGCATATTCTTCTTTCCCGCCCGAAGTCACCTTATAGACAACTGCCATATTATCATCTTCATTTAATTCATATCTATTTCCTTCTAACTCAAAAGTATTTAAATTTGAATTTCGTAAAGTATCCTCCAAAATATATTTGAATTCATATCCTAAATTTGTATTCGGATTTGCTGGTTCAGTTATCAATAAAGATTCAAAAGCAACGTTTACCGATTCACCCAGAATATAATCTCTTCCATTTTGCGTTAGAACATAAAAATTATTTTGATAATAAAACTGAAAACTGCCATTTATGAGTGCATTTTTAATTAATTCATTTAAATTTTCATCGATATTAAAATCAGCAAAAGGTGTAACTCCCATAATTCCTCTTATATAAGTAATTTGAGCAACTGAATTCAATCTAAAGACTTTATAAAAGTCTTTTCCGACTTCTGATATATAATAATTTTCATCCTTATATGTAAAAGTGTTTTCGCCTTTATTTCTTGATAATATAAAATTAGAATGCATATTCGGGTTATATTCCATATTTTCAGCAACAGAATATCTGAATTCTTCATTTAATGTTACACTTGCATATTCTTTTGACATTGTTCCAATATATTTAAAAACCTCTGTTTCCCCATATGGTGTAATCAATCCACCAACGAAGGAGAATAAAAACATAAATACAGTTATGATTAAACCTATTATCGCCAATTGATTTCTGATAAATCTTTTTATAACTAGCATACCTGGTGATAATACTTTAATTCTTTGAACATCGGATAAATCCTTTGTTAAATTCGCTTCACTTTCAATTATATTTTCATCGATTTTTATTTCTTTCAGATTATTTGGTGATTCCAAGCTGTCCACTTTATCGATAGGGACTTCATTCCTTCCATTGCTGCTATTCATAATAAGTCCCCCCCTAACTTACTCTGACTCTTGGATCTACAACTGCATAAAGAATATCTGCAATCAAAGTTCCTAGAAGCGTAAGTATTGCCATAAAAACCATGTAAAACATTGTAAAAGGAATATCACCACTTACCATGGCCAAATAAGCTGTATAACCTATTCCTGGTATCTGAAACAAAGTTTCCGTAATCAATGCACCTGCAAAAAGACCAGGAAGAGATCCTCCGAGTATTGTTACAAGTGGAATTAAAGTATTTCTAAAAGCATGATAATTTATTACCTTTTTTTCAGAAAGTCCCTTGGCTCTAGCTGTCCTAATATAATCTGAATTAAGTACCTCAAGCATATTTGTTCTTGTATATCTCATCAAACTTCCAATACTGATAATTGTCAATGTCATTATCGGCAAAATATAGTGTATCGCAATATCAAGATATTGATTTGCAGTGCTTAATAGTTCATAATATCGTCCTACCATTCCATAGAGCGGCAGCCAACCCAACCAAACGGAAAATATCAATTTGAGTATTGTAGCAAAGAAAAACGTAGGCAATGAAATGCCCAACAACGCTATGACAGTTATTGAATAATCTGTTCTGCTATACTGCTTTCTTGCCGCTAAAATTCCAAGAGGAATAGCGATTATTATTTCAAGTATAAACGAAATTGCTCCTAATATGAAAGAGTACCAAATAACTTGAGAAAACTTTTGAATAACCGGTATATTGAATTGCCAAGAATCGCCAAAATCTCCCTTTATAGCACTTTTGAACCATTGCATATAACCAAGTAAAATCCCTTTATCCATTCCATAGTTCGCATTCAATTGTGCAAGCCATTCTGAATAACTCTTTGCCCCTGGTAGTTGAGAAAGCATTCTTGCTTGATTTTCAACATAAGATGTAGGAATACTTCTCATGATTGTATAAATTATTAAAGATACAACGAACAACAAAGCTACTGTAATTGCAAGCCTTTTGAGCACATATCGTCTCATATTCCACCTCTTCTCAATAAAATTAAATGAACCCGCTAAAATGCGGGTTCATTTAAACCTTTATATTTTAGTTCATCTTTATAAGTTCGATGTCATTCATCCATACCCAATAAGTAGTGATATCAGGTGTAACAGTGCTCATATTTACTCTTTCAGTACTGAATATAACAAGATTTTGTCTCTGATAGTTAGGAACTTCTACGCCCCAATCTAAAATAATATCTAGAGCTTGTTTATATGTCGCTTTTCTAAATGATTGATCTGAACTTTGTCTTGCATCCATAATCAACTTATCAAGTTCTGGATCTGCAATATTGTAGCTATTGCTGTCAGTTCCACCTAAGCCGATGCCGTTTGAACTATGGTATACCTGATACATATCAGGATCTAATGTAGATCCCCAAGCTGCAGTCCACATTACATGTGTATTTGAATCTATTGAATCCCAAAGTACGTTTGTATCTGATGGATCATTAATTGTCAAAGTAATTCCCAATTTAGCCAATGCTTCTCGCGAATCAGTCAACATTGCAAATGCAGGATGCTCTCCTGTACCATCTCCTGGTACAATTACTTCATACTCAAGACTTGCTCCTTCAGGAGCAGCTGTAAACATGCCTGTTGTTTCATCAAATGTATAACCTGCGGCGATAAAGAAACCTTTTGCAGCTTCAAGTGCAGCTGCGTATTTATCATCTGCTATCATGTCCGATGTATATATAGGATTTCCATCTACATCTTTCGAAAATGCAATTTCATATCCTGCATCCGCTTTTTGAGGAGCTGCCCATGAAGTATTTGAAATAGGGTAATTAATAACCATTGCAGCATCACCATAATAACTGTCAATTGATACATCTCTGTAAACAGCATAAATTGTCGCAAATGCTTTTCGAAGATTCTTACTGGCTTCAGAACTGATATCCCCCGCTACATTTACATTCACTGCGTTGATTCCAATATAACCATAACCCAGATTATTAACTGAACTAGCAGTAATAACATCTCCAACTGTTTCATTATTTGAATTGAATGCTTTCAATTCTTCAAATTTCGCAACAGATCCTGATGGATTGGCAATATCTATTTCACCTGTTCCAACACCGGCAATCATTTCACCATCTGTCGTTTCTTTCAATTGTAAGTATTTTGTTTCTGGTTCTCCTTTATAATAATTCTCATTTGCTTCATAATATACAATTTTGTCTTCATATTTTATAAATTTATAAGGTCCTGCACCCATTGGTTGTGATGTTTTAGATTCAACAATAGAAAGATCTCCACGAGTGAAACCAAACATATTATTATCATAATCATACATTGTTGCATCACCATAATAATGCATAGGAGCAACATCTATTCCACAAATACTGTATACAGCAGGTGCTTCAAAACCTCTTACTTTAACTTCAACTTCTGTCTGGCTCAGCTTTTTTATACCTTCAATTGCAGGTACTTCAAGACCTTCTGAAGAAGCCAATTTATTTGATAATAAAATTTCTCCAACGCCACCTTCAATATCAGGTTGGAAATAACTTTCACTTCCGCCGTAATTTACACTTAACATTTTCCAATCAGAACCATACTGTGCTAAAATATCATTTAATACTTGTGTTTCATCTTCAACTGTATATGAATCATAATTTTCATCTAAGTTATAGAACATTGCATATAAATCCTTAGGAATAGGATGCATTTCTGTATAACTTGCCCATCCATCATCACCATAAAGACTCTTAACCCAATCTAACTCTGAAACTAAAACGTCAGATACAAAGCCTTCTATGAAAGCTTGTGAATCTTCCCCTGGATTATCCAGTTCAGCTGCAAGTTCTTCAGCAGAAACTGAAAGCACTTCAGCCATAGAATTATTCATGCGGTAATTAGTCATTCCTAGAATGTCATATGAATACAATGTAGATGATCCTGTATAAGTAGGATCAGATAGTACATAATATGAGAAAATAATATCATCAGCATCTACAGTTTCACCATCACTGAATTTTACATCATCTCTAATTTTAATGTTATATGTAGTAATATCTGATGTTTCATCATAATCAACTTTGATATCAGAAATACCGTTATAAAAATAATCAACTCCATTGTAGGCAACAGTTTCACCTTCAATAGAATTATAAATAATACCTCCTGATCGATCTGTTTTTAAAAGATTTACTTGTGTTAATGTTGAAGCGTCTATATCATAAGCAGTAGACGCAAAGAATGGACTGAATTTCTCACTGAAAGCTGAGTATCCAACAACAAGTGGCGTGTTATTGACAACTTCTTCAACTGGAGTTTCTGTCTCAATATCACCTGTCACTTCTTCTTTGGGAGCACAACCCGCTATAGACACAACAAGTGTCAATAACAATAATAATACCAACAATTTTTTCATAATTTCCCCCCCTAATTTATCTATAAAGAGTTATCACTTTTAACTGATGACCTCCTCTTTATTTACACATCATTTTTTAATCATATTCAAAAAATATAATTAAAAGTTGTTTCTTAAATACATTTTAACTTAAATAAACCAAATATTCAAAATATTCCAAATTTAATTTAATGATTTTAAAATAAGCTCCATTATAAATTTATACTGAATACTTTATTTAGATTAATTTACCCTAGTCCATCCCAAATAAACAGCGTTTTATACAATCAGTCATTATAATAAGTAAATACAATTTTTTATTGCAATTGTTTTTATTTTTGTTATACTGAATGATGTGCTTCAAAGGAGGAAAAATTATGTTAATCAATTATTTAGAATGGTTTGGCTATATGGCATCATTTATAGTTTTAATTTCAATTGTCATGAGTTCTATCATAAAATTGAGATGGATCAATTTGATTGGTTCATTGATGTTTGCTGTATATGGATATTTTATCGGATCTCTACCCGTTACCTTCATGAATTTAGGTATTGCTGCAGTAAATATCATGTATCTTATAAAAATATACAATTCAAAGGAGTATTTTCAAATTCTTTCTATTTCGAAAGAATCAAAATATTTTAATTATCTGATTAAATTCTACAAAGATGATTTGATTGAACAATTCGATGAAAAGAATTTTATATTTGATGATAATACGATTGGCCTCTATATCTTAAGAGACATGGTCCCAGCCGGTGTATATTTAGCTGAAAAAATCGACGATACAACATTGGAAGTAATATTAGACTTTGCAATTCCAGCATATCGTGACTTCAAAATAGGAAAATTCATTTATGAGCAAAATAAAGACTATTTCTTAAATCAGGGTTTCAATACTTTTATTGCTGAAGCAAAAACAGAAAAGCATCAGCGTTACTTGTTGAAAATGGATTTTAAATATACAGACAATGGATTTTACGAAAAGAAACTTGTAAGTTAATCCATGAAAGACATAAAAGAGAATTGATATCTTTGATATTAATTCTCTTTTATGTCTACTGTTTTATATTTTATTCATACAAGTATAACATTTGAGATTTTAATCCTTTATTTGTTATTTTGTTTTTTATACAATAAATATAGGACGGTGATCAAATGGCAATATATAAATTACATGGATATTTAAAAAAGACACTATGGGGAAGCGAAAATTGGTTGCTTTCATCAAATCCTTCTATTACTTCATCTATTGAAACCGAAAACGGTCTGGTAAATATCAACACTGTTTTTCATGAAGAACTCCCTGTGCTCATAAAATTAATTGAAGTTACCGACAAACTTTCTATTCAAGTTCATCCAAATGATTCAACTGCTAAAAGTCATGGTTATTTAAATGGAAAGACGGAGTCATGGTTTATTCTGGAGAATCAGGCTGATTCTGAAATTTTACTTAATTTTAAACCTTTAACTGATAATCAACATATTGTCAATTCTTTAAATAATGGCACCATTGAAAGATTATGCGGAAGATATATTCCTTCAAAAAACAACTTCATCCATATACCTTCTGGTACAATTCACAGCATTCTTGGAAATTTGAAACTGTTGGAAATACAACAAAATAGTGATATTACTTATCGCTTATACGATTGGAATCGCGGTCGCAATCTTGATATTGAAAAAGGATTGGAATCTATAGACATTTCACAAAAAGGAATTATAATTGATTCTTTTGAATCATTTGAGTCTGATTATTATACTGTTAAAAAATATTCTACTACTGATAATATTATTTTAAAACATCATTCAGAATTCATGTATTTTTTTATTATTGATGGAGAACTAAAAATCAACGACAAATTATTTATTACTAACGAAAGTGGTCTATCCTGTCAGGAATCGTCGCTTAATTTTAAAGGAGTTGGAACATTTTTAATTGTTGAATTTAATTATGAATAATTATAAAAAAAGACAGCCTAGGCTGTCTTAAAAAATATGAATCGATCTTTCATCAAATCCAAATTTTAAAATTTCATTTTCTTTATATGTTTTCTTGCCGAATGGATTATGGTTATTAATCTGTACTATTTTACCATTAAAATCAACCTCATATTCTTGATTGTCACCCATGTAAACACTTTTGGTCACCAAAGCGTCAAAATCATCTTTATCAATAGTTATCCCTTCTGGGCGTACCAAGATTCTAACTTTCTGCCTTGCTTCATACACTTTATCAACATTCACGGTATATTCTTTATCATAAATATTTATTTTTACAATACCTTCATTATATTCTATAATTTCAGCATCTAATATATTTGCTGCACCAATAAAATTTGCAACAAATTCATTAATAGGCTTCTGATAAATCTCTTGTGGTGTTCCTATTTGCTCAATGATTCCTTTATTCATAACAACAACTTTATCTGATAAACTCATTGCTTCTTCTTGATCATGCGTTACATAAATAGAGGTGATCCCTACTTTCTGCTGAATTTTTCTAATTTCATATCTCATATGCAATCTAAGTTTAGCATCTAAATTTGATAAAGGCTCATCGAACAATAAAACTCCCGGTTCCATAACAAGTGCTCTGGCTAAAGAAACTCTTTGCTGCTGACCACCTGACATTTGTGAAGGCACTCTATAAATCATGTCTTCCATTTTCATTAAATCTAAAATTTTATTAACTCTTTCACTTACCTCACTCTTTGATTTTTTTTGTATTTTTAATCCATATGCAACATTATTGTAAACATCCATATGTGGAAATAATGCATAATTTTGAAACACTAATGCTGTGTCTCTCTTATCTGGTGTTAAATTATCAACAATCTGATTTCCTATTAAAATTTCACCACTTGAGGGTGTTTCAAATCCTGCAATCATTCTTAGAGTTGTTGTTTTCCCACAGCCAGAAGGTCCTAAAAGAGTAATGAACTCTCCTGGATTAACCTCTAAATTTATATTATCTACAGCAACAACTTCTTTCCCATCCTGAGTCAGAAATTTTTTCGTAAGATTTTTTAATACGACACCTTTCGCTTCTTTCATATTGCCCTCCTAAATTTCAAAATCACCTTGACTTGCTCCTAGTCTAGAAAGCAGCATCTTCATAATCCAAATAGCTACTGTAACAATCAATATCAAAATTGTTGAATAGGCCGAAGCAACACCAATTCTACCCACATCAACTTGAGATAATATCGCAACGGTCAACATATTGTATTTTGCTGATACTAAAAATATGACTGTACTGACTAATGTCATACTCCGAACAAAACCTGTAACTAATCCACTGAAAAAAGCTGGTCTTATCATAGGCAATGTCACTGAAGTAAATACTTTCGCACTTGATGCACCTAAATCATGTGCTGCTTCTTCAATAGAAGGATCAATCTGTTGTAGTGATGCAATACCAGATCGTATACCTACGGGCATTGTTCTCATAATAAATGCGATTACAAGAATTATCCCTGTTCCTGTCAAAACTAACGGTTTTTGATTGTATGTAATTACATAACCTAATCCAATAACAGTTCCTGGAATAGCGATTGATAACATCGAAGTGAATTCAATAAAATTCTTACCTATAAATTCCCTTCTTACAACTAGAAAAGCAATAATCATTGCAAGAATACCAGTAATAGGAGTTGAAATCAACGCCAGCATTGTAGTATCTTTTATAGGTTCTAATCCAACATCAAAAACATATTTATAATGACTTAATGAAAGGGAATAATCAATCCCCCAAAGTTTTACAAACGACCCCAATGGAACAAGTGCATATACTAAACCAACTAAAAAAGTAATGAATAAGTTAAAATAATAAATTGGCCTGATTATATGCTTATCTGTTATAAGTTCTCTCGCACGAGATACTTTCCCTGTTACTGTAATATATGATTTCTTTCCTACAAAATATTTTTGAATCATAAACAAAGATATTGATATCATCAAAAGAATCACTGCTAGTACAGTTCCCCCGCCGATATCATAATTTCCAATACCTTGGAGATACACTTGAACAGCTAATGTAGTATAATTACCTCCAATCACCATTGGATTCCCAAAATCTGCAACAGTTTGAATAAAAACAAGAAGAAATGCATTTGCAAGACCAGGTACCATAAGTGGAAGTGTTATAGTCTTAAATACATTCCACCTTGAAGCACCCAAATCTCTTGCCGCTTCCTCAACTGAAGGATCGATCTTCTGCAATAGCCCAACAAGCAAAAGAAATGCAATTGGGAAAAATGTCAAGACCTGTACAAAAACTAAGCCTTTAAACCCATATACATTTGTATTTGTCCACCCCAATAAACCGTTAGTTATTAATCCTTTTCTTCCAAACAACAAAATTGTAGAAAGTGCAATAACAAATGGAGGTGAAACAATTGGTAAGATTGCAATTGCATTGAAAATTTTCTTATTAGGTAATTTTAAATAAGCATTTGAATAAGCAAAAATAAATCCAATAATAGTCGATATAATTGCAACTGTGAAGCCTAATACTATCGTATTCCTTAAAATTTCTAGATTACTCGGTAACGTAAACGCTTTTTCATAATGTGTTAATGTAAAATTTCCTTGAAGCATAAAACTCTCTCTAAGAATTTTATACAATGGATATATAATAAATAATGAAAGTGCTGTAATTACAAATAATATCGTCATCATCATTATAGGATCACGAGTGGTTTTAGTTAATTTCTGCTTAAAGTGATGCCATCGTGCTTTAAAAGTGATTTTATTTTTTTTCATCTTACACTCACTCCTATATAAAATCCATAGGAAATTTCCTATGGATTTTTTTTCTACTCTGTAGGTATTGTTGTTTTAGTCATTTCTAAAAACTTTTCTACATTTGCAGTTCTATTATTTCCAGCCCAAACAAAATCATAATCGATTAACTTTGTGCCTTCAATTGGTTTTGCTTGTTCAGGGTTTTCAGCACCAGGTTTTGTATGGAACTGATAAGATCCCACTGTTTGTCCAAGTTCTTGTGCTTCTTTAGTAAGTGCCCAGTCAACAAACATTTTTGCAGCTTCTTGGTCTGGTCCGTTTGCTAAAATTGCAACTGCACCTATTTCGTATCCAGTTCCTTCAGACGGAGCAGAAATTACTATGTCTTTATATCCTTCTTCTTTATATTTAATAGCGTCATGTAAAAAAGTAACACCTATTCCTGCTTCTCCCATACCAATCATTCTGCCAGGAGCAGTACCTGATTTAGTATATTGTCTAACTTGCTCATTTAATTTTTGCATGTATGCATAGCCTTCTTCTTCTCCCATTAATTGAAGAACTGTTGCTAGCATTGTGTACGCTGTTCCTGAAGAACCAGGATGAGCTGTGACAAATTCATTCTTAAATTCTGGTTTTAATAAATCTGCCCACGATTGAGGCATTTCCAAACCATTTGCATCTAACCATTCTTGATTTCCAACAAATCCAAGGTATCCTACATAAATACCAGTCCAATAGCCTTCAGGATCTTTAAATTGCGCATCGATATCCAAAGATTCTGGAGAAATATAAGGAACTACTAAACCTTCAGCTTTTGCAGCTATAAATGCATCCGCAGGTCCACCATACCAAACTGAAGCTGTCATATTATCTTTTTCAGCTCTAATTCTTGCTAAAGTTTCTCCACTGCTCATTCTTACAAACTCAGTTTTAATACCTGTTTCTTCTTCAAACTGTTGTACCGCTTTTGCAGCATGTTCTTCAAACATACCCGCATAAATTGTCAATTGCATATCTGATGTGTCAATTGCTTCAGGTACAGTTTCTCCTTCTGGAACCTCTTCGACAGTTGTAGTATCTTCTTCAACTTCAGCTGCAGGTGCACTTGCACAACCTACCAAAGAAACAAGAACTAAAACCATAACAAGAAATAATGAAATTATTTTTCTATTCATATGATCCTCCTTAAAATTATTTTTTCTAATTAATTATACTTTAAATTACAATTATTCACTATAATTTTTGGCGAAAAAATACGCAATTTTCAAATTTTATCATATTTTATAACCAATTGTCCTTTTTTGATGATTTTTATGAAATTTTCAACAATTTCAGGATCAAATTGTGTACCGCTGCATTTAACCAATTCTATTATTGCTTCTTCTTTTGACTTTGCCTCTTGATAAGTTCTATTACTCGTCATGGCATCATATGAATCAACAACTGCAATTATTCTTGAGAGCAGAGGTATTTTATTTCCTTTCAATCCTTGAGGATAACCAGTACCATCGAATTTTTCATGATGACAAAGAATGTATTCACTAATCGAAATAAGCTCTGGTGAAGCCTGAGCGATTCTATATCCAATCTCAGGATGCTTTTTCATTTCAACCCACTCTACCTCATTCAACTTTCCAGGTTTCAATAATATCGCATCACTTATACCCATCTTGCCAATATCATGCAAAGTAGCAAGAAGTTCTAGATCCTTAAGTTGAGAATGATCTAAGTGCATCATTTTTCCGATTTTTTTTGACATGATCACCAAACGATCTGCATGCTCTTTTGTTTCATGACTTTTTTCATGTAAAGTAGTTTGAATCGATGAAATAATAGAATGATGCATGCTATTTCGTTCCAACAATTTATGTTTATACATCATTTCTTCAGCTTTATTTGATATCTCAACTAGCGATTCACTTTCATCTATTTTTGTGTCACAACCAACAGACAAACTTTTCTTGAATATCATTGAGCCTGATTCATCTTCCAATTTTTCACACATCTCATATATTCTCTTGCAGATTTTTTCAGCAGTATCATGATCTGTATTTGGCAGTATAATGCTGAATTCATCTCCTCCAAGCCTTGCAACAATATCTTCTTTGCGACAAGCGTTTTTAATTGCATTCCCTATAGATTGAATCAATTCATCCCCTTTAGTATGTCCAAACATATCATTTATTAATTTCAATCCATTGATATCAGCGTTTATGATGGAAATAGGCAATTGCCTTGGGGTATCTAGTCGATTTAATTCTTCTAAATAAAAAGTACGATTATATAGCCCAGTGAGAACATCATGATAACTTAGATATTTAATCTTGTTTTCACTTTCAATTCTGTCCGTAATATTTCTTGCAAATGCAGTCGCTCCAATTATTTTCTCGTCCTCATCATAAATAGGATTATAAAAAGTTTCAAAATAATATTGATTCTGTTCACCATAACTTTGGATTGTAGCATGAGAAATCCCAGCCATCGCCTGGCTAAAATTTTCTTCTACGCATATTCTATCTGCTTCAAATGGAATCTTCTCAAGAACCTTATCACCAACTTCAATTTTTTTCCCATAAGTATGACTCATCATACTTTCGTGCGCCTTATTGAAAAACAAGTACTTGTACGCACAGTCAACGGAAGAGACCATTGTCTCCTTAGGACTCTCAATACTAGCCTTCAACATCAACGCAGATTTTTTCAAAGCTTCTTCATAAGTTTTTCTTTGTGTGATATCTTCTACAATACCATTCACCCTTACAGGTTTACCATTTTCATCTCTTAGAACGACAGCTTGAGAATGTATGATTGAAATATCCTGACTGTTCGACTTCTTAATCTTAAATTCAATATCATAATCTCGAATTCCCTTTAAAGCATCATCCAAAACATCATTCAATTTGCTTCTGTCTTCATCAACCACCATGTCTCGTACACTGAAATAAGGAATGTTATTGTCTATATTTTCCAAACCATAGATTTTGAAAGATTCATCAGAACCCCATATCCTCCTGGCTTCCAAGTCCAGTTCCCAATCGCCTACCATGGCTATTTCCTGTGCTCTTTTTAATCGTTCTTCACTTCTTTTCAGTAGAAGTTCCATGTTCTTTCTTTCAGTAATATCTGATAGGATTACACTGAAATAATATGGCATTCCTTTTGAATCTTTAACCAAAGATACAGAAGCCCTTCCCCAAATTTTTTCTCCACTTTTTCTGATGAATCTCTTTTCCAAGTCTACTTGCTTGATTTCGCCTTCAATTAGTGCAGACATATACTTACTTGATTCATCCATATCTTCATCTGCCGTGACATCTTTATAAGTCATATTGATCAGTTCGGAATCTGAATACCCCAAAATCTCACTCATTTTAGGATTTAAACTCATAAATTTTCCTTCTAAAGAGACATTGCAAATTCCATCAGGTGCGTATTCAAAAATTGATTTGAATTTTTCTTTCTCATCTCGAAGGTTTTTTTCATTTATCTTTTGTTCCGTGATGTCAATAACCGTTACTGCAAAATAATCTTTTTCAGGACTAAATGCATTTATCAATAAATATTTATTGAAATATTTCATGTATTTTTCAAAGCGAACACTCTTGCCATACTTAGCGACATCACTATACATATCCAACCAATAATCATCTCGGTCTAAATTGATTTCACTCACTTTCTTCCCAATCCACTTTTCTTTTGACATCCCCGTTAAAATCTCATATGCCAGATTTACATCAAGAAAAACATAATCTACAGGGTTTCCATCATCATCATAGAGCATTTTGTGAAGAACAAAAGATTCACTCATCGAATCAAACAATTGACTATATGAGATATCATTCAATTTTCTCATCATTATTCTCCTATCAATTATTTTATTTTTTAACTTTCTCCAAGAAATCTTCTCTGATTGGTGAGAAATTATCAACTACAATCCCTTTTTCAAGACAGACACAACCATGAGAAACATTAGGCCCAACATAGAAGCTGTCTCCTTGTTCAAATATTATCTTTTCTTCATTAATTGTAAATTCGAATTTTCCTTTCACGATATAGGCAGTCTGTTCATGGATATGATTGTGAATAGGAGCAATTGCACCTTCCTCAAAACTATTTTCGACAACCATCATATTCCCGCCATAACCTAATATTTTACTTTCAATTCCTTCTGCTAAAGTAAATTTTTCTGCATTTTTATTCTTTATGTTCATAATCAACATCTCCCTCATCATATTCATATATGTACATCATAACCAATTAGAGCTATATACTCAATTGAAAATTGCTAACATTGCTCATTTCCCTTCCATTCATTCATAATATGATATATAATATTATCAAGTATTAATATCTGGTACTAATATTTAGTTTGGAGGAATATTATGAATTTACCTCAATTGAAAATAGGGAACTTAATCACCAAATACCCTATTGTACAGGGTGGCATGGGTGTGGGCATATCTTTATCTTCACTGGCCGGAAATGTATCTCTCAACGGTGGAATCGGCGTGATTTCAGGTGTAGAGATTGGTTTTAAGGAACCTGACTATTACAAAAATAAAATCGAAGCAAATTTAAGAGCATTAAAAAAACATATTCAAGAAGCAAAGAAAATCTCAAATGACGGCATAATAGGCGTCAATATCATGGTTGCTGTGAACAATTTTGAAGAATATGTAAAAACAGCCGTGCAAGCCAAAGCTGATATCATATTTTCAGGTGCAGGTCTGCCTTTGTCATTGCCAAAATTGACAATGGGTTCTCAGACAAAAATTGCTCCAATTGTTTCTTCAGCTAGATCTGCAAATATCATCTGCAAGAATTGGGATAAAAAATTCAATATGATTCCCGATGCCATCGTCGTAGAAGGGCCACTCGCAGGTGGACATCTTGGATATTCAAAAGAGGTATTACTCGAAGGAAAAATAACACTTGAAGATATTCTTGTTGAAGTACTAGAAGTCATTAAACCCTTTCAAGAGAAATACAAAAAACTAATTCCTGTCATCGCAGGTGGCGGTATCTATAAAGGGGAACAGATTGCCAACCTTCTGAAGTTAGGTGCTTCCGGAGTTCAAATTGGATCAAGATTTGTCGCTACAGAAGAGTGTGATGCTTCTGATGCATTCAAACAAGCCTTTGTCGATGCTAAAAAAGATGATATAAGGGTTATTCAATCGCCTGTGGGCATGCCAGGAAGAGCTATAGGGAATAAATTTTTAGATGAAGTGGAAGCTGGCAATAAAAAACCGATTAGTTGTTTTGCAAATTGTCTGAGACCTTGTGTTCCCAGCGAAGCTCCCTACTGTATTGCCAATGCATTGATCAATGCTGAAAAAGGTAATTTCAATTCAGGTTATGCTTTTGCAGGCGCAAATGCTTATCGAATTGATCGAATTTCTACAGTTAAAGAAGTTATTGATGAGCTAGTTATTGAAGCAGAAAAATTCTATTAATAAGTATTTCTAATTTTAATATAAAAAAAAAGATATAAAATCAGATCAAACTGATTTTATATCTTTTTTATTGCCTGAATCGGGCACGCTTTCATAGCATTGATACATTCTTCATATTCATAATCAGTTTTAGGTTGCGAAAAAATAATTGCTTCTCCGTTACTCATTATGAAATTATCTTCCGCTATTCTTGTACATGCATGGCATCCAATGCATTTCTTCACTATCTCAAACTGATTCATATCATTACCACCTTATTTGGAAAATTATGAAGTACGCTTATCCTTTTTAGTAAAATTCATCTGTGATAAAATCATGCCTGTGAACATTAAAGACATACCTAATATACCTCTATTAGACAGCATTTCATTGAGCAGTAAAACACCTGCCAATGCACCGAAAACCGCCTCAAAACTTAATATTATCGCAGCATGCGAAGGTCTTGCATGCCTTTGGCCCACAATCTGCAATGTATACGCAACTCCAACCGATAAAATACCTCCATAAAGAATCGGAACAATCGTTTCAAATATCATATTGACTGTTGTGGATTCAATAAATAAAGCAACAATTGCACTAAAAAATGAGCATGTTAAAAATTGAATGACTGATAATTTGATAGCGTCATAATTTGTGACAAAACGATCAATCAATAATATATGGATTGTCCAAAAAAATGCGCCTATCAGCTGATACATGTCACCAATATTAACTGATGAACTCTTGTTAATCGTTAAAAAATATAATCCGAATAAAGCCACTAAGCTGCTCAAAAGTGTTTGAACTGTTAATTTATGTTTGAAAAACACTCCCGCAAGCGGTACGAATATAATATACATGCCTGTTATAAATGCAGCTTTTCCGGCAGTAGTATATGCAATTCCGATTTGCTGAAGAGATGCTGCAATGAATAATACACTTCCTAAAATCACACCTGGAATTATTGTCTTTTTTAATTCCGTTTTCAATGATTTTCCATATTTTTTATTATGAAAACGTATCATTAAAGGAATTAAAACAAGACTGCCAAGTAAAAAACGAAGACTATTGAATGAGAAGCTTCCCATGGTTTGGGCACCTACACGTTGAGCAACAAAAGCCGCCCCCCAGATAATCGCCGTTGTCATTAATATCATATTGCCTTTTAATCTATTTTTTTCCATTTAATAGCTCCTTTCAAAATCAATAATATTCTAACACATCTCTTAGAATAAATATATTTGTAAAACAAAAAAAAGAAAGAGGAAATCTTTTAAAATCTCATTTTTCTTTTAAGAATATTCTCAAATCTATAATCTTACAATATACTTCTCAATAAATTTTATTGGTCGATATGATAATTTTGCTCTTCTAAGCCCCTCCAATCCCAAATCTTGTTCTCTATTAACATACATATATCCATAACTTTGATTCAATAGATATTGTTGATTAATAATATTGTAAAGACACGGAAAATCAGTATATGCCTTTTCAATGTGAATAACAATTGTTTCATCATTCAATTTTTCACCCATAGTAAGCGCCACCACTTGCTCATCAACTCGTATGAGTCCTCCTGTATAACTGAGTTTTTTAAAAAATTTCAGACCATCTCTTACCGCATCTCTCTCAGCAATAAAGTCTGGTTCATTTTCAACATCATGCAATTTAAACCACTCTTCACTCATTTCATATGCTTCAGTGATATTTTCTTCACTTAATTCTTCATAATTCCAATGATCGTATGACTTCATAAATTTATTGACATGGGTTTTCTTCTTATGAAAATCTTTACCCGGAAGATTTTTCAAATCATCAAAATTGTAAATATAACCGAAAGAATCTCTGTCTTCATTATATGTAAAATCAATTCTATTTTCACTCAATAAATCAATCAATCTTTTATCCGTTTTCTTAATTATCATCCCCTTATACTTTGATTTCATATTTTCAATGGAATTAAGAAGCTTCTCATCATTCGAATAATCTCCTATAGGTTGAGAGAAATAAATTGTCTCGGCGTTTTTCACATTCAATATCCATAAAAATTCATCTTGAATTTCAAAATGAAAATTGTATTTATTTCTCCACATAAAAAGATTGGTAAAAGATATTTCCGAAGCTTCAATTCTAAATTTTTCATAATAAGATTTTAATAAATCATAATCGTCAATTTCTAATTTTTTCATAATCATTTCCTTTCCATTTCATAAATTTATACCCAATGAAATAATGCCGACACAAAGGGGCTGTCGGATAATAGTTAATTTTGCCCCAGAAAAAAAGAAATAGGTAGAACCCAAAATTTAGGCTTTAGAGCGCCAACTATTTTTGTGGGTTTTTCTTTATTTTTCAGTATCATATGTTCAAACTTTATTTTTAGGTGCACTAAATAAAGGTATCAACCTTTAGGTGGCAACTTTTTTCTTAAGCTGCTATCTCTTCGGTTTTTCCTTCGAATTTCTTGATTTCACCATATAAAAATCGGTGATATTTATTTATGTTTCGACCTATTGCATAAAGCATAAACTCTTTATAGACCTTCTTAGAAGAACGATAATTGAATCGTCTAAACTTATCATTCTCTTTGATATCACCAAAGTGACCTTCTGTCTGAATCGAGCGAATCTGCCTGTTTATTATGCCTTGTTCACTGTGGATATTTTCATTAGATTCAGCTTTTAGCGATTCCCAACGTTCATTGATCTTCATCACTTTATTTTTATCAGCATCTTTGTCTTCATCATATTTATAAAAGCATCGGGCCTTGTGTTTACATCCACTGCAATCTTTACATCCGTAGACTTCAAATGTTCTTTCAAAGCCCTCTTTCGTGCTAACTTCGGTTCGTATATGTTCTAATTGTCTACCGTCATGGCATTGATAATAATGTTCGTCTTCATGAATTACAGTAGACATGTTGTAGTATTTGCCGATATCTTCTTGATAAGCTCTTGTTTTCATTGTTTCATGAGTTTGGAGTTTGATATAACTTTTTATTTGTTTTTCTTTCAGAAAGATTAAGTTCTTTTCACTGCTATAGCCACTGTCTGCAGTCACTTCCTTTGGATATACGCCAAGTGCCATTTTATGTTTATCTAATACAGGTATTAATGTATTGTAGTCAGTTCGATCATTGCTGATATAGCTGTGGATAATAAAGTAATTTTCAACGGCTATCTGTACATTATAGGCTGGTTTTAGTTGGCCATTTTGCATATGGTCGTCTTTCATTCGCATAAAAGTGGCTGTTATATCTGTCTTTGAATAACTGTGCCTATCGGTTCCCATGATTTCAAAACAGTTTTTATACTTCATCAATCGCTGGCCATATTCTTCAATCTCTTCATATAATTTCTGAAGGTCTGATTTCTTATGTCCTTTATCATTAACAAAGAGGATATCTTCGCCTTTAGCAATTTTCGTTAGTTGAACTTGTAAGTTTAATAACTCCATAGGTGAGCAATGATCGATCTCGATAATACTATTATTAGAAAGTTTTTTATGCTTAGTTAACTTTCGTTCTCTATTCTTTTCTATGACCTCTCTTACGCGATCCATTCCTTCGATGATAAACATTTGTTCTTCTGGCAGTTTATATTTGATATGATAACCATTGGCTTTTATAAATTCATTGTATCGATTATAAAGACTATCAATACCATCTAATAAACCGATTAAATGATAATTAATGGTTCCTCGCCAAACAAATGTATAGCGATTAGCATTGGCTTCAATCTTGGTTCCGTCAATAAATAAAGCTTCTAGCGTGATCAGTTCTTCCTTTTGAAGTCGGCGTATAAATTGATAGTGAAGGTCATCTAAAACTTCGTCACAGAGCTTATTATTAATAAACTCATAAAAGGCATCACGTTTTGGCTTTTGTCCTTTTGTGAGCCAGATAAAGGCAATATCACGTTCACATAATTCAACAATTCGATCAATCGCTTTAACTCCTCTCATATTAGCATAAGTGAGTACTGCGAACATCATAACAGGATTATAGCCTTTTCTTCCCTTGTTGTTATATCTAGCAACTAATCTAGAATAATCTAATTCCTCCAAGACTTTATTAAGGGTATAGACTGGATCGTCTGACGGTAATCCTATCTGATAAAGATCAAAATAAATTTTTTGTTGTCCTTTTTCGAAAAATTCGTTATAATAAGTATTCATACGGTAGTTATATTATACTATTAGATAGTTGCGAAACAAAAACCAAAGTTATGCACAAGCAAAATTGAAAAATCCGGAAAATTATCAAAAAAAAACGCAAGAAAATAAAAGCTTACTTAATTTTGTAATAAGTTAAGCTATGCAATCATTGCTTTTATAGCTAAGCTTCCATTTGAAGGTTAACTTTTATGAAGAATAATAAATGCAATCAATTGTGTAATACCTGCTAGTAAGATATTGGATTTCAAGGTTAACGTTTTATTGATTTTAGAAATGTTGATCTGCATAAAAGATTTGAGTTGAGCAATTGTTCTTTCACAAACGGTTCTTATTTTATAAAGGCTCATCCATTCAACGCTACTTCGAGGCATTGCATCATTGAAGCGGTAGTTGTGATGAACCGTGATGTTTTTGATACGACCATAAGGAGAATCCGTACAAGGATGCTCGCAGTCAAGCAGTATGGACTTTGTCCGGTCGGTCATTGTGATCGTTCTTCTGGGACAAACATACTGAGCTCGATCAGCCCTGTTCTTACCTTTAATAATACCAACGTAAGTCATTGGTAAATGTGGATTGTTAGGACAAGTTGGAACGCCGTCTTCGGTGAATAAAGGCTCCGGAAGTGTCGACGTATTTCTTGAATTAAGATTGATGATAGGGATGATATTTTTTCCGTTGAGGTAAGCGTAATTGTCAACCGCATCAAATCCAGAGTCACCAAGAAAGTAGTTAAAGTTAGCTTTTGGATGCAAATCGAAAAAAGTCTCAAGCGATGGAATAAGTGATTTAGCATCATATAAATCTTTTGTTTCTTGAGGAGAAAGATCAAGTTCAAGGATGTTATCAGCATTATAGAAATTGATATCCCGAATGAGTCCAAACCCATTGGTAGAAAGAATGACCTTTTGATAGTAGCCGAAATGACCATTGAGATATGTCAGTTTAGCGTCTGGGTTAGAAACACTTTGTTTTGGCATCTTAGACTGTGCATACTTTTCTACGTCAAAAGACTTATCGTACTTTTGAGATTTAGCGTAAGTTTTAACAGTTTTAAGCATAGCTTGATAGAATTTCGGGTTGTTTTCTTTAACATAAAGCTCGAACCCGGTCGTATCAGTAATCAGAATCTTTGCAAGTTCCTCATCCGCATCAATTGCAAAAGTGGATGTGAAATCTACAAGATGATGAAACATTTCGAGAATCTCGTCATAAAAGAGGGACTTAAACCTGGAAAACTGAGATGGATGAGGCGCTCTGGGGAAGCCAAGAAATTTTCTAAAATCACTTGAAATACTGATGATAAAAATGAGAGTAGAAACAGTAGGTAGACCAAGCAGATTGTAAAATACAAGTGCTTTGTGCATACCATCAAGTGGAAAATCTCTGTTTTTACCAACATCAGAGTAGTAAGCGTTATAGAAAGATGCTGGGATGATATCATCCATATTTGTAAATTGATTAAAAAGAGAAAAAAGTTGATCTGATTTGTTAGCTGTCAGTTCGTGAAGCTCAGCGTCAAGATCAAACAGGGAAACCTGATTAGAAGCAGAAATTAGCATTATTACCTTCCTTTCGTTCTTTTTTTTGAGGTATGAGTTATCAACAGGTTCGTACCCTATTTATACCCCAAAATGGAGGGTAATATGCTATTTCTATAAATTAAAATGAGTGTTTTCAATACTTGTAGAGTTCTGCAAGTAGCTAATATTATACTATATAACGGAGAAAAGGTGGTTGTCTTTAGCCATCTTTTTCTCTGCAAAAAAATAGTATGTCGCATTTACGACATACTATTTTTTATTAAGGGCTATTTCCCGACAGCCCCTTAACGAATATTTATTTTCATTTATCTTCATTTAGAATATCTAAGAAAACATCTACAATTAATGGATCAAATTGCGATCTCTTAAATTTAATCAATTCATCTGCAGCTTCATCATGCGTCATAGCGATTCGATAGGGTCTGTCACTTGTCATAGCATCATATGCATCAACTACAGAAAGAATTCTGCATTCTAAGGGAATGTCTTCCCCTTCGATTTTAAACGGATATCCATCACAATTATACCACTCGTGATGCTTGTAAATCAGTTCTGCAATATGCTCAATTTCTGTTATTGATTTAGCGATTCTATAGCCGATTTCTGTATGTTTCTTAATTTCTTAATTTCTTCATATTCATCATTCGTCAATTTGCCTGGTTTCAGCAATATTGTATCACTTATGCCAATTTTACCTATATCATGAAATTTGGCAAACAAAGAAATTTTATTAATAAAATTCTCTTTTTTATTTAACCTTCTTGCAATTGAAACACAGTACTGATCCAACCTTTGTGCATGCTCACCCGTTTCAAAATTTCTCTCTTCTAGCATTTTTATCAATAATGAAATATTGCCAGTTTTAAATTGATATTTATGACTTAATTTTTCTGTGTACATCTCTTTGTCCGCAGTTTTGAATACTTCTCTGACATTATCAGTCCCTTTTTTAACAGAGTAGCCTATTGAAATGGATGTTTCAATAAATGAATTCATTTCAGCATACTGATTCAGATCATTCTTGATTTTTATTTTAATTGCTTCAAGTTTATCAACATTTATATCATCCAGAATACATCCAAATTCATCTCCACCAATACGAGCTATCAGTGCGCTTTCTGGCAAATTATTTTTTAATAAATTAGCCACAAGTTTTAAATGCTGATCACCTTCAAAATGACCTAATGTATCATTTATAAATTTCATGGAATCGATGTCACAAATCAGTATCCCATAATTTTCATTATGAACATCTAAATCGCTTATATACTTTTCAAAATAGTTTCTATTGTATATTCCTGTAAGTAAATCAATATTTGCATGTTCAGAAATTTTCTCTTTAATTATCTGTTGCTCTGTAATATCATGGACAATTGCCAATACTCTATTGTCATCAATATTTGAATATCTAAGCTGATAATATAAAAACTTCCCATCTTTTTCAATTTTATACTCATAAGGTTCAATAATATTCGATTGTAAAAATTTCTCTAACGAAGCATTGAAATCTATCCCAAGTTGTCCA